>NZ_JBVJNZ010000003.1:146350-156429 GCF_055583445.1 Streptomyces sp. NPDC104761 | reverse complement strand
TTTTTGTGTTGCGTTTTTCTTTTTTTGCCTCCCCCCCCCCCCCCCCCCCCCCCCCCCCCCCCCCCCCCCCCCCCCCCGCCCCCCCCCCCCCCCCCCCCGACCAGCCCCCGCGGCGCCGCAGCCGGAAACCGGCAACAGCAGACCTAGCCCTCGTACTTCCGGTACGAAGGGTCCAGGTCCCGTACCTCCGCAGAGGCGTGCAGGGTGATCCCGTCGGTCGGCGTCACATGGCTGCGGACCAGTTCCAGCACGGCCTCCGTGAGCTTCGCCTTCGTCTCCTCGGTGCGTCCGGCGAGAAGCGCGACGGTCACGTGCACGAGGGCGTCGCTCTGGTCCATGGCGTTGTACCCGTACGCGGAGTACCCGTCCCGGAACATGGTCTTGCAGGCCTCCGGCTTGGCGGCGGCGATCTCGACGACCGTCTCGTGCAGCGCGCGTACGAAACCGTCCGTGTCGAAGACGTCCTCGTCGGTCAGCACAGCGGTGTAGTCGACGGTGATCTGCGGCATCTGCACTCCTGTTCTACGGCTACTGAAGTCCAGCCTAGTTCGCCAGGCTCAGCGCAAGGAGTGCGACGTCGTCCTCGCGGTCCCGGCCGAAGCAGGCCAGCAGGGTGTCGCACAGGGCCTCCAGGCCGGGCAGGGCGCCGCCGGCGGCGGCCCGGAGGTGCTCCATGGAGACCGTGAGGTCGGTGCCGCGGGTCTCGATGAGGCCGTCGGTGACCATGAGGAGCCGGTCGGTGGGTTCGAGGACCAGCTCGGTGGGGGGCGGATGCGGCAGGCCCACCCCGAGCAGCGGACCGGACGCCTTCACGTACTCCGCGCTGCCGTCGTCGCCCAGTATCAGCGGCGGGATGTGCCCGGCGTTGGCGACGCGGGTCCGCCCGGTCGCCGGGTCGATCAGGGCCAGGCAGACGGTGGCCGTGACGTCGGCGTGGTAGTGCTGGAGCAGCCGGTCGAGGCGGTCGGCGAGGGCGGCCGGGTCGCTCTCGGTGAGGCAGTAGGCGCGCAGCGCGTGCCGCAGTTCCACCATGACGGTGGCCGCGTCCAGCGAGTGCCCCACGACGTCCCCGACCGCGGTGAGCACCCCGTCGCCGACCCGCAGCGCGGCGTAGAAGTCGCCGCCGATCTCGGTCTCCTGGGAGGCGGGCTCGTACCGGACCGCTATGTCGACGCCCGGCAGCTCGGGAAGCTGGTGCGGGCGGGGCAGGAAGCTGTGCTGGAGGGTGAGCGCGACGTGCCGCTCCACCTGGTACATGAGCAGCGGCTCGGCGGCGAGCGCGGTGGCCTGGGCCAGCTGGGCCAGCAGCGCCTCGTTCTCCGGGTCGACCCTGCGCTGCCCGCGGGTGGGAGTGGCCACGCAGACCGGCACCTTGCCGTCCTGGGTGAGGACCAGCGTCAGCCGGGCGTCGTGCTCCACCCCGGGCCGGAAGAACCCGGTGGGCCACAGCGGCGTCGGCACGGTGGTGATCCGGACCCCGGACTGCCCGCGGGTGAGCCGCCGCAGCAGGCCGGCCACGTCCCGGTGGGCGCCCTCGTCCGGCAGGGCGAGGGAGGTGCGCTCCCGGTACAGGCCGCGGAACAGCTCGTCGTCCTGGTCGAGGACGAAGACGGCGGCGGGGCTGCCGAGGAGGCGGGCGGCGCCGTCCGCGGCGGCGTCGGCCAGTTCCTGCAGCGAGCGGGCCGACTGGATGGTGACGATCGTCTCCGACAGCAGTTTCAGCCGCCGTACCAGCGCCTGGTCGTCGGCGCGGAGCCGGGCGGCGCGCACCGCCGCCCGGACCGCCGCCTCGATCTCCTCCGGCTCGGCGGGCACCGTCAGATACGCCTCGGCCCCCGTGTCGAGGCCCGGGCAGCGGTCCGCCGGGGGGACCCGGAGGGCCGAGAAGTGCACGACGGGCAGGGCGGCCATGTGCGGCCGCTCCTTGAGCCGGCGACACAGTTCGAAGCCGCTCATGTCCGGCAGGTTCACGTCGACGAGGGCCACGTCGGGCAGGGCACCCTTGCGCAGCCGTACGTCGAGTTCGGCGAGCGCCTGCCGGCCGTCGGCGACCGCGACGACCTGGTGGCCGGCCCGGCGCAGGACGGTGCCCAGCGCGTACCGGCTCGCGGGCTCGTCGTCCACGACCAGCACGGTCGTGTCTGTCAGCTTGCCGTTGACGTCCATTCTCCCAGCCCCTGGACAACACCGGTGGGGCAGTACCCGGTTTCGGGCCTGCCCCACCAACGTAAGGCCTCGGTCACGTGGTCCGCGAGAACACCGCCACCGTACGCCCCGGAACCTCGAACGTACCCGTTTCCCGGTCGTACGATGCCGACTTGACGACGGAGTCCGCGCCCGAGGCCTGCACCGGGTGCAACCGGTAACCGGTTCCGGCCAGGGTGCCCACCCGCTGCTCCTGCCGCTCGGGGCTCGCGTTGAACACCACGACGAGGTCACCGAGTTCCATGGTGATCACGCCGGGCGTCTCGTCCTTCCCCGACAGCGGGAAGGAGAGCTTCGACTGCACCCGCGCGGCCGTGCCGAGCGAGAACGCCTTGTCGGTGGTACGGATCCTCAGCAGGTCCCGGTAGGCGGCCGAGGCCCCGTCGATCTGCGGGCACCCGACCTTCACCGAGGTCAGCAGCGGCCTGGCGTAGGACCACTTGGACTGGTTGTCGGCGGCCGTCGGCAGCCCGCGGCCGAAGCCGTTGCCGTCGGCGCAGTTCCAGTGGATGGCGTTGAACCAGTCGCCGCTGTCGAAGGAGTTGCGGTCCAGGGACTTGGAGCGCAGCAGGTCGGTGCCGGCCTGGGAGAGCGAGGGCCCCTGCGAGAGGGCGGCCGTGGCCATCGCCAGGACCTGCATCCGGGCCCGGTCGGACGCGGAGGTGCCGGCCGGCAGTTTGTACGTCAGCGCGTCGAACAGCGATTCGTTGTCGTGTGCGTCGACGTAGGCGAGGGCGTCGCCGGGCGCGTCGGCGTATCCGGCGGGCGAGCCGTTGTAGTCGATCTCCGCGCCGGTGACCTCCTTGCCGTCGCTGTCGGTGAACCTGTACTTGGCGAGGTTGCCGGTCAGCCCGACCTTGATCAGGTCCTGGTAGTGCAGGAGGCGGGCCTTCTGCTCCGCCTCGGTACCGTTGGCCGTCGAGGAGTTGGGGTCGGTGTAGAGGCCGGAGGCGAAGCCCTGGATGCCGGGGTCGTCGTCGAAGGGGCTGCCGCCGCGTACGGCGTCCCGGGCCCGGTCGGAGAAGGTGGCGATGCCGGTGCCGGCCATGTTCTGCTGGGTGGCCTGCACGAACCGGGCGTCGTTGGCGACCTCGCCGAAGTTCCAGCCCTCCCCGTACAGGATGATCTTCTTGCCGTCGACGCCGTCCTTCTTCAGGGTCAGCGCGTCGAGCGCCTTGCGGACGGCCAGGATGTTGGCCTTCGGGTGGTGGCCCATCAGGTCGAAGCGGAACCCGTCGACCTTGTACTCCTTCGCCCAGGTGACGATCGAGTCCACCACCAGCTTGCCCATCATGGCGTTCTCGGGAGCGGTGTTGGCGCAGCAGGTGCTGTTGGCGACGCTGCCGTCGGCGAGCAGCCGCTGGTAGTAGCCGGGCACGATCTGGTCGAGGACGCTGGTGTCCGCCTCGCCGCTGGCCGAGGTGTGGTTGTAGACGACGTCCATGACGACCCGCAGCCCGTCGTCGTTGAGGGACTTGACCATCTTCCGGAACTGCACGGTACGCGCGGTGCCGTCCGGGTCGGTGGCGTACGAGCCTTCGGGGACCGTGAAGTGGTAGGGGTCGTAGCCCCAGTTGTAGGCGTCCTTCGCGGCCACCGCGGAGACGCAGGCCTGCTGCTGCTCCGAGTCGGCCGGGTAGGAGGCGAGGTCGCAGCCGGGGCTCGCCTGGTCGGCCTTCTTCTCGGGCACGGTGGCGAAGTCGAAGACCGGGAGCAGATGGACGTAGGAAGTCCCGGACTCGGCGAGGGCCTTGAGGTGCTGGGAGCCGTCGCTGTTCTTGTCGGTGAAGGCGAGGTAGGTGCCCCGGTCGGCGGCCGGGACCGTGGAGTCGGCCACCGAGAAGTCCCGGACGTGCAGCTCCTGGATCTGGGCGTCCTTCATCGGGACGGCCTTGGGCTTGGTGTACGTCGACCAGCCGCCGGGGGCCAGGGACTTGTCGTTCAGGTCGACGACGAGGCTGCGTTCCGAGTTCGCGGTGAGGGCGACCGAGTAGGGGTCGGTGACCTTGTTGGTGACGACCTTCCGGACGCTGGGCGCCCAGACCTTCACGACGTACCGGTAGGGCTTGTTCTTCCAGGACGCGGGGCCGGTGACGGACCAGACGCCGGTGGCGGGGTCGCGGTGCATCGTCTTCGGCGAGCCGTCGAGTTCGAGGGCGACGGACTGCGCGGTCGGCGCCCAGACGGAGAGCGTGGGCTTTCCGTCGTGGAAGACCGGGCCGAGGTCCGCCGTCGTCGCCTTGGCGTACACGTCGTCCAGCACGCCCGCGATCTGCACGCCGGTCGCGGCCAGCACCGCGCCGTTGGCGGCGCGCTGGGAGGCGACGAGCTGCCCGCCGAGCGCCTCGCGCACCCGGCCGCGGTCGCGCGGGTCGACCGACCAGGCCGTGTAGTCCTTCAGGTACGGGAACTTCGCCTTCTGCGCGTCGGTGAGGGTGGTCTTCGTCAGCCGCAGCCACCGCTCGTCGTCGCTGGTCAGGGTCCCGTCCTTGACGGCGATCGAACCGTCGTGGGAGTACACCAGCTGGGTGGAGACCGCGCCGTCGACGCCGTCCCAGGCGACCGTGTCCCGGTCGATCCAGACCGCCTTGGAGGTGGACAGGTCGAGCGCGGCCGCGCTGCCGGCGGGCTGCGGGAGCAGGTGCTTCTCCTGGCCGTTCAACAGCCACACCTCGTAGCCGTCGGTCTTGAGGTCGAGTGACTGGTCGGCGGAGAGATCCTTCTCGTCGCCCTTGTGGATGATGTAGCTGAGGCTGGTGGCACCCTCGGTGAGCGGTACCTCGAAGACCGCGCCATAGGCATCAGTCTTCACCGGCTTCAGGGGGTTCGACCAGTCGGTGGGACTGGCCGCGCCCGTCCAGACGTGCAGGCCCCAGCCGTCGTAGTCCCCGTCGGCACGGTGGTAGTGGATGACGGCCTTGCTGGTGTCCTGTGCGGGGTAGGCGTCGGCCGGTCTCGTCGTGAGGACGTCCGCCTTCCCCTGCTCGATCCACACCTCGCCCGTCTTGGTGACGTCGATGGAGCGGTCGGCGGAGACGTCCTTGTCGCCGTCCTTGTCGACGACGAGGAAGCCGACGTTCGTGGCGCCGGGCTTCAGCTTGACGTAGGCGAAGGCGCCGTACGCGTCCCGGCCGGTGAAGGGGTGCCCGGCGGGCCAGGTGGTCGCCTCGCCGTCGGCGAGGTCGCCCCAGGCGTACAGGCCCCAGTTGTCGTAGTCGCCGTCGGTGCGCCGGTAGTGGACGACCGCGTAGTCGCGGGAGGAGGCGGTGGGCGTCTCGGCGGCGGGCGGGGTGCCGGAGGTGCTCTCGGCGAGCGCGCCGGCGGTGTGCCCGGCGGAGTCGACGACGACCGCCTTGTAGCGCAGGGCGGTGCCGGCCGGGACGTCCTTGGCGAGGGTCTGGGTGACCTTGTAGGGGGCGTGGTCGGCGGAGCCGAGGGTGGTCCACTTGCCGTTGCCGACCTGGGCGGCGAAGACGACGCGGTCGAGCTGTCCGCCGGTGACGTCCGCGGTGAGGTCGACGGTGCCGGTGGCGCCGGCGGCCGGGGCCTGGAGGGTGAGCTTCGGTGCGGTGGCGGGCCTGGCGAGGGGGCCGGCCGCCTTGTAGACGACGGCGGACTCGGCGGGGACGGTGACGGTCAGCTGCGCCGAGCCGTCGGAGGTGAGGGTGCCGTCGGTGCCGTAGGCGGCCCGGTAGCGCATGCCGGCGGAACCGGTGGCGAAGGTCGCCGTCTTCGCCGTGTCGGCGTTGTTGAAGGCGACGACGTACTCCTGGCCGGTCTTCGCGTCCGTCCGGGTGAACGCGTAGACGCCGGCGCCGTCGGCCGCGTAGCGCTCGGTCTGGACGCCGTCGGCGAGGGCGGGATTGTCCTTGCGGAGCTTGCCGAGAGCACTGATCTGCTTGTAGAGCGGTGCACTCGTGTCGTACGAGTCGCTGGCGGCGGTCCGGTCGGTGCCGATCTCGTCGTCGTCCAGGTAGTCGGCGACCTTCGACGCGAACATGGTCTGCCGGGCGTCCTTGTCGCCGCCGGAGCCGGTGAAG
Organism: Streptomyces sp. NPDC104761; assembly: GCF_055583445.1. Taxonomy (NCBI): domain Bacteria; kingdom Bacillati; phylum Actinomycetota; class Actinomycetes; order Kitasatosporales; family Streptomycetaceae; genus Streptomyces; species Streptomyces sp. NPDC104761. The sequence goes on along the minus strand of NZ_JBVJNZ010000003.1, from coordinate 150,184 downwards.
CCCTGCTCGTCGCCGTAGTAGACGACCGGGTTGCCGCGGCTGAGGAACATCACCTCGTTGGCGAGCCGGTCCTTGGCCAGCAGCTGCGCGTCCGTGGCCTTCGGGTTGTCCTGCTCCAGGAAGTACCCGATCCGGCCCATGTCGTGGTTGCCGAGGAAGGTGACCTGTTCGTAGGCGTTCGCCTTGTCGGTCGTGTACTTGTAGTCGTCGCCGAAGACGCTCGCGAGCTTCTGCGCGCTGCCGCCCTGGGAGGCGTAGGAGCGGGCCGCGTCCTGGAAGGGGAAGTCGAGAGTCGCGTCGAGGCGGCCCTGGGTGACGTACGGGGAGGTGACGGACGTGTCCGAGGAATACGTCTCGCCGAACATGAAGAAGTTCTTACGGCCGTGCCGGGCCGCGTACGTGTCCAGCGCGGTCGCCCACTGCGTCCAGAACTCCATGTTGACGTTCTTGACGGTGTCGATCCGGAAGCCGTCGATGGCGAAGTCCTTCACCCACCGCTCGTAGATCTTCTCCATGCCGCTGACGACCTCGGGCCGCTCGGTCCACAGGTCGTCGAGTCCCGAGAAGTCGCCGTAGGTCGCGGACTCGCCGGCGAACGTCGAGTCGCCCCGGTTGTGGTACATCGTCGGGTCGTTGAGCCACGACGGCACCTTGCTGTCGCCCGCCACGGTCGGGGTGCGCGGGAAGGAGGCGGTGTCCACCGAAGGGAACTTTTTGCCGCCGGCCGCGTAGTCGGCGTCGTCGAAGGGCCGCCCGTCCTTGGTCAGGTAGGGGAAGGCGCCCTTGGAGAGGTAGTCGTACGACTTCTCCTTGTAGTCGACGACGTCGGCGGTGTGGTTGGTGATGACGTCGAAGAAGACCTTCATGCCCTTGGCGTGCGCCTTGGAGATGAGGGTCTGAAGGTCCTTGTTGGTGCCGAAGTGCGGGTCGACCTGGGTGAAGTCGGTGATCCAGTACCCGTGGTAGCCGGCCGAGGCGTTGCTCCCGGTTCCCTGCACGGGCTTGTTCTTGAAGATCGGCGCCATCCAGATGGCGGTGGTGCCGAGCCCCTTGATGTAGTCGAGCCGCTGGGTCAGGCCCTTGAGGTCGCCGCCCTGGTAGAAGCCCTTGTCGGTGGGGTCGTAGCCGGTGGAGAGCCGGGAGCCCGTCAGGCCGCCCTTGTCATTGCTCTTGTCACCGTTGGCGAAGCGGTCCGGCATGACGAAGTAGAACTGCTCGCGGGTGTCGTCGTGCCGGGCGGGCTCGGCGGCGAGCCTCGCGTCGGAAGGCGGCGCGGGCGGGGCGGCGGCGTGTGCGGCCAGAGGCTGCACCAGCGCGGCGGCGAGGGCGGCGACGGCGACGGCCGCGACCCGTCTGACATGTATCACCGGCATGAACTCCTAGCGATAGCGGCTCTCTTGGGTCCGACCCCGCGCGACCGTATCGCTAACGAAAGGTTTACAGCAAGAGGCTTGAAACTCACAGCAAGAACTTTCACGAGGCGTATTGACGCGATGTCTCAACTGGCCCACGCTCCAGGGTTGTTGAAGCCTGTCCCTCGTGTTTCGGAGCCGCACATGACCGGACACCACCCCCCGGGTGTCTTCAGACGCACGGCCGTCGCGATCGCCGCGGGCGCCCTGGCGCTCGCCGGCGTCGTCGCCCTGCCGGCCACCGCCGCGCAGGCGGACACCACCGCCAAGGGCGACGTGATCGCCAACCTCTGGGAATGGAACTGGAACTCGATCGCGTCCGAGTGCACGAACGTGCTCGGACCGGCCGGGTACGGCGCGGTGCAGGTCGCCCCGCCCTCCGAGTCCCTCAAGCAGTCCAGCTACTACTGGTGGGACGTCTACCAGCCCTACTCGTACACCCTGAACAGCCGTTTCGGCACGGCGACGCAGTTCGCGTCGATGATCTCCGCCTGCCACGCGGCCGGCGTGAAGGTCTACACCGACGCGGTCATCAACCACACCGCCGCCCAGACCGGCACCGGCTACGACGGCACCACGATCACCGACAAGTACGACACCCCGGACTGGAACCCGGGCGACTACCACACCTCCGCCGACTGCCCCACCTCCGACCTGACCATCCAGGACTACTCCAACCTCACCCAGGTCCAGAACTGCGAACTGCTGGGCCTGCCCGACCTCAAGACCGGCGCCGACAACGTCCGTTCCGGTCTCGCGGCCTTCCTGAACAAGCAGATCGCCCTGGGCGTCGACGGCTTCCGGGTGGACTCGGCCAAGCACATCCCGGCCACCGACCTGGCGGCCATCGTGGCCAAGCTGAACACCACGACGTCCGGCGCGGCGCCGTACGTCTTCGACGAGGTCTACCCGGGCTCCACCCCGCAGCCCAGCGACTACTACGGCTCCGGTGACGTCCTCGACTTCACGTACGCGAGCAAGATGAAGTCGGCCTTCCAGGGCAATGTCAGCGACCTGTCGTCACTGTCCTCGTCCGGCATCCTGCCCGCCGCGAACTCGGTGTCCTTCGTCACCAACCACGACACCGAACGCAACGGCCTGGACATGAGCTACAAGGACGGCGACAGCTACAAGCTCGCCAACCTCTTCGAGCTCGCCTACAAGTGGTCGACGCCGACCGTCTACTCCAGCTGGCAGTGGACCCAGAGCGACCAGGCCCCGCCCAACTCCGCGGGCTTCGTCACCGACACGGACTGCTCCAGCGGCTGGAACTGCCTCGACCGCGACACCGCGGTCGTCGGCATGGTCGCCTGGCACAACGCGGCCGGCAGCGCGGCCGTCTCCAACTGGCAGACCATGTCGTCGAACGTCATCGGCTTCGGCCGCAGCGGCGCCGGCTTCTTCGCGGTCAACAACGGCTCGTCGTCGGCCACCTATACCTTCGCGACGGGCATGGCCGACGGCACGTACTCCAACGTCATCGACGGCGGCGCCGGCACGGTCACCGTCTCCGGCGGCAACGCGAGCATCACGATCCCCGCGAAGGGCGCCGTCGCCTTCTACAACTCCTCCTACACCTGCACGGTGGGCTGCGACGGCACCGGCGGCGGCAGCACCGGCGACACGGTGAACGCCACCTTCAACGAGTACGCGTCGACCACCTCCGGCACGAACGTGTACGTCGTCGGCTCCATCTCGGCCCTCGGCGGCTGGGACACCTCGAAGGCGATCCAGCTCTCGTCCTCCGGATACCCGATCTGGTCGGGCGAGGTGAGCGTCCCGGTCAACACGTCCTTCACGTACAAATACATGAAGAAGGACGCGTCCGGGAACGTCACCTGGGAATCCAGCGCCAACAGGTCGGCGACGACCACCACGTCGGCGCTCGACCTCGACAACTCCTGGAACGTGGCCGACGCCGACGCCACCGACGTCACCTTCAACGAGTACGCCACCACCGACTACGGCACCAACGTCTACGTCGTCGGCTCCGTCGCCTCCCTGGGCTCCTGGAACACCGGCGACGCGATCCCGCTGTCCTCGGAGTCGTACCCGACGTGGAGCAAGCTGGTGATCGTCCCGAAGAGCACCGCCTTCACCTACAAGTACATCAAGAAGGACAGCTCCGGGAACGTGACCTGGGAGTCGGGTGCGAACCGGTCGTACACGACGGGCACCTCGTCCGGCTACACGACGAGTGACACCTGGAAGTAGTCGAGCGGTGGCGGACAGGTACGGAAATTTCCTGCCGCCTCTCGTGAACAAATCCGGAGTACCGCGCATCTGACCTTGTGTACTGCACACGAGGACGGCGCGGGGCGGATACCAGGGTCCCGGCCGCCACGCGCGCGTTGGAGCCCGTCCCCCTCACCCCCCCCCCAAAAACCCACCACCTTTCCCCCCCCACCCCTCCCCCCCCCCT
>NZ_JBVJNZ010000003.1:0-146340 GCF_055583445.1 Streptomyces sp. NPDC104761 | reverse complement strand
GGGCCCTCTTGGCCACCGCCGGCACACCATCAGCCAAAATGCTCCACATCTTCTCCTCCGCCCCCCCCCCCCCCCCTCCCCCCCCCCCCCCCTTTCCCCCCCCCCCCCCCCCCCCCCCCCCCCCCCCCCCCCCCCCCCCCGCCGCAGAGCGCGAGTGGAGCACTGTCACCGTGAACGCACACCGGAAGACCACCGATCTGTCCACCACCATCCGGCACCGCACCGGCCGCAGGGTCGGCCGTACGGTGCTCGCCGCGGCGGCCGTCGCCGGCCTGGGGCTCGCCTGGGCCGGTACCGCCGAGGCCGCGGGCCCGAGCGCCGTCACGGCCACGCCGACCTGTTCCGCCGCCGCGCTCAAGGCCACCTTCGGGCAGCAGCTCGCCGGCGGGATGAACCACCAGGGCGTGGTCATCAGGCTGCGCAACCTCAGCGGGAAGACCTGTGCTCTGCGCGGCTACCCGGGCCTGGGCCTGGAGAACTCCGCGCACAAGGCGATCACGACCCACACGCACTGGGGCAACACCTGGTACGCCAAGGACCCGGGCAAGAAGACCCTGGTCCTCAAGGACGGCCAGAGCGCCGAGGCCGTCGTCGCCTGGACCCACGCGAACACCGGCACCTCGGGCGCGGTGCACGCCTCCTACCTGGAGATCACCCCGCCAGCCTCGACCCAGCACAAGACGCTGGCGTTCCGCCAGTGGGTCGACCACGGCGACCTTTCCGTCACCGCGCTGGCCAGGCACATCGACGTCACTCCCTGACCTGGCGCGCCCCGGACGGCGGCTGCGCCTACGCTCCGGCCCCGCCGTCCACCTGGAGGATCGCGCCCGAGACATAGGAGGCACGGTCGCTCAGGAGCCAGGCGGCGGCCTCGGCCACCTCCTCGGGGGCGGCCGTGCGGCGCAGGGGCGTCACCGACTTCATGTGGTCGATGACGCCGGGGGTGGCCTCGTCCCAGGCGCGGACCATCTCGGTGAGCGTGCCGCCGGGGGCGATGGCGTTGACCCGGATGCCCTCGGGGCCGTACGTGACGGCCGCCGACTGGGTGAGGCTGTTGACGGCGCGCTTCAGGGCACCGTAGACGGGCAGGACGGGGTTGGCGCGCAGGCTGCCGACGGAGGAGTTGTTGACGATGGCGCCGGTGCCGGCGGTGGCCCGGATGGCGGCGACCTCGGCGGTCATGGCGAGCCAGACACCCTTGAGGTTCACGGCGGTGACCTGGTCGAAGTCGGCCTCGGGAAGCTCGTCCAGGGGGCCGGGCGGCTGGGCGATCGCGCCGTTGTTGAAAGCGAGGTCGAGGCGGCCGTAGACCTCCACCGTGCGGTCGACGGCGGCGCGGACGCTCGCCGCGTCGGCCAGGTCGCAGACCACGTGGTCAGCGGTGCCGCCGGCCGCGCGGATCTCCTCGGTGACCGTCTTGAGCTGGGCCTCCGTGCGGGCCGCCAGCATGACCCGGGCGCCCTCGCGGGCGAAGAGCCGGGCGGCGGCGGCGCCGATGCCGCGCCCGGCACCGCTGATGAAGGCGACCTTGCCGTTCAGAAGGCCGGGGCCGGCCGTGTCCGCCGTGTTCACTGTGTTCGCTGTGTTCTCCATGGCTTCGAGCCTGCGTCCGGGCGCGGGGCCCATCCAGGCACCGGCGGTACCTGGATGGGGCCGGGCGGCCGACGCACACTGGACGCGTGGACAGGCAAGAACTCGCAGCTTTCCTGCGCAGCCGACGTGAGCGGATCTCCCCCGCCGAGGTGGGGCTGCCGCGCGGTCCGCGCCGCCGGACGCCGGGGCTGCGGCGCGAGGAGGTGGCGCAGCTGGCGTTCATCTCGACGGAGTACTACACGCGTCTCGAGCAGGCGCGGGGGCCGCGGCCCTCGCGTGAGGTGCTGGGCGGGCTGGCGCGGGCGCTGCGGCTGTCCGACGCCGAGCGCGGGCATCTGCACCATCTCGCCGGGGCGCCGCCGGGGCCGCCCCCCGGGCCCTCGCGCGAGGTCCGGCAGAGCCTGCTCGACCTGCTGCGCAGGCTTCCGCAGGCCGCCGCGTTCGTGACGTCGGCGACCTTCGAGGTGCTGGCCTGGAACGATCTGGCGGCCGCCCTCATGGAGGACTTCTCGGCGCTGCCCCCGCGCGACCGCAACCTGATGCGCCGCGCCTTCCTCACCCCGCGCCCCGCGGGCAGCAGGCTGTACGGGGTGTCGGACGTGGACGCCTTCGCCCGGCACTCGGCGCGGCGCCTGCGGGCCACGGCCGGCCGGTATCCGGACGCACCCGAGGTGACCGGCCTGGTGGCCGAACTCCTCGCCGGGAGCGAGGAGTTCAGGCGGCTGTGGGAGCTGCACGACGTGTCCGCCGCGCCCACCCTGGTCAAGACCTTCCGGCACCCGGTGGTGGGCCCTGTCACCGTCAACTGCGACGCGCTCGACATCACCGACCGGGACCAGCAGGTCGTGATCTACACCGCGACCCCGGGCTCACGGTCCGAGGAGGCGCTGCGGCTGCTGTCGGTGATCGGCACCCAGCGGATGGATCCTCAGCAGGTGGACTTCCCGGCGTAGATCGCGAGGGCGGTGTTGGCGGCGAGGGTGGCGGTGAACTGACCGCTCGAGTTGACCGTCACCGACGTGTTCGCCTGTACGTTGCAGTACGTCCCGGCCGGCAGCGACGTCTGGTAGGTCCGGGTCAGCGAGCCCGACTCGTGGTTGATGGCGACGTACCCCTTGGCGCCCCGCCCGAAGGCGATCGCGTCGGCGCCGTCGTCCCACCAGTTCGTCACCGCCTGGCCGCGCACCGCGTTGCGGAAGGCGACCATGCGGATGATCTCCGGCCAGGCGTGCTGGCACTTCCAGCCGTCCTGCCAGCAGGCGTTGACGACACCGTTGTTGGGCGGGCCCGCGTCGGCGTCCGACCACTCGTAGCCGGAGTTGATGTCCGGGGCTCCGTACGGGTAGGCGAGCATGAAGACGTTGGCGAGGGTGTAGTTGGCGCCGTCCTTGTAGTTCAGCGTGGAGCCGTTGCGCTCGGTGTCGTGGTTGTCGACGAAGACCCCGGCGACCGAGCTGCTCATGTACCCCCAGCCCTCCCCGTAGTTCTTCAGGTAGGCGAGGTTCTCGTCGTTGAAGACGCGCTTGAGGTCGTAGGCGTACCGGAACTCCTGGACGTCGCCGTTGCCGGTGTACTCGGTGGGCTGGACGGCCTCGCCCGCGCCGTAGATGACCTCCTGCTTCCAGTACACGGAGGGGTTGGTCAGCCGGGTCTTGATGTTGGCGAGGTCCTCGGCCGGAATGTGCTTGGCCGCGTCGATCCGGAAGCCGTCGACCCCCAGACTCAGCAGGTCGTTCATGTAGCCGGCGATGGTCTTGCGGACGTACTCCTCGCCGGTGTCCAGGTCGGCGAGGCCGACGAGCTCGCAGTGCTGGACGTTCCAGCGGTCGGCGTAGTCGGAGACGGGCGAGGTGCAGTCGTCGAAGTCGTACGAGGAGTACAGGCCGGGGTAGTCGTACTTCGTGTACGACGAGCCGCCGGTGCCGGTGCCGCTGCCCGCGGACATGTGGTTGATGACGGTGTCGACGACCACCTTCACACCGGCCGCGTGGCAGGTGTTCACCATGTTCTGGAAGGAGGCGCGGTCACCGAGTCTGCCCGCGATCTTGTACGACACCGGTTGGTACGACGTCCACCACTGCGAGCCCTGTATGTGCTCGGCGGGCGGGGAGACCTGGACGTATCCGTAGCCCGCGGGGCCGAGGGTGGTGGTGCACTCCTTGGCGACCGAGCCGTAGTTCCACTCGAAGAGGACGGCGGTGACGTCCTTCGTGCCGGGCGGGGAGGCCGACGCGACGGACGGGGTCATGACAACGCTACAGGCGGCCAGCGCCAGTGCGGCGGAGAGTGTCTTACGTGCCATGTGGGGTTCCTTCACCATTGAAGGCTCTTGCAGAAACGTTGCTGAAACCTTGCGGTTGCGCAGATGTTAAGGGCCCGCTCCCCGGATGGGTAGCGGGCCCTCAGAAGTTGCTGCAAGAAGTTACCGATTGACGCCCCGTCAGGCAGCTTTCAGACGACGGTCAGACGCTGATGGGCCGTGATCAGGCGGTGGTCCACCACACGGTGGTGTCGGCCGGCAGCTTCGCCTCGCCGTCCGCCTCGGTCAGTTCGCCACTGGCCAGCAGCACCCTGCCGTAGGCCGGAGTCGTCACCGACTCCCCGCTCGTGTTCGCGACGCACACGAACTCCCCGCGCCGGAAGGCGAGGACGCCTTCCGGGGCGCGCAGCCACTCCACCGCGTCGCCCGCGCCGAGGTCGGCCTGCTCACGCCGGACGCGCAGCGCGCCGCGGTACAGCTCCAGGGTGGACCCGGCCACCCCGGTCTGCGCCTCGATGCTCAGCTCGCCCCAGCTCGCGGGCTGCGGCAGCCAGCTGCCCCCGGACCCGAAGCCGTACGACGAGCCCTCCCGCGTCCAGGGGATCGGTACCCGGCACCCGTCCCGGAAGCCGTCCTGGCCCGCGCCCCGGAAGTACGCGGGGTCCTGGCGGACCTCGTCGGGCAGGTCCACGACGTCCGGGAGGCCCAGCTCCTCGCCCTGGTAGACGTAGGCCGAGCCGGGCAGCGCGAGCATCAGGAGGGTGGCCGCCCGGGCCCGGCGCAGACCCAGTTCCCGGTCGCCGGCCGTGCGGATCTGGGTGCCGAGGCCGGGCGGGTTGGCGAAGCGGGTCGCGTGCCGGGTGACGTCGTGGTTGGAGAGCACCCAGGTGGCCGGGGCGCCGACCGGACGCATGGCTTCCAGGGTGCGGTCGATGACGGCCCGCAGCTCCTTCGCGTCCCAGTCGGTGCTCAGGTACTGGAAGTTGAAGGCCTGGTGGAGCTCGTCCGGGCGGACGTAGTTCGCGGTGCGCTCCACGGTCGGCGTCCAGGCCTCGGCGACGAAGATTTGCTCGCCGGCGTACTCGTCGAGCACGTGCCGCCACTGCCGGTAGATCTCGTGCACGCCGTCCTGGTCGAAGAACGGCATGACATCGTTGCCCAGCAGCTTGAGCTGGTCGGCGCCGCCGAGGTCCGGCAGCCCCTCCGCCTTCACCAGGCCGTGGGCGACGTCGATGCGGAAGCCGTCCACGCCCATGTCCAGCCAGAACCGCAGGATGGAGCGGAACTCGTCGCCGACGGCCGGGTGTTCCCAGTTGAAGTCGGGCTGCTCCGGGGCGAAGAGGTGGAGGTACCACTCGCCGTCGGCCACCCGCGTCCACGCCGGGCCGCCGAAGATGGACTCCCAGTCGTTGGGCGGGAGTTCGCCGTTCTCACCCTTGCCCGGCCGGAAGTGGTAGCGGTCCCGCGACGGCGAGCCGGGGCCCTCCGCCAGCGCCCGCTTGAACCACTCGTGCTGGTCCGAGGAGTGGTTGGGCACGAGGTCGACGATGATCCTGAGGCCCAGCGCGTGCGCGTCCCGGATGAGCGCGTCCGCGTCCAGCAGGTTGCCGAACATGGGGTCCACGGCCCGGTAGTCGGCGACGTCGTAGCCGGCGTCGGCCTGCGGGGAGGCGTAGAACGGGCTGAGCCACACGGCGTCGACACCGAGGTCGCGCAGGTACGGGAGTCTGGAGCGCACGCCCTCCAGGTCCCCCATCCCGTCGCCGTTGCTGTCGGCGAAGCTGCGCGGATAGACCTGGTAGATCACCGCGTCCCGCCACCAGTCGCTGCGCTTGGCTTTGGCGGGGTTCGGTGCCGGGGCGATGGCGGAGTGCTGCTGGCTCATGGCGTCCTTGGTACGTAAGGGGGTCATGTGATCAGGTGTGCGTAGCACAGTGATGACGAGACGGCCGCGGTGTCAGCGGGGTCGGATGGACATCGCGGCCGCCTCGGGTTTCGGGCGCGGCGCCGTCGGGGCTGGTCGCGCCCACGCGGCGGAGCCGCACGTCGATTCAGTCCCGCGCCCCTTGCGGGGCGCCAGTGAACCGGCGTGCTACCCCTTGGTGCCGCCCGCGGTGAGGCCGGTCACCAGGTTCTTCTGCACGAGGTAGAAGAACACCGCCACCGGTATCGCGATCAGCACCGCCGTCGCGGTCATCAGGTTGCGCTGCGCGTCGTGCTCGCTGATGAAGCTCTGCAGTCCCACCGCGAAGGTGTACTTGTCGTCGCTGAGCATGAACGTCGACGCGAACGCGACCTCGCCGAACGCGGTGAGGAAGTTGTAGAACGCGGCGACCGCGAGGCCGGGCTTGGCGAGCGGCAGGATCAGCCGGCCGAAGGTGCCGAACGGCGAGAGCCCGTCGACGCGGCCGGCCTCGTCGATCTCGAAGGGGATCGTGTCGAAGTAGCCCTTGAGCAGCCAGGCCGTGTACGGCACCACCGTCGTGCAGTAGACGAGGATCAGGCCGAGGTAGCTGTCGATGAGGCCGAGCCGCGACATGATCTGGTACATCGGCACGATCAGCACGGCGATCGGGAACATCTGTGTCACCAGCAGCAGCCACATGAACTTCCGGTAGCCCGGGAAGCGCATGCGGGAGACCGCGTAGCCGGTGGTGGAGGCGAGGATCAGGCCGATGACCGTGGTACCGCCGACGACGATCATCGTCGTCCTGAACCAGTCCCAGAACCCGGTGTGCTGCAGGACGAACGAGTAGTTGTCGAGCGTCATCTTGTGCCAGATGCCGCTCGGGTGCAGGTAGTCGTCCTTGTCGGGGCCGAGGGAGAGGAAGATCAGCCAGCCGACCGGGAAGAACGCGACGAGGCTCGCGATCCCCAGGACGCCGTGGATGACGGCGCTGCCGAGCGGGCCGCGCTCGCCCCTGCCACGGACTCGGGGGGTGGTCGTCACGGGGGCCTCCTCGGCGACCTGGGCGGAGGTCTGGACAGTGGTCGTACTCATGGGAACTCCTGCCTCAGATCGCGAGCTGCTGGTCGTTGCGGTTGAGCCAGCGGCGGTAGAAGGAGGTGAAGACGATCAGGATGGCCAGCAGCAGCATGCCGTAGGCGGCGGACTGGGCGAAGTCACGCGGCTGCTGTCCGAAGCCGAGGTAGTAGGCCCAGGTCACGAGGATCTGCGCGTCGGGGGCGGTGTCGCCGAAGAGCAGGAAGATGACCGCGAACTGGTTGAACGTCCAGATGATGCCGAGGAGGACGACGGTGGAGCTGACGGACCTGAGGCCCGGCAGGGTGACGTACCGGAAGCGCTGCCAGGCGCTCGCGCCGTCCATCTCGGCGGCCTCGTAGAGCGTGCCGTCGATGGCCTGGAGGCCACCGAGCAGCGAGAGCATCATGAACGGCACACCGCACCAGGTGTTGACGAGGATCGCGGCGGCCCGCTGCCAGAACGTGTCCTCCAGCCATGCCGGTTGCGGCAGATGGAGGAAGTGCAGGGCCGCGTTGACGATACCGCCGTCGGCGAGCATGAACCGCCAGCCGAAGACGGTGACGAAGGTCGGCACCGCCCACGGCAGGACCAGGACCATGCGGTAGAAGGTGCGGCCGCGGAACTTCTCGTTGAGCAGCAGGGCCAGGCCGAGGCCGATCGTGTAGTGCAGGGTGACGCAGAGCGCGGTCCAGACGATCGTCCAGATGAAATGGGACCAGAAGCGGTCGTAGGACGTCGGGCCGAACAGGATGTCCTTGTAGTTGTCCAGGCCGATGAACTTGTAGGTGGCGTCGATGTGGTTGACGCCGATGGTGCGGGCGGTGTTGAGGCTGTTGGCGTCCGTCAACGTCAGGTAGAAGCCGTACACCAACGGGTAGACGACGAGCGCCCCGAGGACGACGGCGACGGGGGCGATCATCGCGTAGGCGTACCAGTACTTCTGGTAGCTGTTCTTCAGCCGCTGGCCCAGCCCGGGGCGGGGCGCGCGGTCACCGTGGCGTTTGCCGGTCGCGCGGTCGATGGCGACTGTCATGGTTCGACACCTTCTGGTCTTCCGGGATCTGGCTGGGCACAGGCCGGTGGCCGCCGGACCCCCTCCGTGTTCCGGGGGAGGTCCGGCGGCCGTCAGCGGCTTACTTGCTGAAGTCGGGGACGAGCTTCTCGATCCCGAGTTCGGCGGTGCTCAGGCCCTTGTCCAGGGATTCCTTGCCGCCGGCGATCTTGGTCAGCTCGGTGCCGACCGGGCCCCACAGGGAGGAGTACTCGGCGAGCGCCGGGCGCGGCTGGGCGGAGGAGAGGACGGCCTGGTAGCCGGCGATGCCCGGGTCGGCCTTGACCTCGGCGGTGTAGGCGTCGGAGCGGGTGGGCAGGGTCGAGTTCTTCAGGGCGATCTCCGTCTGCGTCTTCGCGGAGGTCATGAAGGCGACGAACTTCTCGGCGGCGGCCTGGTGGGCCTTGTCCGAGCCGGCGTAGACCGAGAGGTTGTGGCCGCCGGTCGGGGCGCCCGCCTTGCCGGTGGAACCGGCCGGGACGGTGGCGATGCCGAGGTTGGACTTGTCGCTGAACGCGGAGCCCTTGTAGAAGTTGGTGATCTCCCAGGGGCCCTCGATGGTCATGGCCACCTTGCCGTTGACGAAGGCGTCCTGGCGGTGGGCGTAGGCGTCCGCGGTGACGTCCGCCTTGTGCAGGCCCTTGCCGGAGTAGAGGTCCAGCCAGGTCTGGTAGCCCTTCTTGGCCGCCGCCGAGGTGATGGTGATCTTCTTGGCGGAGGCGTCGACCATGTCGGTGCCCTCGCCGTAGAGGAAGGGCTGCGTGTAGTACGCGGCCTCGGGGCCCCAGTAGCCGGTGGTCTTGGCCTTGTCCTGGATCTTGGCGGCGTCGGCCCTGACCTCGTCCCAGGAGGTGGGGGCCGCGGTGATGCCGGCCTTCTTGAAGAGCGCCTTGTTGTATACGAGGGCGAGGGTGTCGGTGACCAGCGGGACGCCGTAGGTCTTGCCCTCGTACTGGGCCTGGGTGATCAGGCTGGACTGGAACTTGTCCTTGTCGGCGAGGGCGGCGGTGCCGTCCAGCGGCACGAAGTAGCCGGCCTTGGCGAAGGCGGGGGTCCAGCCGACCTCGGAGCGCAGCACGTCGGGGGCGCCCTTGCCGGACTGGGCGGCCGTGTCGAACTTGTTCTGCGCCTGGTCGAACTGGACGTCGACGTAGTTGACCTTGATGTCCTTGTTCGCGGCTTCGAACTCCTTGACCAAGGCCTTGTACGTCGGCGACTCGTTGGTGGCGTTGGAGGTGTCCCACCAGGTGATGGTGACCGGGCCGTCCGACTTGCTGTCGCTGTCGCTCCCGCCGCACGCCGTCGCCGTGAGGGCGAGGGACGCCACCAGCGCGGAGGCCGCTATGCCACGCCGCATGAGTTCTCCTTGAGGGTTAAGCCCGAGTGATGCGGGGGCGGTCCCGTCCGCCGTCCCGCTGTCGTGCCGACTGCGCCGTTGCTGCGGCGGCCGGGCGTCAGGGAACGTAACAGCGATGTAAGCCTTGCGAAAGACCTTGCAGCAAAAAAGTGCAAGAGATCTCCGAAGTTATCCGGGCGTGACCTCTCGGCGACCGTGGTGAGACGCTTGTTTACGGCGGTAGAGCGCTACGGCGGCCACTTGTGCAAGACTCTGCAAGCTCTTGCCGTCATGTTTCAGTAGGGAGTGCGATGACGCAGCAGCCCACAGCGGGCCGCCCCCCAGGCCGCATCAGGCGCCCGATCGGTGTGCAAGGGGACATACGGCCGGTACAGTCCAGTGCCGTGACCACACGGCTTGCCGACATCGCAGCGCAGGCGGGGGTGAGCGAGGCGACGGTGAGCCGGGTCCTGAACGGGAAGCCGGGCGTCGCAGCCACCACCCGCCAGTCCGTGCTCGCCGCCCTGGACGTCCTCGGCTACGAGCGTCCGGTACGGCTGCGGCAGCGCAGCGAGGGCCTGGTGGGCCTGATCACGCCCGAGCTGGAGAACCCGATATTCCCGGCCCTCGCGCAGGTCATCGGGCAGGCGCTGACCCGGCAGGGCTACACCCCCGTGCTTGCCACCCAGACCCCGGGCGGGTCCACGGAGGACGAGCTGACCGAGATGCTGGTGGACCGCGGGGTCGCCGGCATCATCTACGTCTCGGGTCTCCACGCGGACACCACCGCCGACATGCAGCGCTACGAGCGGCTGCGGGCGCAGGGCGTGCCGTACGTCCTGGTGGACGGTTTCTCGCCGAAGGTGCAGGCGCCGTTCATCTCCCCCGACGACCGCGCGGCGATGACGCTGGCCGTCACCCACCTCGTCTCCCTCGGCCACACCCGTGTCGGGCTCGCTCTCGGCCCGAAGCGGTTCGTGCCCGTGCAGCGCAAGATCGAGGGGTTCGTGCGGGCGATGCAGGACCAGCTGGGCCTGCCGGCGGACGTGATCGAGTCCGAGCTCGTCCAGCACTCCCTCTACACCCTGGAGGGCGGCCAGGCGGCCACCACGGCGCTCATCGACCGGGGCTGCACGGCGATAGTGTGCGCGAGCGACATGATGGCGCTCGGCGCGATACGGGCGGTACGGCAGCGCGGCCTCGACGTCCCCCGGGACGTGTCCGTCGTCGGCTTCGACGACTCCCCCCTCATCGCGTTCACCGACCCGCCGCTCACCACGATCCGCAAGCCGGTCCCGGCGATGGGCCAGGCCGCGGTGCGCACCCTGCTGGAGGAGATCGGCGGTACGCCGGCCCCGCACAGCGAGTTCGTTTTCATGCCGGAATTGGTGGTACGCGGTTCCACGGCGGCAGTACCTGGGAAGTAGTCGCCGTGCCGTAGAACATGCACCGTGAACCCAACCTTGGGATGATCTGTCGACAACGTCTTTTCTGGCAGACTCTGTGCCTATGAGTGACTCGACCGTGACAGAGCCGGAAGGTCGCGCACCACAGACCCTTCCGCGGACCGTCACGGGCGAGGGAGAACAGGGGTTCCTGGGTCGGCTGCGGACACCGCGGCGGCCCCGGCTCTGGTTCGAGATCCTGCTGATCGCGGTGAGTTACTGGACCTACTCGCTGATCCGCAACGCGGTCCCGGAGCAGAAGGCGCAGGCGCTGCGCAACGCCGACTGGATCTGGAACGCCGAACAGCGGCTGGGGATCGCCGTCGAGGATTCGGTCAACCACGCCGTTAACTCGGTGGATTGGCTGATCGTCGGCATGAACTACTACTATGCGACGCTGCACTTCGTGGTGACGCTGGGCGTCCTGGTGTGGCTCTACCGCAGCCACCCCGGCCGGTACGCGGCGGCCCGCCTCGCCCTCTTCGCGACGACCGGCGTGGCCCTTCTCGGTTACTACCTGTTCCCGCTCGCCCCGCCCCGTCTGATGAACGGCGGCCGCTTCGTCGACACGGTGACGGTCCACCACACCTGGGGCTCGATGGCCTCCGGCGACCTCAAGCACATGTCCAACCAGTACGCCGCGATGCCGTCCATGCACATCGGCTGGTCCCTGTGGTGCGGCCTGACGGTCTTCGCCCTCGCCTCGGTCCCCTGGGCCCGCCTGCTCGGCCTCCTCTACCCCACCGCCACCCTCCTCGTCATCGTCGCCACCGCCAACCACTTCTGGCTCGACGCGGTGGGCGGCGCCCTCTGCCTCACCTTCGGCTTCACGGTGGTACGCCTGTGGTACGGCGCCGTTCCCTACGCGCTGCCCCGGCAGCCGACGGGGGCTCCCTTGCTGCAACACACTCCGGGCGGCTAGGCCTGTTGCGGCCGACGCCGGCTTCGGTCCGGGACCCACGGCCGGTTCGGCACCGCCGACCTCCACGGCGGTGGCTGAGCGCCGCTGCGGCGGAACAAAGAAAGCCGTCGGCGCAAGCAACAGCGAACGCAGCACCAGCAGCCCCCACCAGAACCGCGCCGGTCCGAGGTCAGCGACAGCAGACGCAGCACCAGTGGGTCTGGCTCAGAAGTGCCGGTTCGAGAACGGCGGCGGCCCCCGACAGCTGTCGGCCGAGATCATCTGTCGGCCCCCTTCCCCCGCCGCGACGGTGCTCAGCCACGACGGCGGGACCCGGCGGTGCCGAGACGTCCTCAGCCGCCGACGGCTCACTCTCCCCGGTGCACGACGTGCCCACCGGTCACCGTCAGTCGTACGGGTGCCTCGGCGAGCTCGTCCGCCGGGACCGCCACCGGGTCCAGGGCGAACGCCGTCAGGTCGGCACGGTGGCCCACCGTGATGCGGCCTGCCGTCGCCGCCTCGCCCGCCGCTCGCGCCGCGTGGGTCGTGCAGCCTTCCAGGGCCTCCAGGCCGGTCAGGCCCGGGGTCCCGGATGCCGCGCCACGCGGTGCGCGGGCCGTGGCGAGGACGTGGCGGACGTCGTAGTGGGCGATGGGCCAGTCGGAGCCGAGGGCGACCGTCGCGCCCGCGTCGCGGAGGTCACGCAGGCGCCAGGCGTGTGCGGCGCGGTCGGTGCCGAGGCGGCGCGACCACTCGTCGGTGCCGTCGGCCCGGGTGTACGCCGTGTGCGGCGGCTGCATCGACGCGGCCACCCCCAGCTCGGCGAACCGCGGCAGCAGCGGGTCCGGCGCCGTCTCGATGTGCTCGACGCGGTGCCGGCCGGCCGCGCCCGGCCCCAGCCCCGCCACCACGTCCAGGACGTGCCGTACCGCCGCGTCCCCGATCGCGTGCGTGGCCGTGCGCACCCCGGCCGCGTGCAGGTGCCGTACGGCGGCGGCGTAGGCGTCCGGGTCGGGCCAGAACGCCGCCGTGCCCTGCCCGTGGCAGTCCGCGTGCTCCAGCCAGGCGGTGCCGCCCTCCACGGTCCCGTCCATGAAGAACTTGACCCCGTCGACCGTCCAGTGCCGGCCGCCCCGGCCCTGGGCCGCGGCCAGTTCCGCCAGCCCTGCCTCGTCGACCCCCGGCATGCACCAGGGCGCGAAGCGCAGCCGCAGGGGCAGCACGGTCTCCTCGGCCACCGCCGCGACCAGCTCCGGGTCCCCCGCGTCCATGACGTGCGCCCCGGTCAGCCCGGTGGCCGCCATCGCGGCGAGCAGTTCGACCAGGCGAGCCCGGCGGGCGGCGTACGAGGGGCGGGGCATCGCCCGCTCGACCAGCTGCATCGCCGCGTGCTCCACGAGGTGGCCGGTGGGGCGGCCGGAGGGGTCGCAGACGACCTGCGACCGCTGGGCGAAGGCCCGCGCTCCCGTGACCCCCGCCGCGGCCAGTGCCGCGCCGGAGGCGAGGGCGGAGTGGCCGTCGTAGAGGCGGAGGAAGGCGGGCGCGCCGCCGAGTACGTCCTCGACGAGCGCGCGGTCGACGGGCCGGCCCTCGAACGCGTTGTGGTCGAGGCCGAACCCGATCACCCAGCCGTCGGTCCGTTCGGCCCCGGCCAGCGCCGCCCGCAGGCCCGCCAGGTCGCTCACGCCCGACAGGTCGGCACCGATCGCCATGTCCAGGCCCCACACCGGGTGACTGTGCGCGTCCACCAGGCCGGGCACCAGGTGCGCGCCGTCCAGCGCCACGACCTCGGTGCCGGGCCCCCGCCAGTCGCGTACGTCCCGCTCGTCGCCGACGGCGGCGATCACCCCGTCGCGCACGGCGACGGCGGTGGCGTGCGGCCGGGCGGGGTCGAGGGTGCGGACCTCTGCACCGGTCAGGATGAGGTCGGGGTGGGCGGTCGACACGCGGTGAACTCCTTCTTCCGTACGGTTATTCGGTCGGCTCGGTCGCGAAGTCCGCGTACACCGCGGGCCGTTCGCGGCGCAGCCACCAGGCGAGGCCGAGGCCCGCGACGAAGACGGCCGGGGCGATGACGATCAGCAGGGTGTTGACCGTGCTGGACGCCCCGGTGAACAGGTCGATGTGGGTGATGACGAGCCCTATGGCGGTGGCGAGGAGCACCGCGGCGACGGTCGGGGCGACCACGGTGCGCAGGGTGCCCTCCTCGTGCCGTACCCGCCGGAAGTAGCAGGGCACCGCGATCGCGGCGAGCAGCTGGAGCGCGAACAGGCCGATCATTCCGGGGGTGTTGACCCACAGCAGCAGCTGGTCGTACGGGTCCGCGCCCGCCGCCCAGAAGGCGAGCACGACCAGGAAGCCGAGGACGGTCTGGGCGATGCCGGCCAGGTACGGGGAGCGGTGGCGCGGGTGGATCCTGCCCCACGACCTGGGCAGTACGCCCTCCTCGGCGAGGGCGAGGGCGTAGCGGTTGATCGCGTTGTGGAAGGCGAGGAGGGAGGCGATGATGCTGGTCACGATGAAGACGTGCATCAGGTCGGCCGCCCAGCCGCCCACGTAGCCGGTGATGGCGGTGAAGAAGAGCCCGCCGGGGTCCTTGGCGGCGGCCGCGATGACGTCCTGGTCGCCGAAGGCCTGGATGATGATCCAGACCATGAAGGCGTAGAAGAGGCCGAGGAACGCGACGGCCACGTAGGTGGCGCGCGGGACCGTGCGGTCGGGGTCGCGGGCCTCACGGCGGTAGATGACGGTCGACTCGAAGCCGGTGAAGGCGGCGAAGGCGAAGGCCAGGACGACGGCCGTACCGGAGACGAACACGTGGTGCGGGGCGAAGGAGGCGCCGGACAGGCCGTGCGCGCCGCCCTTCACCAGTACCCCGCCGGCGAGCAGCACGAGGATGCCGGTCTCGGCGACCAGCAGCACGCCGAGCACCTTGGCGCCGAACTCGATGGAGCGGTAGCCGCCGTAGCCGATGAGGAGGAGGCCGGCCAGGGCGATCGGCAGCCAGGGGACGTCGACGCCGAAGAGGGCCTTCGCGGTGTCCCGCCCTGCGCTGCCGAGCAGGCCGTAGACGCCGATCTCCATGCCGTTGTAGCCGACGAGGGCGAGCAGGGCCGCACCGATGCCGACGGGGCGGCCGAGGCCGCGGGTGATGTACGCGTAGAAGGCGCCGCCGCTTTTGACGTGCCGGCTCATGGTGGTGAAGCCGACGGCGAAGACGGCGAGGGTGATGCCGGCGATGAGGTAGCCGGCGGGGGCGCCGATGCCGCCGAGCAGGACGGCGAGGGGGGCGACGCCGGCCATCACGGTGAGCGGGGCGGCGGCGGAGATGACGAAGAAGGCGATGTCGGCGGTGCCGAGCGAGCCGGAGCGGAGCGTGGCCACGGCGGGTGGCGTGCTCTCCTCGCGAGCGGTGACGGACATGGGGAGGGAGCCCTTCGAGCGCGACGGACGGGAGGGGTTCCGGGCGTGCGGGATGACCGGCGCTACCAGGGCAGGAGCTGCCCCGGACCCGTAAATCTAAAGCCTTTCGGTTTTGGCAATGTAGCCTCCTCCTGGACATCCGGGAAGACCCGTTTCACACCTCCGGGGGAGAACAGACCCATGGGACGGCCGCGCACCCCGCTCCTCGACCGGGAGCGGATCACCACGACCGCGCTGCAACTCGTGGACGAGCAGGGCGACTTCAGCGTCCCGCAGATCGCGAAGCGGCTCGGCACCCAGGCCGGTTCGCTGTATCACCATGTGGACGGCCGGGACGGCATCGTCGAGCTGCTGCGCGAACGGGTCGCGGCCGCGATCGACCCCGCGACCCTCGACCTGTCCCCCTGGGACACCGCGGTGGAGTCCTGGGCCCGCTCCTACCGCGCCGCGTTCGCCGCCCACCCGCGGGCGATCCCGCTCCTGATGACCTCGCCGGTGCGGGCGCCCCGGGTCCTGGAGCAGTACGAGCGCGCGGTCACGGTGCTGCTGACGGCGGGCTTCGCCGCGGCGGACGTGATGCCCCTGCTGATCGCCCTGGAGAACCTGGTCCTCGGCTCCGCGCTGGACCTCGCGGCCCCGGAGACGATGTGGGAGCTGACCGACCGGGCCCCGACCCCGCACCTGGCCCAGGCCCTGGCGGCGGTGGGGGACGGCAGGGCGGACCGCGCGTTCGAGGTGGGCCTGACGGGTCTCATGAACCACGCCCGGACCCTGCTCGGGCAGACGCCCTAGCAGACCGCGTGTATCGCGGGCGTATCGGAAAGCGCATACGCCGCCGCAACGGACCTCCGGGTCCCATGGACGGCGTGAACCGAAACACGACCTTCCTCGGCCTGGCGGTCGCCGGCGTGGCGGGCGCCGCGTTCGTCCTGCGGCGGCCGCTCCTGATGTCCGCCCCGAGGTGCATGGCCGGGCAGTGGCACGGCTGCCTCGACACGTTCAACGGCGTGGTGCTCATGACGCTGGTCACGCTGCCGCTCGCCGCGCTGGTGGCATGGGCGCTGGCGCACCGCCGCCGTGCCGCCGGTGACGGGGCGGCGTGGCGGACGTCGCTGGCCGAGGTGGGCATGGTGCACGGCACGGTGCCGTTCGTGTGGCTGACCATGATGCCGGGCGGGCCGGCCACCGCCCCGGCCCGGGTGAGCCTCGTACCGCTGCGGGACCTGGTCACCATGGGAACGCTCGGGATCGTCGGCAACCTGCTGGTCTTCGCCTCGCTGGGGTTCTTCGCCCCGATGCGGTTCACGGCGCTGGCCTCCGCGCCACGGGTCCTGGCGCTCGGCGCGGGCTGTTCGGTGCTGGTGGAGACCGCGCAGTACGTCTTCCGTCTGGACCGGGTGTCCTCCGTGGACGACGTCCTGGTCAACGCCGTCGGCGCCCTGCTGGCCGGGCTGGCGTCGCGCCCCTGGTGGCGTACGGCGGCGCCGGCGCCGTCGGACCGGCCGAGCCGCGCGCTGACGCCGGGCTGAGCCTCCCGCCGCCGCCCGGACCTCGTCCCACAGCCCGTCCTGCCTACGCTGGGTACACCGTGAACAGACGCCCGAATCTCAGCGCCCGGCTGAAGCTCACCCTCAGCTACGCCGGCTTCCTCTTCGTCGCCGGCCTTCTCCTGCTGGCCGTGATGTGGGTGTTCGTGCTGCGCTGGGTGCCGGACGACGACGCCAGGTCGATCCAGAAGAGGTTCGGCGCCGTGATCATCGTCGGGCCCAAGCGCTCCGACCTCCTGAACGGCTTCGCGCCCGCCGCGGCCACCGCACTGGCCTTCCTGCTCCTCTTCGGCCTGCTCGGCGGCTGGATCCTCGCGGGCCGGATGCTGGCGCCCCTCACCCGGATCGCGGCCGCGGCCCGGATGGCGTCGGGCGGATCGCTCTCCCACCGGATCCGCATGACGGGCCCCAGGGACGAGTTCCGGGAACTCGCCGACGTGTTCGACACCATGCTCGAACGACTGGAGTCCCACGTCGGCGAACAGCGGCGGTTCGCCGCGAACGCCTCCCACGAGCTGCGCACCCCGCTGGCCGTCTCCCGCGCGCTCCTCGACGCCGCCCGCGCCGATCCCGCGCGGGACCGGGACGAACTCGTCGAACGCCTGCGTGCCGTCAACACGCGGGCGATCGACCTCACCGAGGCCCTCCTGCTGCTCAGCCGCGCCGACGGCGGGGGCTTCGGCCGCGAGCCCGTCGACCTCTCCCTCGTCGCCGAGGAGGCCTCCGAGGCGCTGCTCCCCCTCGCCGAGAAGCGCGGGATCGCGCTCGACGTCACCGGCGAGCCGGCCCACACGGCCGGCTCGGCGGCACTCCTCCTGCGGATGGTGACGAACCTCGTCCAGAACGCCGTCGTCCACAACCTCCCCGCCGGCGGCACCGTGACGGTGCACACCGAACGGCGGCACGGCACGAGCGTGCTGCGGGTCGAGAACACGGGCCGTCCGCTGCCGCCGGACCTGGTGCCGACCCTCACCGAACCCTTCCAGCGCGGCACGGAACGCGTCCGCACCGACGAGCACGCCGGTGTCGGCCTCGGGCTGGCCATCGCGCACAGCGTCGTCCGGGCGCACGACGGCACCCTCGACCTGGCGCCGCGTCCGGCCGGCGGCCTCCTCGTCACCGTCCGGCTGCCCGGCTCCGGCGCAGCGGCCGCCGAGCCCCGTCAGGCGCCGTAGAAGAGCTCCTCCACGACGGCCCGCGCCCTGCGCGTGGTACGCCGGTACGCGTCGAGCATGTCCCCGGCGTGACCGTCCCCGTACCCCAGGTACCGCCCCACGGCCGCGAGTTCGCGGCTCTCGGTGGGGAAGGTGTCGCCGGCCCGCCCGCGCACCAGCATCACGGCGTTGCGCACCCGTGTCGCCAGAACCCAGGCCTCGTCGAGTATCGCGGCCTCCTCGGCCCCCAGCAGCCCCGCCGCCTGCGCCGCGGCCAGCGCCACCCGGGTCCGCGTGGTGCGCAGCCCCGGCTCGGCCCACCCGTGCCGCAGCTGGAGCAGCTGCACGGTCCACTCGACGTCGGAGAGGCCGCCGGGCCCGAGCTTGGTGTGCAGCTTCGGGTCGGCGCCGCGCGGCAGCCGCTCGGACTCCATCCGGGCCTTCAGCCGCCGGATCTCGCGCACCGCGTCCTCGCCGAGCCCCTCCGCCGGGTACCGCAGCGGGTCGACCAGCTCGATGAACCTGCGTCCCAGGTCCTCGTCCCCGGCGACCGGTTCGGCGCGCAGCAGGGCCTGCGACTCCCACACCAGCGACCAGCGGCGGTAGTACGCCTCGTAGGACTTGAGGGTGCGCACCAGCGGCCCGGACTTGCCCTCGGGGCGCAGGTCCGCGTCGACGAGCAACGGCGGGTCGGCGCTGGGGATCTGGAGCAGCCGGCGCATCTCGGCGACGACCTTGCCCGCCGCGTCGGCGGCCTCGCGCTCGGCCACGCCCTCCCGCGGCTCGTGCACGAACAGGACGTCGGCGTCGGAGCCGTAGCCCAGCTCGTGGCCGCCGAACCGGCCCATGCCGATCATGACGAACCGGGTCGGCAGGGTGTCCCCCCAGCCGTCCCTGACCACCGCGCGCAGGGTCCCCGCCAGCGTCGCCGCCGTCAGGTCGGAGACCGCGCCGCCGACCCGGTCGACGAGGGCGCCCTGGTCGGCCTCGACGGGCTTGGTGTCGGTGCCGTAGGAGTCCACGATGTCGGCGGCGGCCGTCCGGAACAGCTCGCGGCGGCGCACGCCGCGGGCCGCCCGTACGCCGTCCTCGGCGTTGTCGGCGCGGCCGACGGCGGCGAGTATCTCCTGCTCCAGCTGGGCGCGGCCGCGTGGCTCCAGGCCGCCCCCGTCGCCGTCGCCCAGCAGGGCCACCGCCTCCGGGGCGCGCATCAGCAGGTCGGGGGCGAGCCGGCCGGCGGACAGCACGCGGGCGAGGTTCTCGGCGGCGGCGCCCTCGTCCCTGAGCAGCCGCAGGTACCAGGGGGTCTTGCCAAGGGCGTCGGAGACCTTGCGGAAGTTCAGCAGGCCCGCGTCCGGGTCGGCGGAGTCGGCGAACCAGCCGAGCAGGACGGGCAGCAGGGTGCGCTGGATGGCGGACTTGCGGGTGACACCGGAGGCGAGGGCCTCCAGGTGGCGCAGGGCGGCGGCGGGGTCGGCGTAGCCGAGCGCCTCGAGGCGTTCCCGGGCGGCTTCCGCGCTCAGCCGGGTCTCGCCGGGCGCGAGTTGGGCGACGGCGTCGAGCAGCGGACGGTAGAAGAGCTTCTCGTGCAGGCGCCGTACGACGCCGGTGTGCTGCTTCCACTCGCGGATCAGCTCGGTCACCGGCTCGGTGCGCAGGCCGAGCGAACGGCCGAGGCGGCGCAGGTCGGCCTCGTCCTCGGGGACCAGGTGGGTGCGGCGCAGCCGGTAGAGCTGGATGCGGTGCTCCAGGGAACGCAGGAAGCGGTAGGCGTCGTCGAGCTGGACGGCGTCGGCGCGGCCCACGTAGCCGCCGGCGGCGAGGGCCTGGAGGGCGTCGAGGGTGGTGCCGGAGCGCAGGCCGGCGTCGGTGCGGCCGTGCACCAGCTGGAGGAGCTGCACGGCGAACTCGACGTCCCTGAGGCCGCCGGGGCCGAGCTTCAGCTCGCGGTCGACCTCGGCGGCGGGGATGTTCTCGACGACCCTGCGCCGCATCTTCTGCACGTCGGCGACGAAGTTGTCGCGCTCGGCGGCCTTCCAGACCATCGGTTCGAGCGCGGCGACGTACTCCTGCCCGAGGTCGGGGTCGCCGGCGACCGGGCGGGCCTTGAGCAGGGCCTGGAACTCCCAGGTCTTGGCCCAGCGCTGGTAGTAGGCGAGGTGGCTGCTGAGGGTGCGCACGAGGGGGCCGTTGCGGCCCTCGGGGCGGAGGTTGGCGTCGACGGGCCAGATCGACCCCTCCACGGTGGTCTCGGAGCAGATCCGCATCATGTGCGAGGCGAGCCTGGTGGCGGAGCGCAGCGCCTTGGCCTCGTCGGCGCCTTCGGCCGCCTCGCCGACGAAGATGACGTCGACGTCGGAGACGTAGTTCAGCTCGTGGCCGCCGCACTTGCCCATGGCGATCACCGCGAGCCGGCAGACGGCGGCGTCCTCGGGCGCGGCGGCCTCGGCGAGGGCCAGGGCGGCGCGCAGGGTGGCGGTGGCGAGGTCGGCGAGCTCGGCGGCGGTCTGGGCGACGTCGGTCGTGCCGCACACGTCCCGGGCGGCGATGGACAGCAAGCAGCGCCGGTAGGCGACCCGCAGGGCGACCGGGTCGGCGGCCTCGGCGAGCCCGCGTTCGAACTCGGCGACGCCCGGGTGCAGGTCGCGGGGCTCGTAGGTGACCAGGACCTCCCAGTCGCGCGGGTGCCGGGCGAGATGGTCGGCGAGGGCGGCGGAGGCCCCGAGGACGCCGAGCAGGCGGTCCCGCAGCGGCTTGGCCGCTATCAGGGTGTCGAGCAGCTCCCGGCGGGCGGTGGGGCCTGGCTGGGCCTCCAGGAGCCGTACCAGGCCGTGCAGGGCGAGGTCGGGGTCGGCGGTGGCGCCGAGGGCCTCGAGGAGCACCGGGTCGTCGCGTACGGCGGCCAGCTCGGCGCTGTCCAGCAGCCGCTCGGCGGCCGAGGCATCGGTGAAGCCGTGCCGCAGCAGCCGCGTGAAGGTACTGCTCCTGCGCCCCGGCGTCATGTGCGGCCTCCCCTTGGGATCACGATCATGCTGGCCAGACGAGCCTAGCCGGATCGGCCGCGGCCGGCTTCGGTCGCGTGGTCGGTGGGACCCGGCGGCCGCCCGGCGCAGGGGGTGCCGCGCTGCTGCGGCAGCCGGGCCGTGAGCAGGTCCGCCATCGTCCGTGCCGCCCGCACGGCGCTGTCCGCGCAGCAGTTGTTGAACAGGACGTGGACCTCTTCGGCCTGCTCGGCCAGGGCGCGCACGCGCGGCAGCCACTCCGTGAGTTCGGGGACGGTGTAGGTGTGGCGGAAGCGGTCCTCCTTGGTGCCGGTGCCCCAGTGGGGGCTGCGGCCGTGGAAGCGGACGACCGCCAGCCGGGGGGTGGTGACCTGGGCCGTCGGAGGGAGGGAGCCGGGCAGGTCCGGGGCCGTGTCCACGGCCACGGCGGTGGCGTCCAGGTCCCGCAGGAACGCCGCCGTACGCTCGCCGCGCCACCAGGCGGGGTCGCGGAACTCCACCGCGAAGGGCCAGTCGCGGGCGCGCTCCCTGGCGGCCCGCACGAACGCCTCCGCGTCGGGTCCGGGAGTCAGGGAGGGCGGATACTGGAAGAGGAGGGTGCCCAGGCGGCCGGAGCGTCGCAGGGGGTCGACGGCCTCGGCGTAGCGGGCCCAGACCTCCGCGCGCAGGCCTTCGTCACGGGGGCGGCCGCGCAGGTCGGCGGGGAGCGCGGCCGGGCGGGTCGGGTGGCCGGTGAGGAGGGAGAACGCCTTGACGTCGAAGCGGAAGCCGGCCGGGGTGCGGTCCGCCCACAGCCGGGTGGTGCGGGCGGACGGGAGGGCGTAGTAGGGGGAGTCGGCCTCGGCGACGGGGAATTGGCCGGCGTAGTGGCGCAGCCGGCCTTCCGGATCGCGCCTGCCGGGCGGGTACCAGCCGCTCGCCACCAGGGCGCGGTCGGTCCAGCCACAGGTGCCCACGAGGATGCGTGCCATGGGGGCGCACGTACCCGGCGTTCACCGGCTCTTCACCCCCGGGGGGCGGATTCCGTGAGCCGTGGGAGTCTTGGCGTGTGCATGCTCTTTGCGCACCGCCAGCCCTTCTTCTCCGTCCTCTCCCCCGGAGGTTGATGTGTCCGGCAGTTCCGCACGTACCGGGATGCTGCGCCGTGCCCGTACGGCGATGGCGTCCGCCACCGCCTTCACCGCGGCCGCGGTCGGCCTGTGGACCGGCCTCGGCGGGGCGTCCGCGCACGCCGCGAGTGCCGTACCGACCCCGGACCACGTGATCGTCGTGGTCTTCGAGAACCACGCCTACAGCCAGGTCATCGGCTCCTCAAGCGCCCCGTACATCAACTCGCTGAAGTCCGGCGGCGCCAACCTGACCCAGATGTACGCCGAGACCCACCCGAGCCAGCCCAACTACTTCGCCCTGTTCTCCGGCTCCACCCAGGGCATCACGAGCGACAGCTGCTACACGCCCGGCTTCTCCTCGGCGGCGAACCTGGCCTCCGAGCAGCTCGCGGCCGGCCGCACCTGGGCCAGCTACAACGAGAGCCTGCCCAGCCAGGGCTCGACCACGTGCAGCAGCGGCAACTACGCGCGCAAGCACAACCCGTGGTTCGGCTTCAGCAACGTCCCGACGTCGACCGCGAAGACGTTCGCCCAGTTCCCCACCGACTACTCCACCCTCCCCCAGCTGTCCTTCGTGGTCCCCAACCTGTGCAGCGACATGCACGACTGCTCGGTGTCCACCGGTGACACCTGGCTGAAGAACAACCTGGGCGCGTACGCCACCTGGGCGAAGACCCACAACAGCCTCCTCGTCGTCACCATGGACGAGGACAACCAGCTCTCCGGCAACCGCATCCCGACCGTCCTGTACGGCCAGCCGGTCGCCGCGGGCTCGTCCTCGTCCACCACGTACGACCACTACGACCTGCTGCGCACCCTGGAGGACAGCCAGGGCCTGAGCGCGCACGCGGGCAACGCGGCGTCCTCGTCCGACATCACCGGGATCTGGGCGTCCTGACGTGTACGTAGCGGACAGCCGCGCGAGCACTCCGGCGACGGCGTCCGTGGAAGGTACCGCCCGGCCCCCGCGGGCCGGGCGGTACCGCTCCACGATCGCGCCCACCGTCCTCGCCCTCGGCACGGTCAGCCTGGTCACGGACGTCTCCTCCGAGATGGTCACGGCGGTCCTCCCGCTGTACCTGGTGGCGGGCCTCGGCCTGTCCCCCCTGGGCTTCGGCCTCCTCGACGGCGTCTACAACGGCTTCTCGGCGGTCGTACGCCTGGTCGGCGGCCACCTGGCCGACCGCGGCGGCGGCCGCCACAAGTGGGTGGCGGGCGCGGGCTACGCCCTGTCGGCCCTCTGCAAACCCCTGCTGCTGATCGCCCACACCCTCACCCCCATCGGCCTGGTCCTGGCGGCCGACCGCACCGGCAAGGGCCTGCGCACCGCGCCCCGGGACGCGCTGATCTCCCTCTCCAGCACCCCGGAGACCCGGGGCCGCGCCTTCGGCGTGCACCGCGCGATGGACACGGCGGGCGCGCTGCTCGGCCCCCTGGCCGCCTTCCTGATCCTGCGGGCGACCGTGGACGGCTACGACGCGGTCTTCACGGTCAGCTTCTGCGTGGCGGTCCTGGGCGTGCTGATCCTCGTCCTGTTCGTGCCGGGCGGCGGCCGCACCGAGCCGGCCGCGTCCGCCGCCCGCCCCACCCTGCGCGCGGCCCTCGGCCTCCTCTCCCACCGCGACCTGCGCCGCATCACCGTCTGCGCCCTGCTCCTGGGCCTCGCGACGGTCAGCGACTCCTTCGTCTACCTCCTTCTGCAGCGCCGGCTCGGCGTCCCGGACCGCTGGTTCGCCCTGCTCCCCCTCGGCACCGCGGCCGCGTTCCTCCTGCTGGCCGTCCCGCTGGGCCGCCTCGCGGACCGCTGGGGCCGCTGGCGCGTCTTCCTGGCCGGGCACGGCGCCCTGCTCCTGGCCTACGCCCTGCTGCTCACGTCCTGGCACGGCCCGGCCCTGCCCTGCGCGGTACTGGCCCTGCACGGCACGTTCTACGCGGCGACCGACGGCGTCCTGATGGCGGCCGCCTCCGACAGCGTCCCCGAGGCGCTGCGCTCCTCGGGCCTGGCACTGGTCCAGACGGGGCAGGCGGGGGCGCGGTTCGCCTGCTCGCTGGGGTTCGGGGCGGCCTGGACGCTGTGGGGCGACCGTACGGCGCTGAGCGTGTCGGCGGTGGCCCTGGCGGTGTGCGCGGTGTACGCCCTCACCCTCCGCCCCTTCCGGAAGGCCGCCGCATGACCCTGCGCTCCCGCCTCCTCATCCTCCTCTCGGCGCTCGCGGTCCTCGCGGCCGTCGCCCTGGCCTCCGTCCTGCACGCCTCCGCGCGGGCGGAGCGCCGCGACCACACCCAGGCCGGCGGCCCGAGGGTCACCCCCGGAACGGTGACCCTGACGGACCCCGGCCGCATGGTCTTCCGCAACATGGCCTGGGGCCCGCACCGCGACGAACTGACCACGGTCCCCGCCGGCGCACCCGGCGGCCCGCGCACCTCCTCCGGCGTGAAATGCCTCCGCTTCTACGCCGCCGCGGGCACCGGCGTCTGCCTCCAGGCGGTCCACGGCCCGGTCTCGGACACCTACCGCGCCCTGATCCTGGACGCGCACCTGAAGGAACGGGCCCACTACGACGTCCCGGGCATCCCGTCCCGCGCCCGCGTCTCGCCCACCGGGCACTACGCGGCCTGGACGGCGTTCGTGGGCGGCGACTCCTACGCGGGCACGAACTTCTCGACCCGCACGGCGATCGCCGACACCCGCACCGGCACCCTGGTCCCCTCCCTGGAGGCGTTCCGCATCGTCAGGGACGGCCGTCCCTACCGGTCCTCGGACGTCAACCTCTGGGGCGTGACCTTCGCCTCCGACGACCACACCTTCTACGCGACCCTGGCGACGAAGGGCTCGACCTACCTGGTCCGGGGCGACCTGCGCACCCGCACGCTCACCACCCTCCACCCGAACGTGGAATGCCCCTCGCTCTCCCCCGACGGCACCCGGATCGCGTACAAGAAGCGGGTACCGGGCCTGCCGAAGGACGCGCCCTGGCGCCTCTACGTCCTCGACCTCCGCACGATGCGCGAGACCCCGCTCGCCGAGACCCGCAGCGTCGACGACCAGGCGGTGTGGAAGGACGCGCACACCGTCGTCTACGCCCTGCCGGGCGACTACGGGGCGGACCTGTACCAGGTCCCGGCGGACGGCACGGGCACGGCGCGGCGGATCAGTGTCTCGGCGGTGTCACCGGCGTACGTGGACTGACCTCGTTCCCGTTGTTCCGATTTCCGGAATAGGGGGAATGGGCGGCATGCGACCATGGGTTGGTTGTAGCAGGAGCAGCAGACGAGTACCGGAGCACGACGTGAGCGCAGCGACGATCTCGACGTCCGTGGTCGACACCATGCGGGCATGGCGCCGCTACGCGCCGGGGCCGCTGCGGCTGGCTGGGCCTATCCTGCTGATCGTCGCGATCCCGGTGGCGGACTGGTTCCTGCCGCCGGACATCCACCTCGCCCACCTCCTCGTCGTCGCCGTGGCGGTCACCGCGGTCGGCAGCGGGCCCCGCGCCACCGCGCTGATCGGGGCGCTGGCGGTCCTCGCGCTCGTCTGCGCCGGCCTGGAACGGCGGGTCCTGGTCACCGAGAACGTTCTCGTCGAACTCGCCGCGCTCTGCGCCGTCTGCATCTTCTTCGTCCTCTTCACCCGCCTGCGGGACCGCCGGGAGCTGGAACTCGTCAGGGCGCGCTCGGTGTCCGACGCGGCCCAACGGGTCGTCCTGCGGCCGTTGCCGAAGCAGGCCGGACCCGTCTCCCTCGCCTCGCACTACCGCAGCGCCGAGGCGGACACGGCCATCGGCGGCGACCTGTACGCCGCCGCCCGGATCCCCGGCTGCACACGGCTGCTCATCGGGGACGTCCGGGGCAAGGGGCTCCCCTCGATCAGCGACACGGCGATCGTGCTCGGCGCCTTCCGTGCCGCCGCACACCGCCGGATCCCGCTGCCGGAGCTGGTCGCCTACATCGAGGACGCCGTCCGGTGGGGGCTCGCGGAGTTCTCGGAACCCACCGAGGACCCCGCCGAGCGCTTCGTGACCGCCGCCGTCATGGACATCCCGGACGACGAGCCCGTGGTGCACCTGATCAGCTGCGGGCACCCGCCGCCCCTCCTGCTGCGCGGCCGCACCAGGTCGGCGCTGGCACTGGCGGTCCCGGAGCCGTCGCCCCCGCTCGGCCTCGGAGTGTGGCCGGCCGGCGTGGACTGCACGGAGAGCGCCGGCGGCTGCTACACACCGGCGACCTTCCCGTTCGAGCACGGCCACCGGCTGGTCCTGTACACGGACGGCGTCAGCGAGGCCCGGAACGCGGACGGCGACTTCTACCCGCTCGCCGAGCGGGCCACGGCCTGGGCGGACCAGGCACCCGGCCCGCTCGTCGAACAGCTCGCGGCGGACGTCCGCGCGTACACGGGCGGCCGCCTCGACGACGACCTGGCCATGATCGTCCTCCAGCGCGCCGGGACGGCCTCCTGACGAGCGCCGCACCCCCGCCCGCGGCTACCGGCGCCTACAGCACCGGCAGGTTCTTCCGCAGCTCGAAGGCGGTGACCTCGCTGCGGTACTCCTCCCACTCCTGGCGCTTGTTGCGCAGGAAGTGACGTCGGCCCGGAGCGACCTCGTGCGATCGACGTTGGCGCAGCGCTGGCCTGTGATCGAACGGCCGTCATTGGTCGTTGTCGGTCGCTCTGGGCCGCCCTTCGACGGCCCAGAGACGGCCCCGCCTTGCAGCAGCACGGCAGACAGAAGGCCGCGGCGGTGCGGGTAGAGGTTCTCGAAGCCGAGCTGGAGCGAGTGCGTGCGGCTTTGGCGGAGGCGGAGGAGGTGCTCAGGCGCCGTGTGATCGGCCTTTAGCAGTATCTGGAGGCGCTCGTCGAGGAGGATGCACCCGCCGTGGCCCTCGTGTCGCAGCGGAAGCCGGTGGGACCACGCCGGGCGGTGCCTCACCGGGACGACGCGGCCGGGGCTCAGGTGCTGTCGGTGGACTACCAGGCATTGATGGCCGCCGCCCTGGGGGCGGGAGCCGATGGGCTGGGTGCCCGGCGCGCGGCGGTGGTGCTGGGCTGGGACAGCGCCTCCGCTTCTCGGGTCGAGGAGCCCGGGAACACATCGGGGACGAGTACCAGGCAGCCGGGGCGGTCCGGGCTGGGGAAGGCGAAGACGTCAGCGACGTCGGACGCAGGGTCGAAGAGGTGTGACTACCTGCGAGTAGCGCGTTGACAAGCCGAAGCGGCAAACTGATGATGTAATCAATTATGCGGCAGTGGTCAGGAGTCGGGCGTCGTCCCGTTTGGCCACCACCCTGCGATGGCCTGTTTGCGGCGGTATTTGAAGTGTTGCCGCCCACGCCCAAGGAGAGGCGCCATGAGCGAGAACGCCCTGCATGCGAAGTTCCAGCAGTTCCCCGATGCGGTCCGTGAGAAGGTCGAGACCGCACTGTCGGACGCCAAGATCGCCCTCAAGCTCAAGGCCGCCGAGATCCTTGCCGACAAGGAGGAGATGGCCGAACACGCCGTCACCACCGCCGGCCGGATCGGCGCCAAGAGCGGCGAGGTGTCCGAGCTGACGACGATCCTGCCGCTGAAGCCGAACGGCGCCGAACGGCTGCGGAAGTTCTTCGGCCTGGTCGGCGGGAACCTGGCGGGCGCCGGTCAGGTCGGCACCCTTCACAACATGCGGTTCGTGTTCCTCGACAACGACACGAAGCTGCTGTTCGCGACCGCCTTCGACGGCGAGTGGGACCCCTACATCGACGACTTCGCCACCAAGATCCCCGAGTTCATGGACTACCTGTTCAGCAACGTCGAGGGCTGGCCCGGGATCACCTCGCCGGACGTGAAGGAGTTCATCGTCAAGTACCAGATCCCGGCGGAGGCGTGGTTCGTCGCCCACCCCAACCTCACCGTCGCGGAGGGCCACCGGCTCAAGCGGCAGGAGGCCGCCGTGCAGCGTTTCCTGTCGGACCTCAACTGAAGGCAGGCAGGCGCACCATGCCTTCCCCGCTGTTCCGGCGGTTGCGCCGCCCACCCACCCTGGATCTCGACGACATCCAGGCGACCGTGCTGCGGGCCCGGCCCGAGCCCTACTTCGGCACCCACGCGATCCTGGAGATCACCGAACCGGCCGCGGGCAGGGAACTGCTGCGCCGACTGGCGCCGAGGGTGACCTCGGCGGCGCGCTGGGACGAACCGCAGCCGTCCTGGCTGGCCCTCGCCCTCAGCTACCAGGGACTGGTAGCGCTGGGGCTGCCGGAGACCTCACTGGCCTCCTTCCCGGCCAACTTCCGTGCCGGGATGGCGGCCCGCGCCGAGCGGCTGCGGGACACGGGCGTGAACGCGCCGGACCGTTGGGAGTTCCCCTTCGGCACCCCGCGCGTGCACGTGGCCGTCACGGTGTTCGCCGCGAGCGAGGACGACTGGCGGGCCGAAGTCGCCGCCTACGAGAAGGAACTGGGCGAGGTCCCGGGCGTGAAGCTGCTGTCGCACCAGGACTTCGCGGCCGACGGGTTCAACGTCTTCGGCTACCGGGACGGCTTCAGCCAGCCGGTGGTCGAAGGCAGTGGCGCCGAACCTCTGCCGGGCGACGGACGGCCCATCAAGGCCGGTGAGTTCGTCCTCGGCTACCCGAGCGAGGCCGGTGTGCCGCTGCCCGTGCCGGCTCCGGACGTCCTGGGCCGCAACGGCACCTACGTCGTCTTCCGCAAGTACCACTCCCACGTCGCGGCCTTCAACAAGTGGCTGCACGACAACGCCTCCACCGAGGCCGAACGCGAGCTGCTGGCCGCCAAGTTGGTCGGCCGCTGGCGCAGCGGCGCACCTCTCGCCCTCTCGCCCGACCGCGACACGCCCGCGATCGGCGAAGACCCGACCCGGATCAACGACTTCGACTACTCCGCCGACCCTCGCGGACTGCGCACCCCGCTCGGCTCCCACATCCGCCGGATGAACCCGCGCGACACCAAGCTGACGGTCCTCACCGACGTCAACATCCGCCGGATCATCCGGCGCGGCACCTCCTACGGCACTCCGCTGCCGCCGGATCGTCTCAAGGACGACGGCACACCGCGCGGCCTGGACTTCATCGCCCTCGGTGCCCGGGCCATCGACAACGTCGAGTTCCTGCAGAGCGAATGGGTCGGCTCCGGCAACTTCATGGGCCTGGGCAAGGAGAAGGACCCGATGATCTCGCTCCAGGACAAGGGCGCCTACTTCACCGTGCCCGGGACCCCGCCTCGCCGGGTGCAGAACATCCAGTCCTTCAACACCCTCCTCGGCGGCGAGTACTTCTTCATGCCCAGCCTGTCCGCCATCCGCTGGCTCGGCAGCAACTGACCCCCACCTCGCGCGGAGATCCCCATGACCTCGTACGTCCGCTACAGCCCCGACCTCGAACAGCCCTTTCCGAACGAGGACGAACTCGTCCGCCAGGTCGTCGCGGCCATGGGCAAGGCCAACCAGCAGGTCGCCGACAAACACCGCCACGGCCTACGCGACGCCCACGCCAAGAGCCACGGCGTCCTCGCCGGCGAGCTGCGCATCCAGCCCGGCCTGCCCGCCCACCTCGCCCAGGGCCTCTTCGCCGAACCGGCCACCTACCCGGTCATCGTCCGCTTCTCCTCCGCCCCCGGCGACCTGCGCTCCGACCAGGTACCCGTTCAGCGCGGCCTCGCGATGAAGGTGATCGGCGCCCCCGGGTCCCGTGCCCTCGACGACGGCTTCACCACCCAGGACTTCCTCCTCGTCAACCACCCCACCCTGCCCTTCGGCAACATCGCCGAATACGCCAAACTCCAGGGCCTCCTGGAGAAACAACCCCGGCAGAGCGACCAGCAGCTTCAGCTCACCGGCGCGGCTGCGCGAGTGGCCGCCAAGGCCCTCACGCGCGTCGGACGTCCTCTTCCGCCCGCTGTCGAGACCCTGGCCGCCGCCAACGACCACATCCTCGGCGAGACCTTCCATTCCATGGCCGCGCTGCGCTACGGCGACCACGTCGCGAAGATGTCCGCCGCGCCCCGCTCGGCGGACGTCAGGGCCCTCACCGGCAGCCACGTCGACAAAAAGGCCGGCGAGTCGGCCCTGCGCGACCTCGTCATCGACTTCTTCGCACACAACAGCGCCGAGTACGACATCCGTGCCCAGCTGTGCACGGACATCGACCGGATGCCGGTGGAGGACGCCTCGGTCCTGTGGCCCGAGGAACTGTCACCGCACCAGACCGTGGCCGTGCTGCATCTGCCCGCCCAGGACGCCTACAGCGACGCCCGCCGCCGCTACGCCGACGACGTCCTTTCCTTCAGCCCCTGGCACGCCCTGGAGGCCCACCGCCCACTGGGCTCGATCATGCGCTCCCGCCGCGCCGCGTACCCCGCCTCCAGTGACTTCCGGCACCACTTCAATGGAATCGAGCCGCAGGAGCCCTCCGACATCAAGGAACTGCCCGCCTGATTCCGGCCTGTCCAGGCCGACCGATCCCGGATGCAGCCGCGGATCGGTCGTGGCCTGCATGCCAGAGTGGAGAAGTCCGTTCTCCCTTCCGGCTTCTTCGAGGTTCCTCGTGTCCCAGGCCGTCGGCCGCGTGCCCCAGCGACGCAACGCCCGGTCCAACCGGGCGCGCATCCTGGCCACCGCCCGTCAGGAGCTGGGGCGGAATCCCGACATCACCCTGGAGGAGCTGGCGCGCGCCTCCAGGTATGGTCGAGACGCTGGGGCTTTCGGCGCCGTAGCCTCCCGATCGAATGAGCGGCCGCGCTCGAGGGAGATCTTCGGGCTACCCGTCGACGAAATCGACTTCGATTCCGGATGGCTGCACATACCGAACAGCGACGCGCGCGCTCGCATGGCCGTGGACCGCCTGTACGAGGGGGCCAATCCGGTGCCGGACGGCCCACAGACGGCCCAAGGGCAGTCAGGCGGAGTGGGGCCGACGGTCGCGTACCGTCGGCCCCACTCGTCCGATCAGCGATAAACCCGCTCTGACCCGCGCCTACAGCACCGGCAGGTTCTTCCGCAGCTCGAAGGCGGTCACCTCGGAGCGGTACTCCTCCCACTCCTGGCGCTTGTTGCGCAGGAAGAAGTCGAAGACGTGTTCGCCCAGGGTGTCGGCGACCAGGTCGCTGTTCTCCATGAGGGTGAGGGCCTCGCCGAGGTTCTGCGGGAGGGGCTCGATGCCCATGGCGCGGCGCTCGGCGTTGGAGAGGGCCCAGACGTCGTCCTCGGCGCCGGGCGGGAGCTCGTAGCCCTCCTCGATGCCCTTGAGGCCGGCGGCGAGGAGGACGGCGTAGGCCAGGTACGGGTTGGCGCCGGAGTCGATCGAGCGGACCTCGACGCGCGCCGAGCCGGTCTTGCCGGGCTTGTACATCGGGACGCGGACCAGGGCGCTGCGGTTGTTGTGGCCCCAGCAGATGTAGGAGGGGGCCTCGCCGCCCGCGCCGGCCGTGCGCTCGGAGCCGCCCCAGATGCGCTTGTAGGAGTTCACCCACTGGTTGGTGACCGCGGAGATCTCGGCGGCGTGCTTGAGCAGGCCGGCGATGAAGGAGCGGCCGACCTTGGAGAGCTGGAACTCCGCGCCCGACTCGTAGAACGCGTTGCGGTCGCCCTCGAAGAGGGAGAGGTGGGTGTGCATGCCGGAGCCGGGGTGCTCGGAGAACGGCTTCGGCATGAAGGTCGCCTGGACGCCCTGCTCCAGCGCGACCTGCTTCATGACGAGGCGGAACGTCATGATGTTGTCCGCCGTGGAGAGCGCGTCGGCGTAGCGCAGGTCGATCTCCTGCTGGCCGGGGGCGCCCTCGTGGTGGGAGAACTCCACGGAGATGCCCATCGACTCCAGCATGGTGATCGCCTGGCGGCGGAAGTCCATGCCGACGTTGGTGGGCGTGTGGTCGAAGTAGCCCGAGTTGTCGGCAGGGGTCGGGCGGGAGCCGTCCAGCGGGCGGTCCTTCAGGAGGAAGAACTCGATCTCGGGGTGGGTGTAGAAGGTGAAGCCGAGGTCGGAGGTGCGGGCCAGGGCGCGCTTGAGGACGTACCGGGGGTCCGCGAAGGACGGGGAGCCGTCCGGCATGAGGATGTCGCAGAACATGCGGGCCGTGCCGGGGGTCTCCGCGCGCCACGGGAGGACCTGGAAGGTGGACGGGTCCGGCTTGGCGATCATGTCGGACTCGTAGACGCGGGCGAAGCCCTCGATGGCGGAGCCGTCGAAGCCGATGCCCTCGTCGAAGGCCTGTTCAAGCTCGGCCGGGGCCACGGCGACGGACTTGAGGAAGCCCAGCACGTCCGTGAACCACAGGCGTACGAACCGGATGTCGCGCTCCTCCAAGGTCCGGAGCACGAACTCCTGCTGCTTGTCCATCTTCCGCTTCCCCATCCTTGCTGGTCAGGCCGCCTGTCTTCCTGTCGCGCAGGAGGCGGTCGGGCACCTGAGCATCACACCACAACAGCATTTCACGCGCGTTGCGCACCTTGATCGCGCCAGCGACCTCGGCCTGAACGGCTCTCGTCCGGCAGGTGTCCTGCCCTGCCGCCCATCTTGCCTGCTCGGACCGACATCCGTAATGGCCGATCCGGTTTCCCGGGCGTCAGGCCGGTGACCGCCACCGCGGCAGCACGCCCGGTCACCACCAAGGGCGTGGCCCCTGGCCGGCATGAAAGAGGCCGGCCGCTCCCGGGGGGAGAGGCCGGCCCCGCGTCGGATGGACGGGATCAGCTCAGGCCGAGGTCGGACAGCGCGGTCGTCCAGTCCGTGACGATCGCGTCCTGGGCGTCGGCGAGGGTGACGGTGCCGGCGCAGACGGCCTTCTTGAGCTTGTTCTCGACGGTGTCCTTGTTGGCGGCGGTCTTGGTGCCGTACTCCGGCTCGGGCCAGAGGTTGAGCTCGCTCTTGGGGGCGCCGCCGAGTTCGAGGGGGACGAAGTGGTCCTCCTCGTAGTCGGAGGTGCTGGTGTCCGTGTAGCCGTACTCGACGATCTGCTTCTTCTTCAGCGCGGTGGTGTAGGAGCTGGACGGCCGGACGGTCGCGGTCCACCCGGAGACGCAGATGGTGGAGTCGATGGTGGACTGGGTGACGTCCGGGTTGAAGTCGCCGGGCTGACAGCTGGGGTCGGGCAGGGGGAGGTAGTCCTGGCTGCAGCTCTGCGCGTGCGCGGTGCCGGCGGCGACCGTGAGGCCGGCGGCGGCCAGGGCGAGGGAGGAGAGGGCGGTGACCAGGGAGCGGGATATTCGGGGCACGAGGGATCTCCCGGTGGGGGTGCCCGGCAGGAGTTCCGGGCGGTCGTGAGCATGACAGCACCGGAGTCATCTATGCGGGTAGAGCCTTTGGTCGGCCGCAGAGATCCCTTTGTTGAACGTTTGAACATGGCGGGGCGTACGGAGGGCAAGCCATGGCCCGCGCTTGGTTGCCGGCCGGTCGCCGAGTCGAGGGGGCACGAGGTGGCGCCCTCCGTCATTCAAATGATCGGTTTCCTGTCGGACCCCTGTCTTTACAGGACTTTCCTGTGCCCTGCCTACGGCTGACCCCGTCTCCCCCATTACGATCGGCAGGCCCCACCCTCCACGTCGCTTTCCCCAAGAAGGACACGGCCCATGGCTACCGCCAAGAAGAGCACCACCGCCGCCCGCAAGGCACGTATAGAGGAGATGCGGCGGGCCGAGCAGGCTCGTGAGCGGCGCAACCGGTTCCTGACGATCGGCGCGAGCGTCGTGGTCGTCGCCGGTCTCGTCGTCGGTGGTGTGGTGCTCGTCAACTCGCAGTCGGCCAGGAGCGACAGCGCCGGCGACGCGAAGGGCGGCTCCGGGGACTCCGGGCACTTCGTCACCGGCAGTGACGGCGTGCGGACCTGGACGGGCAAGCTGTCCCGCACCCACGTCACGGGGACCGTGAGGTACCCGATGCACCCGCCGGTCGGCGGCAACCACAACCCGGTGTGGCTGAACTGCAACGGCGACGTCTACACCAAACCGGTCAAGGACGAGAACGCCGTGCACGCCCTGGAGCACGGCGCGGTCTGGGTGACGTACACCGACAAGGCGCAGAAGTCGGACGTGGACAAGCTGGCGGCGAAGGTGAAGGCCACCCCGTACTCGCTGATGAGCCCGTACGCGAACCAGACCTCGCCGATCGAGCTGTCGGCGTGGGGGCACCAGCTGAGCGTGACGAGCGCGGACGATCCGAAGGTCGGCAAGTTCTTCGAGACGTACGTGCAGGGCAAGCAGACCCCGGAGCCGGGGGCCTCCTGCACCGGCGGGACGATGTGACGTGAAAAAGCACATCGGCTGGGTCGCCGGGGCGACGGCCGCGGTCCTCGTCGCGGCCGGCGCGATCACCTACGCGGTCGCCGAGGATGGCGACGGCGGTGGCGGCAGCGGTCTGAAGGTCCCGAGCGCGGACGGGGCGGACGCCGGGTTCGCGCGGGACATGGCGGTCCACCACCAGCAGGCCGTGGAGATGTCGTACATCATCCGCGACCGCACGAAGAACACCGAGGTGCGGCGGCTCGCCTACGACATCGCGCAGACGCAGGCCAACCAGCGCGGCATGCTGCTGGGCTGGCTGACCCTGTGGGACCTGCCGAAGGTGTCGGCGAAGCCGCCGATGTCCTGGATGGGCATGGGTGACATGCCCGAGCGCGGGGACGGTTCGCTGATGCCGGGCATGGCGACCGACACCGAGCTGAAGAAGCTGGGGACCCTGAACGGCAAACAGGCGGAGATCTTCTACCTCCAGCTGATGACGGATCACCACAAGGGCGGCATCCACATGGCCGAGGGGTGCGTGGCCAAGTGCACCGTCGCGGTGGAGAAGAGCCTCGCCCAGGGCATGGTGGACGCGCAGCAGTCGGAGCTGACGACGATGAAGCAGATGCTGACAGAGCGGGGCGCGAAGCCGCGCGACTGAACTCCCTTACGGAGTGGGCGATTTGTCGACTTAACGGCACCGCAAGCATTCAACAACAATCGCAACCGATCTGTAATGTTCTGCGCGCCGTCGAAACACGCCCAAAAGCCCCTAACCAACGCCCACTTGGGACTTCCTTGGGTTTCTCATTCCCCTGGCATGAACAGTTCACCGAAAGAGTGACGTCGACCGTGTGATCCATTCACGGGCCGTTCCGCCGCAGGCCTCCTGGTGATCACGGATGACCGACCACTCCATGCGTCGAACCGCATAGCAGGGGGCAGTATGAGATCCAACCGTGCCAAGGTGCGGGCCAGCGTGAGCATGGCAGCGACACTGCCGATGATCGCCGGCGCGCTCGCACTCGGCATACCCGCGGCGCACGCCGCGGACAGCCCGGCCCGTGACAGCCTGAAGGGCACCAAGCCCACCTGGGCCACGGCCAAGGCGGACAAGGGCGCCACCTCGAACAGCGCCCAGATCAATGCCAGGGTCTACCTGGCCGGCCAGGACGCCAAGGGCCTCGCGGCCTACGCGAAGGCGGTGTCCGACCCCAGCTCGCCGCTGTACGGCAAGTACCTGAGCGCCAAGCAGGTCCAGGCCCGCTACGGCGCCACCAAGGCCCAGGTGAAGGCCGTCAAGGCCTGGCTGAGCGCGTCCGGCCTGAAGGTCACCGAGGTCACCCAGCACTACATCGCCGTCTCCGGCGACGTGTCCGCCGCCGAGAAGGCGTTCGGCACCCAGCTGCACAACTACGCCAAGGGCTCCAAGACCTACCGCGCCCCGGCGGCCACGGCGACCGTGCCGGCCTCCGTCAGCGACGCCGTCCTGACCGTCACCGGCCTGGACAACGCGCCGCACAAGGCGACCCACGACGACACGCTGCCGCCCCCGGCCACCGTGTTCAAGAACTCCGGGCCGTTCTCCTCGTACTACGGCTCGAACACCGCGACCACACTGCCGGACGCGTACGGCACGAAGATCCCGTACGCCGTCGAGGGCTACACCGGCAAGCAGCTGCGGGCCGCCTACGGCGCCGGCGACTACACCGGCAAGCACGTGCGCGTCGCGATCACCGACGCGTTCGCCTCGCCGACCATCGCCTTCGACGCCGGCACCTACGCCAAGGCGCACGGCGACGCCTCGTGGAAGACGAGCCAGCTGCACCAGGCGCTGCCGGCGAACTACACGAACACCGGCGCCGACGAGTGCGACGCCTCCGGCTGGTACGGCGAGGAGACCCTCGACGTCGAGGCCGTGCACGCGGTCGCGCCGGACGCCGACGTCACCTACGTGGGCGCCGCGTCCTGCCAGGACAGCGACCTGCTGGACGCGCTCAGCAAGGTCGTCGACAACCACCTCGCCGACATCGTCTCCAACTCCTGGGGCGACATCGAGGGCAACGAGACTCCGGACATCGCGGCCGCCTACGACCAGGTCTTCCAGCTGGGCGCGGTGCAGGGCATCGGCTTCTACTTCTCCTCCGGTGACAACGGCGACGAGGTCGCCAACACCAAGACGAAGCAGGTCGACACCCCTGCCAACTCCGCCTGGGTGACCGCGGTCGGCGGTACCTCCCTCGCCGTCGGCAAGGGCGACAAGTACCTGTGGGAGACCGGCTGGGGCACCGAGAAGGCCTCGCTGTCGGCCGACGGCAAGAGCTGGACCAACTTCCCCGGCGCCTTCACCTCGGGTGCGGGCGGCGGCACCAGCAAGACGGTGAACGAGCCGTACTACCAGAAGGGCGTCGTCCCGGACTCCCTCGCGAAGGCCAACAGCAGCACCGGCAACCGCGTCGTCCCGGACATCTCGGCGATCGCCGACCCCAACACGGGCTTCAAGGTCGGCCAGACCCAGACCCAGGCGGACGGCACCGAGGCGTACAGCGAGTACCGCATCGGCGGCACGTCGCTGGCCGCGCCGGTCATCGCCGCGGTCCAGGCCCTCGCCCAGGAGGCGCGCGGCGGCCAGGCGATCGGTTTCGCCAACCCGCTGATCTACTCCAAGTACGGGACGAAGGTCTACCACGACGTCACGGACAAGCCGACCGGCAAGGACCTCGCGGTCGCCCGCGTCGACTTCGCCAACGGCTACGACGCCACCAACGGCCTGCTGACCTCGGTCCGCAGCCTCGGCAAGGACAGCTCCCTGTCCGCGGTCAAGGGCTACGACGACGTCACCGGCGTCGGCACCCCGGCCAACGGCTACGTCACGTCGTACAAGCCGGCGAAGGCCCACCGCAAGCACTGACCCGCTGCGCGGCGGCTCGGCCGACGAAGGGGCGTGGGGTCCTGACGGACCTCACGCCCCTTCGCGTTGCGGCGGGACGAGGGAGGCGGCGAAAGGGGCCCAGGCAGCCGACGCGAGCAGGAGGACGGGGCCGTGGGGGTACTTCGAGTCGCGGATCGGAGCCAGGCCGGGGAGGCTGCGGGCGACTTCGAGGCAGCGCCCACCGTCGCCGTTGCCGTTGCCGTTGCCGTAGCTGCGTGATCACCGGCCCCGCCCGTTGACCGCCGGACGCGCTGCACGCGGCAGTGCCCCGGCGGTCAGTGGGGCACTGACGGTCAGGAGTGGACCGGCTCCGTCGGCTCGGGTACGTGCGAGGCGACCACCCGTACGTGGCCGGTCGGCGTCGGAACGTCCCGGCGCCGGTCCACCGCGTACGCCACGCTCGCCACGCCCAGGCCGAGGACGGCGAGGGCCGCGCCCGCCAGCGCCGGGGACGTGACGCCGAAGCCCGCGGCCAGGGCCACGCCGCCGATCCAGGCGCCGCCGGCGTTGGCGAGGTTGAAGGCCGCCTGGTTGGCGGATGAGGCGAGGGAGGGGCCGGCGACCGCGCGCTC
Organism: Streptomyces sp. NPDC104761; assembly: GCF_055583445.1. NCBI lineage: Bacteria > Bacillati > Actinomycetota > Actinomycetes > Kitasatosporales > Streptomycetaceae > Streptomyces > Streptomyces sp. NPDC104761. The sequence goes on along the minus strand of NZ_JBVJNZ010000003.1, from coordinate 108,824 downwards.
CATGACCATCAGCTGGAGCGGTGAGCCGGTGATGAACGCCGCGATGCCGAGCAGGACGACGGCGAGGGCCGCGCTCCACTCCGTGCGCATCAGGACCGGGAAGAGCAGCAGGACCGCGACCATCGACGCCAGGCCGCCGAAGAGCGTGCCGCGCATCGCGTGGTCGGCGAGGCGGCCGCCGACGAGGTTGCCGATGGTGGCGCCGACGCCGAAGAGGGCGAGGAGCAGGGTGACGTCCGAGTCGGCGTAACCGGCGGCGTCCGTCAGCATCGGGGTGATGTAGCTGTACGCGGAGAACAGGGCGCCGAAGCCGACGACCGTGGTGGCGAGGGCCAGCCAGACCGGGAGGGAGCGCAGGGCGGTGAGTTCGCCGCGCAGGCCGGAGGCGGGGGCCGGGGCGTGCGTTGGGTGGATCAGGAAGAACACCGCGGCCATCGCCGCGACGCCGATGAGGCTCACGCCCAGGAAGGTCGCCCGCCAGCCGAGGTGCTGGCCCATGAGGGTGGCCACCGGGACGCCCGCGATGTTGGCGACGGTCAGGCCCATGAACATCAGTGAGACCGAGCGGGCCTTGCGCTCCGGTGCCACCAGGCCGGTGGCGACGACCGCGCCGACGCCGAAGAAGGCGCCGTGCGGGAGGCCGCTGAGGAAGCGGGCGGCGAGCAGGGAGTCGTAGCCGGGGGCCAGGGCCGAGAGCGCGTTGCCCGCGACGAACAGGGCCATCAGGGAGATGAGGACCCTGCGGCGGGGCAGGCGCGCGGTGAGGGCGGCCAGGAGCGGGGCGCCGATGACGACGCCGAGGGCGTACGCCGAGACCAGGTGGCCCGCGGTGGGGATCGAGATGTGGAGGTCGTCGGCGACGTCGGGCAGCAGGCCCATCATCACGAACTCGGTGGTGCCGAGACCAAAAGCGCCGACGGCCAGGGCGAGCAGGGCCAGAGGCATGAGGGACTGTTGCCTTTCGGGGAGCAGGGTTCCGTGCGTTCTAAGTTCAGCTACGGAACAAAGTCTCCCAGCCCCAGTATTCCACGAGGTTACGGCGCGGTGTCCGATTGTCCTAACAAAGGCATCGGCAAGTCGCTGACCAGGTCCTTTTACGATCCCGATGTGGTCAGGTTCACACGTGCCGCGATTGGGAGGTGGTCGCTGCCGGTCCGGCCGAGGGTCCACGAGCTCTCCGGCTCCACGCCCTTGACCATGATCTGGTCGATGCGGGCCATCGGGAACGCGGCCGGCCAGCTGAACCCGAAGCCGCTGCCCGCCGCGCCCTGCGTGGAGCGCATCTGCGAGGTGACGCCGTTGAGGGAGCGGTCGTTCATCGTGCCGTTGAGGTCGCCGAGGAGGATCACCCGCGGCAGCGTCTCGTCGGCGATGGCCTCGCCCAGTGCGTCCGCGCTCGTGTCACGCTGCCGGGCGGTGAAGCCGGCGTTCATCTTGACCCGCACGGACGGGAGATGGGCGACGTAGACGGCGAGGGGGCCGTCCGGGGTGGCGACCGTGGCACGCATCGCGCGCGTCCAGCCGAGCTTGATGTCGACGGCCTTCACCCCGGTGAGCCGGTACTTGCTCCACAGGCCGACGGTGCCCTCGACCGCGTGGTACTTGTAGGTCGACGCCAGCGCTTTCTCGTACGTCGGTACGGCCGTCGTCGTCAGCTCCTCCAGGGCGAGCACGCCGGCGCCCGAGGAGGCGAGCCGGGTGGCCGTGCCGGTCGGGTCGGGGTTGTCGGCGTTGACGTTGTGCGTGGCCACCATCAAGTCGCCGCCGGTGCCCTGCTTGTCGGTGAGCAGCCCGCCGAACATGTTCAGCCAGACGATCACCGGGAGGAGGACGGCGATCAGCGCGGTCGCCGACTTGCGCAGGATGCCGACCAGGAGCAGGACCGGGATCAGCAGGCCCAGCCAGGGCAGGAAGGTCTCGGTGAGACTGCCGAGGTTGCCGACGGCGTTGGGGATGCGGGAGTGCAGCAGCATCACTCCGGCGAGGAGCAGCGCCACCACGGCGGTGACGATGCCCCGGCGCCAGATGCGCGGATCGTTTCGCCAGCCCTGCAGCAGCCGTTCCACCAGGCGTCGGAACCGGTCTCCCCGCCGCTCGGGTCCCGAGCCGCCGTTGTCCGTCTCCGTCATGTACGCCTGCTGAGCCATACCGCCTGCCTCACAACCCGCCGTGCACACCGTCGTCCCCCGGTTACGACCCTAGGGGATGATCGGGTCCTCTCCCGCCGTCACATGACGGCCGTACGCAAGAGGATGACGAACAAGCCGAGGAGAGGGGTTCCGGTTACCGGCGGGTCGGCGGGGTCTGTGACGAAACGCGAACACTGCTACGGCGACGGGACGGGACCCAGGCCCGCCAGCACCTCGTCGACGATCTGTTCGGCCAGGCCCTCGGGGAGTTCCGCGTCCGGCCGCAGGATGGCCCTGAGCAGCATCGGTCCCGTGAACATGTCGTTGGCCAGGTCGACGTCGATGTCGGCACGGAGTTCGCCGTTGCGCTGGCCCCTGCGCAGCACTTCCTTGCCGAGTTCACGCCGGGGGTTGACGACGTTGGTGTGGTAGGCGTTCCAGATGCGGGGGCTGCTCTTCATCTGGGCGTACACGTTGTGCAGGATGGCCGACGAACGGTTCATCAGGCCGCGCTGCCGCAGCGATTCGAGGAGCACCACGAGGTCGTCGCGCATGGAGGTGCCGGGGAGTTCGGGGTCGGGGGGCTCGGCGGCGCGCATGACGTCGACGAAGAGCTCCTCCTTGCCGTTCCAGCGGCGGTAGATGGTGGCCTTGCCGACGCCGGCGGTCCGGGCGATTCTCTCGATGGAGAGCTCGGCGAGCGGCACGCCGTCCTCCAGGAGCTTCATCACGCCTTCCAGGATGGCGAACTCCACCGCCTCGCTGCGGGGGCGGCCGCGGGCCGGAGTGATGGACCGCGGTCCGCTGTCGGCAAGCGTCACGTCGTCGTACCGTCCTCTCGGTGCAGTGGCTGCGGGAATTCTCCCGCAGCCGAAGCCTCCCCCCGTGGTCGCCACGAGGTTCTCCCCGTGGCTCCGGGGTGTCCCCCGGTCTCCCCGTGGTTCCTGCCGGTGCCGGCCGGTCCGTTCAGCCGTTCATCGGTTCAGCAGTTCAGCAGCCGTCCGTTCGATCATCCAGTCGTTCAGTAGTGCATGGTCACTCCGCCGCCACGACCAGTTCCTGCTCCCGGTCGCCCTGCTGACCGGCCGGCGGCTTGCCCGGCAGGAAGAGGGTCACGACCACGGCGCCGATCAGCGCGACGCCCGCGCCGCACAGGGCGGTGGTGTGCATGGCGTGCAGGAAGGCGTCGTTGGCGGGGGTGACCAGGGCCTTGCCCTGTGCGCCGAGCTTCGCGGCGACGCCGAGGGTGGCCTCGATGGACTCGCCGGCCGTCTCGCGCAGCCCGGGCGGCAGCGCGCCGAGCTTGCCCTCGATGCCGTTGCGGTACGACGTGGACAGCACCGAGCCCAGCACGGCGATGCCGAGGGCGCCGCCGACCTGGCGGAAGGTGTTGCTGAGCGCGGAGGCGGAACCGGCCTTCTCGCGGGGCAGGGCCTGCATGATGACGACCGACGTCGGCGTCATGATGTGCGCCATCCCGGTGCCCATCAGGAAGAAGACGACCTCCAGGATCCAGATCGGGGTGTCCGCCTCGAAGGTCGCGAAGGCGGCGAGGGTGGCGGCGATCAGCACCAGGCCGCCCGCGGTGGTGGCCTTGTTGCCGAACCGCTCCACCACCAGCCGGGCCCGCGGCGCGAAGATCATCTGCGCGGCGGCCAGCGGGAGCAGCAGCAGACCGGACTGCAGCGGCGAGTAGCCGCGCACGCTCTGGGTGTAGAAAACGGAGAAGAAGGTGACGCCCATCAGCGCGAAGAAGACCAGCGCGATGGCGGCCATGGCGGCCGAGAAGACCTTGTTCTTGAAGTAGGTGACGTCCAGGGACGGGTGGTCGCTGCGCTTCTCGAAGATCACGAAGCCGGCCAGGACCGCGACGCCCGCGAAGATGGTGACCAGCACCTTGGTGTCGGTGAAGTCGGCGAGTTCGCCGCCCTTGATGATGCCGTAGACGAGGAGGACGAGGCCCACGACGGACAGGACCACGCCGACGGGGTCGAGGCGGCCGGGGCGCGGGTCGCGGGAGTCGGGGACCAGCCAGAACATCAGGGCGAGCGCGATGATCACGATCGGTACGTTGATCAGGAAGACCGAGCCCCACCAGAAGTGGTCGAGCAGCACACCGCCGGTGATCGGGCCGATGGCGATGGCGAGGCCGACGCCGCCGGCCCAGATGCCGATCGCCTTCGGCTGCTCCTGGCGCTCGAAGACGTTCATCAGGACGGCGAGGGTGGCGGGCATCACGAAGGCCGCGCCGAGGGCCATCAGGGCGCGGAAGGCGATCAGCTGGTCGGCGGAGCCTGACTCGGCGGCGAGGGCCGAGCCGACACCGAAGACCACGAGGCCGCCGATGAGCACCTTCTTGCGGCCGAGGCGGTCGCCGACGAGGCCGGCGGTGAAGAGCAGGCCGGCGAAGACGAGGGTGTAGGCGTTGATCGCCCACTCCAGCTGGCTCTGGGTGGCGCCGAGGCCGACCGGGGCCGGAGTGGAGATGGTCTTGACGGCGACGTTCAGGATCGAGTTGTCGAGCACCACGATCAGCAGGCTCAGCATGAGCACGCCGAGGATGGCCCAGCGGCGCCGGTGCACCGCCTCGGGTATGCGCGAGCCGGGTGGAGCGTGGTCGGCAGGAGTTGTCATGCGGACGAGCCTATGACCATTTCAATACGGCACCGTCTCGTATCTGAATTCCTTTACCCGGGCTTTATGGAACGCGACAGGGCGGAGCGGGGCGGTCGGTGACCGATGGATCACACGGGGGCCCTCTGGCCGACGGCGGCACGAAGTGCCACCATGAGAGGGATCCGGGGACGCCGTCAGGGTGCCTCGAGATGACTTGAAGGAGCCGTTGTCATGACGCAGCTTTCGGCTGCCCAGACTGTGCAGAACAGCCCCTCCGACGGCAGCAAGGCGCTGTACGGGGGGAAGGGCACCCGCCGCATCACGGTTCGCGACATCGCCCTCGCCAAGGAACGCGGCGAGAAGTGGCCCATGCTCACCGCGTACGACGCGATGACCGCCTCCGTCTTCGACGAGTCCGGCATCCCGGTGCTGCTGGTCGGTGACTCGGCCGGCAACTGTCACCTGGGGTACGAGTCGACGGTCCCGGTGACCCTCGACGAGATGACGATGCTGTCGGCGGCCGTCGTCCGCGGCACCCAGCGTGCGCTGATCGTCGGCGACCTCCCCTTCGGCTCCTACCAGGAGGGCCCGGTGCAGGCGCTGCGCTCGGCGACCCGGCTGGTGAAGGAGGCCGGCGTCGGCGCGGTCAAGCTGGAGGGCGGCGAGCGGTCGCACGAACAGATCCGGCTGCTCGTCGAGTCCGGCATCCCGGTGATGGCGCACATCGGCCTGACCCCGCAGTCCGTCAACGCCATGGGCTACCGCGTGCAGGGCCGCGGCGAGGAGGCCGCCCAGCAGCTGCTGCGCGACGCCAAGTCGGTCCAGGACGCGGGCGCGTTCGCGGTCGTACTCGAACTGGTCCCGGCGGAGCTCGCCGCCGAGGTGACCCGGGTGCTGCACATCCCGACCGTCGGCATCGGCGCCGGTCCCGAGACCGACGCCCAGGTCCTGGTCTGGACGGACATGCTCGGCCTGACCTCGGGCCGGGTCCCGAAGTTCGTCAAGAAGTACGCGAACCTGCGCGAGGTCATGGGCAACGCGGCCCGGGCCTACGCCGAGGACGTCGTCGGCGGCACGTTCCCGCTGGAGGAGCACTCCGTCCACTGACCGCCCCGCCGGATCAGCCGTGATGCGCCGTCCGTCGTCCACGGCACCGTCCTGGCCGGTCGCGCAGTTCCCCCCAGCGCCCCCTACGGGGCGCGGCACAGAGCCACTGCGGAAACACCAAGGACAGCCCGCCGATCTTCCCCCGTCGGCGGGCTGTCCCGTGTCCTGGTGGACTTCTCCGGACGCGGTGGACTTCACCGGACGCGCTGGAGAGAATGGCCGCCCACAACACGTCAAGACTTCTGCCCGGTGACGGAGTCGGCGCGGGGCGCGTGTCCCCTCCCCGCGCCAGCACTGGACGGTTCCAGACGGAGACCACGGGTCGGTACATCCGGGCACCGACGACCCAGGTGGACCGTCCCGCCGGGCAGCGAACAGGACTCGCCGTGCCCGCGGCGAACTACCGTGCCCTGCTGCGCACCCCGGGTGCCGCGGCTTTCTTCCTCGCGGCGTCGTTCGGACGCGTCGGCGTCGCGATGACCGGCCTCAGCGTCATCTGGCTGGTCCACTCCCGCACCGGCACCTTCACCTCGGCCGGCCTGGTCGGCGGCTGCTTCGCGGTGGCCGAGGCGCTCGGGGCGCCCCGGGTGGCCCGGCTCGTGGACCGGTTCGGGCAGACCCGTGTGCTGCCGCCCGTCCTGCTCGCTCACGCCCTCGCGGTCGCCCTCCTGGTGTCACTGGTCGCCGTCGGCGCCCCCGCCGCCCTGCTGGCCCTGGGCGGTGCGCTGGCCGGCGCCGGCCTTCCCCAGCTCGGCACGATGTCCGCGGCGCGCTGGGCGGCGCTGCTGCGCTCCGGCCGGGCGGCGGAACTGCCCAGCGCCTTCGCCCTGGAGTCCGTCAGCAACGAGGCCGGCTACCTGCTGGGCCCGGCGCTGGTCAGCTCTCTCGCCGCGGCCGGACATCCCGTGGCCGGCACCGTGCTGGCCACCGCCCTGTCGGTGGCCGGGGGGCTGGTCCTCGCGGCGCAGCACGGCAGCGCGCCCCCGCCCTCGAGCGCCGGCCCGACGGCCGGCGGCGGCCCGGTGGCCACCCGCGCGGACCGGTCGTTGCCACGCGGCGGGGTCGTCCTGCTGATGGGGCTCAGCCTCGCCGTCGGCGTGTTCTTCGGGGCCATGCAGGTGTCGGTGACCGCCTTCACCATGGCGCACGGTGCGCCGGGTGCCGCGACGCGGGTCCTGGCCGTCTCCGGTTGCAGCGGGCTGCTGTCCGGATGGCTGTACGGGCGACGCCGGTGGCGTGCCGCGCCCCGGGTGCAGTTGCCGGCCGCGGCCGGTGTGCTGATGCTCGGCACCCTGCTGCTGCTCACGGTCGGCTCGCCGCTCGGGCTCGGGCTGGTCGTCGTACTGACCGGTGCCGCCATCCCGCCCCTGCTGGTGCTCTTCTCCGTGCTGACCCAGTCGCTCGTCCACCAGGCCGTTCTGACCAGGGCGTTCTCCTGGCTCGGCGCCGCGAGCGCGGCGGGCTCGGCCGCCGGGGCGACGCTCTCCGGCCGGGCAGTCGACGCGTTCGGGCCGTCCGGTGGCTTCGCGGTCACCGCCGTTGCCGCCGCCGCACTGACCCTCCAGGGCCTCGCCGGCCTGCACCTGCTGCGCACGCAGGGGGAAGAGCCTCGGTGAGCTGTCGACGCCGGTATCGGTGGGCTGTCGGCGGGCTGCCGGGGGGTGTCGGCGGACTGTCGGTGGTTTGTCGGTGGGGGCTGGCACCGTACTTTCCATGACGCGAATCGACAACAACGCCGTGTCCGTACGGGGGCTGGTGAAGCACTACGGCGACACCAAGGCACTCGACGGAGTTGATCTGGACGTCCGCCAGGGCACCGTGATGGGGGTGCTCGGGCCGAACGGGGCCGGCAAGACCACCCTGGTGCGGATCCTGTCCTCACTGTTGCGGCCCGACGCGGGAGAGGCGACCGTCGCCGGGTACGACGTGCTGCGCCAGCCCCGCCAGCTGCGCCGGGTGATCGGGCTGACCGGACAGTACGCCTCCGTGGACGAGAAGCTGCCGGGCTGGGAGAACCTGTACATGATCGGGCGGCTGCTCGACCTGTCGCGGAAGGACGCGCGAGCCCGGGCCGACGAGCTGCTGGAGCGGTTCTCGCTGACGGATGCCGCGAAGCGGCCGGCGGGCACGTACTCCGGTGGCATGCGCCGCCGGCTCGACCTCGCCGCCTCGATGATCGGGCACCCCCAGGTGCTGTTCCTCGACGAGCCCACCACCGGTCTCGACCCGCGCACCCGCAACGAGGTGTGGGACGAGGTCAAGGCCATGGTCGGCGAGGGGGTGACCGTGCTGCTGACCACCCAGTACATGGAGGAGGCCGAGCAGCTCGCCTCCGAGCTGACCGTCGTGGACCGCGGGAAGGTCATCGCGAACGGCAGGGTGGAGGAGCTGAAGGCGAAGGTCGGCGGGCGGACGCTGCGGGTGCGGCCCGTGGACCCGCTGCAGGTCCGGCCGCTCGCCGCCATGATCGACGAGCTGGGGATCACCGGGCTCGCCGGTACCACCGTGGACGCGGACAGCGGCACGCTGCTGGTGCCGATCCTCAGCGACGAGCAGCTGACCGCCGTGGTCGGCGCCGTCACCGCCCGCGGCATCACCATCAGCTCCATCGTCACCGAACTGCCCAGCCTGGACGAGGTGTTCCTGTCCCTCACCGGCCACCGCGCCAGTGCCCCGCAGGACGCCGAGCCCGCCGACGACCGTCAGGAGGTCGCCGTATGAGCGCCACGACCGCCACCGCCACCGCCACCGCCACCGCCACCGACGTCCGGATCCCGCTGCGCGGGCACCTCCGGCACACCGGGGCCCTGATCCGCCGCAACCTGCTGTGGATCCGCCAGGACCCCGAGTCGATGTTCGACGCCCTGCTGATGCCGGTCGTCTTCACGCTGCTGTTCGTGTACGTCTTCGGCGGCTCGATCGGGCAGGCGCTCGGCGGCGGCCAGGACGGCTACGTCCAGTACGTCATCCCGGGCATGATCGCGATGATGAGCATGACGCTCTCGCAGGGCGTCGGCACCGGGTTCAGCCAGGACTTCAACTCCGGTGTGATGGACCGGTTCCGGTCGCTGCCGATCGGGCGCGGCTCGGTGCTGTTCGCGAAGATCTCGGTGGAACTGGCGCGGATGCTGTTCGCCACCGCCGTGCTGATGATCGTCGCCGTGCTCGTCGGGTTCCACATCCATCACTGGGCCGGGCTGTTCGCCGCCGTGGGCCTGTCCGCCGTGTTCGCCTCCTCGATCATGTGGGTGTTCCTCACCCTGGGCGTGATCCTGAAGAACGCCCAGTCCGTGCAGGCCATGGGGTTCCTGGTGCTGTTCCCGCTGCAGTTCGGCTCGTCGATCTTCGCGCCGACGAAGTCGATGCCGGGCTGGCTGCAGGCCTTCACCGACTACAACCCGCTGTCCACGCTCGCCGACGCGGCGCGCGGACTGATGGTCGGCGGCCCGGTCGCCCACGACCTGTGGGTCACGCTGGCCTGGTCGGTGGGGATCACGGCGGTGGCGGCACCGTACGCGATCTACCGGTTCCGGACGAAGAGCTGACGCTCGCCGGGAAGTTCACCCAGTCGGCGTCAGAGCAGGGCGGTGGCCTCCGCGCGGGAGAGGCCACCGCCCTCGGCGTACGCGGACTCGTAGGCCGCGTCGTCGGCGAGGGCGGCCCGGACCGTGGCCTCCGACCGGTCACGCGCCGTGCGCTCCAGGCCGACCTGGACGTGGCCGGGCGGCAGCAGGGCGTCGGCGGCGCCCAGGCAGCGGGCCGCGTCCAGGGCGCGCCCGCCTCCGTCGAGCCCGGCCACTGAGATCGCGGCGACGGTCAGGCAGACGGACGGCAGATGCGGGGTGATGGCCTCGCTCAGCGGGTCGGCGGCGAGCCGCAGCGCGTCGCGCGCCCTGTCCAGGGACTCCGCGTGCAGGCCGTCGAGGGCGTCCACCCAGGCCTCCTGGGTGAGGATCAGGGCGTCGAAGACGACGAAGTGGGAGATCTTGAACTCGCTGCGCAGCAGCCGGACCTGCTCGCGGGCCTCGGGGACGCGGCCGCTCAGCAGGAGCCAGGTGGTGAGGAAGAGCCGGGCGGCGGGCATCGACTCGTTGTGCACGGCCTCGTTGTCGGCGATGACCTGGCGCAGCAGCCGCTCCCCGCGCTCGGTGTCGCCCGACTCGATCAGCACACTGCCCAGACGGGCGTTGAGCACGGCGGACTGGGCGCGGGCGCCGAGCCGGCCGACCCGTTCGATGGCGGCCTCGTAGTCGGCGGCCGCCGCCCGGTAGTCGCCGCGTCGCTCCCGGGCCTCGGCGCGCCCGGAGAAGGCCTCGGCGGTGCCCCAGTCGTCCCCGAGGCGCCGGAAGATCTCCAGTGCCTCGTCGGCGTCCCGGGTGGCGTCCCCCGCCCAGGCGGCCCGGTTGGCCAGCAGGTTGGCGCGCATGGCGAGACTCCCGGCCAGCTCCCACTCGTAGCCGGGCGTCTCGCGGCAGGTGCGGACGGCGGCGTCGAGGATCTCGCGCAGCCGGGCCATGCCGCCGGTCAGCATCACGGCGAAGAACCAGAACATGCCCGGCGCCCGGCAGGTCTGCGGCATGCCGGGTTCGTACACCTCGGTGACCGCGCGCAGCTTCGCCTGCGCCTCGGGCGTCTGCCAGACGTCCAGCTCGGTGTCCATGCAGGCCAGATGCGCCAGGTGCAGGCCGCGCCGGGCCTCGGCGAGGAGCTCTCCGGTGTACGGCGGCGGGGTGTCGGTGCAGCGCTGCCACACCGGCTCGGCCGGGCGCAGCGGCGCGGCGAACGGGTCGGGGCCGAGGGCGATGACGTCGGCGCACCAGGTGCGGGTCTCGATCCGCTGGTCGTGCAACTGCCAGTACCAGAACAGCGAGTGCAGCAGGCACAGCGCCTCGTGCTCGTCCCGCAGGGCGATGGCGTGCCGCAGCGCGGTGCGCAGGTTCTCGTACTCCAGCTGGAACCGGGCGATGGCGGCGCGCTGGCCGGGGCCGCGCAGCAACGGCTCGTTGGTGCGGGCGAGTTCGCGGTAGTAGGTGAGGTGGGCGCGCTCGGCGGCGGCCCGCTCGCCGCTCTCGTCGAGGCGCTCGCCGGCGTACTCGGAGACGGTCTCCAGGAGCCGGTAGCGCATCCCGCCGTCCGCGGCCTCGCCCGAAGGGGCGGCCACCACCAGGGACTTGTCGACCAGGGAGCCGAGCGCGTCGAGGGCGCCGGGGCCGCAGACGGCCTCGGCGGCGGCCAGGTCGCAGCCGCCCGCGAAGAGGGAGAGGCGGCCGAGGACGGCGCGTTCGCCGGCGTCCAGCAGGTCCCAGGACCAGTCGACGACCGCGCGCAGGGTCTGCTGGCGGGGCAGCACCGTGCGGCTGCCGGAGGTGAGGAGCAGGAAGCGGTCGTCCAGCCGGTCGGCGATCTGCCGCGGGGTGAGCATCCGCAGCCGGGCCGCGGCCAGTTCGATGGCGAGGGGCAGCCCGTCCAGGCGGCGGCAGATCTCGGCGCAGGCCGCCGCGGTCTCGTCGTCGGCGTCGACCGTGAAGCCGGGGCGGGCCGCGGCGCCGCGCTCGGCGAGCAGCCGCAGCGCCACCGGCGCGGGCAGCGGCTCCACCGGGCGCAGCAGCTCCCCGGGTACGCCGAGGGGTTCGCGGCTGGTGGCCAGGATCGTCAGGTCCGGGCAGCGCTCCAGGAGCCGGGCCGCCAGGTCGGCCGCCGCGTCGACGACGTGTTCGCAGTTGTCGAGGACGAGCACCATCCGGCGCCGGCCGCAGTGTTCGACGAGCCGCTCGACCGGGTCGTCGTGCCGGTCGGCGGCGGCCCGCATGGCCTCGGCGCCGCCGCCGTACAGCACGGCCTGGCGGGCGCCGAGCGCGCTGAGCACGGCCTCGGGGACGCCGGCCGGGTCGTCGACGGGGGCCAGCTCGGCCAGCCAGACGCCGTCCCGGGCGGCGTGCCCGACGGTCTCGGCGGCCTCCTGCGAGAGCCGGGTCTTGCCGGCCCCGCCGGGTCCGAGCAGGGTGACGAGGCGGGCGGTGGCGAGGTCGCCCTGGATGGCCTCGATGTCGGCCTCGCGTCCGACGAAGGAGGTGAGCCGGGCGCGCAGGTTGCCGGGCCGGGCCGGTGCGTTTGGCGCGGGTGCCGGGTCGAGGAGCTCGACGTGCAGGGCCCGCAGCTCGGGTCCCGGGTCGGAGCCGAGGCGGTCGGCGAGGAGGTGGCGTACGTCGTCGTAGGCGGCCAGCGCCTCGGCGGTGCGGCCGGTGCCGTGCAGGGCGCGCAGGCGCAGCGCCTGGAGGGGTTCGTCCAGCGGGTGGGCGTCGCACAGGGCGGTCAGCTCGGGCAGGGACTGCTCGGCCTGGCCGAGGGCGAGGGCGGCGGTGTGGCGGGCACGTAGTGCGTCCAGGCGGCGGACCTCGACGCGGGCCGCCTCGGCGGTGCGGTCGGGCAGGTCGGCCAGGGCCGGGCCGTGCCACAGGGCGAGGGCGTCGTCGAGGACGGTGGCCGCCTTGGCGGGGTCGCCGTCGGCGAGGGCGCGCAGGCCTTCGCCGGTGAGCCGCTCGAAGCGGTGCAGGTCGACGTCGTCGGGGGCGGCGGCGAGCCGGTAGCCGCCGTCGGTGGAGTCGACCGCGGCCGCGCCGAGCGCCCTGCGCAGCCGGCCGACCAGCGCCTGGAGCGCGCCGCCGGCGTCGGCCGGCGGTTCGTCGCCCCACACCTCGTCGACGAGCAGCCCGGCGGGCACCGCGCGGCCTGGCCGCAGCGCCAGCACGGTCAGCAGGGCACGCAGCCGTGCCCCGCCCACGGGGACGGCCGTGCCGTCGGGGCGGAGTGCCTGGGTGGTGCCGAGGATCGCGTAGCGCACGGGGTCCATTGTCCCTGGGGACGCCCGGACGCCGCCTGTGGGTTTCGGATGCGCATGGACTGCGAGGAGTCGAGGGTGAGGGTCCGGTCGGCCACGGGACGGCGATCTCCTTGCCGAAGGGGCCGGACTGCGGGGAGACGACTTCGACGACGAAGGGCAGCGACGCCGAAGGGCAGCGACGCCTCGTTGATCTCGCTCTCACCCGGGAGGAACCTCGGGCCGCCCGCAGGACGTTCTTCACCTGTCACCTGTACGGTCTACCCCGCACGCCACCTCCACCGACGCGCCCCGGGAGTCCCGCGCCATGACCGCCACCACCACCCGCCCCAGTGACCGGCGGATCAGTCCCGTGTTCGTCGGGATCCTCGCCGTCACCGCGGTCACCGGGTGGGCCACCTGGTCCGGGTTCGCGGAACAGCCCGGGGTCGCCGTGTTCCTGTTCGTGACGGCGGCCTGGATCGTCTCGCTCTGCCTGCACGAGTACGCGCACGCGCGCACCGCCCTGCACGGCGGCGACATCACGGTGGGCGCGAAGGGCTACCTCACCCTGAACCCCCTGAAGTACACGCACGCGCTGCTGAGCATCGTGCTTCCGGTGCTGTTCGTGATCATGGGCGGGATCGGTCTGCCGGGCGGTGCGGTGTTCATCGAGCGCAGCCGGATCCGGGGCCGCTGGCGGCACAGCCTCATCTCCGCCGCCGGCCCGCTGACCAACGTGCTGTTCGCCGCCGTCTGCACCGCCCCCTTCTGGCTGGACGCCCTCGACGGCGTCCCGCGCGACTTCCGTTTCGCGCTCGCCTTCCTCGCCCTGCTCCAGGTGACGGCCGCGATCCTGAACTTCCTGCCGGTGCCGGGCCTGGACGGTTACGGCGTGATCGAGCCCTGGCTGTCGTACAGCATCAAGCGCCAGGTGGAGCCGTTCGCCCCGTTCGGCCTGCTCTTCGTGTTCGCGCTGCTGTGGGTGCCGTCGATCAACAGCGCGTTCTTCGACGTGATCGACGCGCTGCTGCGCCACCTGGGCGTCGGGGACCTGGACCAGTACTGCGGACAGCAGCTCTACCGGTTCTGGCAGGGCACGGACGGGTTCTGCTCGGTCAGCCAGTAGCGGCGGCCGTCACGCCGACAGCGGGAACTCCTCGCCCAGTTCCCGGAACACCGCCGTGTTGAGGGCGAAGGCCCGCTTGCACTCGGCGACGACGCGCTGCTTCTCCAGGTCGTCGGCGTCCACCGCGTCCAGCAGTTCGCGGTAACCCCGTTTGAAGGCGGCCGGGTTGGCGATGTCCTCGAAGACGTAGAACCGGACGCCGTCGCCCTTGCGCTGGAAACCCCAGGTCCGCTCCGCCTTGTCGCGGATGATCTGGCCGCCGGAGAGGTCGCCGAGGTAGCGGGTGTAGTGGTGGGCGACGTAGCCGGCGGGCCAGTGCTCGGCGCACTCCCGCACCCGTGCCGCGTACTCCTCCGTCGCCGGCAGCGCCGTGAGTCCGGTCCGCCAGCCGGCCCCGCGCAGGTGCGCCAGGTCCTGCTCCAGCGCGGCCAGCCGGAGCAGCTCGGGCCGCACGAACGGCCCGGCCACCGGGTCCGACGCCAGCCGCCCGGCCGCGCCCTCCAGCGCGTCGTACACGAACCACAGCTGCTCGGTGTAGCGGGCGTACGCCGCCACGTCGAGGCGGCCGCCCAGCAGGTCGCTCATGAACGTGGAGGTCTCCGCCGCCACGTGCTGCTCGTGGGACGCGGTGCGGATGAGTGTCGAGAAGGAGTCCATGACCACCACCCTTTAAGGTAAGGCTTACCTAAATCAACGTTTTTGCCGACGCTTCGTCGGGAAAGTTACCGACACCGTGTCGGCAAAAGCGTACCGGAAAAAGGCCCGGCCTCCGAGGGGAGGGCGGGCCAGGCGACGGCGGGGGGGTTACGGCAGGGTCAGGATCTCCGCGCCGGTGTCCGTCACGACCAGCGTGTGCTCGAACTGAGCGGTACGCCTGCGGTCCTTGGTGACGACGGTCCAGCCGTCGTCCCACATGTCGTACTCGTGCGTCCCGAGCGTCAGCATCGGCTCGATCGTGAAGGTCATCCCGGGCTGCATCACGGTCGTCGCGTGCGGGCTGTCGTAGTGCGGGATGATCAGACCCGAGTGGAACGACGAGTTGATCCCGTGGCCGGTGAAGTCCCGCACCACCCCGTACCCGAAGCGCTTCGCGTACGACTCGATGACCCGGCCGATGATGTTGATCTGCCGGCCCGGCCGGACCGCCTTGATCGCCCGGTTCAGGGACTCCCGGGTCCGCTCCACAAGGAGCCGGCTCTCCTCGTCGACGTCCCCGACCAGGTAGGTGGCGTTGTTGTCGCCGTGCACCCCGCCGATGTACGCGGTCACGTCCAGGTTGACGATGTCACCGTCCTGGAGCACCGTCGAGTCCGGAATGCCGTGGCAGATGACCTCGTTGACGCTGGTGCACAGGGACTTGGGGAAGCCGCGGTAGCCGAGCGTGGACGGGTAGGCCCCGTGGTCGCACATGTACGTGTGCGCAACCCTGTCGAGTTCGTCCGTCGTCACACCCGGTGCGATGATCTTGGCGGCCTCCTCCATCGCCTGCGCGGCGATACGGCCGGCGATCCGCATCGCCTCGATGGTCTCCGGGGTCTGCACCTCCGGGCCGGTGTACGGGGTCGGCGCGGGTTTGCCGACGTACTCGGGGCGGCGGATGTTTCCGGGTACCGAACGGGTGGGAGAGAGCTCCCCTGGTACGAGCAGCGACTGGCCAGACATGCCAGCGAGTCTAACCAGCGGGCATGGGGGAACATGTGGATGGCGAAAGGAGCCGGTGATGGCCCTGTTCAAGAAGCGGACCGTTGCGAAGGCGGGCGAGTGGTACTACTGCCTGCAGCATCAGAAGGTCGAGGAGGGGCCCGAGTGCCCCGCCAAGGACCGGTTCGGCCCTTACGCCACCCGCGCGGAGGCCGAGCACGCCATGGAGATCGCGCGGGAGCGCAACCTCCAGTGGGAGAACGACCCGCGGTGGCACGACGCCCCCGCCGGGGACTCCTCCGAGGAGGGCTGATCAGGAGGACCGATCAGGAGGCTGATCAGGAGGGCTGGGCCGGGTCGGCCGCGAGGCCGGGCGCGGATCCGGCGGTGCGCCGGGCGCGCAGGCGTACGGCGTGTTCGTTCGTCTGTGCGTCGTAGGACATCAGGGCGGGCAGACACAGGGCCAGCAGGCCGACCGCGCCGGTGCAGAGCAGGCCGCCCGCGCCGACGGACGCCCGTACGCCGAGCCATCCGGCCATGGAGCCGGAGCGGACCTGGCCGAGGGTGGGGCCCACCGAGTACGACAGCAGTTCGATCCCGGCGAGTCGGCCACGCAGCTCGTCGGGGATCGTCTGGTTCCACATCGCGGCCCGGAAGATCCCGCTGACCATGTCGCAGCCGCCGGCGACGGCGAGGAGGAGCAGGACCAGCCATACGTTCGCCACGGCGCCGGCGGCGGCGATCGCGAGGCCCCACAGCGCGGCCGACAGCACCACCATCCGCCCGTGCCTGCGCACCCGTGAGGTCCAGCCGCTGACCAGGCCCACGAGGAGCGAACCGGCCGGGATGCTCGCGTACATCAGGCCGAGCGACCAGTCCGCGTCCAGTTCGTCGGCGAGGAAGGGCAGCACGGCGAGCGGCATCGCCAGGAACATCGCCGCGAGGTCGACCGCGTAGGTGCCGAGGAGTTCCTTGCGGTTCCAGGCGTAGCGGGCGCCCTCGGCGATCGAGCGGAGGGAGGGCTTCGCGGCCTCGTGGGACGCCGGGGACGGCGCGATGCCGACGATCAGGGCGACGGAGACGACGAACGTGACGAGGTCGGCGCCGTACGCCCAGCCGAGGCCCGCGTAGGCCACGACCAGGCCGGCGACGGCGGGGCCCGCGACGCCGCCGACCGTCCAGCGGAAGGAGTTGAGGGCCGCCGCGGCCGGGAGGTCGTCGTGAGCGACGATCCTCGGGAGCAGGGAGTCGAGGGCGGGGCGCTGGACCGAGACGAGGCCGGCGGACAGGGCCGCGACCGCGTACAGCGGCCAGACCGCCGGGTGCGGCAGCAGCGCGTTGACCAGCAGGCCCGCGCTGAGCAGTCCCTGAGCGGCCTCGGTCCGGACGATCAGGGCGCGCTTGTCGAGGGCGTCGGCGAGGGCGCCGCCGTAGAGGCCGAAGAGGATGAGCGGGAGCAGTTCGACAGCGCCGATGGCGCCTACGGCGGCCGCGGAACCGGTGAGGTCCTTGATCTGCACCGGGAGCGCGACGAACGTCAGGAAGCTCCCGAAGTTGCTGATCAGACCGGAGACCCACAGCCGCCGGAAGTCGACGGAGGCCTTCCAGGGGGCTAGGTCGGGGAGGAGACTCACGCTGGCCCATGCTGATCGCCGCGCTCGCCGGGAGCAAACGCTTTTCGCCCGGGCGCGGCTCGGTGGGGGCTGGTCGCGCAGTTCCCCGCGCCCCTTCGGGGGCGTTGCACCAACGCGCCCCGCCAGGGGCGCGGCCAACTGCGCGAGCAACCACGACGTGCCTGCAGCCGACATCCTGGGCCGCGGGTCCCGCCTCCGCTCCCCCGCCGGCCGAGTCGGGTGGGCGGGTGGGCGGAACGTCACCAAGGCGTCGGAGGCGGGGCCGTCACGGTGTCCGCGAGGCGGGCGAGGCGGTCTCGGAAGCGGCGGCGGCCTCGTGGGGAGGGGCCGTTCTCGCCGGTGGCGGCGCTGACGAGGTGCTGGACGGTGTCCAGGTCGAGTTCCGCGGTCTCGGGGACGGTGAGGGTCTCGTGGGCCATGGCGGTGAGCGCGTCGTCGGTGGTGGCGAGGGTCAGGACCGTCACGCCGGCCCGGCGGGCGGTGTGGACCCGCTCCAGGAGGGGTCCGGCGTCTCCCGGCGCCACCACGAGCAGGGTCTCACCCCGGCGGGCCGCCTCGATGCGGCCGGGGCCGACCGCGAGGTGCGCCGGGTCGGTGGGGCGGGCGTCGTGCCGTACGAGGGTCGGCGCCAGTTCCGGCGTACCGGACCACGCCGCCTCGTCCGCGAGGTGCGCGGCGAGATGCCACGGCTCGTACTCCGGCGTACCGACCAGGAGCAGTCCCCCGCCGTGCGTCACCACGGAACCCCGCAGCGCGCCCGCGAATCTCCGGGTCGCGGTCAACCACTCGGTCCCGGCGAGCACTTCGCGCAACAACGCGACCCGTACGGCGTCCATGCCTCCGCATACTGCCGCAATCGGACACTCGTGACGTGGAGTTCACCCCGAATTCGCCCGACCCGGGGAGGAGGCGGCCCATGACTGACGCAGAAGCAAGCATTCCCTTTCGCGCGGGCAAAGAGGGCTACGCCAGTTTCCGGATCCCGGCGGTGGTGGTCTCCCGGGCGGGCACCGTGCTCGCCTTCTGCGAGGGGAGAGTCGACTCCGCGGCCGACTACGGGCACATCGACGTGGTGCTGAAGAGGTCGACGGACGGCGGGCGCACCTGGGGGCCGCTCCAGGTGGCGGCGGACAACGGGACCGATCTCGCCGGGAACCCCGCTCCCGTCGTCCTCGACACCGGCCGCATCCTGCTCGTGCACGTCCGCAGCGCCGCCTCCGCCACCGAGGACGCCATCCTGCGCGGGCAGGTGTCCGACGCCGACGGGCGGCGGGTGTGGGTGCAGCACAGTGACGACGACGGGGTGACGTGGTCCGCGCCGGTGGAGATCACCCAGTCCGTGAAGAGGGCCGGCTGGCGGTGGTACGCCACCACGCCCGGGCACGCGATCCAGCTGCGTTCGGGACGGGTCGTCGTGGCCGCCAACCACACCCTGCCGCCCACCGGGACGGACAACGGCACCGAGGGCAGGTACAACAGCGGGCACTGCCTGCTCAGCGACGACCACGGGGCGACCTGGTACCTCGGCTACGTGGACGAGAACACCGACGGGTACATCAACGTCAACGAGACCACCGCGGCCGAACTGCCCGACGGGCGCGTCTACTTCAACACGCGCAACGATTCACCGGCGCCGGGGAACAGGGCCGACGCCCACTCGGCGGACGGCGGTCGCACGCTGGTGAAGCCCTTCCGGCCGCAGGCCGGGCTGACCGCACCCGTCTGCCAGGCGAGCGTGCTCCAACTCCGCGATCCCGACGTGCTGCTGTACTCCGGGCCGGGCGATCCGGCGGCCCGCGCCCTGATGACGGTCCGCGCCTCCGCCGACGGCGGCACCACGTGGCGGCCCGTGTACACGGTCGACGGGCTGCCCGCCGCCTACTCCGACCTGACCCGGATCGACGCGGCCACCGTCGGGCTGCTGTACGAGACGGGCGACTTCAGCGCGTACACCACGATCACGTTCCGCCGGGTGCCCGTGAACCGGCTCACCTGACCGGGCCTGGCCGGGTACGGCCGCCGGCCCGGACGTAGAGTCGGCCCATGACCTCTACCGACAGTGCACAGCAGCCGGGGGCCGACAAGGCCCCCGCCTCCGCCAAGGATCCCTGGGACCTGCCCGACGTCTCCGGTCTGGTCGTGGGTGTGCTCGGCGGCACCGGCCCGCAGGGCAAGGGCCTCGCCTACCGGCTGGCGCGGGCCGGCCAGAAGGTGATCATCGGCTCGCGCGCCGCCGAGCGCGCGCAGGCCGCCGCCGACGAGCTCGGGCACGGTGTCGAGGGCGCCGACAACGCCGAGTGCGCGCGCCGCAGCGACCTCGTGATCGTCGCCGTACCGTGGGAGGGGCACGGCAAGACGCTGGAGTCACTGCGCGGGGAACTGGCCGGCAAGCTGGTCGTGGACTGCGTCAACCCGCTCGGCTTCGACAAGAAGGGTGCCTACGCGCTGAAGCCGGAGGAGGGCAGCGCGGCGGAGCAGGCCGCGGCGCTGCTGCCGGACTCGCGGGTCACGGCCGCCTTCCACCACCTCTCCGCGGTGCTGCTCCAGGACCCGGAGATCGAGGAGATCGACACCGACGTGATGGTGCTCGGCGAGGTGCGGGCCGACGTCGAGACCGTGCAGGCGCTGGCCGGCCGGATCCCGGGGATGCGCGGCGTCTTCGCGGGCCGGCTGCGCAACGCCCACCAGGTGGAGTCCCTGGTCGCGAACCTGATCTCGGTCAACCGCCGCTACAAGGCACACGCCGGGCTCCGGGTCACCGACGTCTGAGCGGATGGGGGACACTGGTGGCTGCCCACCGGTGTCCCCCACGTCTTCGGAAAGACGTCTTCGGAAAGCGATCGACTCCTATGCCCCGCCTCGCCCTCTACGCCCTGATCGTCTGCGTCCTCGCCCTCGTCGCCGCCGTCGTCTCCTTCGTCCAGGGCAGCTGGCTGATCGGCGTGGTCTGGGTGCTGCTGACGGGGCTGTCGTCCAACATGACCTGGTACTACGTACGGCGCGGCCGTCAGGAGAAGTCGGTCACCGGCTGATCACCGGCCGATCACCGGACGGCCCCCGGCTGCCTCTCCGGGCCCTCCAGGAGGACCCGCCCGCCGATCTCCACCCAGCCGTACGGCTGCGGTGCGGTCAGGATCTGCGAACCTCGGCCCTGGGTGATGTTCAGGGCCCGGCCCAGCTGGGCGGTCAGCAGCAGGGCCGCCGCCCCGGTCGCCTCGTCCTCGTCGATGCCGTCGTCTCGGCCGGGGAAGGCACGGGCGCGGACCCGCCCGGCCGACTCGTCCTCCCAGGCCCAGGCGTAGATCCACTCCCCCGGCGCGGGCACCGGTAGCGCGTCGACCTCCGCGGCCCCGGCGTACTGGCGCAGGGTGCGCGGCGGGACCCACTCCGGGAGCGCCTCGATCCAGCTGAACTCCCCGTCCAGCCGGGCGCCTACGACGCCGGCCGGGGTGACCAGTTCGGGCACGTCCAGCAGCCACGCCGTGCCGACGCAGGGGTGTCCGGCGAACGGCAGGCGCAGGGTGGGGGTGTAGATGTCGACGACCCCGCGCTCGGGGTCGTCGACGAACACGGTCTCGCTGAACCCGAGTTTCGCCGCGAGCGCCTGCCGGTCCTCCCGGCCGGGCAGCACGGAGCCGTCCCGGACGACGCCCAGTTCGTTGCCGTAGCCGCCGTTCGCCGCGCAGAAGACACGCAGCACGTCGTAATCAGTCACAGCGGCATTGAAGCACTGACGGCCCCACTCCCTCCTCGGCGTCCTCACCGCCCCCCTGCCCCCCACAAGGCGCCACTTGACCTCTACTTTACTTTTCCGTGAAGCTTCCTTTAGGTCATCGACGCCGAGCCGTGTCTGTGATCTTTCTGTGTCTGGCGAATCACCACCCGCCGGGTATGAGTGAGGTAAGCCTCAGGTAAGTTAGGCAAGCCTCACCACACCGTCCCAGCTTGGAGCCTGCATGCGTGCCGTCCGACTCACCGTCACCGCCGCCGCCACCGTGGCCGCCTTGACCGCCCTCTCGGCCTGCACCGCGAAGAGCGACGCCAAGGGCGACGGCGCGATCCAGGTCACCGCCGCCGACTCCACGTGCGAGACGTCGGCGAAGTCGGTCCCGGCGGGGCACGTCACGCTCGCCATCGAGAACACGGGGTCCAAGGCCACCGAGGTCGAGATCCTCTTCCCGGACGACCGGATCGTCTCCGAGAAGGAGAACATCGGGCCGGGCACCAAGTACACGCTGACCGCCGAGGTGAAGGCCGGGTCGTACGAGATAGCCTGCCGGCCGGGGATGAAGGGGCACGGCGTCCGGCAGAAGCTGACCGTCACCGGCTCCGGCGCCGTCGCCGAGCGCGACCCGAAGCTGGACGCGGCCGTCGCCGCCTACCGCGCGTACGCGCAGGAGCAGGCCGACGCGACGATCCCGAAGGTGCAGACGTTCGTCGACGCCGTCAACGCCGGGAACATCGAGGCCGCCAAGGACGCGTACGCCCCCTCCCGGGTCGGCTGGGAGACCACCGAGCCGATCGCCGAGTCGTTCGGTGACATCGACCCCAAGACGGACACCCGCGTCAACGACCTGGAGAAGGGCCAGAAGTGGACCGGCTGGCACGCGCTGGAGAAGGCGCTGTGGCAGGACAGGAAGGTCGGCGCCGAGCAGAAGGCCCTCGCCGATGAGCTGCTCACCGATCTGAAGGACTGGCAGAAGCGGGTCGGCAAGGCCGAGATCACCCCGACCTCCATGGCCAACGGCGCCAAGGAACTCCTCGACGAGGTCGCCACCGGCAAGGTCACCGGCGAGGAGGACCGCTACTCCCACACCGACCTGAGCGACTTCAAGGCCAACGTCGACGGCGCGCAGAAGGCGTACGAACTGCTCAAGCCGGTCGCGCAGCAGAACGACGCGGCGCTCGTCACCGAGCTGGACAAGCAGTTCGCGGCGCTGGACGCGCTGCTCGACAAGTACCGCACGGACAAGACCTCCGACGGCTTCGTCTCGTACGACACGGTCACCGACGCGCAGCGCAAGGAGCTGTCCGACGCGGTCAACGCCCTCGCCGAGCCGCTGTCCAAGCTCGCCGCGGCCGTGGTCAAGTAAGGGGCGGGACATGGGTGACAAAGCCACTCCGTCGCGTCGGGCGGTCATCGGCTGGGGCGGCGCCGGACTCGCGCTGGGGGCCGCCGTGACCGGTGGCGCGGTGGCCGCGGCCGAGGCCGGCGGCGACGACGCCGGCCCCGCCACCGCCGTCGCGTTCCACGGCGCCCACCAGGCCGGTATCGCCACCCCGGTCCAGGACCGGCTGCACTTCGCCGCGTTCGACGTGAAGACCGACGACCGGGCCGAGTTCGTGCAGCTGCTGAAGGACTGGACGGCCGCGGCCCGTCGGATGACCGCGGGCAGGGCCGTCGGCGAGGGCGCGTACGGCGGGCTCGCCGAGGCGCCCCCGGACGACACCGGCGAGGCCCTCGGGCTCAGTCCGTCCCGGCTGACGCTGACGATCGGATTCGGGCCGTCCTTCTTCGAGAGGTTCGGGCTCGGCGGACAGCGGCCCGCCGCGCTCGTCGACCTGCCGACGTTCCCCGGGGACAACCTCGACGCCTCCCGTACCGGCGGCGACCTCTGCATCCAGGCCTGCGCCGACGATCCGCAGGTCGCCGTGCACGCCATCCGCAACCTCGCCCGGATCGGCTTCGGCAAGGTCGCCATCCGCTGGTCCCAGCTCGGCTTCGGGAAGACCTCGTCCACGACCCCGGACGCCCAGACGCCCCGCAACCTCATGGGGTTCAAGGACGGCACCCGCAACATCGCGGGGACCGAGACCGACCGGCTGAAGAAGTTCGTGTGGGTCGGGGACGGGGACGGGCCCGGCTGGATGAGCGGAGGGTCGTACCTCGTCGCCCGGCGGATCCGCATGAACATCGAGACCTGGGACCGGACCTCGCTCCAGGAGCAGGAGGACGTGTTCGGCCGGGACAAGGGCGAGGGCGCCCCGGTCGGCAAGGCCAAGGAGCACGACGAGCCGTTCCTGAAGGCCATGAAGCCCGACGCCCACGTGCGGCTCGCACACCCGGACTCCAACGGCGGGATCACCATCCTGCGCCGCGGCTACTCCTTCACCGACGGGACGGACGGGCTCGGGCGGCTCGACGCCGGGCTGTTCTTCCTGGCCTACATGCGTGACGTCGGCAAGGGGTTCATCCCGCTCCAGCGCAGGCTGTCGGCGTCCGACGCGCTCAACGAGTACATCCAGCACGTGGGTTCGGCGGTCTTCGCGATCCCGCCCGGCGTCCGGGACAAGGACGACTGGTGGGGCCGGACGCTGTTCTCCGAGTCCTCCGAGTCCTCCGATTCCGCCACGTCCGCCAAGTCCTCCGAGTCCTCCAAGGGGGCGTGATCCGTGTTCTCCAACTACCTGATCGGTCTGCGCGAAGGCCTCGAGGCCTCGCTCGTCGTCTGCATCCTCATCGCCTACCTGGTCAAGACCGGGCGCACGGACGCCCTGAAGCCGATCTGGACCGGCATCGCGGTGGCGGTGCTGATCGCCATGGGCTTCGGGTGCGCGCTCGAATTCGGTTCCCAGGAGCTGACGTTCGAGGCACAGGAGGCACTCGGCGGGTCCCTGTCCATCGTCGCGGTGGGCCTGGTGACCTGGATGGTGTTCTGGATGCGCCGCACCGCCCGGCACCTGAAGGCGGAGCTGCACGGCAAGCTGGACGCGGCCCTCGCGATGGGGACCGGCGCGCTGGTCGCCACCGCCTTCCTCGCCGTCGGCCGGGAAGGCCTCGAGACCGCGCTGTTCGTGTGGGCCTCCGTGCACGCGGCCAGCGACGGCACCCCGCGCCCCCTGATCGGCGTGGCGCTCGGCCTGGCCAGTGCCGTGTTCCTCGGCTGGCTGTTCTACCGGGGCGCCCTGCGGATCAACCTCGCGAAGTTCTTCACGTGGACCGGCGGCATGCTGGTCGTGGTCGCGGCGGGCGTGCTCGCGTACGGCTTCCACGACCTGCAGGAGGCCGACTGGATCCCGGGCCTGACCCGCCAGGCCTTCGACATCAGCGGCACCATTCCGCCGGACAGCTGGTACGGGACGCTGCTGAAGGGCGTGTTCAACTTCCAGCCGGACCCGACCGTGCTCCAGGTCACGGTGTGGCTGCTGTACCTGGTCCCGGCACTCGCACTCTTCTTCGCCCCGGTAGGGTTCGGCTCCGGGAAGGGGAAGGTGAAGGCACCTGATGACGCACCTGAGGACGCATCTGCGGACGCACCTGACGAACAGGGATCGCGCCCCTCGACGGCTCCGCAGACTCCGCCGGCGTGATCGGAACGCGCTCATAGCGGTCTCGCTGACCGCCCTGTCGCTGACGGCGAGCGGTTGCGTGGTGGTGCACGGGGAGCGCGAGGTGCTCCCCACCACCACCCGCGCCGAAGCCGCCAAGGCGCTCCGGCAGTTCACGGACGCCTACAACAAGGCCGACAAGGCCTACGACGCCTCCCTGGACGCGGACCACACGACCGGCGCCCTCGCCGACATCGACTCCGCGCGCCTGAAGGCCGGGCACGTCAACAGCCCGGCCGGCAACTCCGCCCACTCGGCACTGGAGTTCGACGACGTCACGTACACCATCCCGAAGAAGGCCGGCTGGCCGCGCTGGTTCCTCGCCGACGCGCACGGCAACAAGGGCGGCGACGAACGCTGGCTGCTGGTCTTCACCCGCAACAGCCTCGACCAGCCGTTCCAGGTGGCGTACCTGACACTGGTCGCGCCGGACGCCGTACCGAAGTTCGCCACCGACAAGGACGGCTGGGCCGAGGACGTACCGGCGAACAGCGCTCGGCTCGCCGTCGCCCCGGGCGACCTGAGCCGGGACTACGCCACGTACCTGAAGAGCGGCGGCACCACCTTCGCGGACGGCCCGCACACCAGCGGCTGGCGCACGGACCGCAAGAAGTCCACCAAGCCGGGCCTGGCCACCCAGTACATCGACGAGCCGCTCACCGACGGCGACTACGCGCCGCTCGCCCTGCGCACCACCGGCGGCGGGGCGGTGGTGTTCTTCACCACCCGCTACTACGCCAAGGAGACGGCGGCCGTGGGCACCTCCGTGCCGGCCCCGAACCTCAGCGTCAAGGCCCTCACCAAGGGCGAGATCAAGCAGTCCCTGACCATGCAGTTCGTCTCCAACCAGGTCGCCCTGGACCCGGCAGGCACCGGCAAGGTCTCGATCCTCGGCCGCATCCAGGGCCTGACCTCGGCCCAGGGTTCCTGAAAACAACGCCCCGGACAGCGCCCCGTCAGGGGCGCGGGGCTGTATCAATGGGCGGCTCCGCCGCGTGGGCGCGACCAGCCACAACGGCGCCGCAGCCGACCGGCCACCCGGCGCTGCCCACGGCGCTTCTACCAGCCCGCACCCACCTGGCCGGCATCCTCACCCGCGTACCGGGCACACGCGTCGGTCAGAATCTCCAGCAGACTCAGCGGGTCGGGCAGCGCGTGCTCGGGCCCGCGTACCCAGTGCACCCGCAGGTCGCCGTCGCCGCCGGGCAGCCTGGCGGGCGGCACGAGGACGTAGGAGCCCCGGCAGTGCCAGCGCAGCCCCGGGTGTTCGTCCATGGTCTCGGGGCGGCAGTCCAGCTCGCAGGGCCACCACTCGTCCTCGTCCTCGGGGGTGCCGCGGGTGAGGGTGAAGAAGAGCAGGCGGCCGTCGTCGCTCTCGGCGACCGGGCCGACCTCGACGCCGTTCGCGAGCAGCCGTTCCAGGGCCTGCCGGCCGGGCTCCAGGGGCACGTCCAGGACGTCGTGGGTCATGCCGGTCGCGGTGATGAAGTTGGCCTGCGGCTGGTGCCGGGCCCAGCGCTCGATCTGGGCGCGGTCGGTGGTGGACTGCGTCTGCCACGCGAACGACACCGGGTGCCGGGCCGGGGTGGGGCAGCCGACGCGGTCGCAGGAGCAGCCGTAGCCGGGGGCGGGGTGCGCGGCGGGGGCCAGCGGGAGGCCCGCCTCGGCGGCGGCGAGCAGCAGCGCCGCGCGGCCCGGGTCGTCGGCGGCGCCCGCCCGCTCGGGGCGGCGGCCGCGGAGCCACTGGGAGACTCTGCCCTGCAGGCCGCTCGCGCCGCCGAACCTCGCGCTCATCTTCCGCCTCGCCTCCCTGTGGTCCGGCCAGGATGCCTTATGGTCCCGTCTGGGCGTGAAGCGGGGGGTACGAGAGCTGTGTCACCCGGGCGGCCACGGGTCGCCCCAGTCCGCGTCCCGGGCCGCCTTGTACAGGTCGCCGTGGCGCTTGGTGACCGTCGTGCGGCGCAGTTGTTCGTCGGTCTCGCACAGGTCGAGCAGGACCTGGCCCTTGCGGATCTGGGGGCGGCGGACCACCCGGGCCGGTGCCGGGGCGGGCGGGAAGCGGGTGGCGGCCACGTAGCTGAACTTCTCGTCCTCGTAGGGCAGCGAGCCGCCCTTGACCTGGCGGTGCAGGGAGGAGCGGCTGACCCGGGCGGAGAAGTGGCACCAGTCGGTGCCGGGGGCGATCGGGCAGGCGGCGCTGTGCGGGCAGGGGGCGGCGACGTGGAGGCCGGCGGCGATCAGGCGGTCGCGGGCCTCGATGATCCGGGTGTAGCCGGCGGGGGTGCCCGCCTCGACGATGACGACGGCCTGCGCGGCGGCCGCGGCGGCGTCGACGAGGGCGGCGCGGTCGGTCTCGTCGAGTTCGTTGAGGACGTACGAGACCGTGACGAGATCAGTGCTCTCGATGGTGAGTGCCGCTCCGATCCGGGCGCGCTGCCACTGGGCGTCCCGCAGTGCCGGGTTCGCGGCGGCGATCTCCCGGCCGAGGGTGAGCGCCGGCTCGGCCCAGTCGAGGACCGTCACCGGCCGTACGCCCGCCCAGGTGTCGGTCACCGCCCAGGTCGCCGCGCCCGTCCCGCCGCCGACGTCCACGTGGCTGCCCGGCGCCCACCCCTGCGGTACCGCGTCGGCGAAGGCCGCCAGCGCGGACCGTACCGCCTCGAAGGTCGCCGGCATCCGGTACGCCGCGTACGCCACCACGTCCGCCCGGTCCCGCAGGATCGGTGCGTCGGTCGGGGTGGCCCCGCGGTAGCTGGCGATCAGCCGCTCGACGGCTCCGGCCGCCTGCTTCGGGGGGAGGCCGCCGAGCAGGTCGGCGAGCGTGGCGCGGAGCCGGTCGGCCGGGGGGCCGGCAGGGGTGGGGTGGTTCACCCGGCGATTGTATGGACAGCCCTGGCGAGGCGGGTCGCCGCCGCCGCCCGGGGTGCGCTGTCGCCGGGGCGGCGGCGCGGGTGCACGGTGTTGGCAAGCAGCACGAGGAACGTGTCCGTGGCCCGGTCCAGCACCAGGCTGGTGCCGGTGAACCCGGTGTGGCCCGCCGCCCCCTGTCCGGCCAGCTCGCCCATGAACCACGGCTGGTCCACCAGGAAGCCCAGGCCGGGCGGGGCCAGCAGCAGGTCCACGAAGTCGGGGCCGAGGATCCGCGCCGGGCCGTAGGCGCCGCCCGCGAGCAGGGCCCGGCAGAAGATCGCCAGGTCCCGGCCGGTGGAGAAGAGACCGGCGTGCCCGGCCACCCCGCCCAGCGCCCAGGCGTTCTCGTCGTGCACGACGCCCCGCAGCATCCCGCGGTCCGCCTTGGCCCACGGCCGCCGCTGGTCCTCGGTGGCCGCGGCGCCGGGGCAGGGGCCGAAGTCGGTGGCGGTCATGCCGAGCGGCCGGGTGATGCCGTCGCGGACCAGGACGTCGAGGGGACGGCCGGTGATCCGCTCCAGGACCTGCTGGAGGAGGAGCAGGTTCAGGTCCGAGTAGCGGTAGGCGCCGGGGGCGCCGGCCGGGGCCTCCGCGCGGAGCAGGTCGAGGCGGGCCGTGTCGTCGGGGCAGTCGTAGAGCGGGAGTTCGGGGCGCAGGCCCGAGGTGTGGGTGAGGAGCTGGCGGACGGTGATGCCGTGGGCGGCGGCCGCGTGGAAGTCGGGGAGGTAGGCGCCGACGCGGGCGTCGATGCCGAGGGTGCCGCGCTCCAGCTGCTGCACGGCGGCGACCGCGGTGAACAGTTTGGTGAGGGAGGCGACGTCGAAGGGGGTGTCGACGGTCGCCGGGACCCGGGCGGCGGCCGGCAGTTCGACACCGGCGTCGGTCTCGGGGTCGTAGGCGGACCAGCGCACGGCCCAGCCGGAGGCCTCCTGCACGGCGATCACGGGTCCGCGTCCGGCGACCACGACGGCCCCGGCCGCCCAGGGCCGCTCACCGGTGGTGAGGTCGTGCACGTCGCGGACGAGGTGCCTGAGTTCCGCGGGGTCGAGCCCGGCCCGTTCCGGTGTCTCGACGCGCAGTCTCGGTACGCTCAGCTCCCTGCTCCCTCCGTCCTCGCACGGGTGTTCCCACGTGCTGCCCAGGGACGGCACATTCCCACGAAGCAGGCCGTTGCCACCAGTGCCCCCGCCAGTTGGACGATCGCCATGGGCACGGCGGTTCTCTCCCCGGCGACCCCGACCAGCGGCGAGGCGACCGCGCCGACGAGGAACGAGGAGGTCCCGAGCAGCGCGGACGCGGACCCGGCCGCGTGCCGGGTGCGAAGCAGGGCGAGGGACTGGGCGTTGGGCAGGGTGAAGCCCATCGCGGACATCAGGACGAAGAGGGCGGCGGCGACCGGGGTGAGGCCGACCGGGCCGAGGGCGCCGGTCGACATCAGCAGCAGGGCGGTCGCCGCGAGCACGGTCACTCCCAGGCCCGCGCCCAGCACCTTGTCCAGGCCGACCCGGCCGACCAGGACCTTCCCGTTGACCTGCCCGGCGATCACAAGACCGACCGAGTTGAGGCCGAAGAGGAGGGAGAAGGTCTGCGGGGAGGCGCCGAAAATCTCCTGTATGACGAACGGAGACGCAGCGATGTAGGCGAAGAGGGCCGCGAAGGCGAAGCCGCCGGCGAGCATGTAGCCGGTGAAGGGCAGGTCGGCGAGGAGGCTCCGCATGGCGCGCACGGCGGCGGACGCTCCCCCGGCGTGCCGGTCCGCCGGCGGCAGCGTCTCCGGGAGCCGCACCCACACCAGTGCGGCGAGCAGCGTCCCGACGAGCGTGAGGACGACGAAGACGCCCCGCCAGTCCGTCACCCGCAGGATCTGCCCGCCGATCAGCGGGGCGACGACCGGGGCGACCCCGGAGACCAGCATCAGGGTGGAGAAGAAGCGGGCCATGGCGACCCCGTCGTAGAGGTCGCGGACGACGGCGCGCGCGATGACGATGCCGGCCGCGCCCGCGAGGCCCTGGGCGAGCCGGAAGGCGACCAGGGTCTCCACGTCCGGCGCGAGGGCGCACAGGGCGGTGGCGACGACGTAGACGGTGAGGCCGGCCAGCAGCGGGCGGCGGCGCCCCCAGCGGTCGCTCATCGGGCCGACGACCAGCTGCCCGAGGGCCATGCCGGCGAGGCAGGCGGTGAGGGTGAGCTGGACGGTCGCGGCGGGGGCGCCGAGGGAGCGGGTGACCTCCGGCAGGGACGGGAGGTACATGTCCATGGCCAGCGGGGGCGTCGCGGTGAGTCCGCCGAGGAGCAGGACGAGGAGGAGGCCGGCGCGGCGGGTGGCGGCGGGGACGGGAGCCGGGCCGGAGCGGCCGCCGGCTCCGCGCGGTGCGGGTACGGCGGTGTCGCCCCGGGCGTTCGCGGCGTTCCGGGCGTTCGCGGTGTCCTGGGCGTCCGGTGTCGGCGGTGCCGGCTGCTCGGGCATGTGTCCCCTGTCCCGTCTTCGTGGTCTCGCGGTCCGGTCGGCTGTTGCTGGACCCCGTCGGCCCCCGCATATGCTCTCAGCTCGTACAGACTGCCGGGAAACACGTGAGCGAGGGTGGGCGGCCGGGATGGGTGAGCAGAGCGTGCGGTGGGGGATCCTGGCGACGGGCGGGATCGCGGCCGCGTTCGCGGCTGACCTGGTCGATCTGCCCGACGCGGAGATCGTGGCGGTGGCCTCGCGGTCCCCGGAGTCGGCGGCGGGGTTCGCGGAGCGGTTCGGGATCGCGCGGGCGTACGGGGACTGGGAGTCGCTGGCCGGCGACGAGGACGTCGACATCGTGTACGTCGCCACTCCGCACTCGGCGCACCGGGCGGCCGCCGGGCTGTGCCTGACGGCGGGGCGGAACGTGCTGTGCGAGAAGCCGTTCACGCTCAACGCCCGCGAGGCCGGGGAACTGGTCGCGCTGTCGAAGGAGCACGGCCGCTTCCTGATGGAGGCGATGTGGATGTACTGCCACCCGCTGGTCCGGCGGCTGACGGCGCTGGTCGCGGACGGGGCGATCGGCGAGGTGCGGACCGTGCAGGCGGACTTCGGCCTGGAGGGGCCGTTCCCGCCGGCGCACCGGCTGCGGAACCGGCTGCTCGGCGGGGGCGCGCTGCTCGACCTGGGGGTGTACCCGGTGTCGTTCGCGCACCTGCTGCTCGGTGAGCCGGACGGCATGTCGGCGCGAGCGGTGCTCTCGGAGGAGGGCGTCGATCTCCAGACGGGTGCACTGCTCTCCTGGGAGAGCGGCGCTCTCGCCTCGGTGCACTGCTCCATCGTCGGCGGCACCGGCACCACGGCCTCGGTCACCGGCTCGC
This sequence comes from Streptomyces sp. NPDC104761, assembly GCF_055583445.1. Classification (NCBI taxonomy): domain Bacteria; kingdom Bacillati; phylum Actinomycetota; class Actinomycetes; order Kitasatosporales; family Streptomycetaceae; genus Streptomyces; species Streptomyces sp. NPDC104761. Next base: position 78,185 of record NZ_JBVJNZ010000003.1, on the reverse strand, counting down.
AGGGCCGGATCGACATCCCGAACGGCTTCTTCAGCCCCGACCGCTTCGTCCTGCACCGCGACGGCCGCGACCCCGAGGAGTTCGCCCTGGCCCCGGAGGACGGCCCGCGCAACACCTTCCGCCACGAGGCCAGGGAGGCCATGCGCGCGGTCCGCGCCGGCGACCAGGAGTCCCCCCTCGTCCCCCACGACAGCACCCTCGCGGTCATGCGCACCCTGGACGGCCTGCGGGAGCTGATCGGGGTCCGCTACCCGGGCGAGGCGTAAAGACACCCCCGCACTGCACGCCCCCCGCTGAACGCGCCCCGAAAGGGGCGCTGGGGGTCCCCCCGGCCGAAGGCTGGGGGAGGAACTGCGCGACCAGCCCCCACGGCGCCGCAGACAACCGACGGCCCGGATGACGCGGCCCTCCCAGCGGAGCGCCTACGCTGCGACCCCATGGACACCAAGCAACCAAAGATCGCAGTGGTCACCGGTGCCGGTTCCGGTATCGGCCGCGCCGTGGCCACGGAACTGCTGCGCTCCGGCTGGTCGGTGGCGCTGGCCGGCCGGCGCCTCGCGCGGCTGGAGGAGACGGCGGCACTGGTACCCGACGGCGCCTCCCTCGCCGTACGGACCGACGTCTCGCAACCCGACGACGTGGCCGGGCTGTTCGCCGCCGCCGTGGACCGGTTCGGACGGGTGGACCTGCTGTTCAACAACGCGGGGACGTTCGGCCCGGGCGGGGTGGCCGTGGAGGACCTGCCCTACGAGGCGTGGCGGCACGTGGTGGACACCAACCTCAACGGCGCGTTCCTGTGCGCGCAGGCGGCGTTCCGGCAGATGAAGGAGCAGGAGCCGCAGGGCGGGCGGATCATCAACAACGGGTCCGTCTCGGCGCACGCGCCCCGCCCGCGCTCCGCTGCCTACACCGCGACCAAGCACGCGCTGACGGGGCTCACCAAGTCCCTGTCCCTCGACGGGCGGCCGTACGGCATCGCGGTCGGGCAGATCGACATCGGCAACGCGGCGACGGACATGACGGCCCGGATGGAGACCGGCGCGCTGCAGGCGAACGGGGTGATCGCCCCGGAACCGGTGATGGACGTGGCGGACGTGGCGCGAACCGTGCGGCACATGGCCGAGCTGCCGTTGGCGGCGAACGTCCAGTTCGCGACGGTGCTGGCGACGGCGATGCCGTACGTGGGCCGGGGCTGAACCGCCGTTCAGTCGGACAATCCACAACCTGCACAAGCGGAATGCCGACGTCCGCGGTATTGCGGCCGGTAACGGGCCTATGCTCAACTCTCCTCCACCAGAACTTCACAGTTGAGGCTCTGGCATTCCGTAGACCTTCGGCCACACCGAGGGGGGAGGCGGCAGCCGTTCCACCGGACCGGATGGGGGTGGACCCGCACGGGACCGCGGGTGCGCACCGGTGGGTGGAGCGGCTGCCGCGTGACGTCAGCCCGCCGTCGGGCCGGCCGGGCCTGCCGGTGTGTCACCCGAGTCGGGGCCGGCCGTGGCACCGGCCGCCCGCCGGCGCCGGCGCAGCGCCCACGCTCCGGCGCCCAGCAGCCCGAGCGTCACCGCCCCGCCCTCCGCGACCCGCCACGGCGACGGTCCCGACGATCCCGAACCGGCGGCCCCCGTCCCGGACGCTCCCGCGGCCCCCTTGCCCTTCGCCGACGGACTCGCGCTCGCCCCGCCCTCGCTCAGCGGGTCGACCAGCGCGCCCACGGGCTGCGCCGAGCTGCCCTTTCCGAAGCCCCAGTCGAGCAGCGCGGCGGTCTGCTCGTACACGGCGTTGGTGGCGGGGTCCGGGTGCATCACGGTGACCAGCAGGGTGCGGCCGTCCCGGGTGGCACCGCCGGTGAAGGTGTTGCCGGCGTGGCTGGTGTAGCCGTTCTTGACACCGAACAGGCCCTTGTAGACGTCGAGCCCCCAGGCGCCGGTGAGCAGGCGGTCGGTGTTCTGGATCTGGAAGGTCTTCTTGCCGCCCGCCGGGAAGTACGCGGTGCGGGTGCCGCAGTACCCGCGGAAGTCGTCGTCCTTCAGCCCGTGCCGGGCGAAGAGGGTCAGGTCGTACGCCGACGACAGCTGGCCCGGGTGGTCGAAGCCGTCGGGGCTGACCACATGGGTGTCGAGAGCCTGCAGGTCGGCCGCCTTGGCCTGCATCTCGGCGACGGTCTTCGCGATCCCGCCGTTCATGTGGGAGAGCACGTGCACGGCGTCGTTGCCGGAGCGCAGGAAGACGCCCTGCCACAGCTGCTCGACGGTGTAGGTGAGGCCGGGCTTGATGCCGACCAGGCTGGAGCCGGCCGGGACGTCGGAGATGTCGGAGTCCTTGACCTTGTACCGCTCGGTCCGCTCGAACTTCTTCAGCACGGTGTCCGCGAACAGCATCTTCAGGGTGGAGGCGGGCGCCAGCCGCCGATGCGCGTTGTACGAGGCGAGCACCTCACCGCTGTCGCAGTCGGCGAGCAGCCAGGCGCGGGCGGTGATCTTCTTCGGCAGGCCGGTGGCGCCGCTCACCTGTACGCCCCCGTGGGCCAGCCGCTCGCCGCCGATGACGGTGGCGGCGGGGGCGGCGGAGGCGGGGGCCGCCGCGGACACGGGAAGGGCGGCGGCCGTCAGTCCGAGGACGGCACGCCTGGTCAGCCTAGAGGAATCGCGCACCCCGGGACCGTACACCGGGTCCGACAGGGCTTTGCCGGGTGGACCCCCTCCCCGGCATATGAATGTGCTGTCTTATGAAAGTTTGCTGAGACATCCCGGTTTCTCAGCTCTGACACATCTTTTACCCAGGGCTGCTCAAAGGTTCCTCCCTAGCTTGAGCCCGCGCCCACAGCGGGCGCCAAGAACCTTCGAGGAACGGGATGTTTGGCATCTATCTCAAGCGCGAGCTGGGCCGCAGAAAGAAGGCGGCCCTGGTCATCGCTCTGGGTCTGGCGCTCGGTATCGCGCTGGTCATCACGGTCAACTCGGTGTCGGCCGGCATGACCCAGGCGCAGGACAAGGTCCTCAAGTCGCTGTACGGCCTGGGGACCGACATGACGGTCACCAAGGCCCGTACGGCCCCGACCTCGGGCAGCTCCGGCGGCCCGAACTTCAAGTTCGACGCCAAGTCCAGCAGCAGCTCCACGCAGAGTTCGGACCGGGTGCAGACTCAGGGTGGTCAGGCCCTGAAGTCGTCCCTGGTCACCAAGGTCGCCGGCCAGAAGGGCGTGGAGAGCGCGGTCGGAGCGCTCTCCCTCAACGTCACCAAGGTCGACGGCTCCTTCACCCAGGGCAAGGCGAAGTCCTCCACCAGCAGCAGCGGGAGCAGCAGCAGCGGCCAGGGCGGCCCCGGCGGGGACAGCAGCGGCTCGGGCGGCGCGCCGCAGGTTCAGGGCGGCGGCGCCAACTTCAACGTCAACAGCTACTCCGTGGTCGGCGTCGACGTGGCCCACCAGGGCCTCGGCCCGCTGTCCACCATGAAGGTCACCTCGGGCAAGACCTTCACCACCGCGCAGACCGGCTCGAAGGTCGCGGTGGTCAGCAAGTCGTACGCCAAGGAGAAGAAGTACAAGGTCGGCTCGACCTTCAAGATCTCCGGCACCACGTTCACGGTCATCGGGATCGCCACCCCGGACAGCAGCGAGTCCGACACCGACGTCTTCGTCCCGCTGAAGGTCGCGCAGACCCTCGGCGACGCCAAGAACCAGGTCACCACGATCTACGTCAAGGCGACCGACTCCCAGCAGATCTCCACCGTGAAGAAGGAGATCACCGCCAACATCTCCGGTACGACGGTCACCACCTCCGCCGACCTGGCGTCCACCGTCTCCGGTTCCCTGTCCACCGCCTCCAGCCTGGCGACCAGCGTCGGCAAGTGGCTGTCCATCGCGGTCCTCGCGGCGGCGTTCCTGGTGGCGGCCCTGCTGACCTCCTCCGCGGTCTCCCGCCGGGTGCGTGAGTTCGGCACCCTGAAGGCGCTCGGCTGGCCGTCCCGCAACGTCACCCGCCAGGTGGTCGGCGAGTCCATCGTGAACGGCCTGATCGGCGGCGCCCTCGGCATCGCCCTCGGCGTCGGCGCGGCCTACGCGGTCACCGCGATCAGCCCGAAGCTCACCGCACAGCTGGGCAGCTCCGGCGGCGGTGGCGGCGTGGGCGGCGGCCCGGGCGGCGGCGGTCCCGGCCAGCAGGCCTCCCAGAACACCCTGGAGATCGCGCTGTCCGCGCCGGTCTCCGTCACCACCATCGCCCTTGCGGTCGGCCTCGCGGTCACCGGCGGTCTGATCGCCGGCGCGATGGGCGGCTGGCGCGCCTCCCGGATGCGCCCGGCCGACGCCCTGCGCAGCGTCTCGTAACCCCCCGCCCCCTCCGAGCCGGGGCGCCGCTTCCACTCCCCCCGGGACGCGGCGCCCCCACCCCCTTACGCCTCTCACGCCTCTCACGGCGGAGCACCCAGTGGAGAACCCCATGTACAGACTCACCGGAGTCACCAAGCGCTACACGCGGGGCAAGGAGACGGTCGAGGCGCTGCGCGGCGTCGACCTGACCATCGAGGACGGCGACCAGCTCGTCATCCAGGGCCCGACCGGCGGCGGCAAGTCGACCCTGCTCCAGATGATCGGCGGCCTGGACCGCCCGACCGAGGGCAGCGTCCTGCTGGACGACGTCGACCTCGCCAAGGTCAGCGAGACCAAGCTCACCCGGCTGCGCGCCGAGAAGATCGGCATCATCTTCCAGGCGTTCAACCTGATCCCGACGCTCACCGCCCAGGAGAACGTCGAGACCGCCCTCGTCCCGCTCGGCGTCAAGCCGGCCGAGCGTCGGGAGCGCGCGGCGGAGGCGCTGCGCTCGGTGGGCCTCGGCGAGCGCCTCGGGCACGCCCCGTCCGAGCTCTCCGGCGGCCAGCAGCAGCGTGTCGCGATCGCCCGCGCACTGGTGAAGAAGCCGAAGGTACTGCTCGCCGACGAGCCGACGGGCAACCTCGACGAGGGCACCCGCGACGACATCATGGCCCTCCTCGAAGGCCTGTGGCACGAGTACGGGCTGACCTTCATCATGGTCACCCACGACTCCTCCATCGCGCGCCGCGCCCCGCGCCTGGCCACCATCAAGGCCGGGCAGATCACCCTCACCGAGCAGGGCGGCGGACAGCGGTACGCGCAGCAGGCGGCGGCCGGACACGGCGGACAGCAGGCGGCGGCGTACGGCGCCCCGGAGCCCCAGGGCTTCGACCGGCAGCCCTACGTGCAGCAGCACGGCGGCGGCCAGGGTTACTGACCGCCGCCGCTGAGCGGCGCGGGGCCGTTCACCGCCCGAGGAGCCGGTCGATCTCGGCCAGCTGCCCGGCGGTGAGCGGCCCCTTCGCGAGCGCGCCCGCGTTCTGCTCGGCCTGGGCGACGGACCGGAAGCCGGGGATGGGGACCGTGCGCGGGCTGCGCGCCCAGATCCAGCCGAGGGCGCCCTGGGCGAGGGTCCGCCCGTCGCTGGTGAGGACGGAACGCAGGGCCTCGATCCGCTCGACCCACGCGGGATCGGCCCCGTCCCCGTCCCCGAACCCGGGCAGCCAGGCCGGCGGCCTGCTGCGGATGTCGCCGGCCGCGGCCCCCGCGCGCCGCCCGCCCAGCAACCCCATGGCGAGCGGGCTCCGGTTGATCGCGGCGAGGTCGAACTTCTCCGCCGTGTCCAGGAGTTGCGGCGCGTCCTGCAGCACGTTCAGGGTGTGCTGCACGGCCGCGCAGTGCGGCCCTTCGGCGAAGACGGCGGCACGGGCCGGGTCGTCGGTGCTCCAGCCGTAGGCCCGGATCAGTCCCTCGCCGACCAGTTCCTCGCAGACGTCCCGGAGTTCGGCGGCGCGGGCCGGGTCGGCGTCGGAGAGGTGGAGCTGGTAGAGGTCGACGTGGTCGGTGCCGAGGCGGCGCAGGGAGGCGGTCAGGGCGCGGCGGACGTAGGCCGGGGAGTCGTCGTGGCCGGTGAGGGTGCGGGTCTCCTCGTCGAAGACGTTGCCCCACTTGGTGGCGACGACGACCTCGTCCCTGCGCCTGCCGAGGGCACGGCCGAGGACGCGCTCGCTGTGGCCCGCGCCGTAGGTGTCGGCGGTGTCGAAGAAGGTGATGCCGAGGTCGAGGGCGCGGTGGACGGCCCGTACGGACTCCTCGTCGTCGACCCTGCCCCAGCCGAGCGGCTGCCCGGTGGCGTCCTGCCACTCACCGCCGATGGCCCAGCAGCCGAAGCCGAGCGCGCTGACACGGATGCCGGAACGGCCCAGGGTCCTGGTGGTGCTGTCGGTTTCCATGCACGGGACGCTAGGAGTTGGAGCGCACACGAGGGCAAGGGGTCTCCCGGTCTGTTTCCGCGCCCGCCGGGGTTCCTACGCCTGCCCGGTCTCGAAGCGGGAGATGCGGCCGTCGTCCTCGACCGTGAAGTCCCAGCGGGTGACCATCTCGCCCCAGGTGTCGTTGCGGTAGTGGGCGAGCAGGGAGCGGCCGCCGTTGGACTCGTTGTCGACGTCGATGTGGCCGTGGGAGGAGAAGATCTCCCGGTCGATCCAGTCGTCGAGGTTCCGGTCGGAGCCGTCGTCCGCCATGGTCGCGTCCGAGGTGAGGAGTTTCACGAGGGCCTCGCGGTCGCTGGCGTTGACGGCGGTGACGAAGGCGCGGACCGCCGGATCGCTGAGCTTGGCTGTCTTGATCGTCATGTCAGTCAGCGTCACACCGGTCCCGGCGGGCCGCCACCCGCCCGCCACCCGAACGGCCGCGCGGACGGGCCGGGCGGGTGTGCCGGGTGCGACGGTGGAGATCCGCGATCCGCATGCCGCCGATGGGAGCCGCCATGACCTGCTACGACCGACGTGACGTGGGCCTGCTGCTGCTCCGGCTGGGCACCGGCGGGGTGCTGGCCGCGCACGGCGCCCAGAAGCTGTTCGGCTGGTTCGGAGGGGGCGGCCTCGAGGGCACGGGCCAGTTCTTCGAGTCGGTCGGGTACGCGCCGGGGCGGCAGAGCGCGCTGGCGGCGGGGCTCGCCGAGGCGGGCGGCGGAACGCTGCTGGCGCTGGGCCTCGCGACCCCGGCGGCGGGAGCCGCGGCGGCCGGGGAGATGGCGGGCGCGGCCGCCCTGCACCGGCCGAACGGCTTCTTCGCCGCGGAGGGCGGCTACGAGTACGCCGCGACCCTGGGCCTGGCCGCGGCGGGCCTGGCGGTCGCGGGCCCCGGCCGGCTCTCCCTGGACCACGCGTTCGGGCACGTCCTCGACCAGGGCTGGATGGTCCCGGCGGCACTGGGCGTGACAGCGGCGGTGACGGCGGCCGTGATCGGCGCCAGGAGCCGGCGGGTGCGGCGGGCGGCGGAGGGGCAGCAGGAGGCGCTGTTCGAGGAGTAGCCGCGGGGACGGGCGGGGCAGGCTCTCCGCCATGACGGAAGAGCACACGACACCGCCCCCGGAGCCCCGGCCGCCCCGGACCGCACCGCCCACCCAGGCCGGACCGGACCTGTGGAACTCCATCGAGGACCTCTGGACCTGGCTGGACGCCCACCGGAGGCACGACGGCGAGACCGGCCTCGTGCTGCGCATGCTCAAGCTCACCGAGGAGGTCGGCGAGGTCGCCCAGGCGGTGATCGGGGCGACCGGCCAGAACCCCCGCAAGGGTGTCACCCACACCTGGGAGGACGTGCAGGGCGAGCTGTGCGACGTGGTGATCACGGCGCTTGTGGCCCTGCGGACGCTGACGCCGGACGCGGCGGGGGTGTTCGGGCGGCATCTGGCGGGGGTGACGGAGCGCTCGCTGGGACCGCGGGAGCCGTAGGCGGCACACCTGTCCCGGCCGGGGAGCGGAACCCGGCCGGGGGGAGCGGGACCTGTGCGCAGGGTGGGCCGTGGCGAGTGCCGCGGCCGGGTGGCCTAGGCTTCCGGCCCGGCCTCCGGCGTCTCGGGGGCGTCCGGGGACGACAGGGTGTAGAAGACCGCCCGGCCCTGCTTGGTGCGCCGGGCCCGGTTCCGGGCGACCAGGTTCTCCAGCGTCGTGCGGATCACCGTGGTCTTGATGGTGCGGCCGGGCTGGGCGGCCCTGATCGCCTCGGCGACGTCGGTCGCGGACCGGGGCTCCCGCTGCTCGGCGAGGTAGGCGTGGACGGCCTCGACCAGGCTCGGCTTCGGCTCCGCGGGGCCCTGCTTCGGGACGGCACGGCGGTTCGGCGTGGGCTCGGTCCGCTGGTGGGGCACGACGGCATCGGTGTCGGCGTCGGCGTCGGCCGCTGCGGGGGCGGGGGCGGAGACGGGGAACTGCGGGGTGAGCGCCTGCTGCAGCCGCTCCAGCACCGCCCGGTTCTCCCGTACCGCGCGCAACTGCTCTTCCAGGGCGGCGATCTCGGTGGCGAGGCGGTCCTGTTCCTGGGTGTTGATCTCGAGGTCCCGCGCGATCCGCGCGCTGTACTCGGACGCCAGCTCGGTGCCGGGTGACTCGGACATACGGTCGGGCCTCTCCTCGATGTGCTCCGCGCGGGGACGCCGATGTGCTCCGCGCGGTGAACAGCGTACGCACACCGGACGGCCCACGGGCATGACTCGGGCCGCAGGTGTCCCAACCGGCGGCGGTGGCCTGTTCGATGACACCGACGACCGCATCGGACGTGACACATGGGCGGCAGCGCCCCCTCGCCGCGCCCACTGTACGAGGCCGTGTCGTGTGCCGTACCCGCAGGACGAGCCGGTCGCCCTTTCGGGCGTACGCGCCCGCCCTCCGCCGGTGTGGCGCACGCCCCTTCGGCACGTCCGAGCGGCGAACGCCTCACCGGTCCCGGTCGGCTCGTCGGGCGCTCGGCGGAACCGGCGCTCCTCGACGGGCTCTTGGGTTCGCCGCGGCGCGCGACCGGACACTGACGCCCCGTCAAGAAGCGGCAGCGGCGGTGGCCGGCCTGATCGTCGCGCGGATGTGTTTCATCAACGGCTGGTCGCTCTGTTCGCTGTAGTCGCACAGGGCGATCAGCACGTTCATCTCGGGCATGTACCCGGCCGCACAGCCGCGCGGCAGGTCGTACGGAACGGCGAGGTACCCGTTGAGCACCCGTGTGCTGCCGTCCTTGGCCGTGCTCTCGATGTCCACCGGGTCGAACTCCGCGATGCCCCGCTCCCGCATGTCGGCCGCGTTCATGAAGACGAGGGTGCGGAGGTTCCTGATCCCCCGGTACCGGTCGTCGTCGGAGTAGATCGTGGTGTTCCACTGGTCGTGGGAGCGCATGGTGCCGAGCGCCAGGGTCCCCGGCGCGGGTACGACGTCGGGCAGCGGCGCCGAGGAGAACTCGGCGAGCCCGGAGGCCGTACGGAAGACCAGTTCCCGCGCGGGCTGCCGGATCCGGAAGCCCAGCGGCAGCCGTACCCGCCGGTTGAAGTCCTCGAAGCCGTCGAGTACCTGGGCCATGGTGTCGCGGATACGGTCGTAGTCCTCGACGTACCAGGACCAGGGCGTGGTGCTGCCGGGAAGCGCCGCGCGGGCGATCCCGGCGATGACCGCGGGCTCGGACAGCAGGTGCGGGGAAGCCGGCTTCTTCATCCCCACGGACAGGTGCACCATGCTCATGGAGTCCTCGACCGAGGTGCTCTGGATGCCGCACCGCTGGTGGTCCTTCTCGGTACGGCCGAGGCAGGGCAGGATCAGCGCCTGCCGGCCGTGCACCAGGTGGCTGCGGTTGAGCTTGGTGCTCACCTGGACGGTGAGGTCGCAGTTGCGCAGCGCCTCGTAGGTGGCGCGGGTGTCGGGCGCGGCGAGGGCGAAGTTGCCGCCCATGCCGACGAACACCTTGACGTCGCCGCGGAGCATGGCCCGGATGGTGCCGACGGTGTCGAGCCCGTGCTGCCGGGGCGGGTCGATCTCGCACACCGTGGCGAGCCGGTCCAGGAACTGGCTGGTCGGCCGGTGATCGATGCCGCAGGTCCGGTTGCCCTGCACGTTGCTGTGCCCACGCACCGGCGAGGGGCCGGCACCCTCCCGCCCGAGGTTGCCGCGCAGCAACAGCACGTTGACGATCTCCCGCACGGTGTCGACCCCGTGCTCGTGCTGACTGACACCGAGGCACCAGCTGATGATGGAGCGGTCGGCGTCCCGGTAGATCCGGGCGGCGCGGAGGATGTCGGCGCGGCTGACCCCGGACTGCCGCTCGATCTCCTCCCAGGAGGTGGCCTCGCACACCTTCCGGTAGTCCTCGAACCCGCTCGTGTACCGGTCGATGAACTCCTGGTCGAGTGACTTGGGGTCGGCCGTGGCCTGGTCGAGTACGGCCTTGGAGATCCCGCGCATCAGCGCCATGTCACCGCCGACGCGCACCTGGAGGTTGAGGGTGCCGGTGCGGGTGGAGTGGCAGGCCGCCATGTCCACGAAGTCGTGCGGGATGATCGTCCGCCGTGAGGCCGCCTCGATCAGCGGGTTGACGTGCACGATCTGGGCGCCGCGTTGGTAGGCGGCGGCGAGGGCGGTGAGCATGCGGGGTGCGTTCGACGCGGCGTTCACGCCCATGATGAAGAGCGCGTCGGTGGCGTCCCAGTCCTGAAGATCGACGGTCCCCTTCCCGGTCCCCAGCGAGGCGGCGAGGGCCCGCCCGCTGGCCTCGTGACACATGTTGGAGCAGTCCGGGAGGTTGTTCGTCCCCAGCTCGCGGGCCAGGAGCTGGTACAGGAAGGTGGCCTCGTTCCCGAGCCGCCCGGAGGTGTAGAAGGACGCCTGATTCGGATCGTCCAGCCCCCGCAACGCCCGCCCGACCAGGTCGAACGCGTCCCGCCAGCGGATCGGCACGTAATGGTCCGAGTCGGGGTCGTACACCATCGGCTCGGTGAGCCGCCCCTGGTCCTCCAGCGCGAAGTCACTCCATTCGGCCAGCTCGCCGACGGAGTGCGCGGCGAAGAACTCCCGCCCGACCCGCTTCCGGGTCATCTCCCAGGTGACGTGCTTGACCCCGTTCTCACAGAGATCGAGCCGCAGCCCCTTCGTGTCGTCGGGCCAGGCACACCCGGGACAGTCGAACCCCCCGTTCTCGTGGTTCATCTTCATGATCGCCCGGGGCCCCTCGACGAGCGCCCGCTCCCGCACCAGGAACTTGCTCACGCTCTTGGCAGCGCCCCAGCCTGCGGCGGGATGGTGATACGGATGAAAGAACGGCTCCCCGTCGGCCCTGGGCCCCACCCGCTCCTCGACCGCCCCCTGCTGTCCCGGATCCGCCGGCCGCATCCGCTTCTGCTCGTCGTGTGAGGTACTCACGGCTCTCACCCTTCGCCGGCGCGGGGAGCACACCGCCGGGGTCAGCGGCGTCTTTCTCATGCTAGGCAGGGTGGTGGGGGGGAGGCGAGGCGACCTGGGAGGAGCCCCGGCCTGCGGCCCCGGCCCCGCTTCGCGCGGGTCGCGGGCGCGGATCAGCGGGCTCGCCCGCACGCCGCTCACGGAACCAGGGTTCGTGTATCGAGTACGGCGGGAGCGCTGGTGACCATGGCTCTGTCAGAGGGTCGGGCTTGAATGGGCTCATGACCGTTCACGACGCCGCCGCGACGCTGCCGGACATCCGTACCCTGCAGCGCGTATGCCGTTCCATCGCCATGGCCGAGGCCGTGTTGAATCCCGAGGGCTGTCGGTACTACTCCTACGACGCGCACTGGTCGGAGACGGAGGAGGTCTTCTCGATGCGAAACGGGAGTGGGGACGAGTATGACGTCGTCTTCTCCCCCGCCGGCGCGTACCTACGCGGATTCGACCACGAGTCACCGATGAGCCCGTACGTCGACGGCGCGGTCTGGCCCGGGGTCCTCGACTCGGTTCCTGAGGTCTTCGCCGCACAGATCGACGAGCCTGCCTTCACGGACGACGGCGTACCCAGTGTCACCTTCTGCCTGTGGCGTGGCACAGGCGACCTCGAATGGCACGCCGGCCGCATCGACTTCCCCGGTGGTCACCCGGACCCCGACGGCTCCGGCTGGATGCTCGGCCTGCTGACGGACCCCGGTCCGGAGACGTTCCGGTCGTTCGCGGAGGACTACTACGAGCGGCCCGTCGACCTCGAAGCCATCCGCCATGTCTTCGAGGAGCGGCCACTGACGCCCGAGATCGCCGCCCGCCTGACTCCCCTGGCCTCCTTCGCGGACGTCTCGAAGGAAGCCGAGCTGATGGGGTATCCGGTGGCACCGGTCCGCACGTCTTCCTGACCCGTTCCGGCTGCCTTGGCGCCCTCCGTGGTCAGACCGGCACGGACTCCCGCTCCAGCCTTCCGCTCACCAGGTCGGGACCGTGGAGTTCACGGTCGGCCCCGACTGCCGCATCTGCTCGATCGAACGGCGTCGATCCAACGGCGTCCTCCTCTCGTCCGGTGTCGTCGACGAGCCGGAAAGGACCAGAAGTGCGGGAATGGACCTGGCCCTTCCCGGTCGCCGCCACATGATCGGCCGTGCGGCACCCGGCCCCGACAGGGGCCGACAGTCCCTTCCTGGGTCCGCCCATAGGGCCGAACGGCCCTACTTCGCGCCGCCGGGCGGCAGACCCACCGATCGCTTTACGAATCCATGACGAGCCCAAAAGGTTCCACGGAACCCCCTCGTCCGTATGTCTGTGCGTGCGGGATCCGATGAACCGGATCAGGAGACACGGTGCTCGTTTCACGGAAGGCGGCGGGAACTCTCTTCGTGGGTGGTGCGCTCAGCTTCACCCTCGGCTCCCTCCTCTACCCCGCCATGCTCGGAGTCCAGAAGGTCAGCAGCGCACCCGAACGGGTCGTCGCCACCCCGGCGACCGGACCGCTGACGGAAGCCGACCGGGATTTCGTGGTCAAAGTACGCGCGGCCGGACTGTGGGAGTACCCCGTCGGCCAGAAGGCGTCGAAGAAAGGGACGACGAAGGCGGTCAGGAACGCCGGGGAGCAGTTGGCCGTCGGGGCTGCCTCGTTGGACGCGGCCTGTCGCAACGTCGCCAGTCAGCTGGGCATCACGCTGCCCAACCAACCGTCACCCCAACAGCAGAGCTTCGAGTCCCGGCTGAACGGCGAGAAAGGCAAGCAGTTCGACACCGACCTGGCCACCACCGTGCGCGCGACGAACGGCCAGCTCCTCACCACGATCGCGAGCATCCGCAGCACCACGAGGAACTCGCTGGTCCGCGCGCTGGCCGACCAGGCCAACACCACCGTCCTTGACCACATCACGCTCGTGGAGAAGACCGGCCTGGTCGACTTCGGCCAGGCCCTCGCCCAGGAGACCACCTCTCCCAACCTCCCGGCCCAGGACCTGACCCCGCCGCCCGCGGTAGCGGACCAGCCGCAGGTCGTCCTCACACCGCCGGCGAACAGCACGGTGTCGGCGAGCCCGACGGTGGGGTGAGGAGGGGAACCGAGCCGGGCCGGCCACGTCGGCCGGACGGCCGACCTCGCCTCGCGGTGCCGCCCGGTCCGGCCGGCACCGCCCTCACGGGTTCGGGTACGCGGGCCGAGCCCACACCGACAACTACACACTGAGCGTATACTTCGCATGTATAGTGCCGAGGCATGGCTTCCACAACCGCCTTCCGGCGCGACGCTCCCGTCACCGTCCTCGCCGCGACCACCACCTTCGGGCTGCTGCTCGGCTGGGCGACGTACGGCCTGCACGGGCTGGCGCCCCTGCTGGACCGGGCGACCAACTCGGCGTCCACCTGGATCATCTGGACGGCCGCCGCCGGCGCCCTGATCCGGAGTCGGCAACTCGCCGTCTGGGGCGGAGCGTTGATGATGCTCGCCACCTGCGGCGGCTACTACACGGCGTCCACGCTCGGCGGCACCTTCGGAAGCGGAGGGCTCGGAACCGCCGCCGTGTGGTCGGTGGCGGGGCTTGCCGGAGGGCCGCTGCTGGGATGGGCGGGGTGGACGGTACGGCGAGGGCGGGGGGACATACGGGCGGTGGCCGGGGCGGTCGTCACGATGGTGGTGCTGGGCGAGGGGCTCTGGTTCGGGCTGGGGCTCCATTACCGGGGAGACGCGGCCGTCTTCCTGTCCGTCGGTGCGCTGCTCACCGCTCTGCTGACCGCCTACCTGGCGCGCGCCGGGGTGCGGCGCTACTGGCTGTGCGCCGTTCTGGCTCCCGTGGGCGGTCTCGTCTTCTACTTCGCCGAGAAGGGCATCCTCGACGGCCTGCTCGGATCGGTCTGACGTCCTCCGCTGCGAGGGCCTGCGGCGACCCTGGCCCACCGCCGGCCTTCACAGTCGTAGGAGGGGGCCTCCTTCACAGCCGTAGGCGGGGGCCTCCTTCACAGCCGTACCGGAAGGCCCGCGCCGAGAGCTCGCGGTCTGATCACGAGTCGAGGGTGAGGATGACGCGGTCCCGCACTTCCCCGCTTTCCAGCAGGCGGTGCGCCTCGGCGGCCTCCTGCAACGGCATGGGCCTGCGGCCCTTCATGCGCAGCCGCCCCTCGGCCAGCATGGCCATGCCCTCGTCCAGGGCGCCGGGAGCGCGGTCCGCCGTCGGCGCCGAGAGCACGACTCCGTAGTCGGGCGCCGCATGGTCGGACAGGGTGATGACACGCTGCGGTCCTCCGGCGAGTTGCACGGCGTCGGCGAGCGCCCCCTTACCGGCCGCGTCGAAGACGGCGTCCACGGATCCGAGGGCCCGGACGGCGGCCACGAGGCCGGAGCCGTACCGAACCGGCGATGCTCCGAGTTCCCTGGCCAGCTCCTCGTCCCGCGCGCCCACGGCACTGATGACCTGCACGCCCCGGGCGACCGCCAGTTGCGTCGCGATCACGCCCACCGAACCGCCCCCGCCGAGAATCAGAAGCGTCTCTCCGCTCTTGACGCGCAGCTGCCGGAGTACGCCGGCCGCGGCCTCCACCGAACTCGGAAGCGCGGCGGCGTCCACCCACGACACCGACTCCGGCTTGTGCGTCCAGATCGAGGCCACCACGTACTCGGCGTAGCCTCCGCGGCCGAAGAGCACGGCGGCCACCTCGTCACCCACGCGCGTGCCCGAGACACCGGGACCGACGGCGTCGACGACACCGGCCGCTTCGTAACCCAGCACGGGCTGCGGAGGCAGGGGGAACCTGAGGCGACCGGACCGGATGTCCAGGTCGGTCGGGCCCACCCCCGCGGCACGGACCCTGATCCGGATCTCCCCGTCACCGGGCTGCGGCACGGGAACCTCCGTCCACTTCAGGACATCCGGCGGACCGTACCCGGTCATGACGACGGCGTTCGACATGACGACTCGCCCCCTTCGTTGCCACGTTCGCGTCTGATCCACGCGATGCATGTAGTTGATGTATCACATATCTTCCTGGACTGCACCCCCCGAAGCGGACCCGACCGGGCTCCCTCGGACCGGCAGACATGGACCGGACTCCGCGACGTGGGGGCAACGTCGGCGCGCGACGCGGCCGCCGGCCCGAGGCTCTGACGGCACGGTCGCCCGGGAACGAGCAGCCATCCGGGGCTTGGGAGCAAGATGGTGGAAGGGTCAACCTTCTCCTAAAGTGGGGTCATGGAGGAGGAAGCACCCCGCTGGCTGGACCCCGTCGAGGAACGAGCCTGGCGCGGCATGCTGCGCATGCACGACCTACTGGTCCATCAGGCCGGGCGGACGCTGCAGAGCGAGTTCGGGCTGTCCGCGACCGACTATCCCGTGCTCGCCGAGCTGACCCGGGCGCCCGGCGACCGACTGCGCGTGCTGGAACTCGCGAAAGTGCTCGGGTGGGAGAAGAGCCGGGTTTCGCACCAGCTCGCACGCATGGCGAAGCGCGGCCTGGTCGCCCGGGAGGAGTGCATCGACGACGGACGCGGTGCGTACATGACGGTCACCCCGGCCGGCCGCGCCGCCCTGGAAGCCGCCGCGCCCCAGCACGTCAAGGACGTCCGGCGCCTCTTCCTCGACCACCTCTCGCCCGGCCAGATCACGCTGCTCGCGGAGATCACCGACACGGTCATCGAGAAGATCGACGCCACATAGTTCACGCAGCAGGACATCGGCCGCCACCCAGTCTCCGGCGGCCGCCGGCAGTCCTGCGCCCGCCCCGGCCACCGGGACACACGGGACACAGCGGAATGAACACGTGCGCTGTTTGTTGAAAGCGGCATGAAAAAGATCGGGTTCCTGTCCTTCGGGCACTGGACGCCATCGCCGCACTCGCAGACGCGCTCCGCCTCGGACTCCCTGCTGCAGGCGATCGACCTGGCGGTCGCCGCGGAGGAGCTGGGTGCGGACGGCGCCTACTTCCGCGTCCACCACTTCGCCCGCCAGCACGCCTCCCCGTTCCCCCTGCTCGCGGCGATCGGCGCGCGCACCAGCCAGATCGAGATCGGCACCGGTGTGATCGACATGCGCTACGAGAACCCCCTGTACATGGCGGAGGACGCGGGCGCGGCCGACCTGATCTCGGGCGGCCGGCTCCAGCTCGGCCTCAGCCGGGGCTCACCGGAACAGGTCGTCGACGGCTGGCGGCACTTCGGTTACCGGCCGCCGGAGGGCGGGACCGACGCCGACCTCGCCCGCGCCCACACCGAGGAACTGCTCGACGTGCTCAGGGGTGAGGGATTCGCCAAGCCCGACCCCCGGCCGATGTTCGCCAACCCGCCGGGCCTGCTGCGCATCGAACCGCACTCCGAGGGGCTGCGGGACCGGATCTGGTGGGGTTCCGGCTCGAACGCCACCGCGGCCTGGGCCGCGGGGCTCGGGATGAACCTGCAGAGCTCGACCCTCAAGGACGACGAGAGCGGCGAGCCGCTCCACGTCCAGCAGCGCAAGCAGATCGAGGCGTACCACGAGGCGTGGCGCGCCGCGGGCCACACCCGCACCCCCAGGGTGTCGGTCAGCCGCAGCATCTTCCCGCTCGTCGACGAGCGGGACCACGCCTACTTCGGCCGGGACCGCGATTCGAAGGACCAGATCGGCTACATCGATCCCAGCACCCGCAGCATCTTCGGCCGGTCCTACGCCGCCGAGCCCGACGTGCTCGTCAAGCAGCTCGCCGAGGACGAGGCCGTCGCCGCCGCCGACACACTGCTGCTCACGGTGCCCAACCAGCTCGGCGTCGACTACAACGCGCATGTCGTCGGCAGCATCCTGACGCACGTCGCGCCGGAACTCGGCTGGCGCTGACCGACCAGCACCACGGCAGGTGCCGCCAGGGAAGCAGCGTCCGGTGCGGACGCGCCCGACCCGGGCGGCATCTTCGCCCCTGGCGTGATGCGGCAGCCGGACACGCCGACGAAGCACCCACACGCACGGCCGCATGCCGCAACGGCTCACTGAGCCGACGCATCACCAAGTAGGTGACGTATCACCTAGATGGTTGACACATCATCTACCGCCACCTAGGGTGATTGAAAGTTAAAGAAAGCGGGAGCCGAGGAGGCCCCCACGGATTCGGGAGCGACATCATGGGACAGCTGGACGGCAAGACGGTCGTCATCACCGGCGGCACCAGCGGCATCGGGCTGGCCACGGCCCAGCGCTTCGCACAGGAAGGCGCCCACGTCTACATCACGGGGCGCCGCAAGGAGACCCTCGACAAGGCCGCCGAGCAGATCGGCGGCAACGTCACCCCGGTACAGGCCGACAGCGCGAACCTGGCCGACCTCGACCGGCTCTACGCCACCGTCGCCGACGCCGGACACCGGATCGACGTCCTGTTCGCCAACGCCGGCGGCGGCGAGTTCGCCCCCCTCGACCAACTGACCGAGGAGCACTACGACACCACCTTCGACAGCAACGTGAAGGGCACCGTCTTCACCGTCCAGAAGGCGCTCCCCCATCTGGTGGACGGCGCCTCAGTGATCCTCACGGGCTCCATCGCCGGCGTCTCCGGCGACCCGGCCTTCGGTGTCTACGGCGCCTCCAAGGCCGCCATCCGCGCCTTCTCCCGCACCTGGGCCAACGAACTGGCCGGGCGCGGCATCCGCGTCAACACCATCTCGCCCGGCCCCATCACCACCCCCGGCCTCAACGGTCTCGCCGCCGACGAGGCAGGGGCCGCGCAGCTGCGCGAGACCCTCGCCGGCATCGTGCCCCTGGGCCGCATGGGCCGGCCGGAGGAGGTCGCCGACCTGGCGCTCTTCCTCGCCACCGGCCAGTCCAGTTTCATCACCGGCACCGAGATCTTCATCGACGGCGGCGCCAAGCAGGTGTAGTCGGGTCCGCGGGCCGGCCCTCACCCGGGGAGTCGGCGGCGGCGTTCGCGCAGCGGTCTTCGGACCTGGGGCCCGTACCAGTCCAGGCACAGGACGGTGGCGTCGTCCTGCGGGTGGCCGTCCCAGGCGTCGGTGACCGCGGTGGCCAGGGTACGCACGACCTCGCGCGGGTGCTCGGCGGCGGTGTCACGGACGAGGCCGGGGAGGTCGACCTTCTTCGCCTGGCGTTCCTGCATGCCGTCGGTGTGCAGCACGAGGCGGTCACCGGGGCGCAGGTCGAGATCCTGCACCAGGTACGGCCCCTTGTGCGTGGCGACGCCGAACGGCAGGTTCACCGCCAGACGCAGTTCCTCGACCGTGCCGTCACGCAGCCGCAGGGGCCAGGGGTGGCCGGCGTTGACGAGCTGGGAGCTGGTGCCGTCCAGGGCGATGCGCAGCAACTGGCCGGTGGCGAAGGTCTGTCGGCCGTGGGCGAGGAGGGCCTCGTGGGTCTGGCGGGCCTGTTCGGCGAGGTCGCACCCGGCACGGCGGGCGCCGCGGGAGGCGTTGACCAGGAGAGTGGCCATGAGTGCGGCGCTGACGTCGTGGCCCATGGCGTCGGTGACGGACAGGTGCAGGGTGTCGTGGTCGAGGGTGTAGTCGTAGGTGTCACCGGCGATGTCGGCGGCCGGGACCAGCGCGCCGGCGAGCGCGAACTCCGGGGCCTCGCAGGAAGGGGCCGAGGGCAGGAGCTGGCGCTGGATCTCGGCGGCCAGACTGACCGAGGTCGTGCGGTTGCCCCAGTGGTAGAGGTCGGTGAAGCGGCGGTCGGTGACGATGATGTACGCCAGCGCGTGCGCGGCCTCTTCGACCTGCTCCAGCACTTCCCGGGTGGCCTCGGAGAGGAACAGCTCCAGGACACCGATGGCGTCGCCGCGGTTGGTGACGGGGGTGAGCACCCTGCACCCGCGCTCACCCTCCGGCATTCGCACCGTCTGCTGTACGCGCAGGACCTCGTCGTAGACGCTGTCGTCGAACGGGACCTCTTCGGCGCGACGCTCCTGGGGCGTGGCGGCTTCCTCGCTCACCCGCAACAGGCGTCGGCCGACGACGTCGACGAACAGGAAGGACACGTATCGGGCACCGAACCGCTCGCGCAGATTGCGGGCCACGACATCGAGAGAGCGCACCGGCGCAGCGTCCTCCGCCGCCGCCAGCACCTCCGCCAGGGCGATCCGATCGCGTGACACACCAGCCTCCTTCTCGGTAGAGAACCCGTTTTCCCGCTGACACGCCAGACACGGCCCCGCTGTGACCCACGTCTCACACCCGTGCATGCGCATGGAGACGGAACGCGGGTGTGTACGTGCCGGGTCCTGAGGCTCGCCGGACGGCTTTCCTCCTGCCGCCTCGACCGGCAAGAACAGCCCCGCCCAGTACCTTCTTCACTGGACGGAGACCGTCAACGGCAGACGTGTCGGGGTGGTGTACGCCGGGGATTTGCCACCGCACCGCTGCGCCCTGCGCAAACGTAGAGCGAGAGCGCTTGTGTGCCTACGTTGACAAGTACCTTTCAGATCCAGCCGTCGTACTGAAAGCGCGTTGGCTCACCGAGCACCGAGTGGGCGCTCTCGAAGCCAGCCAAGCGGGCCGCCACCGTGGCTACGGCGAGGCGTTCCGGGAGAGCGGCGGAGAACTTCAGCCCCCGTACGGCCCGGCGGTCCACATCGGGCAGGACGAGGTCGGCGTCCTCTCTCGGCAGCACACCGATGTGCTGCAGTTCGGCGCCCGGCCACCGGCGAGCGGCAGCTCTGCGGGTGGTCACCACGACGGTGCCGCGCGGGCTGGTGCGCAGCCAGCTGCCGTCGCGCAGGATCCCCGGCTCGTCGGCGTTGTCGAGGACCAGCATCCAAGACTCGGCGGATTGGTCGAGGTACTGCCAGACGAGGTCGGCTGCGGGACGGAGGCCGTTGCGGGCAGCCAGCAGTTCGCCGTCACCCGCTCCTCGGTCGGCCGCGACGGCCAACATGCCTGCGCGCAGGCCCACCAACTCGAACGCGGGCAGCATTTCAAGGAGCGGGGCTTCGACAGCTGGGAGGCTTTCGCGGCTGGTGACCAGACGCGGGCGTTGTCCCTCGCCGGCGAAAGACGCGACGACTACGCGCAGGAACTCCGGAATGCGGCGCGGCTCGGCATCCCGCATCGCCGCCTTCGTGTCGTGAAGTTCCCTGTCACGCCCTACGTGCCGTGGGAGTTTCACGTGCTGCGGGTGCGCGTGGAGGTGGGCGACGACATCAGGGTGCTCGACGTCCGCAAGATCTCGCACATCGAGAAGGACCGCCCGGTTCCGGAGATGGTGATCCTCGGGGACGTGGCGATGTATGAGGTGGTCTACGACGATGACGGGAACGCGGCAGGCGCCAACCGCTTCACCGACCGATCCCTGATCCGGGAGACGTCGCGCGGATACGACGCGCTGTACGAGCGCGCCGAGGGATTCCACGACTTCTTCGACCAGAAGATCGCCCCGCTTGACCCACCCCAAGGGGCCGGCACTCAGACGGGTTCTCCCGGTTCGTGCTGATCGTCCAGGCGGGAGAGCCTGAAGCGAGACAGAGGTGCGCGGTCCGCCCCTCACGCTCAAGCCGTCCGGAACAAGGTTCGCGGCGCCCATAACTCGTACCAGAATCATGTACCAGTGCGGTACCGTTTTCGAGTACCACCAGAAAAGAGGTGCCGCCAGATGACCATAAGCGCCAGCGAGGCCCGCAAGGACCTCTTCCCCCTCATCAAGCGCGTCAACGACGACCACACCCCGGTGCGTATCAGCTCCAAGAGCGGCGACGCGGTACTGATGTCCGCCGAGGACTACGACTCCTGGCAGGAGACCGTCTACCTGCTGCGCTCCCCCGCCAACGCGCGCAGCCTCATGGAAGCCGTCGCACGGGACAGGGCCGGCGAGGCCGTGGTCACCAGGACCATGGCGGAGCTGGAAGAGCTGGCGGGTGACGGGTGAGGAGCGTCCACTTCGACCCGGCCGGATGGGAGGACTTCCTGTTCTGGCTCGGCTCGGACCGTGCCATGGCCCGCAGGATCACACGGCTGATCGGCGAGATCCAGCGCACCCCCTTCACGGGCATCGGCAAGCCGGAACCCCTGAAGGGTGACCTGTCGGGCTACTGGTCACGCCGGATCGACGACGAGCACCGGCTCGTTTACCGGGTGGACGAGAAGGAAGTCAAGATTCTCAAGGCCCGCTACCACTACTGAGGCCACCGCTCGCCCCTGCGGTCAACACCCTGCCACGTCATCCGCCGGACGGGGTGCGGAGCACGCCGCACGCCATCACGCGACAGGAACCCGGCCGCTCTCCGTGCCGCTGTCGCCCGCCTCACCCCCGACACCCTGCCCGAGTTCGACACACACCGGGCGGAAGCCATGGGCCCGTCATGATCTAGTGCCAGGAGGACAACCGCGATCCCCGGCCGGGCCGCTCGCGCAGCCTGCCCTACTTACGGGCTGCGGCCTCGTACCGGTCGACCTGATCACGCAGAAGTTTGGTGGCAGTATCGGCATCCGCGTCCGTGAGGCCGCCGGTCCCCACGTTGATCAGGGTGGGCCCGTCGAGGGTGAACTGCTGGAGCAACGTGGTGCCGTCGCTGTCGATGCGTACGCCAAGGGACCGGTCGCCGAGCTTGTCCACGCTCATAGGCGAGTACTTCAGCACCGACCCCTGGTAGGTCTCCTGGTGACAGCCCTCGAGCGCCTTCGCCATCGCGGTGAACGACTCGGCGGCATCGCTCACGCTCGCGTACTGCCGAATGCCGGCAGTGGCAACCGTGGCGGTGAACCCTCCGCCCTTCTGGAAGGTGCGGGAGACCTGGATCTGCGGCTTGTGCGGCTGACGGTAGTCGCAGAAGGTCTTGTCGCCTGTGCTGGTGCTGCTGTCCGTCGACCAGCCGGCAGGCATCTGGGACAGCGACAGCAGAGCGGACGTGAGCTGACCCTTTGTGAGAAGCGCTGCCTCGGGAGTCGAAGAGGAAGATGCGGGGCTGGACACGGCGGAGCTGTTCGGCGCGGAAGGCTTCGCAGCCGTGGGCGTCGTACTGCTGCTGCAGGCAGCGAGCGCCACGGACATGGCAGCCACGCCAAGCGCGGCGAAGCATTTCCGGTTGAGCACAGAGATCGTCCCCCGAGAGATATGAAGAAGTAGCGGAGAGCATGAATGCTGCGTGAAGCTTATGTACTCATGAAAGCTGCGCTACTTCGGGGTGGGCCCTGGCCGGGCAGGGGCGCCCCGCATCGTTGTCCCACACCGGCAGTCGGTTGACGTTGCGTTCGGCTGCGACCGCGTCGCCGCTGTGGGCCGGGCCGACACCACTCGGCAAACGAACGCCGCCCATGGCCACGCGCACCGGTGCCCCTGCGGGGCCGCTCATCCCCGTGCCGGACAGGAACGCCGCCGTCCGCCTCAACCCCGAAGCCGCTTGTACTCCACGTGTGCGTAACCGCAGCTCGAAGACCCAGGCCCAGCGTGACGTCGTACTCCCTGCCCACCGCGCAGGAGCCCTTGTTCGACGTACCGGACTCTTGATCCAGCATGACCTCCACGTCGCCCAGTCCGGCGTCGTTGAGTGCGGCGGCAAGGACGGGGATGCTGCGCTCCCAGGAACGCGCCTCCGAGGTGCCGGGCCGATAGCCGTGCATGTGGACGAAATTGTCGGTGAGGTGCAGGAACAGCGAACCGTCGAGTGCCATGACGGCGACCATTTTCGCGGACGCACGGAACAGCAAGGACTTCCCCCAGGCAGCACGAAAAGACTCGTGCGGGTGGGGGCATGTCCTTCGAGACTCCACCGGCGTGGAGCGGAAGCCCGTCGGGCCGCGTTGACGTGTGTCTGAGAGTACCTGGCGGTACTGGCAGTGGTCAGTGACGGCGACCCGGTGCGCAGCTCTCGGCGAGCTCGGTGAGTTGGGCCTCCGGAAGTCTTCGGGCGCGGCCGCCGGGGAACGCGGCATCGCCCACCGAGGCCATGAACGCGTTGAGGCCCAGTGCATCCGGGTGTGCGCTCAGGATGCGTGACTCCACGTTGCCCGCCGGTCCTCCGTGGTGCCGTCGACCGTATGCGCCGTCCAACTCTGCCCGGTACAAGAGGTTGCACGCTCCGGCACCGAACCGGACTTCACGCAAAAAAGGTCGACGTCGGCGAACCCAACCTGCGGAAGGAAAGTGAAGGCAGACGAGTCGGGCTGTACGCCGGGTATTCCTGAGCACCCTTGTGACCTGCGCTTTTGCGAGCCGTATCGGTTGTGACCTGCTAGGACGGGTTGCAGAGGCGATCGGAGGCAGTCAGAGGAAACCGCTCTGATTCGACCCGGGTTCGACCCGAGCTGCTCGGAGCCAGCCAGAGGCAATCGCCCTCTGCTTGGCCCCGAATCAGCCGAGGTCAGGACCGTGTCGAACCGGTGAGGACTCCTCTGGCGGCCCTCCGAGTCGTTCTCGGTCGAGCTGTGATGGGGACGCCTGCCTCTGATGCGGGGCCAGGCATACGAAGGCCTCCAGGACGGCAATCCTGGAGGCTTCGCTTGGCACCGATTGGAGGTCGGTTCCGGACACCACCCGTGGTTTTAGCGGGCCTGAGTGGCGTCCACGTCCTTGCGAGACGACCCCACAGTGCCACACCACACCCACCAGGCAGACCCATCCCAACGACCCATTCACCCTAGCGAGCGACTGGGGCTTCACCGGCTGTCTCCGGCTGCGGCTGACCTGGTTCTGCTCGGAGACCTCACCGGCCGCTACGCGGCGGGAAGCTACAGCAGGCTCGGCTCCGACCGCCGGAGCGTGGTCCTGCGCGCGGACCGTCAGGGCGCGGCCGAGCACGGTCACCGCATCACTGCGGCCATCGCCTGCCATGTCGCCCGCGCCGGCGGCAGCGTCGACCAGCTCACGCAGCTCCTGCTGCACCCCGACCACGAAGGCGGACGGCACACCCGGCACATCGCGCTGCGATCCGGGCAGTCGCGCGCCCTGGACTACATCCGCCGGGTGTGGGCCAGCGCCTCGGACGCAATCAGCACCACCATCGCACTGGGCTCCCGGCACGAGGCGTACGAGGTCCTCGCCGCACTGCGCGACCGGATCGAAACGACACCGTGGCGCGGGGAACGGGGCCGGACCGCGCTGCGGGTGCTGCGGGCGCACCTGAACTTCGCCGAGATCGCGGGCGGCCCCCTGCACCACGCCAGTGAGCGGCAGACCGCGGAGGAAGCCGGAATCTCCCGCACGACACTGCGGGCCGTCTACGAGACGGTCCTGAAGCCGGGAGGTTGGCTTCGCCGCCTGCGAGCCGGTCACGGCCAAGAGGGCTCCACCTGGTACCTGGGCGACGGCACCATCCCCGGACACGGCGACCACGCTCTGCTGTCTCGTTTCCGGTCCACTCAGTTCCCCCCCGACCCGGCACTTGAGGAGTGGACCACCCCTGAGACGGCCACGACGGCCGACATCGACTCCACCGTCCTCAGCCACCTGATGGGCCACGACGCCTTCGCCCACCACGCCCTCGGCAGCGCCGCTCTCCTGATCATCAGTGCCCTGCACCTGCGCCCCGACCAGACCGTTGCCGAGCTCGTCGGTACTTCTTCGGTCTCCCGCGCCACCACCTACCGGACCCTGAATTGCCTCGCCGACCACGGTCTCGTCCAGCACACCGGAGAGACCTGGGTCCTCACACCGCGTGCCCTGGAGGGTTTCGGTATCCACCTCCCGGACGACGCTGGCAACGGCCACACGGAGGCACAGGGCTGGGCCGACATCGCCGAGCAACACGGCACCTGGGGCATCGCAGCCCAGCGCAAGGCACTGCACGCGGCCGAGCGTGCGGCCTACCAGGAGGCACTGGACCGGTTTGCGGAGCACCGCCGCAGGGCCGTGGTGATCGTCCGCGACGGCCGTCAAGTCCTGGTACCCATGCCGCGCCCCGATGAGATCCCGCCCACGTGGCACGCCCCGCACGGGCGCGTCCTCGACCCGCTCACCGGCCGTCCGGCCGCCGACTGGCGGGTGGCCACCGACGGCCGACTGATCCTCATCACCCCATCCGACCAGCGCAGTTACGACGAGCTGGCCGCCGCCCATGCCGAAGCCCTCAGCGAATGGGAGTCCGTCGCATGAAGCCAAATCCCCCGGCCACGCCTGGCGCGAGCGAAGCGGTGACGCCCGAGTCCCTGCGTAAGCAGTACGAGTCCGGTGCCACGGTCGACGAACTCGTCGCCACCAGTGGGCTGTCGTACGGCACGGTCCTCAACCGGCTGCACGACGCCGGGACCGAGATGCGCACCTCCTGGCAGACCCGCCGGCTGCGGCAAAACCCCCAAGCCCGCCGCCGCCTCGCCGCCCACCTGCGCACCCTGTATGAGCAGCACGGCGCAACCCTCACCGAACTCGCCACGGCAGCAGGAGAGACGAGGCGCGGTGCCCGGCGCCTGCTGATCGAAGCCGGCGGCACCGTGCGCACCACCCAGCAGACGCAGCGGGTGCGTGCCGCAGCGCGGGCCGCCGAACGGTACAAGGTCGCGCTGTCCCTACGGGTCCGGTACGAGGCCGGAGCCACGGTCCCGGACCTCGCCAGGGAGCACAGCTACTCCGTCGCCACCGTCTACCGGCTCCTGCACCAAGCAGGCACCCGCATGCGGCCCCAGCACCACCACGGCCCGGCCCACGACACCACGAAGCGCTCATGAACGCCGCCGCCCTCGCAGGTGTCCCCCGCGGTGCCTGGCAGATCAAGAAGGCGACCGCTCGCCACTCCGGCCGCGACAGGACAGCACGGGCACCCCCGTCGTCGGCCCGCGTGCCGAACCGTGCACACAAAACAACGTCCCTTCCCCCTTCAGGAGATCAAGCACACGTGAACGAGAACACCCGTCACAAGACCCTGGCCGCAGCCACAGAACACGTCTGGGACGCGTTCGTGATCGTCGTCGGCATGCTCAAGGGCGGTACCGGCAAGACCACTTCGGCCTGGTTCATCGCCCTCTACTACGCCGTCGTCCTTGGCCTGCCCACGTTGCTGCTGGACGCCGACGCGACCAGTCAGTCCGCCTACGACTGGTTCAAGGTCGCCCAGGCCGCCGGCTTCGAGATTCCCGAGAACCTGGTTGTCGAGCGGTACCCGTTCGACGACATCGCCGAGTACATCCGAGTCAAGCGCGCCGAGTTCGGCGCGATCGTGGTCGACGCCGGCGGCGGCAGCGCCCGGATCTTCCACGAGGCTGTCACCGAGGCGAACCTGCTGCTCGTCCCGGTCGCCCCCACCAAGATCGAGCGCCGCAAGCTCGTGGCCACCTTCGACGAGGCCGAACGCGCCGCCGCACGCAACGAACACGGCGTCACCGCCCACGTCGTCATGGTCAAGGCCGACGACCGCACCAGCCTGCCGGGCCGGGCAAAGGACCAACTGCTCGACCCCGCCGAGGGCGAGGGCATCGGCCTGGACCGCGACGAGGCGTTCCCACTCGCCGAGACCACCATCCACTCCTGGGTGCACTACATGGAGGCCTTCGGCGAGATCCCCACCGAGCTGAGCGAGTACGCCAAGCTGATGAAGGAGCTGACCGCAGCATGACCGAACGTATGAAGCCCCCGGCCCGCCGCACTGGTCGCACCCTCGGCGGCGGGGCCAAGAAGACGACTCCTCCGCCCCCTCCCCCGACCGCCGAGCTCACCCCCGCGCAGTACGCCGCCGAACAGGCCGCGGCCCAGGACGAAGGCCATCCCTCTGCCAGCGAGCCGCAGGCTCAGCCCGTACCTTCCGCCGTTCCCGCCGAGGCATCGGCGCACAGCCGGACCGAGGCGGTGCCCGAAGTGGCACAGGCCTCCGCCCAACCGACTGCCCAGGCGCCGAGCGGCTCCGTGGGGGAGCCGGCCGCAAGTGAGCCGGTTGGCCCGGACGTCGTCGCCCCCGAGGCGGGGCCCGGTGGGGAGCCGGTGGAGCAGCAGGTGACGCCTGTGGTCCCGGCTGCCCTACCTGGAGTATCTGCGCCCCAGGCCACGCAACCGGCCGAACCTGTTGCGCAGCATGGTCCGTCTCCCGTCACGTCCGCGGTTGCTTATATGGCCCCGGCCGGCGAGGTTGCAGTTCGTCCGGCAGCCTCTCCGGTCGCCGCCGGTACCGCGTTCCCGGTGAGGACCGATGGTCCGGGATCTCACCAGGAGCAGCACGTGCGACCCGAGGCAGCACCCAGCGAGGGAACGCCGTGGGCTCACGGCCCCGGCCGCCCCAAGGACATCCCCGAGACGGCCGTGATCCTCAACCAGCGCATCATCACGCGCGAGAGCCTCGACTCGTCAGTCCCTGCGGCGCTGAAGCTCAAGAAGCGGATCAAGCGCTTCGCGCTGGACAACGAACTCGACCACCTGCCCATCGGCGACATCGTCTCCGTCGCGCTGGACGAATGGCTCACCGTACGCGGCTTCTGACGCCGCGTTCATCCCCAGGGTGTCCGCGAACACTTCTCTCGTTCGCGGACACCCATCCCATCGACTATTCCACTAGTCGGCTAGGCGGCTAGGCGGCTAGGCGGCTAGGCGGCTAGGCGGCCAGCTAGTCGACTAGTGGACCGGACTGGAGCAGCCCATGCCCGATCTCTCACGCCACGCCCGTCAGCTGCGTGAACTTGCTGACGATCTCGACGCGCAATCCGACCCGACCAACAACCCGTTGGCGCCCCATCCAGACACACTGGAGGTCGTCAGTAGCCGCCATACCAGTCGTGGGCAGATCAACTACGCCGTCCCCGACGCCCTCCAACTCCAGAGGCGCATCCGGCGATACCACGCGGACCACGGCATCCAGCACGGCGACATCGTCGCCATAGCCCTCGACGCATTCCTGCGCGCCAAGGGCTATCCTCCCGACCTCACCCCACCCAAGGCCGAAGAGCAGTGATCACAGGGCAGCGGAGCACGGGATGTAGGCGGGGGCCGAGATGTGCCGAGCCGTCGACACTGCCGGCAGTGAACGGCCCGGCGCAGTGCCGGGCCGTTCAGCGGTGTGGTCTCTACGAGGACGCGGTCACCCGTGCGAGTACAGCTGCACCTCCGCGAGATTGGTGTAGCCGCCGTGTCCGTCGTAGACCCGGATCATCGGTTGCGACGTCGCCGAGGCGAGCGGGAACACGTACCACTGGTCGCCGGCGGTGATGCCGGTGATCTTGACCAATGTCGTCCAGGTGCTGCCGCCGTCGCTGGAAGCCTGGATCAGGTCGCCATTGGCGCGGGTGGGGAGGTCCGCCCTCGGGCGGATTCGGACAAGGTCGAAGTCCAGTGTCGTTCCGCTCGGAGGGGTGACGGTGACCCATCCGTTCTTGCTCGTGGTGTCGGTGAAGGTGGTGGTGTCTCCGTCGAACATGCGGTACCCGTTGGCCTCGGCCGTGCTCTTTCCTGGGTATTGGACGGTGGAGGCGGTCACCCAGCCCTGTTGGACGTCCAGTTTCTTGGCGTTGGTGTTCCACAGCTGCAGTGACGTGCCGTCCGTCGTGGCGATGACCGTGCCTCCGGTTGCGCCCGCCGTGGTCGTGTAGTCGACGGCGAACTGCAGGGCACGCCCGTATGCGACGTCGTCGGGCAGTACCGCCGTGGCGGTCCAGTGCTGGCTGTCGGAGCTGGTCACCTGCGCGTCCACGCCCTCGATCGTGGCGGTGACGTTCTTCAGGGGTTCCGTCGCGCCCATGGTCAGGGTGACGGTGTCACCGTTCTGGGCCATGGTGGAGTTGCTGTCGTTGGAGGCGACGGAGACCGAATTCATGGCCGTGGACATCTCCACGCGCTGGCCGTGGATGCGGAATTCGCCGAAGCTGGTGATGCCGGGGTAGGCAGGGTCGGTGGGGACGCCGGGGTCGTCGACCTGGATCTTCAGGAACCGGAACGACTTGTCCTTCACCGAGTCGAGGACCGGGATCGTCTCCATGGCGAACTTCTCGTCGGTGGTGTCGGTGGTCTCCCGGGACGTCAGCAGCGTCCAGGTCCTTCCGTCGTTCGACCCGTAGACGTTCGCCCCCTGAGAGCGGTTGGCGAAGTTGTAGTAGGCCTGGAGTCCGAACGCATCGGCCTGGATACGGAAGCCGACGCCGAAGTCGAGGACGGTGGGGGTGGTCACCGAGCCGCCCGCGTTGGTGTTGTTGTCACCGTCGAGCACGGTGGCCATGTCGACCTGCGACCACTGTGCGGAGGTCGCCAGGCCCCAGTAGTCGAGCGACCCGTCGTCGGCCATCCTCGGGTTGAGTCTCTGCAGTCCGGCGACGGCGTTCTGCAGGGCGGTGAGGTCGTCGGCGAAGGTGGCGGAGTCGGCGGCCGAGTCGATGTCGGCCTTGGCTGCCGCCTCCTTGTCCTTGACCGCGGCCTCGGTGGCCCGGACGTACGCGGTGGACGGGTCGTAGCCCGCCAGGGCCGCGGTCACGGCGTCGGCACGGTTGGCGGAAGCCACGAGCGTGATGCGCAGAACGGTGTCGGTCGTACCGTCCGAGGCCACGATGGAGGTGTGCAGGGTTCCGACCTGGCTCGCGGTGGGGGTCCAGGTGAGCTTGCCGGTGTTCGCGTCGAGGCTAGCCCCCTGCGGCAGGTCACCCCCCGCGCTGTAGGTCACCGTGCCGCTTCCGGAGTACGTCGCCGAAAGGTCCGCAGCGAGGGGTTCGCCGGCCACCGCGATCAGGCTGGTGTCGCTGCCCTCGGGGAACTGCGGGGGCGAAAGCTGACTCTTGGCGTCCAGGTTGACGGCGTCGATGTCCACGTCGACCTTCCGTGACCCGACGACCGTGTAGTACGCAATGTCGATGTTGCCCATGCCACCGCGCACCTTGGTGTTGTCCATGTCATAGGTGACATACCGCCAGGCGCCCTGCGTGTTGGGCAGGGTGAGTGAGTAGTAGGGCGCGCTGGACATGTTCCTGCGGATCTGCAGCGTGGCCGTGCCGTTGGTGCGCACCAGGACACCGACCGGGCTGTAGCCGGTCTGGCTGGGATAGAGCAGCGTGCGGATCGCGAGCGTGGTGCCCTTGTGGCGCGCCTTCATCCGGACGTAGCCGCGGTCACCGTCCTGCAGGGTCGAGATCCCGCTCGTGATGGGGGTCGACCGTGTCTCGGCCTGGATCAGCGAGTCGTTCTGCACCGGCGGGGTATTGCCCGCCAGGGCGGCCGGGAAGGACAGCCACGCGTCCGGGGTCCAGTCGGGGTTGCTGTTCCAGTAGTTGTAGGCGGTGGTGCCCCAGTAGAACTGCGGGCCGTCGTCCTGGGTCGTCGCCACCTGGGTGATGCTCGGTGCGACCTGCTCGACGTCGACACCGAGCTGGTACTTGTACACGTCGTACAGCTCGTTCGTCGGGTCGAAGATCCGGCCCCGGAACCCCTCGACCGGTACTCCGCCGCGTCCGCTGACGTCGATGTACGGGATGTCCTTGCCCAGCATGTAGGAGAAGAACTGCTCCGAGCCGCGCAGCAGCCGGTCGTCGCCGAACCGGTACGGTGAGACGGCGTTCTCGCTGGTGGACACGGTTCCCTTGACTGGGTCGAGGCGCGTGCCCTGCACATCGACCAGCCGCGCCAGCTGGGTGAGCATGCTGACGTCGTCCCAGGCATGCGCCTGGTCGCGCCACATCTCGTTCACCTGGACGAACGACCGCTTGTAGGTGTTTTGCGGGTCCTTCTTGGAGATGAAGGGCATCAACTTGGTCAGGGCACCGTTGGTGGTGCTGTCGGTGTTGCCGGAGTTGACCGAGAACCACTCGACCGCCTCGTCGTAACGCGGCTTGTTGTCGGTGAAGATGTAGCCGGCCATCGCGCCGACGAGCGCGTAGTTGTGCTGGTTCATGAAGTACGTGTTGCTGTGGAGGAAGGTGTCCGTCAGCGGCACGACCAGGTTGTTCGTGAGGCTGGTCGTGTCGCTGTCCTCCCACTGGAGGTCGTAGTCGTCCGTCCCCTGGTTCACGCTTGAGTAGCGCAGGATCTCGGCAGCCGCCAGCATCCTCATCAACGGCACGCCGGTGTGTATGCGCGCGTCCGCGTAGACCTGGTAACCGTCCGGATCCATATGGCTCCAGATCCGGATCAGCTTCATGCCGTTCTCGCGGTACACGGGGTCGCCGGTGATGTAGTACAGGATCGCCTGGGTGTATGCCCGGAACGCGTCGTCGATGAACTCCGACTGCACGCCGGTCGAGTTGAAGGCGGAGTACTTGGGCGTGTCCAGGGCCGTGCCCTGGTTCTGCGAGCTGAACGTCCTGGAGGCGTACTTGGTGCTGGTCATGGCCGCGTAGTAGGACGCCCAGGGCTCGGTCCCCGCCAGCACCTGCGTCCGCGCGTTCTCCAGGGAGTCCGCGGTGACCGCGACGCCGGGATGGATGAAGCCGGCGCTCGACGTCACCCTGGTCAGGGTGGGCGCCGGGTAGTCATTGGCCGAGGTGGTGGCCGTGCTGTCCGTTGCGCCGAACGCTGCGCCGGGAACGACTACCAGCGCGAGCAGGGACGCGAGAAGGGCCACCAGGGCGATCGGGAGCCTCCCCCCTCCCCGACGCCGTCTCGCCTTGACCGAGTTGAGGTGCTCCGGCGGTGTGGCACGGAGACCTCTCCTCAATGTGGATGACATACGACTCTCCAGTGGTTGCGACTCCCCGAGGCGGGCGTACCGCCCCCTCGGTGTTCGTTCGGCGGATGCACGTGACCGCGTCACCCCGCCGTAAGTCCCGTTCCGGGTCCTGACTTGAATCGAAAGAACTGCCGCCGCGCAGTGCGGCTGCGCGCCTTGAGTGAGCTCAGCCCGCCTGCACGCGCCCCCCCCGTCCTGCTCACTTCAGGAAGTGCCGCGGAGGGCCGCTGCACGAGGGGCTGCAGAGGGCAGAACACATGAAGGCGTGGTGGGCGGCTACTTCACTGCCGTCCAGTGTGTAAGCGTTGCGGAGCGGCAGGTCGGCCACCGCGGCCAGAGACCAGGTGCCACGACGGAGAAACTGCCGCGTTCTCGCGGGATACGGCATCCCACCGCTCTGTGTGGGATGCATACGGCGTCCGCACCCGGTCGGTCCGCGTCCCCGGCTCGATGACAACGGGCATCGCGGCCGGCCCGGCGCCATGGGCGCCACCGCGACGCAGGATGAGGTGGGCCGTCGAGGCGGCCGTCCGGACCGCCGAAAGGCTGTGCCGCTGTCCCATGGCTGTCCTCCTCGACAGCAGAAACCGTACCTGGCCGGAAAGCGCATAGAAATCGTTAACTACCGGCGGCGGCCTACGGTAGGTGACGAAGAACCCTTTACGGAAGGCTCCTGCGCCCACATTTCTCCAGCAGGCCAGGGCAGAGTAGGCAATCGGCAGGATGCGGCGCTCGTCGAGTCGCGCTCCTTGACGGGGCGCAACCCAGCTCCTAACGTAGATAACGTTTTCCTTCCGCCCAAGGAGAGATGCACCCTCGTGGCCGGTCTGGGCAGGTGGAGGCGCATGGGGAAGGTCGAGCCTGAAGTACAGGCAGCACAGTGCCGAGGCGCGGGTTGTCCGGCCCCCTCCGTTCCGGTGCGCAGTTTCTCGACCTGACCGTGTGGGTCGCCTGCGCGGCCGATCCACACGGGGCGGCGGCGTTGAAGGGGCCGATCGGGTGGGCCTGCCTGGGGCACGGGGGAATCCCGACTGGCTCATGCGGGTGACCATGCGAACGACGACCAGAGCCGTGATCAGTCGGTGGAACAACCTGATCCGCGAGGTGACGGAGGCGATGGGTCCGTCACGGCCACCCAATCCTGCGGCTCTGGCCGAAGGTCCGATCTCTCGGAAAGGGGGTGCGCGTGAGGGAGCGCCGTGAGGCCGTCGCCACCGGATCGGCGCAGGTCACGCTGGCAGACGTGGCGCGCGAGGCCGGTGTATCGATCGCCACCGCGTCACGCGCCGTCAACGGCAGCGACCGGCGGGTTCGCCAGGAGCTGCGGGGGCGGGTCCTGCAGGCTGCCGCCAGGCTGCCTTACGCGGTCAACACTCAAGCCCAAGCGCTGGCCCGCGGGCAGAGCAACGGCGTGAGCCTGGTGGTGAACGACATCGCGGACCCTTACTTCTCATCCATCGCGGCAGGGGTTGTGCGCGCCGCCAAGGACCGGCAGGTGCTCGTGACCGTCGGCAGTACAGCCGGCCGTCCAGAACGCGAACTCGACTATCTTGGCGCGCTGCGTGCTCGGCGCGGGCGCGCCGCGATCCTGGCCGGCGGCGGCATCAGGGATGCAGGGCTTCGGCGAGCCCTGACCGAGAAGATCCACGCCTTCGAAGCGCGCGGCGGCCGGGTCGTCGTGATCAGTGAGCCACTCCTGCCCGCGGACAGCATCGCCATCGAGAACCGAAAAGGGGCCCGGCGGTTGGCAACGGCGCTCGCCCACCTCGGCTACCGGCGCTTCGGGATTCTGGCGGGGCCCAGCGACCTGCTCACCGCCCAGGACCGACTTGCAGGATTTTGTGACGGGCTCAGCAGCGCCGGGGTGTCGGGGCCGGAAGCAGTCGAGCGGGGAGAGTTCACCCGCGACGGCGGCCATACGGCGATGTCGGCCATGCTCGACGCTACTCCGGATGTCGAATGCGTCTTCGCGGTCAACGACGTCATGGCTGTGGGAGCCATGGCGGCCTGCCGTGAACAGGGGCTCCGTCTTCCCGAGGACTTGGCGCTCGCCGGCTTCGGCGACATCGTCACCTTGCGGGACATCTACCCGGCCCTGACGACCGTTCGCCTGCCCTTGGAACAGATAGGTGCCACCGCTCTCGACCTGGCGCTGGCGGACAGGGACGAAGCCGCACCCCGGCAGCACCGATTCGAAGGCGACCCCGTCATACGGGCGAGCACGCCCATTCGGCAGCGCTGAGCCTCCCCGCACCGGCGCCGGGGCGAGAGGTTCGCCGAACAGGTTGAGGGACGCGCCTTCCGTTGTGGCCGCCGGACAGTGCTGCTCCTAAAGGCCCTGGGCCTCGGGCCTTGGCGCCAGAGGGCGTGCCGTTGAACGGATCGCGCTCCCCATGTGGGCGCCGGTCGGCAGCTCGACACACCCGCGGCTGATCCAGCGCCTGGAGCTGCCCGCGGTCGGCGAGGTCGAGGTCTTTCGGCGTCGACGGGTTCACTTTCGCCACCTCCCACGGTCCGGCCTACGCGCTCGCGCTGCTGGTCCATGGCGGGGCGGCGAGGGACGGTTGTGGTCCCCCCTCCGGTCGCCCTGGCCTATCCCACGCAGCGCACGGCGAGGAGGTCGAACAGCCCCTCCCCTCGCTCGCCCGAGTGCGGGCCACACCCGGGCCACGTGCCCTTCATGGAGGACGCGTTCTCCCAGCAGACCTGCCGGCCTTGCGTGCCGCGCACCTCCGGCCCGCGCTTGACACCCCGGACGACGTCATCGCCAGGTGCCATCGAGCTTGTACACCGACCGGGGTACGGTCGGCGTCCTCCCGCACAGCGAGACGTGCCTCAAGGCGCGTAGGCGCCCCACGCTCACCGTCTGGACATCCGCGAAGGTCGCCTACGGGGAAGTTGGCACCCTGGCAGTGTTCGGTTCGCGAGTCGGGTAACGGCTCCGCACCAGCCACTGTCCGCACCGGAAACGCCCCGCGCGCCCAGACTCTTTCAGCGAGAACCGGGCGGATGCACTGACCACTTGACCTACTTCAGCAGAGGCAGCGCCGGAAACCCGTACCCCTCCCACAGCCGCCGCGCCGTCTCCTCGGGATACGGTCGTGTCTCCGGGGCCACGTCCATGACCCTCACCAGCCGTTCACTGGGATCGTAGGCGGGCCAGCCCGGATGCCCGGTTCGAGCAAAGGACGACCACGCGCTCTGGAAATCCGCGGTGAGCGTCTTCGCCTCCGGCGGCACCCCGCTGCCCGCGAACAGGAGATTGCCGAGGTCGGCCTCGTACGTGCCGAACAGGAGTTGGACGTCCATGCCGTGGCACGCGCCGAGCACTCCGCCGAGGCCCGGGGCCGGCCAGGTGAGTTCGTAGACGTACGCCTGACCTCCGCCGGCGCTCTGCGCTTCGGCCAGGTGCAGGCTGGGCATGTTGAACAGCCAGTCCGTGTGAACGCGTTCGTACAGCTCGCCTGGTGCGGCATCCGGGTAGGCGGCGCGATAGGACTGCTCGCCGTCGGGACCGGGGCCGAAGGTCCGCAGCGCTTCCGCGGTCTCCTCTTCGGTGACCTTGCCCAGTTTGCCGCCGAGGACGACGAACAGCCGGTACTCGTCGCGGTTGTGCCCGACGAGTAGATCCACCTCCCGTCCTGCGCCCGCAGCCAGCGCCTCCCAGGGGGTGCGAGGCAGCACCTCGCCGTCGACCACCGGAGAGAAGGGCGTGGGTGTAGGCGCCAGCTGACCCCACCGGTCCGCGTACTCGCGCATCCTCGCCCCCACCGCCTCGCCCGCCACTGTGAGTCGGTGCGGATCCGCACCGGACAGGGCAGCCGCCGTGGGGTCGAGCCCCGCCTCCCGGGCGATCTCGATGGCGACGTCCCGGGCGAGTTCGTCGGAGAAAAACGTGCCGGGCAGACTCTGGACGATCGCCCGGTGGAAGAGACCCCGAGCGCTCGCCATCGCCAGCAGTGAGGCGACACCGCCCGCACCGGCCGACTCCCCGAAGACGGTGACCTGCCCGGGGTCCCCGCCGAACGCCGCGATGTTGTCGCGTACCCAGGCGAGCGCGGCGACCTGGTCCAGCAGCCCCCGGTTCGCGGGCGCCCCGTCGATCCGGGCGAACCCCTCGATGCCCACACGGTGGTTGAAAGTCACGACCACCAGGTCGGTGGCGCGCGCGAGGTGCTGGGCGTCGTAGCCGGGGCTGCCCGCATGGCCCGCCTTGTAGGCACCGCCGTAGATCCACACCAGGACGGGACGGCGGCCGTCGGGGTCCGCGTCGGGTGTCCAGACGTTGACGGTCAACCAGTCGTCGCCCATGGGCGCGTCCATCTCGCCCGTGCGTCCCTGGAAGGCCATGTCCTGAGGAGGCGGCGGGCCGAAGGGCCACGCGTCTCGGATCCCGTCCCAGGTGGGGGCAGGGCGCGGCGCCTGGAACCGGGCCTCGCCAACGGGTGGTGCGGCAAACGGGATGCCCCTGAAGACCACCAGGCCCTCCTGGTCCCGTCCGCGCACCTGGCCGGTAGTGATGCGTACGACCAGATCGTCTGCCACCGTCATCGTCGGCTCCTTGCTGATGCGGGCAGGTGCGAGTTACGCGACCCACCCAAGCGCATAAAACTTGATTAAGGCAACCAATCAAATCGATGCGGGCTCGGAGCAGACTTTGATCACCCGCTCAGGATGGCTGGTGACCGTCTCTGTCCCGGGGGCCCTCGTCCAACCGTTCACACCCGAGCGCTCCCTTCCCGAACAGCACGAACCCCGCAAAAAGGGATTCAAGTCGGTGATCCGATCGTCAGCACCAAGCTCCCGGCCCTCGACGCGGAGGGCCGGGCGATGGTCCGCGCCATGATCGACGGTTTGCGGGCCAGGCTGGAGCAGGCGTTGCTGGCAGCGGGGGCCGGTGAGCGACGCGATCGCCGCGGATCCTCGCGCGCTGCGGGCGAGTTTCGCGTACTACCGGGCTCTGGACGAGACGATCACGCAGAACGAGCAGCGCAGCAAGACCCGGCTGACGCTGCCGGTGCTCGTTCGTCGGCGGCGCGCTGTGGGGCGGCGCGAATGCCGCCCAGACGATGCGGCTGGCGGCCGACGACGTCACGGAGGTCGTCCTCGACAACTGCGGCCACTACCCGGCCGAGGAGCAGCCGGCGCGGTTTGCCGAAATCCTGGAGGGCTTCCTCGTGGCCAACCCGTAGCAGGCACGCCACACGGCTGAACTTCGCGAGCGACAAACGGAAGCGCCTGGACCGGCCGACCATGTCGAGCGGGCGATCTTCCAGGGGGCATCTGGCAGAACAGAGCACGCCTCCACCGCGCCCTCGGCTACGTGGCGCGACAAGTAACGCCTGCCACCCTTGGCGAAGCGCAGGAACCCACCTCGCGGTCCGCCCGAACGAATCAGGCGGACTCCGCGAAGGGGGGCCAGAGTAGTACGCAGGACCTCGGCGGCTCGGGCGTACGTGCCGTAAGACGCCGGTTACAGACTGCAGGTCAACGTCCCGAAGCCGAGTTGGTCGAAGCCGCCGCTGGTGGAACCGTAGTCGCCGCCGCCCCCCTCGGGGCCGACCAGGCTGGCATAGGCTTCGCTGTACGGCGCCTGCAGACCCTTCAGTACGGCGTAGTGGTTGTAGATGAGCGCCCAGCAGGGGCGGACTCCGCCGCGGCCCGCCGATGAGATCGCCGTCTGCGAATTCAATGTGCCGCAGCCGGATCCGTCGTACCAGCTGTAGGTGGTGTAGGAAACGCTGTTGCCCAGGTTGTACTTCGCCACGTACTCACACATCTTGAGGACGCGGTTATCCGCATAGCCGAACAGGTCGATCCTCTGGTTCCACGCCATCTGACAGAAGGCGCCGACGAGGGCGACGTCCAACAGGCTGTGGCTCTGGTCTCGGCCTGCCTCCTGGCACTGCGCCGTCCCGTCCGAATACGTGAACGGGGTCAGGTTGCGGATCGAGCCGTTGCCGGCGCCGGAGTAGAAGTAGTTGACCGCTTGATTGACCTTCGCGCTGTCGTCGCAGAGGATGCCGATCGCCAGGATCGAGGACATGTTGCAGAGATCCCAGTTCGCCCAGTAGTGCTTGACGCAGGCACCGTTGTGGTTGACCAGAAAGGCGTTGTTCACCGGGTAGAACACCTTGAGCATCATGTTCTGGAACGCAGCCAGGTCGAACCCGGGGTAGTCCCGCATGATTTCTGCGGCGTTGGCGAACTGGTAGCCGTACAGGCCGGCCGCAAGATATCCGTCGGAGGAGCAGAGACTGATGCCCTGGAGTGTGGACGACCACCCGTTGAGGATGCCGACCGCGCAGTCGGCGTGCGCGGTGTCGCCGCTGATCTTCCAGCGCAGGGCGTTCTGATACGCGGCAGCAATGTCGTTGTAGGCGATGCTGTAGTTCTCGCCACACCCGGAGCCGCGGACGATGTCAGCCTGCGGGTTGGGTGTCCAGCTGCTGGAAGAGTGCGAGTTGCTCACCAGGCGGTCCCAGCCGGCCTGCCACGGCTGGCGACCGGCACTGACCTGAGCCGCCATCCGGTCGAAGTCCGCCCGCGTGTGGAGGAGGCCGGGATGCGCGTATGTGGAAGCTGCGGCCCCTATTGCCGCTCGACCGGTCAGAACGAGGGCTCCCGTTCCGACTCCGGCGACTTGAAGGAAGTTTCGGCGACTGATGTGCGATGCCATGTGTCGACCTTTCATTCTTCCGCTCGTGCGGCTCGTTACGGCTTTGGTTCACGCACGGAGGCGGCCGGAGCGGAATGCTGTGCGCTGACGGCCGGTCCT
Source organism: Streptomyces sp. NPDC104761 (assembly GCF_055583445.1). NCBI lineage: Bacteria > Bacillati > Actinomycetota > Actinomycetes > Kitasatosporales > Streptomycetaceae > Streptomyces > Streptomyces sp. NPDC104761. The sequence continues at coordinate 39,697 of NZ_JBVJNZ010000003.1, read as the reverse complement.
GCATGGGATGTCGTCCGCGGAAGGGCTCGGCGGACATATGGGTTCGACGGTCGCCAAGGAGCCCGCGGAGCTGGGCGGGCGCCGGGCATGCCTGCAGGCGCTTGGTGGTTGAGGATGTGATTGCGAACAGAGTTCGCCGGGGCGGGGCGGTGCCCCGCGGGCTGCCGTGGCAGCCCTCTTCAGGGAGGACTTTCGGCGGTGTGTCCGACGAGGCCACGCGAGGCTGTCGGTAACGGGCTGTGTCAGGCGGCTCTTGACACATGCGGTACCGCACTGCATCGGCGCGGGTTGCGCGCGGACGTTCGAGCGGCGGTTGGCGCGACCGTCCACGGAGACGAAGACGGGGGCGGGTGCGGGTGCGGCCATCAGAAATCGTTTGCGGTGGACCATAGGGCTGCTCCCCACCGCCCGCAAGACATCGCGCCGATGAAAATACGGCGAAGGCTCTGCAACTAATGATCTTCCGGGATGCCTGATCCACCCGGGAACGGGCTTCCCCGTCAGGCATTCATCCCGCGGGCTCCGGTCGTCCCCGTGGCAGCAGGCCAGAACTGCCCCCAGGACACCGACGATGCGAAGTCACACCGATCGCAGCCATCTCGACCTCGCCGGCCCTTCATCTTGTGCGCCCGTGGCAGCCCGGTGCGAAGGACGAGCCCGGCACTGGAGCACCGGCCCCATGCCGAGTCGCCACAGCGCGACCTTGAACCATTCAAGCGGCGGCCGTCGGTGCACGCGCCGGCACTCACAGTTGTGCACCGCCCTTGACAACGGAGGGGACCTTACAGATAACGTTTTCTATCGAGAGATGGCCTTGCACGGAGGCCGTCGCCGTCGAAGTACAGGTCGCCACCATGCAAGACCAGTCAACAGGAGCGTCAGCCCTGGCATCTCGCCGTGCTGTCGGCCTCCAGGCGATGTCTCAGCGGCCGGGAAGGGGACTCAACGGTGAGATCGAGCACCTGTTCACCGGAAACGACGACCCACGCCGTGTGAGGGTCCGGCGGCCAGGCACTCGCGGGCTCGCGTCGATGAATCAGGTTCCGTGCAGCGGACGGCCCCGGCACGACCGGCCACCCCGCCAGAACGTAGTGCGCCCGGATCACTCCCTGGTGATCGAGGTGCGGCCGACGGATGGAATGCCTACGAAGGACCAGCGCGAGCCGCTGCAGGTGGTCGTCGATCTAGCTGTCAGGAGCTCCCATGGCAGCGACGGAGTCATCTCCGGCCCACCCCGCTCAGCCGCCGCGTCTGCCCACAGCGCCGGGGCCCGTCCGTCGAGCAGGCTGCACCGGCACCGGCCACCAGTTCGCCTCCGGCAGGGCGGCCCGCCCACGGCCTTCCGGCACCAGGGCCCGGCGGCACTGTCGTTCCCCGCGGTGACCCGATCTCGTCGTCGCAGATCCGGCCCCAACCGTCGTCGGCTCTCCGGCTGACGAGCAGCCTGTGCCAGCCATGCCTTGACCCCCGTCAGCCCAGCCGGACCAGGCCGTACGATTCCGCCTTCGCCTGGCGCCCTCCGTTCAAGGCGACTCCGTATCCACCAGGAGCGCCGGTCCGCCCTCCCCCAGACCACGGCCGAACCGGCCTAGCGACCAACCGCGTTTCGTTCGTATTCCTCCGAGTTCCCCCTACCAGAGCACGGCACGGCCCCACCGAGGTGTGGCCGCCTGCAGAAGCGCATCGAAGGAGTCACCATGGCCCCCACCCCCCGCCTCGCCTTCGGCGGTGACTACAACCCCGAACAGTGGCCCGAGCAGGTCTGGGCCGAGGACATGGCCCTGATGCGCGAGGCGGGCGTCACCATGGTCAGCGTCGGGATCTTCTCCTGGTGCCTGCTGGAGCCCGAGCCCGGCGTGTACGACTTCGGTTGGCTGGACCGGCTGCTCGACCTGCTGCACGAAAACGGCATCCAGGCCGACCTCGGCACCCCCACCGCCGTGCCGCCAGCCTGGTTCTACCAGCGCCACCCCGAGGCACTGCCGGTCACGAAGGACGGCCAACGGCTCGCTTTCGGCAGCCGCGGGGCGATATGCCACAGCTCGCCCGCCTACCGCGCCGCCGCCACCGGCATCACCACCGCGCTCGCCGAGCGCTACGCGGACCACCCGGCCCTGGCCATGTGGCACGTGCACAACGAGTACGGTGCGCCGGTCTCGGCCTGCTACTGCGACACCTCCGCCGCCGATTTCCGCCGCTGGCTGCGCGCCTGCTACGGCGAGGGAACGGACGGGCTTGCCCGTCTCAACGACGCCTGGGGTACAACCTTCTGGGGGCAGCGCTACACCGAGTGGACGCAGATCGGCGCGCCGAGCCGCACCCCGACCACCGGAAACCCCGGCCAGCAGCTGGATTTCATCCGCTTCTCCTCGGACGCGATGCTCGCCAACTTCACCGCCGAGCGCGACATCCTGCACCACCTCTCCCCCGGCAAGCCGGTCACCACCAACTTCATGACAGCGCCAAGCCAGAACTCAAGAGCGGACTACTGGAAATGGGGCGGTGAGGTCGACCTGGTCGCCAACGACCACTACCTGATCAGTGCGGCCGACCGTAACCACATCGAACTGGCCATGGCCGCCGACCTCACCCGTTCCGTCGCCGGCGGCGCACCGTGGCTGCTGGTGGAACACTCCACCGGCGCGGTCAACTGGCAGCCGAGCAACATCGCCAAGCGCCCCGGCGAGCTGGGCCGCAACAGCCTGGCCCACGTCGCTCGCGGTTCGGACGGCGCGATGTTCTTCCAGTGGCGCGCCTCCCGCTACGGCGCGGAGAAGTTCCACTCCTCGATGCTGCCGCACGCCGGCACGGACAGCCGGATCTGGCGTGAGGTCAAGCAGTTGGGCGCGGACCTCGCGCGACTCGGCGAGCTCGCAGGGACGCGGACGGTCGCGGACGTGGCCATGGTGTGGGACTGGCACTCGTGGTGGGCGCAGTCCCTGGAGTGGCGCCCGAGCGAGTACCACCGGGCGGACGAGCGCACCGAGGCCTTCTACGAGGCCATGTACGACCGTCATCTGACCGTCGACTTCGTCCACCCCGAGCACGATCTGTCCGCGTACCCGCTGGTCGTCGTCCCCGCCCTCTACCTGGCCACCACCGGCGCCGGGCGCAACCTGAACCGCTATGTGGAGAACGGCGGCACCCTGGTCGTCTCCTACTTCTCCGGCATCGTCGACGAGCACGACAGGGTCCATCCCGGACCGCATCCCGGCGTGCTGCGCGACGTCCTCGGCCTGACCGTCGAGGAGTTCCTGCCGCTGCGCGTCGCCGAGACCGTCAGTCTCGCCGGGAACACCGACCACACCGGCGGCGTCCGCCTGACGGGCGATGTCTGGGCGGAGGCCGTGGTCCCGCTCGGCGCCGAGACCGTCTGGCACTACAACGACGGCCCGGCGTCCGGCGCTCCGGCCGTCACCCGCAACCAGCACGGCGCGGGCACCGCCTGGTACCTGTCCACCCGCCTCTCCCCCACGCAGCTCGGCGAGGTCCTGGCCCTCGCCTGCGCTGACGCCCGCCTGCCTGACCGCAAGGAACTGCCGCGCGACGTGGAAGTGGTGCTGCGAGAGGGCCCCGAGGCCGCGTACATGTTCGCCCTGAATCACAACCTCGTCGATGCAAAGGTGCCGCTGACCCGACTCGGCACCGAGCTGCTGACCGACGAACGCGTGGCCGGACACCTCAGTGTCCCGGCGGGCGGCGTACGCGTGGTGCGCCTGGACCCCTGCTGAAGGGAGCGCACCGAAAAGGCCCTGGGCGGCGTGTAAGGGGCACGTCGCCCAGGGCCGCACCACCGTCCCGACGTGAGAGAGGGTGCCACGGCGGCAATCTGGCAGGCCCACGACATCAACGCACCGGTACACGCAGGCGACCCTCAGCAGCGCAAGCATGAACCACGCCCTGCTTCGGGTCCGTACAGCCGACGCCGGCCTCCCGCGCGCACGCTGCGCACAGCCGCAGACGCTGTCCGCGGCCGGCACTCGCCAACCGCGGGGTCGGCTCGTGACAGCGACGGGGGAACCGCGGTTTGGGATCACTTTCAACCGTCGCCGACAGGCTCGGGCGTAGCGGATTTTGTCCTGGCCTGCCCGAACAGTCCGAGAGGTGTCCGCAAAGCCGGCCTCCCAGACCCTCGGAGTTCGTACTCGATCCTGAAAGCAGCTCCCCTGGAAACCCGGACCAGGGCCCCTGACCCGGTGTTCTTGGCTCTGCTGGACTACGTGATCGAAGCGGCCCGGCCAGAAGTGGTCAATACGGCGCAAAAATGACCGTATAATTAAATATTGACAGCGCGCGGAGTGAGCCCTGGGCGGCGTCCGGGCTCGGGAAGCAGGCCCAGGTGGCGGTCGAGTGGGACGACACCGAAGTTCTGAGCCATGCCCATGACCACTTCTTGGACAGACGTCCGGTGGGCGGCAGGGTCCGTGACTCGATTCTGCGCTCCTGGCAGCGATCCCAGTCACGGGGAGTCGCGGCCGATCACATCAGTGTCCTGTACCACCAGGACCTGGATTTCGGCGGCCCGCTCGACCAGCTCGCCGGTCCGGTTCTGGATGATCTGGCGTCGAGGATCTCCGGCATCAAGGTGTGCGTCGCCCTCTGCGACGAACAGGCGCGCGTCCTGGCGCGCCGCGTCGGCGAACCCTCGCTCAACGCCTTCCTCGACACCATTCAGCTCGCGCCCGGCTTCGGCTTCCCCGAGCCGGGCGTCGGCACCAATGGGATGGGCACCGCGCTCGCGGCCAGGCGCCCGTCTTTCATCTGCGGGCGCGAGCACTACGCCGACATCATGCGCGCTTTCGCCTGCGCCGCCGCCCCCATACGCGACCCGCTCAGCGGACGGATCCTGGGGGCGCTGGATCTGACCTGCGATCGCAAGGACGCCGAGGTCTCCATGCTGGCCCTGGTCAGCGAGACGGCGGCGGCCATCGAGCAGCGCCTGCTCGGGCAGATACGGGGCCGTGAACGGACGCTGCTGCTTTCATTTCTGCGGGCACGCCGCCAGGCGGGCGCAGTCGGGTCGGACTGGGCCGGTGAGCCGGCCTGCACCGGCCTGCTCCCCGATGACCGACTGGAGCAGTGCGATCGCATCCTTCTGCTGGAGACAGCGGCCGAAATGATCTCCGCGGGACGCACCAGCCTCACCGAGGCCCAGCTTGCCCACGGCCGTGTCGCGATCCTGCTGAGCCGACCGGTGCACAGCCCTGCCGGGATCACCGGGCTGGCCGTGGAGGCCGTACTGCCCGACGGCGCGCTGCGCTGCCTGGACTCCACAGCAAGGAGAGCGGCCGAGACGATCATCGAGCCGACCGACGGCTTCGCCGCAGGCGAAGCGCCCGCCAGACTGCCACCGTCTCGGCGGATCACGTCCGCCCGCAGACCGTCCCCCTCAGCCCCGCCCTCGCCCCCGACCACCACCCGATGGCTGGTCGCCGTGGGGGAAGCGGGTGTGGGGCGCCTCGCGTTGCTGTCCCGGCAACGTCTGTCGTTGCTCACCGAAGCCGGGTCCCGCATCGGCTCCACTCTCGACGTGACACGTACCGCCGAGGAGCTGACCGAGGTCGTGGTGCCGACGTTCGCCGACTTCGCCGCCGTCGATCTGCCCGATGCCGTGCTCGGCGGAGATGAGCCGTCCGGCACGGGGGAGGCGACCCGCCGGGTCGCGCTGCGGGGAGTCCGCCCGAGTTCGTCGCTGCACGAGGTGGGCACGCTGATCACCCCCGCCCCGGGCACTCCGCAGGCGATCAGCCTGACCACCGAGGAGTCGGTCCTCGAACCGGACCTGAACACCGCCCCCGGCTGGACCGCCCAGGATCCGGCCCGCGCCGCCCGGATCCGTGAGGCCGGAATCCACTCGCTTATCACGGTGCCGCTGCGAGCCCGGGGCGCCGTCCTGGGCGTGGTCAGCTTCTACCGTTCCGAACAGCCCGGTCCCTTCGAGGGGGACGACCTCTCGCTCGCCGAGGAACTCGTCAGCCGCGCGGCGGTCTGCATCGACAACGCCCGCCGCTACACCCGCGAGCACGCCGCCGCCCTCGCCCTGCAGACCAGCCTGCTGCTCCACGAGGTGCCCGAGCAGAACGCCGTCGAGGTCGCCCACCGCTACCTGCCCGCGCGCGGCGGAGCCAGCGGCGACTGGTTCGACGTCATCCCGCTCTCCGGGGCCCGCGTGGCACTCGTCGTCGGCGACGTGGTCGGCCGCGGAGTGCGCGCCTCGGCCACCATGGGGCGATTGTGCACGGCGGTGCGCAACTTCTCCGACCTCGACCTGCCGACCGAAGAGGTACTGGCCCACCTCGACGACCTGGTCGCACGCCTGGATCTCGAACAGGAGGGACGGGGCCCGGCCGGGGAGGTGATCGCGGGCGCCACCTGCCTGTACGCGGTCTACGACCCGGCCTGTCGACGCCTCACCATGGCCAACGCCGGGAACCCGGCTCCTGTGCTGGTCCGCCCGGACGGTGCCGTGGACTGTCTCGAAGTGCCGACCGGGCCGCCCCTCGGCCTGGGCGGCGGCCCGTTCGAGACCGTCGATGAGGAGCTGGAAGAAGGCAGTGAGCTGGTGCTCTTCACCAACGGCCTGCTCCGCGACCGCTCCTGGGACGCCGACACCATGCTCACGGCGATGCGCGACGCGCTCGCCGGCCCCGCCCGCACCCCGGAGCAGGTCTGCCACACCCTGCTGGAGACACTGCTCCCCACCGGGCCCCAGGACGACGTGGCACTGCTCGTCGCCCGCACCCGCGCACTGGACGACAAACAGGTGACGCGATGGGATCTGCCGGCCGACCCGGCCGCTGTCTCCGGCCTGCGCTCGGCCGTGACCCGTCAGCTCACCGACTGGGGACTGGAGGAACTGGCGTTCGCCACCGAGCTGACCGTCAGCGAACTGGCCACCAACGCCATCCGCTACGGCGGCCCGCCGATCCAGGTACGACTGCTCCGCGACCGCGCGCTGGTCTGCGAGGTCACCGACGGCAGCAGCACCTCCCCGCGGCTGCGCCGTGCCAAGAGCACCGACGAGGGCGGCCGAGGTCTGTTCCTGGTCGCGCAGCTCACCAGTCGCTGGGGCACGCGGTACACCGGCGACGGCAAGGTCATCTGGGCCGAACAGCCTTACCCGTGAGGGTGACTCACCGGGCGGTGCAGTCACTGGTCGATCTGATTCGTTTTCCGCCGCGGGGGAAGCCGGCTGTCGTCCTCGCTCGGTGCGGTGGCGAGGAGTTCGGCCGTCCGGCCGACAGGTGCCTCGCGGTGCGCGGGAGCGGATCAGGGCCACCGGGCCGATGCCTACAAGTGCCCGCACATGCGCGCAGGGATCAGATCTCCAGCTCTGGAACGTCCAGACGGCGACCCTCGGCGGCTGAACGCAGTCCCAGCTCTGCGAGTTGGACGCCCTTGGCGCCTTCCAACAGGTCCCACCGGTACTCCGAGCCGGTGGCGACATGACGCAGGAAAAGCTCCCACTGCACCTTGAACCCGTTGTCGAAGTCCTGGTTGTCCGGCACCTGCTGCCACTGCGAGCGGAACGGCTCAGTGACCGGCAGATCCGGATTCCACACCGGCTTCGGCGTCGACGCCCGGTGCTGGAAGCGGCAGTTGCGCAGGCCCGCGACCGCGCTTCCCTCCGTTCCGTCGACCTGGAACTCGACAAGTTCGTCGCGGTCGACACGCACGGTCCACGAGGAGTTGATCTGCGCGACGACGCCGCCTTCCAGCTCGAAGACCGCGTACGCGGCGTCGTCGGCGGTGGCACCGTAACGGCCGCCCCGCTCGTCGAGGCGCTCGGGGATGTGCGTGGCCCGGTGCGCGTACACCGACCGGACGGGGGCGATGACACTGTCCAGCACATAGCGCCAGTGCGGGAACATGTCGAGGATCATGCCGCCGCCGTCCTCCGCCCGGTAGTTCCAGGAGGGGCGCTGCCCCGGCTGCCAGTCGCCTTCGAACACCCAGTAGCCGAACTCGCCGCGCACGGACAGGATGCGCCCGAAGAAGCCGCCGTCGATCAGCCGCTTCAGCTTCAACAGACCGGGCAGGAACAACTTGTCCTGCACTGCGCCATTGCGCACCCCCGCCGCCCGGGCGAGCCGGGCCAGCTCCAGCGCCTTGTCCAGAGACTCCGCGGTCGGCTTCTCGGTGTAGACGTGCTTACCCGCCGCGATGGCGGCGCGTAGCGCCGACTCACGTGCCGAGGTCACCTGCGCGTCGAAGTAGATCTCGGCCAGCGGATGAGCCAGCGCCTCGTCCAATGAGGTGGTCCACTCACTCAGGCCATGCCGGTCGGACAGTTCCTTGAGTCTGTGCTCGCTGCGGCCGACCAGGATCGGCTCCGGCCACAGCACCTCGCCGTCGCCCAGGTCCAGGCCGCCCTGCTCACGAATGGCCAGGATCGAGCGCACCAGATGCTGGCGATAGCCCATCCGGCCGGTGACGCCGTTCATGACGACGCCTATCACTTTCTGGGTCACGCGTGTTGCTCCACTTCTTGGCCAGGGACGACGCCGAAGGCTACAGAAAACGCTTTCCATAACGGAGGGTAAGGACATACGCTGGCCGGTGTCAACGACTCCCGCACGAAGGTTCGAGCTGATGCGACTTGCGTTCTCCACACTGGGACTGCCCGGCGCTCCATTCTCCGAGGCCGTACGGCTCGCGAGTGATCACGGCTTCCAAGGGCTCGAACTCCGTTGCACGAAAGGCGAGTCCGTGGAAGTAGCGATGGACGCGGGCGCCCGCCGACAAGCGCGTCGGACGCTGGACGCGGCCGGGGTCGTCGCGTTGTCGGTGGCGAGTTACATCCAGATCGCGGCCCCCGGCCCGGACGCCCCGGTGCTCGCCGACCTGCATGAGCACGTGCGACTGGCCTCCGACCTCGGCGCCGACGGCGTCCGCGTGTTCCCAGGCGCCGGGGAAGGCGTCGGCTCCGAAGCCGATCTGCGTGCGGTCCGTCGACTGACCGCCGTCGCTGACGAGGCGCGGGCACTGGGGGTCCGTGTCCTAGTCGAGACTCACGACTCGCACCGTTCGGCTCTCGACGCGACCCGCCTCGTGGCCGCGGCCGGGCACCCGGCGGTGGGGGTGCTGTGGGATGTGATGCACACCTGGCTGGCCGGCGAGACCCCGTCGCAGGCAGCGGCCGCCGTGCGTGATCACCTTGGCTACATCCAGGTCAAGGACGTGGCCGGGCATGAGGATCTGACCCCGCTGACACTCGGTGCGGGTGTCCTCCCGCTGGCCGAATGTCTGCGCCAGGTACCCGAGGACTGCTGGGTGTCCTGGGAGTACGAGGCGCCCTGGTACCCGGCAGCGGCACCGCTACGAGACCTGCTCGACGCGGGATTCAGACACCTCGGCGCACTTGCCGAAGCCGCCCACGGCTGACCGGGCACCTGCTTCATGTCGGCCGGGCACACCCGGCCGACATGAAGCACAATCAGACAGACCCTCTACGCCGTCCACTTGCATCTGCTGTCGGCCTTGCCCCCCGGACCTCAGAGGCTCCTTGCAGGCAAGCCCCAGCCCGGCCGTCGCCATCTTCCCGGAGCAACAGCCGGCCCCGGCCCTGTATCGAGGCGGTCAGGCACCCGGCGCCCGGTCCATCACCAGCGGCCCGGAATGTACGGGACGGCACCACAGTCCGCTCAGCGGTCTTCTGCGAACTCGGCCCACCAGGTTGTGCCCTGCTCCGCAATCCGGCAGCCGTGTGCCACGGACAGACAGTCCACAATGACCAGCCCCCTGCCATGCTCGTCCGGGTCGCCAGATGTTTCGGCACGCCTCAGGCCACCACGCTCCCCTCCGTCTGTGGTTTCGACACAGACTCTTCCTTTCCCAGTGCGGCGTATACCGAGGAAGATCGGGGGCTCCGCGTGACGGACGGCGTTCGTCACCAGTTCGGACACCACCAGGAGGATGTCCTGGACGGTCCCGCAGGCGAGCGGCCACTCCGCGACCGTCCGGGCAACGAGACCCCGGGCCGTCTGAGCCGCCGCCCCATGATGCGGCAGGGCCCAACGGCCGGAATCGGAATCCGCGCCCGAAGCGGGGAGCCAGAGAGCAGCAGGCGGCGCATCTCGGGTGCCATCGGCGAAGCTGCTGGCGGAAGAAGGATGTGCGTACATGGCTGCGCATCTCACTCGGGGATGCCGGCGGCGAATTCCGACGTCGTGCCATCGGGGCAGTCGGCTTACGACAAAACCTGAACAGAAAACGTTTGCTACATCTACTGTTCCACCAGTGGACAACCGCGTCAACACCTATTCATGCCCGATGTCCGAGATCACCATCTTGCCCTTTCGTGCGGCATCCTCACCATCGACGGTGACGAGTTCCGAGCAGCACGAACGGCGCCGGACGAACAGCTTGGCCTGCAGGGCAGGCCGGGAACGAGCACGCGCCGGCAGCGCGGAGGAGGCCCCGGTCAGGTCAGGCGCGCGGCGGTTGCGTGAAACGGACAAGCCGGCCGGGCCGCCGGGAACCGACCGGTGACATACGGCCCTCTGCCCCCAGCCGCGCCAGGAGGTCCAGGGCCAGCCGCCCGCGGCGGACACGCTCACGAGCCGTCTCCAGGGCCACATTGCGCAGGTGGACACCGTAGGGATAGATGCCGGGAGCCTTGGACAGACCGAACTTCAGGTACAACGGGGCGCCTCGCCGGATGAGCTCGGCGACCTCGTACATCCGGATGTAGCCGCCGAGGTCGTCGGGGGCCTCGATGTACATGTCCATCGGGGCACCGGAAACCTGCCGGATCTCTGTGAGATGGTCAAGCGTGAGGTCACTGGGCACGTTGAGGGAGTCGGCACCCAGGTGTTCGTACACGGCATAGGAGGCCGGGTTGACCGGCCCGATGAGCGCGGACACCTTCAGTGTCGTGTCTTCGGGCAAGAGACCTCGATGGCGCATCTGATGCAGCGTCCACAGCACGCCCTCGTCCGCGACGAGCAGGCACTTGACGCCTAGCTCCGTTGCTCGCACGGCGTCTTCGACGCATCCGGCGACGGCGTCGTGGCCGCGAGCACGCAGCCCCGCGCCCTTGGAGTCGGTCCGGGTGGACCCGCCGATGTCCCAGGTGCCGCGCGGGCCGGTGAACAGGCACAGCTCGATGTCGCGTTCGGCTGTCGCCTCGACCATCTCGGTGATCTCGGTGTCGGTCAGCATCCACACGCCGCTGCCCTGGCTGACCCTGTGGATGGGCACGTCCAGGCGGGTGGACTCCTTCAAGACCACCGCTAGCGCCTCGGGACCCTCGACCGAGGGGATCTCGGTGCGCCACGCGCCACCGTCGGGAAAAGCATGCGAGGACGCATCGGAGGGATGGAGCTCCCGTGGGGAAAAGCCGGGAAGGCCACCTGCGGCTGCCCCGGGGCGCCGTGCACGGGTAGGTTCAGAGCACTCATGGTCAGGCATGGAAATCCTCTCTCGCGTTCGACACTACGAACACAGGTCGACTATTCGGGCGTGCGTCTAGGGGCGGAGCAGTACCTTGCCGACCTTGGGATCGCCGGACCCCACCAGGTCGATGGCCTGCGGGAACTCGACGAGCGGCAGCTCATGGGTGACCAGGGGAAGTGGATCGAGCAGGCCCGCGCCGAAGACCCGGACCGTGTGCGCCCAGGCGTCCGGCGGTGCCCCGAAGACGGTGTGCACCTCCAGCTGGCGTACGACGAGATCGGTCGGGTCGAGGCCCTCGGCGCCCGGCGCGGGGATGCCGGTGAGGACCAGGCGTCCGCCGCGCCGGAGCAGGGAGGCAGCGGTGCGCGCGGCGGACGTGGACCCGGCGGTCTCGATCACCACATCGAAGTCGTCGGGCAACTCCTGGTCCCTGGTGAGGAATCGGCTCGCGCCGAAGGCCTGCGACAGCTTGGCGCGGTCGGGCCGGGTGCCCACCACGAGCAGTTCAGCCGGCGAGCCCGCCTTCAGGAACTGCACCGCGAACATCCCGAGCGTGCCGGTGCCGACCACCGCGACCCGCTCGCCGGGCCGGGCGTTGGCCTTCAGCGCGGCGGCCGCGATGCAGGCGGCGGGTTCGAGCAGTGCTGCCGCCGTCAGGTCGGCCTCGTCCGGGAGGACATGGAGGAGGCGGGCGGGGAGCGTGAGGGTGGCGGCCATCGCGCCCGGCTGGGTGAAGCCGGTCTCCTCGTAGCCCGCCGTGCACAACGTTGTCTCGCCTGCGTGGCACCGGTCGCAGACCTGGCAGTTGCGGAAGCCCTCACCGACGACTTTGCGGCCCTCGAGAGTCGTCGGCACCCAGGTGCCGACGGCCTCGACCGTGCCGGACCACTCGTGGCCCGGGGTGAGGGGGTAACGGACGTAGCCCTCGGGCCTGTTGCCCTGGTACACCTCACGGTCGCTGCCGCAGATGCCGACCGCGTGGACGCGCACCAGCGCCTCGCCCGCCTCCGGCAGCCGGGGCTTGTGCGAGGCCAGCCGGTGCTCGCCCGGGGCCTCGATGACGACCGCGGTGCTCACTTCGTGCCCTTCGGCTTGCGCTGTTCCCAGCCGTCCGCCCAGAGGTCGAACCGCGCCTGCTGCTGCGGGAAATCGGCCGCCGCGTCGGTGTCCAGCTCGACGCCGAGACCGGGCGCTTCCGAGCGGTGGAAGTAGCCGTCGATCACCTGCGGGGCGCCCTTGACGACCTTCTTGATCTCGGCGTCCGCGAAGTCGTTGAAGTGCTCCAGGATCTTGAAGTTCGGGGAGGAGAAGCCGACTTGGAGCGAGGCGGCGGTCAGCACCGGGCCGCCGACGTTGTGCGGGGCGACGAGGACGTAGTGCGCCTCGGCGGTCGCGGCCAGCTTGCGGGTCTCCCAGATGCCGCCGATGTGGCCGACGTCCGGCTGGATGATGTCGACCGCCTGGCTCTCGAACAGCTCGCGGAACTCGATGCGGTCGTGGATGCGTTCACCGGTGGCGACCGGGATGTCGACCTTGGCGGCGACCTTCTCCAGCGCCTTCAGGTTCTCCGGCGGCACGGGCTCCTCCAGCCAGGCCGGCTTGTAGGGCGCGAGTTCGCGCACCAGCCGTACCGCGGTGGCGGGCGAGAACCGGCCGTGCATCTCCAGCATCAGCTCGGCGTCCGGGCCGATCGCGTCCCGCACGGCCTCGATCAGCGACACCGAGTACAGCGTCTGCTCGTGGTCCAGCTCGAAGTGCCCGGTGCCGAAGGGGTCGATCTTCAGCGCCTTGTACCCGCGCTCGATCACTCCTTGGGCTGCCTTGTGGTACGCCTCGGGCGTTCGCTCGGTCGTGTACCACCCGTTGGCGTACGCCTTGACCTTGTCGGTCACCTTCCCGCCGAGCAGCTGCCACACCGGCACGCCCAGCGCCTTGCCCTTGATGTCCCAGCAGGCCATCTCGATGACGGCGATGCCGGACATGACGATCTCGCCCGCCCGGCCGTAGTCGCCGTACTTCATCCGGCGCACCAGGTCTTCCACTGCGAACGGGTCGGAGCCCAGAATGTGATTGGCCTCGGCCTCCCGCAGATAGCCGATCAGCGCGTCGGTGTGACCGAGCATCCGGGTCTCGCCGACTCCCGTGATCCCTTCGCCGGTGTGCACCTGGACGTACGTCAGGTTGCGCCACGGCGTCCCGACCACGTGTGTGCTGATTCCGGTGATGCGCACGGCAGCCCCTCTCTCCTTGTTCGGAATATCGAATAGCGTTCGGGTTATGGGATACGCGATCCCCTGCGTCACTCCTGTTTGGGGCTGACGCCTCACATGGCAGCGCCCTCGGGTGTGCATACCAGCCTGAAGTCACGGAAGTAGGCGGCAAACGCAGCGTCGACGAGGTCGACGGCGTGGATGCCGGCCATGGCGCCGGTGAATCGGAGCTTCGCGCCGTGGTCATCGGAGAGTCTGCCGAAGTCCAGGGGCTCACCCACCTGCATACGGATTCCGTCCCGTAGGTACCAGAACCGCGCCGTAGCTCCTTCGGTCGTCACGCCCAGCGTGATCGGCCCGTCGGGATCGACGTCCACGACGGCCGCCTGCCGGGTGCCCGTGTCGTCGCGGTCGACGAGACGCAGGACGGTACGGCCGCCGCCTTGCCATTGCTGCCCGCGCTGTTCCTCGCCGTCGTTCTCGGCCCAGGTGAGGTCGAGGCTCAGATATGCCTCGGCGTCGTACCGCAGGACGAGGCCGGCGGCCTGGGTGAAGGTGGCGGGCCGTGAGTCGACGGTGACCTCGGCCTCGGCCCGGTGCTCGGTGATGCGCTGGGCGAGCAGACTGTACGCCCACCGCGACTCGGGGCCGTGCCGGCCGCGCAGCCTGATCCAGCCGGGCCGGGCTGTGGTGTCGGCCCAGGAGGGATCGGGGGCGGAGCGCAGGCTGCTCCAGGGCCAGCCCAGTGCCTCGGGCGGTTGGGCCTTTCGTGTCTGCGGCCGCGTCGGTACTTCGACGTTTACCGCGGGATGGTGTCCCCCGTGTGCCAGTCTGGGCCAGCCGTGCTCGTCCCAGGTCACGGACTGGATCGCCGTCTCCCGTCCGAGAGTGCAGCGTGGGCCGGCCGGCGTCGGGACCGGGCGGGCGGTGAGATGGCTCAGTACCCAGCCGTCGTGAGGTGTCTGGACCAATTCGCCGTGGCCCGCCTTCTGCAGTGGCAGCGTGGGGTCGTCGCGTGAGGTGAGCATGGGACGGTCGTCGAGTTCGTAAGGTCCGGTGAGGGCGCGGCTGCGAGCCACCCGGACTCCGTGTTCGAAGCCGGTGCCGCCCTCCGCGAGCAGCAGGTGGTACCAGCCGTCGTGGTGCAGCAGCTTCGGTCCCTCGATGAGCCGTTCGTGCTGAAGGAGGAGGCGGGTGGCACCGATCGGGTCGAGTGTCCGCTGGTCCAGTTCGGTCAGGACGATGCCTGCGAAACGTCTGCCGCCGGGGCGGTGGTCGTTCTGCAGGTTGAGCAGCCACAGCCGGCCCTCGTGATGGAAGAGCGCCGGGTCGAAGCCATGGCTGGCGACCCGCCGCGGAGGCGTCCACTCGCCCGCCACGTCGGTGGCCGTGCTGACGTAGGTGTCCGTGTCGAAGTACGGCGTGCCCACCGAGCGGACGATCGCGTACACCACCCAGAACCGCTCGCCGTCCCAGCTCAGCGAGGGAGCCCAGATGCCTCCCGAGTCGGGGACACCCACCAGCGAGTCACCGGGGGCGGCGCCGCGGACATGACCCGCGTACTCCCAGTGGGCCAGGTCGAGGGAGGTGTGGACGGGGATGGTGGGGAACCACTCGAAGGAGCTCGTGGCCACGTAGTACCGTTCGCCGACCCGGACCAGCGAGGGGTCCGGGAAGAAACCCCGCAGAACCGGGTTGCGCAGCAGGGTCACTTGAGGGCCCCGAGGGTGACCCCGGTCCTCCAGTAACGGCGCATGGCCACCATCACGATCGCCATGGGGAAGATCGACATCAGCGAACCGGTCATCACCAGGCTGGTCATGTCGACGCCGGCGTCCACGCCGTTGCCCGACCAGTAGTACAGGCCCAGGTTGAGGGTCCAGTGCTGCTCCCCGCGCAGCACCGTGAGCGGCAGGAGGAACGAGTTCCAGGTGCTCACGAAGGCGAGCACGAACACGGTGGCACCGCCGGTGGTCATCATCCGCAGCACGATGCTGAAGAAGATCCGCAGTTCTCCTGCTCCGTCGATGCGGGCCGCCTCCAGGAGCTCGAAGGGGATCGTGGCCTCGGCGTAGACCTTGGACAGATACACGCTGAACGGGTTGATCAGGCAGGGGATCAGCATCGCCCAGGGCGTGTCCACCAGGCCGATCTTCGAGAACAGCAGGTACAGGGGAAGAGTCAGCAGGGCGGCCGGGACTAGGAAGGAGCTGACCACGCAGGCGAACACCGCGTTGCGTCCGGGGAAGTCGAAGCGGGCCAGGCCGTAGCCCGTCGCGAGGGACAGGAGGGTACCGGCGAGGGAGCCGACGCCGGCGTACAGGAGCGAGTTGGCGGTCCAGCGCAGGAAGATGCCGTCGTGGTAGGTGAACAGCGTATGCAGGTTGTCCCACAGGTGCCAGTGCGAGAACCACAGGCCGTTCGTCTGGTACAGCCCCACCCGGTCCTTGGTGGCGGCGACGATCAGCCACCACAGCGGGAACAGGCTGTAGACGCTGGCCAGGACCAGGCCCACGAGGATGAAGAACTGGCCGCCGCGCGTCTTCGACGCGCGATCGGGGCGGGAGCGGCGGCTGACGGTGGGGGCGGGCGGATTCTTCGCACGGTGTGCGGTGAGCGTCATCAGTCCGCCTCCCTTGAGGTGAGCCGGTAGAAGAGGAAGGAGGCGATGCCGAGGACAAGGGCGAGCAGGACCGACAGGGCGGCGGCGTAGTGGTAGTTGTTCGCGTTGAACGCCTGGTTGTAGATGATCATGATCGGGGTGAAGCTGTCGGTCACCGTTTGCGGGGTGATCCGCCGGAACAGCGCGGGCTCGTTGAAGATCTGCAGCATGTGGATGATCGACAGCAGAGCCGTCAGCACCAGCGCGCCCCGTACATGCGGGATCTTGATGCTCCGTGCGATCCGGATCTCCGAGGCGCCGTCCAGCCGTGCGGCCTCGAACAGCTCACGGGGGACGCCCTGGAGAGCGGAGTAGATGATCATCATGTTGTATCCGATGCCGCCCCAGGTCAGCAGATTGCCGATGGACGGCCAGACCATGGACGGTGCGAAGAAGTTCCAGTCGAAGCCGAGGAGCCTGCCGAGCGGCGTGAGCGGGCCCACGTCGGGGCTGTACAGGTTGACCCACACGATCGCCGCGACGATGCCCGGGATCATGTAAGGCACGAGCAGGAAGATCCGGAACCGGCCGGCCGCCCGCGCGGTGAGCGTGTCCAGGAGGAGCGCCAGCACCAGGCTGATGGTCAGCATGACCGGGATCTGCACACAGGCGAACAGCGCGACCCGCGCCATCGATCCCATGAACGCCGGGTCGGTCAGTCCCTGCCGGTAGTTGTCCAGGCCGGAGAAGGTGTCCTTGGTGCCGCCAAGGCCGAGCCCGGAGGACTGCGAGCGGTACAGCGACTGGTAGACCGCGTACCCGATCGGCAGCAGATACAGGAGGACGAAGCCGAGCTGGAAGGGCACCGTGAAGGCGGCACCCTTCCAGCGCAGTGAGCGAATCATCAGTGGGAATCCTTGGTTGTGGCGGCTAGCCCTCGACGTTGATGCCGCGGGACTTCAGGTCGTTCACCGTCCACTCCTGCATGTGGGCCAGCAGGTCGGTGACCTTCTCCTGCTTGCTGACGACCTTGCCCCAGCCGGCCTGCAGCTCGGCGAACATGGCCGTCCAGTCCGGTCCGAACGTCCAGTCCGTGGTCACCGTGTTCAGGCTGTCGGTCACGACCTTCTGGGCCGGCTGGTAGTTCTTGCCGAGCAGCTTCTCAGGGATCGCCCCGGCGGCGTAGGACTGGTTGTCCGCGAGGGCCGGGTAGATGGCGCTGCCGGCGGTCGGGTCCGCCATGGTCTTGACCGCGCCAGTGTTGGTGGACATCCACAGCGCGGCCTCGGCGGCCTGCTTGGCGTTCTTGCACTGCTTGGTCACCAGCGTGACGGTGCCGGTGAGGTTGGTGCCCGCCGGCGTCTTGGCCGCCTCACCGGAGAACGTCGGCCACGGGGAGAGCGCCCACTGTCCGAAGGACTTGGTGAAGTTGTTCACCATGCCGCCCATCTGCCAGGTGGAGATCTGCCGGGTCACCGTGCCGCCGTTGTCGAAGTTGCGCTGCACGGCCGCGTAGTCCGCGAACGAGAGCTTCGAATTCAGGTCGTTGTCGATGATCTCCTGGATCACCTTGGCGGCCTTGAGGCTGCCCGCGTCCTTGAAGTTCACCTTCCAGGAGTTGCCGTCGATCGCGTACCAGTGGGCGCCGGCCTGCATCGCGAGCACCTCCAGGGTGCTGGGGTCCTCACCGGCGTAGTTGGTGATGTGGACGCCGTGCTTCTTCAGGACCTTGCCCGCGGCGATGAAGTCGTCCCACGTGGTGGGGGGCTTGAGGCCGTACTTGGCGAAGACGTCGGTGCGGTAGATCGTGAACTGCGGTGCCGAGCTGACCGGGACGCCGTAGGTCTTGCCCTGCACCTGCGCGCTCGCCCACGAGCCCGCGTTGAACTTGTCCTTGCTGGAGTCGACGTACTGGCTGATGTCGGCGAGCGCCCCCTGGGCGACCCAGCTGGTGACGTACTCGGCGGTGTTCTGCAGCAGACAGGGCGCGTTGCCCGCCTTGAGGGCGTTGGACAGCTGCTTCTGCATGGTCAGCTGGTCGGTCACCTTCGTGTACTGGAGCTTGATGTCCTTGTGCGAGGCGTTGAACGCCTTCACCACCGCTTCCTGACCATTCGCCCAGCCCCAGTAAGGGAGGGTGACCGGCTGGCCGGCGGACTTGGTGTCGTTGCCGGAGCCCGAGCCGCCGCAGGCGGTGAGCAGACCGGTCAGCGCGAGGCCGGCGACGGTGGCGTGCAGGACTCTCACACGAGGGGTGATGGACTTCATTGGCCTTGATCCTTTGGACTGGAGTTCACGAGAAGAGGAGGAGGGGCCGGAGGCCGCACCATCTGGGCCTCGCATCTCGGCCGCGGGTCGGGAGAGCGCCTCAGCGGAAGCCATAGAAAACGATTGCTGCGGACGTTACGGCCGATGGAGCCCTTTATCAAGAGGTGTGGTCTCAAATGTTGCGGCGACTTGTCCGGCCGGTTATCTCGACGGGCTGGATGTGAACGCCAGACACACGCGCGCCGTTGCAGGTCAGAGCGCGCCAAGGGCCACCCAGGCGCCGACGGCAGACCCTCGGAGCGGACCAGAGACGGCGTGCCGCGCGACGCGGCAGGTCACGCGCAGAGCCCCCTCGGTGGGGCACGGACGCCCTCGGACCTGAGGAACTCCAGCCTCCTCACACAAACGGTTACTCTCGTGTGCGGCCGTCCGTGAAGGGCCGCTCGGTCAGCCTCTGCGCCGGTCCGGGGCAGAGACTGACCAGTCCAGTCTGCGCACGGACTGCCGTATGACCAGTTGGGTGCCCAGCATCACGCGCTGGTCGCCGTTGCGGGAGTCCCCCCGCTCCAGCGCCAGGCGTACGGCCGTTCGGCCGAGTTCCTCGTAGGGCACCCGCACCGTGGTCAGGGGCGGGGTCAGGTCGGCGGCGAAGGGCACGTCGTCGAAACCCACCACCGACACGTCACCGGGTACGTCGAGACCGGCCTCACGCACGGCGGCAATGGCACCCAGGGCGAGCATGTCCGTGGCCGCGAACACCGCCGTGAACTCCACCCTCTCGCGCAGCGCGTCCCGGGTGCGGGCATAACCCGACGCCCGGGTGTAGGCCCCTTCGGTGTCGAGTTCCTCGACGGGGTCGGCTCCGTGGGCGCGCAGCGCGTCCAGGTAGCCGGACCGGCGTTCCTCCGCGCTGCTCAGGTCGGACTCCCCGCCCAGGAACAGGATCCGGCGATGACCGGAGGCGAGCAGGTGCGAGACGGCCTGGAAGGCGCCGCCCCGGTTGTCGTAGTCCACGATGGTCACGGGCAACCCCTCCGCCAATGCCGGGCGGCCGACCAGGACCAGCCGCGACCCGGCGGCGTCCAGCGCCTTCGCATAGTTGGCCATGCGCCGCTGGTAGGCGTCGTCCGACACCACGCCACCGACGAGGAGAACGGCGGCCGCGTGCTGCTCCCGCATGAGCTGCACCAGGGCGTCCTCTCGGGCCGGGTCGTCACGCGTGGCACACACCAGGCTCAGCCGGCCCCGGTCGGCAGCCTCCTGTTCCACACCCGCCGCGACGTGGGCGAGGGAAGGGCCGGTGATGTCCTTGATGACCAGGGCGACCGGGCCGGCGACCTGGCCCGACAGCGCCTTGGCGTGCACGTTGACCACATAGTGCAGCGACTCGACGGCCGCCATGACCCGGGCCCTGGTCTCCTGCGCGACGGGGTAGTTCCCGGCCAGGGTGCGGGAAACGGTTGCCACCGAAACGCCCGCCTCCTGGGCGACATCACGAATCGTGCTCGGCCGCTCCTTGAAGGCCTGCGCGACATCGGCGCGCCTTCGCCTTCCGGGAGCGCCCCGGCGGGTGGTCCGCGACTCGTTGTTCCCGTTGTCCGTCAGGTTGTCCGTCACGGCTCGACGTTACTGCATGTCGAGCGCCTTGCGGCAGCTGCGGGCCAGAAGCTAGCCTGCCCGGACAGTAATCGTTTGCTTCAACTGTTTCCCCTCCCCCTCACCCGCCACTCCAGGTCGGAGCTGCTCCATGCCCATGACCACGCTGCGCTGGGGGAGCGACGAACTGTCGTTCCTCCTGCTTCTTGACCCGGCCGGCCCCGCGCGCCTGCTCGCCGCGGGCGAGGCGGCCAGCTTGCCGGACCCCGAGCGGGACGCCGACGTATGCGCACGGCTCGCGCGGCGGGCCCTGCCTATGGTCGAGATCCAGGTCGCGGGCGGCGGGCGGGTGGGGACATCCGGCAAGCGCCACGTGGACGGCCGGCTGTCCGCCTCTCTGCGCTGCACCGGCCACGAGGAGGACGAGGCAGGTGGCGTACGGACGCTGCGCGTGACGATGGCCGACGACTCGACCGGCCTGGAGGTGACCGCCGTACTGCGGTTGCGGGGCGGGGTGCCCGTCCTGCAGAGCGAGGCGCTGGTCGAGAACGCCGGTGGCGCCCCGGTGACGCTGGAGTACGTCTCATCCTTCACCCTGTCGAATCTCGCCCGCCATCTGCCGGCCGGCACGCGCTGGGAGGACGGGCTGTCGCTGTGGCTGGCCGCCAACCCCTGGAGCGGGGAGTTCCGATGGTCGAGAGCCACCCTCGCCGAACGGGGACTGTACGACGTCGGCATGGTGGCGTACGGCCAGACGGGCTCGAAGAACCGCGTCGCCGTGACCAGTACCGGCTCCTGGTCCTCCTCCGAGTACCTGCCGATGGGCTGCCTGGAGGAGAACGCGAGCGGCCGGGCACTGTTGTGGCAGATCGAGCACAACGGCTCCTGGCACGCCGAACTCGGCGACCGCTTCGACGACGTCTACCTCGCGCTGTCCGGCCCCACCGACCGCGAACACCAGTGGCGCCGCCGCCTGGCGCCCGGCGACACCTTCCGCACGGTGCCGGCCGCCGTGGCCGTCGTCGCGCAGGGCGGACTGCAGGCGGCGGTCGGCGCGCTGACGGACCACCGGCGTGCCACCCGGCGCCCTCACCAGGACCTCGAACAGCTCCCAGTCGTCTTCAACGACTTCATGAACGGGCTGATGGGTGAGCCGAGTACCAAGGCTCTGCTGCCCCTGGTGGACGCGGCAGCGGCGGCGGGTGCCGAGGCGTTCTGCATCGACGCGGGCTGGTTCGACGCCGAGCCGCCGGGCACGGTCGGCCCCGGTGGAGTGCCCGGCTGGTGGGACGCACTGGGGCAGTGGGAGGAAGCCGGGCCACGTTTCCCCGGCGGCCTCGGAGAGGTGATCGACCGGATCCGCGAAGCGGGCATGGTGCCCGGGTTGTGGCTGGAACCCGAGGTCGTCGGCGTGCGCGGGCAGGTCGCCGCCGACCTGCCCGACGAGGCGTTCTTCCGGCGGGACGGCATACGCCTCGCCGAATGGGGACGCAACCAGCTCGACCTGCGGCATCCCGCCGCACGCGCCCACCTCGACACGGTGGTGGACCGCCTGGTGGGCGACTACGGCCTGGGATACCTCAAGCTCGACTACAACATCGACATCGGCCCCGGCACCGACGGACCTGACGGCACCGACAGCCCTGGCGACGGCATGCTCAGCGCCAACCGCGCCTATCTCGGCTGGCTCGACGGCGTTCTCGACCGCCACCCAGGCCTGGTCATCGAAAGCTGCGCGGCCGGCGGCAGCCGCACCGACCATGCGACCCTCTCCCGCCTGCCCATCCATTCAGTGACCGACCAGCAGGACTTCCGGCTGATCCCCGCCATCGCCGCCGCCGCACCCACCGCCGTCACCCCCGAGCAGGGCGCGATCTGGGCCTACCCGCAGGCCGACCACACCGACGCCCAGCTTGGCATGGTGCTGGTCTCGGCCATGCTCGGCCGCATCCACCTCAGTGGCCGCCCCGACCAGCTCAGCAGCGACCAGCTGGCCCTGGTACGCGAGGCCATCTCCGTCTACAAGACCTACCGCCACCTGCTGCCCACCACGCGCCCGTACTGGCCGCTCGGCCTGCCGGGCTGGCGCGACGGCTGGCTCGCCCTCGCCCTTGACGCCCCGTACGGCACGACGCTGCTCGCCCTGTGGCGCCGCGCCGGAGCGCCCGAGACGGTGACGATCCCGCTACCCGAATCCAGACGGCCAAGGGTGCTGTTCGAAGCCGGTGAACCGTCCCAGCTGGGATGGGACGAGTGCGGGCGTGGCCTGCGGGCCGGGCTGCCAGCCGAAGACTCGGCGGTGCTGATCGCACTCGACCCGCCACAGCGCGCCTGACTCCGAGGGGCCGGGAGCCCTCTGCCCGGCCTTCTCGCCCGCGTACCGGCCGACATGTAGATCAGCGCTCGTGCGGGGTGCCCTGCTGCAACACCGACAGCCCGACTTGTGACCCCCGGCATGGGCCCCCAGCCGACCCGTTCGCGGGGCGATCCGCCGCAGAGGGCCGCGCTGCCGATGTGCGGCTGAAAACGCTTGCCGACGTGGAGCAGATCAGCTCCCCACAAAGCAAGCGGGCGACACCGGAGTTCGTCGCCAACCCTGTCGTTGCGATGCCCGAGAACCGAGCCAATGCAGGCGAAAGACCAGCTCAACAACTCACTTAGACAAGAAGAGCGACGATGTGCCTTGCCGGGCCATTGACTCGAAGGTATCTCACTTCTAGCGTAGAAAACGATTCCTATCAATCTCTGTTTCCCTTGGAGTACCCGCGTGGCCGACCGACCGACGGCGCTGTTCGCCATGGATCCCCAGCACGTGCCGAGCTTGTTCCCGCAACAGCTCATGAACCGTCTCGACGGACTCCTGGATTTTCACGAGAAACGGGTGATCCACCGATTCGACACCCCTGAGGCGATCGCTGCTCTGGCTCATGCCGAGGTACTCATCACCGGCTGGGGCTGTCCGTCGCTCGACGAGACCCTGCTGGCGGCTGCGCCGCGGCTGCACACCGTGCTCCACGCCGCGGGCAGCGTGCGCCATTTGGTCGCGGAGACCGGCTGGCGGCGCGGCCTGGCCGTCTCCTCAGCCGTACAAGCCAACGCCGTCCCGGTGGCCGAGTACACGCTCGCAGCCATCCTGCTGTCCGGAAAGAACGCCTTCACGCTCAGCCGCTGGTACGCCCGCAACGACACGTACCCCGCCTCGCAGCAGGTGGCCGATACCGGCAACTACCGACGGCGGGTGGGCATCATCGGCGCCTCCCGGGTAGGCCGCCGACTGCTCGAACTGCTACGGCCGTTCGACTTCGCCGTCTCCCTCAACGACCCTTACGTCGACGAGGCAGAAGCCGCCCGGCTGGGTGCCCGACTGCTGCCGCTGGAGCACCTGTTGAGCACCAGCGACATCGTCAGCGTCCATGCCCCCTCCCTGCCCGAGACCCACCACCTGCTGAACGAGCGGCGACTGGCACTGATGCCCGACGGCGCCGTGCTCATCAACACCGCCCGAGGCGCCCTGATCGACCACGACGCACTGGCTGCGGAGCTGGAGACAGGGCGCCTAAGCGCCGTACTCGACGTGTCCGATCCCGAGCCCCTGCCCGTCTCCTCTTCCCTGCACCAGCTGCCGAACGTCTTCCTCACCCCGCACATCGCCGGCTCACTCGGCAACGAACTGGAACGGCTCGGGCAGACCGTCGTCGACGAGGCCGAACGGCTCGTCGACGGCCTCCCCCTGCTGCACCGCGTCCACCATGACGAACTCTCCCGTGTCGCCTGAGCAGTCACCCACCCCGGGCCCCTCATCCCTCCCGGAACCCTTCCTCGGCCTGCGGCCCACTGCCGGCCGAGGGACCGAGGGCATCTGAGCCCAGCGCCGGATGAACAGCGCCGACTTCTCGATCCCGCACGCCCTCCGAAGGCCCGAAGTGCCAGGCTGCGCGGCTGACATCTTCGGGGTCGACTTCCTGCCAGGACCCCGACGTCGAGAAGTACCGGAAGGCCGCCCGCTGGCAACTCGTCAACCGCCCCACGCGCGAACTCGCCGCCCTAACCCAGCAGGTCATCTCCCAGGTCGGGGCAGTCAGCGCCCCTACAGCCAGCTGCAGAACTACTACAAGGTCGGGGTGACATCCCTGCACGAGCCTGATTGGAGCCACGGGCTGTACTGCGCAGGACATCTCCCGTAGGTCGGCAACGAAGACGGCGCTCGTGCGGCCGCGGCCGCCGCCTCGACGAGTGCCTCGACACCCTCGGCGCCCTCCTCCTCCGCGGCGACCTCGCCCCCGGACCCACCGGTGCCGGACCCCACCGCCTAGGGCAATATGGCGGCCCCAGCGAAGCCACTGCCTGCGTGAGGCACCCGTTCACGGACGTAGCAATTGTCCGTGAACGGGTGCTGACAGCACCGCACGGTAGACACGCACGCGTAACCGCGGCACCTTACGCAAGGCAGACCACCAGCCCGTGCCTCCGGTCGTCCCCTGTCGCGGCCCTGAGTCCACACCCCCCTTGCGGGGTACCAGCGGTATTGTCCGACGGGCTATTCAGCCGGATGTTAGCGCCGGTGATCACTTCCAGGTTCCGCTGAAGTCGAGGGCCGTCTCGGCGCGCCGTACTGTAGGCGCGCCATCCGCGCGGTGATTCCGACCGAGCATGTCGGCAAGGAGACAGCTCGTACATGTACTTGAGCGTGCACCAGGGTCCGAGGTGTCTGCTCCAGAACGCCCCTGGACCGCATTTGGCAACCGGAATGCCCAAATATGCCGCATGGGCAGCAGACAGAAACGACGATACCCGCAGCGCAGATTCGACCCGGATTCGCCCCCGAGGGTTTGTTCAGACGATAAACAATGCCTCTGACCTGCGAAAATATGGAGCGGCAGACGAGTCAGGCTGTACGCCGGGTTCTGTACCCCGGTCCCTCGCGGGTGCCGGGGTGACGGCCATCCATCTAGGGCCGGTGTTGCCACCGGCCTCGTGCGGTCTACCCGGGGGCTCGGGCGGGCAGCCCTCGAACGTCCCCGCAGAGCGCCTTTCACCGCGCTCCTCTTGACCTTGCTCCGGGTGGGGTTTACCTAGCTGCCCAGGTCGCCCTGGGCACTGGTGGTCTCTTACACCACCGTTTCACCCTTACCGAGGGTCGAGACCCCCGGCGGTTTGCTTTCTGTGGCACTGTCCCGCGAGTCGCCTCGGGTGGCCGTTAGCCACCACCCTGCCCTGTGGAGCCCGGACGTTCCTCGGGAAGCCCCCGTCAAGGGGACTCCACGCGGCCGTCCGCCCGGCTCGTCTGCCGTGTGGACCATGCTACCGGGCGGGCCGACCCCTTCGGTGCCGAGGCCATCGTCGCCAGCACCGACCCGGTCAGGATCAGCGCGAAGGACGCGGCGATCGTCGGGGTGAACTTCTCGCCCAGGAACAACGCCCCCGCCGCCACCGCCACCGCCGGGTTGACGTACGTGATCACCGTGGAGCGGGTCGGGCCTATCTCCTTGATCAGCTCCAGGAAGGCCACGAAGGCCACCGCCGTGCACAGGACGCCCAGGGCGAGGAGGGAGAGCAGGGCGTTCGTGGAGGGCATCGCGGTCGGCCAGGTGGCCGCGGCCGCGGGGGCGTAGACCAGGGCCGCCAGGGTCAGGCACGGCGCTATCAGCTGCAGCGTCGGGACGTCCTTCAGGCGGCGGGCCGCTATCAGGGGTGCCGTCGCGTAGCCGATCACCGTCAGCAGGACTTCACCCAGCGAGCGCGCGTCGCCGCCGGTGAGGTGGGGGATGGTGAGGACCGCGACGCCGGCGAGGCCGATCAGGAGGCCGGCGATCCGGCGTACGCCCAGGTGTTCACGCTCGCCGCCGAAGTACCTCGCCGCCACCACGCCCACGATCGGTACGCCCGCGATCAGCAGGCCCGCCGTCGAGCTGGACAGGTGGCGTTCGGCGTCGGTCAGGGTGAACCACGGGCCCATGATCTCTATGCACGCGAAGGCCAGCATCGGGCGCCAGTGGGTGCGGAGGGTCAGGAACAGGCCGCCCTGGCGGATCGCCAGGGGGAGGAGGAGCAGGGCGCCCACGGCGCACCGCGCGAACACCACCGTCGACGGGGACACCTCGTCCACCGCCACCTTGATCATCAGATAGGGGATGCCCCAGATCACTCCCATGAGGGAGAACAGGAACCAGCCGCGTGCAGTCATGCGCCCAGCATCGGTGTCAGGACCGTTCGGCGTCTTGAACGCTGTTGCGGTAGGCCGCCGGGGTCACCCCCAGCACCCGGCGGAACCAGCGGGTCAGGTGGGCCTGGTCCGCGAAGCCGACGAGCGTGGCGGCCTCCGCGGGGCGCAGGCCCGAGTCCAGGAGGGCGCGGGCCCGGGTCACCCGGTACTGGGCCAGCCAGGCGTACGGCGGGACGCCCATCGTCGTGCGGAAGGCGCGCAGGAGCTGGTAGCGGGAGAGGCCCAGGTCGGCGGCCAGGTCGGCGAGGGTCGGCGGGGAGGTGAGTTCGTCGGCGAGGCGGTCCCGGACCAGGAGGGAGATGCCGTGGGCGCCGGGGATCTCGTCCCTCGCCGGGCGTGCCGTGGAGTGGCGGCGGGACAGGGCCGTCAGGAGCCACGGCAAGCGGGTCTCGGCCTCCAGAGGGTCCGGGCAGGCGGCCAGGTCGGTGTGGGCCTGGCGGAGGGCCGTGACCAGTTCCGGGTCGTCGACGACCGGGTCCCGGAAGTGCGGTACGGCGTCCAGCGTGCCGTCCGCCAGCAGGGACGGGTCCGCGTACAGGGCGCGGTAGGCGTAGCCCTCGGCCGGGGTGGCCGGGCCGCCCGTGTGCATCTCGCCGGGAGCCAGGATGACGATGGAGCCGGGGCCGCTGTAGATGTGGCCGCCACGGTAGGCGATCACCTCGGAGCCGCCCACCGTCACGCCGATCGAGAACTCGGCGTGTGCGTGCGGGGCGTACACGTGTTTGTCGAAGCGGGCCGTCAGCATGTCGAGCGACGGGCCGCACCGGCCCAGCCGTGCTCTTGTCCACCGTGCGTGTTCAGCCATTCTCGGCACCCCCCTGCGCTAAGGGTGCAACGCCTTCAGGCCCCGTTTCCATGCCGCGTCCAGATCGGCGTCCTCCGGAAAGCGGCCGTGGATCTCCAGGACCACCATGCCGTGGGCGAACGCCCAGGTGGCGCGGGCCAGATCCCGGTCGCCGCCGCAGGCCCGCAGGAGCGGAAGGGCGGCCCGGTCCTCCAGGCCGTCCGGCAGCAGGGTGCGCGGCAGCGGGCGTTCGGTGGCCAGGGAGTAGAGGTGGGGGTGGGCCAGGGCGTAGGCGCGGTACGCCTCGGCCAGGGCCTCCAGGGAGCCGGGGTGCCGGGACGCTGCCGTCTCCAGTGCCTGCGCCGACTCCTCCAGCATCTGCGCGGTCAGTTCGACCTCCACGGCGTGCTTGTCCGGGAAGTGCTTGTAGAGGGAGGGGGCCTTGATGCCGAGGCGGTCGGCGATCGTGCGCATGGTGAGGACGGCGGGTCCGGACTCCTCCAGCAGCTCCCGGGCCGCCACCACGATCTCCCGCGCCCTCGGCGTCAGCCGTTCGGCCACGCCGGAAGCCGCGGGCGCCTCAAAACCGTCGGCCGCCTCGAAACCCTCGGTCGCGTCAGTCACGCTGGAAGCCCTCCTTCGTCCGCAGCCCGTACCCGAAGGCGCGATCGTACGAGATGTGGGCCAGCCAGCCGCACAGCGCGGCGAAGGCCGGGGGCCAGGCGAACGGCCCGACGGCGTAGGCCACCACCAGTGTCAGCGGCACCAGCGCCCGGTGCATCGCGTTGTAGTACGGCACCGCGCGGGGCGGCAGCTGACCCTTGGCCATCCTCGGCGCCTCGCCGAGCGCGACCAGGAAGGTGAGGTCCGGGAGGATCAGGAACAGCAGGGCCAGGGTGCCGGCGAGCCAGCCGTGGTTCACGCCCTCCAGGATCGCGAACGCCGTCCAGAACAAAGCAGCGGCCAGCCAGGCGGTGCGGCGGGCCACCGCGGTGGCGGTACGGAGGGAAGGGGTGACGTGCGTGGTGCTGGTCATGGCTGCCTCCAGGGGGCAATGTCAGCTAACATCGTTAGCCATCACCCAACGGTAAGGCTAACGACGTTAGCCGTCAAGTCCGCCGGCCTCGGCACCCTCCGCGGTCACCCCACCATCCGCTCCAGCGCGTCGAACGCCGCCGCCATCCGCTCCCGGTGGTCCTCGACGATCTCCGCGAACGGGTCGCCCGCCAGCTGACGGCTCACCGAGGTGACACACACCGAGCGGTACGCGGCCACCGTCACCGCCGCCACCAGCTCCGGGTCGGCGAGCCCGGCCTCGGCGAGGGCTCCGGCCAGCGCCCGCTCCACCTCCTCGACGGCCTCACGGGCCCGGGCCCGCAGCGCCGGCGAGTCGGCGACGACCGGCCAGAAGCCGCCGAAGTTCTCTCCCACACCACCCAGCGGATGCCGCGCGTCGATGAACCGGAAGGCCAGGCGGCGCAGCGCCGCGAGCGGGGGCTCGCCAGGCGCGCGCCCCCGCACCGCACCGGCGAAGGCCGCGACGGCCTCCGGGATGCGGTCGAGGAACAGGTCCTCCTTGCGCGGGAAGTAGTTGAACACGGTCATCGCGGACACCCCGGCCGCCCGCGCGACCTCCGCGACCGTCACCCGGTCGAAGCCGTGCTCCCGGAACATCACCGTCGCGACGTTCGAGATCCGCTGCCGCGTCTCCCGCTTCTTGCGCTCCCGCAGGGACTCCCCCGGCCCACCCGGCCTGTTTTCATCGGTCACGAGAAAACTATAGCGGCTCGAAAGTTTTAGTGACTACAGTGAAGCCATGAGCGACAGCATGGCGACTGCAGACAGCAAGAACGGCAAGAACAGCGGGGACGGCATGGACTACGACGTGGTGGTGGCCGGCGGCGGGCCCGTCGGGCTCTTCCTCGCCGGCGAGCTGCGGCTCGGCGGCGCGAAGGTGCTGGTCGTGGAGCGGCTGGCCGAGGTGGACGAGACCATCAAGGCGGGCGGCGTCAACACGGCCGGCGCGGTGAGCCTCTACCGGCGCGGGCTGCTGCCCGACCTCGAGGCGGCCTGGGAGCGGAACCGGTGGCGGATGCGGGCCTTCCTCGGGGACCGGGACAGGGACCGGGACAGGGACCGGGACACGGACCGGGACCGGGAGCAGGGCGCCGACGCGCCCCGGACTCCCCCGAAGTTCGCCGGGCACTTCGCCGGGATCATGATGCGCGGCGACCTGTTCGACGACTCCGACCCGGCGTTCGCCGACATCGGCCCCGCCGACGGCGTCGGCCTCGGCGTGCCGCAGGTGGAGCTGGAGCGGATCCTGGGCGCCCGCGCCGAACGGCTCGGCGTCGAGGTCCGCCGGGGCGTGGAGCTGACCGGCTTCGACGCCGGCGACGAGGGGGTCGTCGTCCACCTCGGGAGCGGCGCAGACGTCCGCGCCGGCTGGCTCGTCGGCTGCGACGGCGGGCGCAGCACCGTCCGCAAGCTCGCCGGGTTCGACTTCCCGGGGACCGAACCGGAGATCACCGGCTATCAGGCGGTCGTCGAGATGAGCGGGGGCGAGCGGCTCGGGGTCGGCTGGAACACCACCGACGTGGGCACCTACGTCAACGGGCCCTTCCCGGGCCGGATCCTCACCGTCGAGTTCGACGGGCCGCCCGCCGACCGCTCCGCGCCGATCACCGCCGAGGAGCTCCAGGCCGCCCTGCGCCGGGTGTCGGGCGTGGCCGAGGTGACCATCCACGAGGTGCACTCCTCGACCCGGTTCACCGACAACGCCCGGCAGGCGAGCGGTTATTGCAAGGGCCGGGTGCTGCTCGCGGGGGACGCGGCGCACGTGCACTCGCCGTTCGGCGGGCAGGGGCTCAACCTCGGGCTCGGTGACGCCATGAACCTCGGCTGGAAGCTGGCCGCCGTGGTGCGCGGGTCGGCCCCCGACTCCCTCCTGGACAGCTATACCGCCGAACGGCACCCGATCGGCGCCTGGGTGCTCGACTGGACCCGCGCCCAGATCGCCGTGATGCGCCCGGACCGGCACGCCCGCGCCCTGCGCCGGGTGGTCACCGACCTCGCGCTGACGACGACCGGGACGACCTACCTCGTCAAGCAGATCTCCGGCGTCTGGCAGCACTACGACCTGCCCGGCGCCCACCCGCTCACCGGGCGGAGCGCCCCTGACCTGGAACTCTCCGACGGCACCCGGCTCGGCGACCACCTCCACGACGGCCGCGCCCTGCTCCTCGACCTCGCCGACGACCCGAAGCTGCGCGCCCGCGCGGAGGCGTACGGCGACCGGGTGGACGTCGTCACCGCGGCCTGCCCGGGACGGCCGGAGCTGACCGGTCTCCTGGTACGGCCCGACGGATTCGTCGCCTGGGCCGCGGACGAGAACAACCGGGACGAGAGCTACCAGGGTACGAACGATCAGAAGGCGACCGATCGGGGTGTGAACGGCCAGGGGGCCGACCTCGACGCCGTCCTGAGCCGCTGGTTCGTCGCCGCCTGAGCCTCGCTCGCGTGAGCCGTCGTCCGGCGCGTCCGGCGGCTCCGCGGCGCCGTACGGCAGCTCACGCGGGCGCGAACCGTACCTTCGTCGTCCCCGGGTCGGCCTTCGTCAGCCGCACCGGCAGCCGCTCGCCCAGCGGGAGAGGAGCGGCGGCCTCGATCCGGCCTATGACGGCGGGCTGCTGCAACAGCACCTTGCCCACGGTCGGCCGGCGCGCCTCGACCTCCACCACGCACCCGTCGAAGACCTCCCCGACCCGGTCCTTGAGCAGGGCCGCCTCCACGATGTCGACGCACTCCCGCTCCACCGTGCCCGAGCGCCGCGCCCCCTCGGCCATCTGCTTGGGGAGCGTGTCCAGCGCCATCAGCACCCAGTCCGGCGGTTCCTCGCCGGCGGCCGCCGCCAGGCACAGCTCCGAGGCGTAGCGGTCGGCCAGGCGGCGCAGTGGCGCGGTGCAGTGGGCGTAGGGGGCGGCGACGGCCGCGTGGGTGGTGTTCGAGGGGAGGACACCGCCCCGGAAGACGGTGTAACCGGCGCCGCGCAGCAGCGTGGTGCACTCCTGCAGGAAGGCCGCGTGGCGGGGGCGGCGCGGGTTCAGGGAGCGGATCAGCGCGGCGTACGAGACGTGGTGCGGCCACTCGATGCGCAGCGCGTGCGCGGTACGCCGCAGGCGGGCCACCGCGCCGTCGGGGGCGGTCGGGAGGGTGCGCAGGACGCCGGTGCCGTAAGCGAGCATCAGGTCGGCCGCGGCCATGCCGGTGAGCAGGGAGATCTGGGCGTTCCAGGCGTCGGCGGGCAGCGGGGCGCGGTAGGTCAGCTCGTAGGTGTGGTCGTACTCGACGATCTCCTGTTCCGGCACGTTGAGGGAGATGCCGCCGCGTGCCACCTCCAGGCGTTCGCGGGCCTCGCCGATCTCCCTGAGCAGGGCGACGGGCTCCTCAGCGGTCCCCTCGTCGATCCGTTTCTGCACGCCCGCGTAGTCGAGCTTGGCCCGGCTGCGGACGAGGGCCCGGCGGACGTCGGCGGTCACGGTCCGGCCCTCCCCGTCCAGGTCGATGGTCCAGAGCACGGCCGGGGTCGGCCGGCCGGGCAGCAGGCTGGCCGCGCCCTCGCTCAGCACGGGCGGGTGCAGGGGGACCTTCTCGTCCGGGAAGTAGAGGGTGTTGACGCGGTGGTGCGCCTCGGAGTCCAGTGCGCCGCCGGGTACGACGAAGGCGGCGACGTCGGCGATGGCGTACCGGACGCGGTAGCCGCCGTCGTGCCGGGAGAGGTGCATCGCCTGGTCCAGGTCGTTCGCGGTGGGCGGGTCGACCGTGAAAAAGGGGATGTCGGTCGCGTCGTGGCCCGGCACGGCCGGGAACCTGGCGGTGCTCTCGGCCTCCGCGAGGACCTCGGACCGGAAGGTCTCGGGGACGCCGAGCTCGGCCCGGAGCGCGGCGAGCGCGGCCCGGAGGGGAGCCTCGGGGGCACCCTTGACACGGATGTGGCGGCTGGGCATAGGACGAGCGTAGTCACATCGCACCACTCCGGCGCTTTACGCTGGCGCGAAGCGTTGATGACGAGCGTCGATGAACGCCGACGGTGAAGAGTCGTCGGTGAGGAGGAGTACCCGTGCTGGTCCTGCTGCCGCCCTCGGAAGGCAAGGCGTCCTCGGGGCGCGGTGCCCCGCTGAAGCCGGAGTCACTGTCCCTGCCGGGGCTCGCGGCTGCGCGCGAGGCGGTGCTCGGCGAGCTGGTCGACCTGTGCGCCGGGGACGAGGAGAAGGCCCGCGAGGTGCTCGGGCTGAGCGAGGGGCTGCGCGGCGAGGTCGCGAAGAACGCGGCGCTGCGGACCGCGGGCGCCCGGCCGGCCGGGGAGATCTACACCGGGGTGCTGTACGACGCCCTGGACCTGGCCTCCCTGGACGCGGCGGCCAAGCGGCGGGCCGCGCGGTCGCTGCTGGTCTTCTCGGGGCTGTGGGGCGCGGTCCGGGTGACGGACCGGATCCCGTCGTACCGCTGCTCGATGGGGGTGAAGCTGCCGGGTCTCGGTGCGCTGGGCACGCACTGGCGGGGGCCGATGGCCGAGGTGCTGCCGGAGGCGGCCGGGACGGGGCTGGTGCTGGACCTGCGGTCGGCGGCGTACGCGGCCGCGTGGAAGCCGAAGGGCGAGGCGGCCGGGCGGACGGCGACCGTGCGGGTGCTGCACGCGCCGACCCGGAAGGTGGTCAGCCACTTCAACAAGGCGACGAAGGGGCGGATGGTACGGAGCCTGCTGGCCGCCGGGATCGCGCCGGCCGGTCCGGCCGAGCTGGTGGAGGCGTTGCGGGAGCTGGGGTACGAGGTGGAGGCGGAGGCCCCCGCCAAGGCCGGGCAGGCGTGGGCGCTGGACGTGCTGGTGACCGAGGTGCACTGAGTCACCCGTCGGCTGTTGCAGCATGTGCAATGCCCTTTGCGTGCTCTGCATCGCCTGGGCAGGATGTTCGTCATGCCCACCTCCGTGCTGGATCTCGCGCCCGTCGTGCCCGTCGTCGTGATCGAGGACGCCGCCGCTGCCGTGCCGCTGGCGCGGGCGCTGGTGGACGGCGGGCTGCCCGTCATCGAGGTGACGCTGCGGACGCCGGCTGCGCTCGACGCGATCCGGGCCGTCGCCGCCGCGGTGCCGGACGCGGTGGTCGGTGCGGGGACCGTGCTGACGCCGGAGCAGGTGACGGAGTGCGTGGCCGCCGGGGCGCGGTTCCTGGTCAGTCCCGGCTGGACGGACGGGCTGCTGGCGGCGATGGCCGCGTCCGGGGTGCCGTACCTGCCGGGGGTGTCGACCGCCTCGGAGGTGGTGGCGCTGCTCGAACGCGGGGTGCGGGAGATGAAGTTCTTCCCGGCGCAGGCCGCGGGCGGCACGGCGTATCTGAGGTCCCTTGCCGGACCGCTGCCCCAGGCCCGGTTCTGCCCGACGGGAGGGATCGGCGCGGACAACGCACCCGAGTACCTCGCCCTCCCGAACGTCGGCTGCGTGGGCGGTACCTGGATGGTCCCCGCCGATGCCGTGGCCGCCCGGGACTGGGCCCGCGTCGAGGCGCTGGCCCGGGCGGCCGCGGGCCTCAGGGGCGCAGGTGGGACGTGTCGTTGAAGAGCCGTACGCTCGCGTTGCCGTCCGCGTAGTACGCCACCGCCGACAGCGAGGCCGCCGACAGTTCCATGCGGAACAGCGACTGGAGCGGGGCGCCCAGGGCGAGTTGCACGAACGTCTTGATCGGCGTGACGTGCGTGACGAGCAGGACGGTTCGGCCCGCGTAGGCCGCGATCAGCTTGTCGCGGGTGGCCGCGATGCGTGCCGCCGTCTCGGCGAAGCTCTCGCCGCCGCCGGTGGGGTGGGCCGCCGGGTCGGCGAGCCAGGTGGTCAGGTCGTCGGGGTAGCGCTCGCGGACCTCGCCGAAGGTGAGGCCCTCCCAGGCGCCGAAGTCCGTCTCCTTGATCCCTTCCTCGATCGTGACGTCGAGGCCGAGACGCTCGGCGACGGCCGCCGCGGTCTGCCGGGTGCGGGTGAGGGGGGAGGCGAGGATCGTCTCGATCGTGCCGCGGCGGGCGAGGGCGTCGGCGGCGCGCTGCGCTTGCTCCAGGCCGACGGGAGAGAGCGCCGGGTCGGTGCCGCCGCTGCCGGAGAAGCGTTTCTGGGGGGTGAGGGGGGTTTCGCCGTGGCGGAGCAGGACGAAGGTGGCCGGGGCGCCGAGGTCGGGGGCGGAGCTCCAGCCGGGGGTCGCCACGTGGCTCGCGGCGCGGGTGTCGGCGGTGGTCCTGTCGGCCGTCGTCACAGTGCCGGCCGGTGGGGGCTGGTCGCGCGGTTCCCCGCGCCCCTTGCGGGGCGCTGCCAGTGCCGCCCGTGCCTTCGCGGCGCCCGCCACCGCATCCCCGGTCACGCCCGGCCGCTCAGCCCCGGGCCCCTTTCGGGGCGCTGCACTCGCCGCGGATCGAACGTCAAGCTCCGCCGTGGAGGCCGCAGCCGACCACTGTTCGCCCCGCCTGCCCGCGTCCATCGCCTCGTTCGCCAGGCGGTCGGCGTGCTTGTTCTGCTCGCGCGGGATCCACTCGTACGTGACCTGGCCGGGCGGGAAGACCCGGGCCGCCTCCGCCGCCAGGGGCTTCATGTCGGGGTGCTTGATCTTCCAGCGGCCGGACATCTGCTCGATGACCAGCTTGGAGTCCATGCGGACGTGGACGGTCGCGGCGGGGTCGAGGTCCCGGGCCGCGCGCAGGCCGGCCAGCAGGCCGCGGTACTCGGCGACGTTGTTGGTGACGACGCCGAGGTATTCGGCCGCCTCCGCCAGCGTCTCGCCGGTCGCCGCGTCGAGGACCACCGCGCCGTAGCCGGCCGGCCCCGGGTTGCCCCGGGAACCGCCGTCCGCCTCGACGATGAACTCCCTTGCCACGTACGCCCCTTAAGTGTTCCTACAGACCCGACTCGGACGTGCGCACCAGGATGCGGCGGCAGTTCTCGCAGCGCACCACGGTGTCCGGCGCGGCCTTGCGGACCTCGGCCAGCTCGGTGATGGCGAGCTCCTGGCGGCAGCCCTGGCAGGTGCGGGCGTACAGCTTGGCCGCGCCGATGCCGCCCTGCTGCTCGCGCAGCTTGTCGTAGAGCTTGAGGAGGTCGGCGGGGACGGAGGCGGCGATGACCTCGCGCTCCTTGGTGACCGTGGCCGCCTCGGCGTCGATCTCCCCGGACGCGGCGTTGCGGCGGGCGGTGGCCTCGTCGATCCGGCCCTGGACGGCGCCGACCCGCTCGGTCAGTTCGGCGACCCGCTCCTGCGCGGACTCGCGGCGCTCCATGACCTCGAGGACGACGTCCTCCAGATCGCCCTGGCGCTTGGCGAGGGAGACGATCTCCTTCTGCAGGTTCTCCAGGTCCTTCGGGGAGGTGACCGCGCCGGAGTCGAGGCGCTGCTGGTCGCGGGCGGCGCGCTGGCGCACCTGGTCCACGTCCTGCTCGGCCTTGGTCTGCTCGCGGGCGGTGTCGCTCTCCTCGGTCTGCGCGGCCACGAGCAGGTCGCGCAGCTGGGTCAGGTCTTTGGTCAGCGACTCGATCTCGGCGTGTTCGGGCAGCGACTTCCGCTTGTGCGCCAGCTGCTGGAGGCGTACGTCCAGGGCCTGGACGTCGAGGAGTCGGATCTGGTCGGCGGGCGCTGCGTTCAGTTGGGGGCTCCAAGGGACGGTGAGTGGCTGGTCCAGGGGTCGGTGACCGTCCTGGAGACGTGCACGCGCAGGTCCCAGCCGTGGCGGTCGGAGATCTCGTCGAGCTGGGTGGCGGCCAGCTCGCACCAGGGCCATTCGGTGGCCCAGTGCGCCGCGTCGAGCAGCGCGAGGGGACTGTGGGCGATCGCCTCCGACGCCGGGTGGTGGCGCAGGTCGGCGGTGAGGAAGGCGTCCACGCCTGCGGCGCGCACCACGTCGAAGAGGCTGTCGCCGGAGCCGCCGCTGACGGCGACCGTGCGGACGAGGGCCTCGGGGTCGCCGGCGACGCGGATGCCCTGCGCGGTGGCGGGGAGCCGGGCGGCGGCCCGGGCGGCGAGCTCGCGGACGGTCACCGGGTGGTCCAGCTCGCAGACGCGGCCGAGGCCCCGGCGGCCCTCCGGATCGGTGGGGTCCGGGACCAGGGGGCGTACGACCCGCAGGTCCAGGGCGCCCGCGAGGGCGTCGGAGACGCCCGGGTCGGCGGTGTCGGCGTTGGTGTGGGCGACGTGCAGCGCGATGTCGTTCTTGATCAGGGTGTGCACGACCCGGCCCTTGAAGTGGGAGGCCGCGACCGTCGTCGTCCCGCGCAGGTAGAGCGGGTGGTGGGTGACCAGCAGGTCGGCGCCGAGCTTCACCGCCTCGTCGACGACGTCCTGGACCGGGTCGACGGCGAAGAGGACCCGCGTGACCTCCTGGCCGGGGTCGCCCACGACCGTACCGACCGCGTCCCAGGACTCGGCCCGCTCGGCGGGCCACAGGTTCTCCAGCGCGGTGATGACTTCTGACAGACGGGGCACGGGGAAAAGGCTACCCGCCTGTTCCGCGGGGCCGTACCTGCTCGCCCGCCGGAGGCGACCCGCAGCACACCCGCCCCCGTTTCCTCAGGCGAATCGTCGAGTGTGCACCCGTATGTGTGAAGCCGTCGGCAGCCGGTGCCCCGCCTGTGCGTGCGAAAACTAGCTTCGTGGCCGGAGGTGACCGAACGATGACGGCCTGTGCGATCGAACCCTCGGCAGCGGACGAGGAAGACAGCGCGCCGGGGGCGGGCTGCACCATCACGGTGGACGGGGCGTACGCGGCCCGGCTGGCTCAGCAGGATGGTTCCTGCTTCCCGGAGCGGTGGACGCTGGACGGCCCCGAGCCGTACGCCGTACCGCTGCCCGGCAACCAGCCGGAGGAGCCGGGCACGGAGGTGCAGCCGATGGGTGACGGGCGGGTGCTCATCCGCCGGCTGGTGGACGGGCGGCACCACTTCGCCCTCCTGTATCCGACCGGTCCCGGCACCGGTGAGCTGCCGCTGGGCGCGGTGGAGTGCCCGGACGAAGGGGCCGTGCTGCGGCTGCTGCCGCCGGCGCCGGGAGGTGTGCTCGCCTACGCGCTCGCCGTGGGGCCGCGTTCCTCCGCCGTCTGGCTGGTGGCGGGCGGGGCCTTCGGGCCGGAACAGGTCGCGGTGGTGCCGGGGCGGTGTGCGGGCGGGGTCTGGCTGGACCGGGCCGGGCGGATGCTGGCCCTGGACCGGGAGCTGGGCTGGCGGACCAAGGCGGTCGTGGTGGATCTGGAGCGCGGCGGCGAGGTGTCGCCGCTGCTGCAGATCGCGGCGGACAGCGACGACCGGCTGCTGCTCGCCGACCCGGACAGCGGGCTGATCCTGGTCGGCTCGGACGCGCCCAGCCCCGGGCAGGAACGGTTGGGCTGGGGTGTCCTCGGCTCCACGCTGCCGGTGCGCTTCCCGGAGAGCCTGCGGGTGCCGGAGTGCCCGGACTGCGTGGTGACGCCGTTCGCCGCCCAGCCGGGGCAGGTGCTGGTGCCGGAGAGCTGCGGGGTGGCGCTGCGGATCGACGGTCCGCTCGGCAGCTGGGTGGGGGCCTGGCGGCCCAGAGCCCGCAGGATGTGCCATCTCCCGGCGCCCGAGGGGTGGTTGACGGGTGCCGGGGTGTGGACGCACGACGGGGTGCTGCGACTGCCGTACGCCACGGGGGAGGTCCCGTGCGGCGTGGCGGCGGTGGCGGTGCCCTGGGGGGAGATGGGGGAGTACGGGGGGCCGGGGGACGCGGGCCCGGGGGATCCGGTTCGGGACGGCACGGCTGCCGGGGCGTCGGGTACGCCCGGAAAGCCGGCGGAACCGGATCCTCCGGGACCTGTCGTGGCCCGGCCGGTACCCCTCCAACAGGCGCCGCTTGCACGGCTTGTAACGAACTAGTAGCGGTCGGCGTGGCCGCCTGGATTCGCCCCGTGGTGGCCCGGTTAGACTCGCCGCGCTGTAAGAAAGATCATGTTGACGGGGTGAATTCTTCCGATGAGCGACGCCAGCACGTCCCAGCAGCTGTCCGCCGAGGCCCAGGAGACGGACGGCCACGGCAAGCACCGTGGTCACGTCTCGGCCCAGGACAGCGAGACGGCCCCCAGCGGCCGGCACCGCAAGCCGGAGCCGGCCGAGGCGGCAGCCTGACGGCAGGAGAGGGAGAGGGGCCCACCGGGTGACCGGTGGGCCCCTTTTCCGTGCCGTCTGCCGTGGTGCCGCGGCGGCGGCCGGTGCGGCTTGCGTGCCGTCCCGGCGGCGGCCGGTGGGGCGTGCGGGGGCCGGGCCGGGCTCACAGGCGCACGATGACCAGGGCGGTGTCGTCGGTGGCGTCACCGGGCGGGAGCAGGTCGGCGAGCACGGCGTCGGCGAGGGCTTCGCACCGGGCGGCGCGGTGGCGGACCAGGGAGTCGGAGAGCCGGGCGAGGCCCTTGTCGATGTCCTCGCCGCGGCGTTCGATCAGGCCGTCGGTGTAGAGCACGAGGACGGAGTCCTCACGGAAGGGCGCGACGGCCTGGGTCCGGGGGCCGTGCTGGGGGCGGGCGGCCAGGGGCGGGTCGGTGGCCCGGTCCAGGAACTCGACGGTCCCGTCCGGCTGGAGGACTGCCGGTGGGGGGTGGCCGGCGCTGCTGTAGGTGATGCTGTCGTTCTCCCAGTCGATCAATGCCGTGGCCACGGTGGTGTTCTCGGCGCCGTCGACGGTGCGGGCGTACTGCCCGAGGACCTCCAGGGCGCGGGCGGGGCCTTCGGAGACGAGGGAGGCGGCGGTCAGGGCGCTGCGCAGTTGCCCCATGACGCAGGCCGCGGGCAGACCGTGGCCGACGACGTCGCCGACGGCCACGGCGATGCGGTCGCCGGGCAGGTCGATCAGGTCGTACCAGTCGCCGGCCACGTTGAGCGCCTCGGCGGCGGGGCGGTAGCGGACGGCCGCCGGGTGGCGGCCGACCCGGCGCGGGGCGGGCAGCATGGCTTCCTGCAGGGTCAGCGCGACCTCACGGGCGCGGATCAGTTCGGTGACGTCCTCCAACCGGTGCAGCAGCAGCGTCACCTGCCCGTCGTCCCCGAACACGGGAATGTTCGTCACGTTGAAGTACCGCTCGTGCCACACCCCGGGCTGGTCGGGGTCCTCCCTGTCGAAGCGCTGCAGCGCCACGACGCTGCGCTCGCCGGTGTCCGCCGCCCGGCGCAGGGAGGCCAGAACCCTGAGCAGGATGGGCTCGGCCTGGTTGTCGGTGTCGTCCTCGGGCAGGAAGCGCCCGATCATCTGCTCACGGGGCAGGCCCCGGAGGCGCTCGAACTCCGCGTTGACGTCGGCGAAGATCAGCTGCGGGGTCACCAGCGCCGCGGCCCCGGGAAGGGCCTGGAACACCGCCGCGTAGTCGACCGCCGGACCAGCCATGATCTTCCTTGCTCACCCCGCTGCTCGCTCGTCTTGTCACGGTACGAGGTCTTTTCACGATACGAGCAGGTGGTCGTGGCTCGCACCACGAGGCCGGGGGGG
Organism: Streptomyces sp. NPDC104761; assembly: GCF_055583445.1. Lineage (NCBI taxonomy): Bacteria > Bacillati > Actinomycetota > Actinomycetes > Kitasatosporales > Streptomycetaceae > Streptomyces > Streptomyces sp. NPDC104761. Next base: position 105 of record NZ_JBVJNZ010000003.1, on the reverse strand, counting down.
GGGGGGGGGGGGGAGGGAGGGGGGGGGGGGGGGGGGTGGTGCGCGTGGGGCGGCCCGATACTCCACGCGACGCACACACACGCCGTCTTCGGCTATATGTCTCCG
>NZ_JBVJNZ010000002.1:522477-704756 GCF_055583445.1 Streptomyces sp. NPDC104761 | reverse complement strand
AGCCAGGTAACTGGTGGAGGTGACCGGTACTAATAGGCCGAGGGCTTGTCCTCAGTTGCTCGCGTCCACTGTGTTAGTTCTGAGGCAACGACCGTGTTTTTTCCGGTCTAACTTCATAGTGTTTCGGTGGTCATAGCGTGAGGGAAACGCCCGGTTACATTCCGAACCCGGAAGCTAAGCCTTACAGCGCCGATGGTACTGCAGGGGGGACCCTGTGGGAGAGTAGGACACCGCCGAACAAATATTGGGAAAGGCCCACGCCACTGGCGTGGGCCTTTCTGCGTTTACCAGGAAGTTCAGCAGGAGGTTCAGAAAGTGACGTCCGCGGTCTCGACCGTGCCGCCCTTTCGGCCCGGGGCCTCCTGCCAGCTCCAGTAGAGGTTCGTGTGCGAGATGACCTGCTCCGGGGCCGGCGCGCCGTACGCGGTCAGGTCCTCCGTGGTGTGGGCGTCGGCGACCAGCGTCGCGTCGTAGCCGCGGACCATCGCGCCGTGCAGGGTGGAGCGGATGCAGGCGTCGGTCTGGGCTCCGGTGACGACCAGGCGGCCAATTCCTCGCTCGGCGAGTACGGACTCCAGCTCGGTGTCCTCGAAGGAGTCTCCGTAGCGCTTGTGGACGAGGGGCTCCGACGCGTCGCGGACGAGTTCCGGGACGTACTGCCACGGGGCGCTGTCCGGCTTGAGTTCGTCGCTGGCGTGCTGGATCCAGACGACGGGGACCGCCTCGGAACGTGCCCTGGCCAGCAGGGCGTTGATGTTGGCGATGACCTCGTCGCGGTTGTGGGAGCTGTCCACCACCCCGTTCTGCACGTCCACGATCAGCAGGGCGGTGTTCGGACGGTTCGGGAGAGTCGTCATGGCGGCCACCGTAGCCCCCGGCACTGACAGGCGGGTTGGCAAGCCGACCGAGAAACCAGGTGAGTGCGGTGGGCGGTGGGCGTTAGCGTGGCCGTATGAGTCCTATGACCAGCGGTGATTACGTGATTCGCGCGATACGGGCCGACGAGTGGGAGGCCGTCAAGCGGCTGCGGCTCGTCGCGTTGCGGGATCCGGTTGCGGACGTCGCGTTTCTCGAGACCTATGACGACGCCCTGGGGCGGCCGGACTCCTTCTACCGGGAGCGGGCGGCGCGTTCGGCGGAGGAGGCGAGTGGCGCGCGGCAGTTCATCGCCGAGACGGCGGACGGGGAGTGGGCCGGGACCGTGACCGTACTGATCGAGGAGGCCGGGTCCACGGACTGGGCCGGGTTCCCGGTCGAGCGGCGGCAGGGGCATGTGGTGGGGGTGTTCGTCCGGCCCGAGCACCGGGGGAGCGGGCTGGTGAAGGCGTTGTTCGACGCCGGTGTGGCGTGGGCGAGGGAGCGTGGCGCCCAGCGGGTGCGGCTGCTGGTGCACGAGGACAACCCCCGGGCCCAAGGGGCCTACCGGAAGGCCGGGTTCGTGCCGAGCGGCGTGACCGTGCGGCTGGAGGCGGACGCGGGGAAGCGGGAGTTCGAGTTCGTGCTGGAGTGGCCGGCCTAGACCGGCAGTTCCCGGTGCGGCCAGCGGGAGCGGGCCTGTTCGTGGGAGCGGAGCAGGGCGAGGGACGGCAGGCCCTGGTCGGTGCCGGTGGCCAGCAGGTCGGGGAGCTGGGGCAGCGGGGCGACGGCCGCCACGTCGTCCAGGACCAGCGTCAGTGGTGGGTCGAGCCGACCGGAGGATGACCGTTCGGCCATGCGCCGGCCGTGCTCGACCACGCTGGAGACGAGGGCCGTCAGGAGGGGCATCGCGCCGGGGTTGGTCCTGGGGTCCTCGATGGATTCACCGACCACATAAAGCGTGCCCCCTTCGGCGACGAAGGAATCCAGGGCGAGGGCATCGGTTCGGTTGGGTGTGCACGCCTCGCGGATGTTGACCGTGAAGAGGGCCGCGAGTGCCCTGGCCGTCAACTCCTGGGCGATGTCCCGGCGCTCGGGATGGGACGTGAGGGCGGCCTCCAGCTCGCCCGCGGCGCCGGGGGCGGCCTTCGGGTGGGTGCGGAGGGTCCGTACGGCGTCCTGGACGCCGGTGCCCTGGGCCCAGCGGTGGACGTGCCGCACCGTGCGGTTCTCCAGGGCGGCGGCGTGGAGGTAGCTGCGCAGGAGGGTCTCGGCCGTGTCGGTGACGGTCTGGTCGATCTTCGCGGTGGGCCGGACCGGGGCGAGGAGGGCCTGTGCGCGCCGGGTCGCGGTGGGCTTGTCCTCGCAGTGGGCCGTGGGGGACCAGTGGAAGCGGGCGGGGGTGTCGCAGAGGTGGTTGGGGTCGTAGAGGAGGACGGGGCCGAGTTTGGCTCTGGCGTCCTTCGTCTCCGACCACAGGGCGGGGTTCGAGGTGACGACGAGGGCGGGGCCGAGCGCGTCCTGGATCGCCTGGGTCGCGGTCGTCTGCCGGCTCTCCCGCGGTGCGACGTGGATCCTGGTCCAGGTGCCCGGCCGGTCACTGTGGGCCGGGAGGGGGGCGGGAGGGATGTCCTCCAGGGGGCGTTCCGGCTCTGTGGTGGGTGCCGGGACCGCCGGCGTCAGGAGGGCCTCCTGGAAGGCCGGCTGATAGGTCTCCTGGGCTCTTTCCGGTTCGGTGCGGGGCTCCGGGACCGGGGTGGCGCGTCCGGTCTTCGCCGTCGCCGCCCGTCTTCTCCTGCCGGCCCGCCACCGGGCGATCGTCCCTAGTACGAACACGGTGAGGACGATCAGGACCATCAGCTGGCCGATGAACAGGCCCCAGAACAGTCCCCAGCCGGCCAGCCGGTCCGCCGGTGTGTCCGGCCAGGCGCCCGTGATGTCGTGCGGGGAACCGACGAGATGGCGCATCGCGAGCGGGGTGTGGGAGAGGTCGACGGTCGACGGCCAGCTGCCGTGGGCGAACCACGCCGCCAGTCCCGTCGCCGTCCACACCAGGATCGTGATGCCGAGCAGGAACCCGAGTATGCCGACCAGCAGGCCGTCGGGGATCCCGCCGCCCTGCTGGTCGCGTTCCTGCCGAGGGTCCGGTCTCACGAACGGCCTCCCTACGCCACCGTCGATTCGGAGTCGCCGAGGTGCTGCTCCACGAAGGCCGCCGCCCTCTGCTCCGCTTCCAGTTCGGCGGCGATGAGGGCGTCGTCCGGGTTCAGTACGTCACTGGAGGACTCGGTCATCGCGCGGTCCGTGAAGACGAGCGGGCGTTCCGTCTCGGTGACCAGGTGTTTGACCACCTGGACGTTGCCGTTGACGTCCCAGACGGCGATGCCTGGGGTCAGGGTCGGGATGATCTCGACCGCCCAGCGGGGGAGTCCGAGGACGCGGCCGGTCGCTCGTGCCTCGTCCGCCTTCTGGGCGTAGACCGTCCTTGTCGACGCCATCTTCAGGATCGCGGCCGCCTCCTTGGCCGCCGCGCCGTCCACGACGTCGGAGAGGTGGTGGACCACCGCGACGAAGGAGAGACCCAGGCGGCGGCCGAACTTCAGCAGCCGCTGGAACAGCTGGGCCACGAACGGGCTGGCGATGATGTGCCAGGCCTCCTCGACCAGGAAGATGCGCTTCTTGCGGTCGGGGCGGATCCAGGTGTGCTCCAGCCACACGCCGACGATCGCCATCAGGATGGGCATGGCGATGGAGTTGCGGTCGATGTGGGAGAGGTCGAAGACGATCAGCGGGGCGTCCAGGTCGATGCCGACCGTGGTCGGGCCGTCGAACATGCCGCGCAGGTCGCCGTCGACCAGGCGGTCCAGGACCAGAGCGACGTCAAGGCCCCAGGCCCGTACGTCGTCTATGGCGACGTTCATCGCCTCGGCCGACTCCGGCTCGGGGTGCCGTAGCTGCTCGACGATGTCCGTCAGGACGGGCTGGCGGTCGAGGATCGACTCGTTGACGTAGGAGTGGGCGACCTTGAGGGCGAAGCCGGAGCGTTCGTCGAGGCCGTGGCCCATCGCGACCTCGATGATGGTGCGCAGCAGCGCCAGCTGGCCGGTGGTGGTGATCGCCGGGTCCAGCGGGTTGAGGCGGATGCCGTGGTCGAGGGCGGCCATCGGGTCGAGCCGGATCGGCGTTATCCCCAGCTCTTCCGCGATGAGGTTCCACTCGCCGACGCCGTCCTCGCCCTGGGCGTCCAGGACGACGACCTGGCGGTCGCGGAAGCGGAGCTGGCGAAGGACGTAGGTCTTCTCCAGGGCCGACTTGCCGTTGCCGGACTCGCCGAGCACCAGCCAGTGCGGGGCGGGGAGTTGCTGGCCGTAGAGCTGGAAGGGGTCGTAGATGTAGCCCTTGCCGGAGTACACCTCGCGGCCGATGATCACGCCGGAGTCGCCGAGGCCGGGGGCGGCCGTGGGGAGGTAGACCGCCTGGGCCTGGCCGGTGGAGGTGCGGACCGGGGAGCGGGTCGTCTCGACCTTCCCGAACAGGAAGGACGTGAAGGCTTCGGTGAGGACGGACAGCGGGTCCCTCATCAGCGCATCAGCCTCTACCTTCGGATTCCGGTGGCGAAGGGCAGTGTGTTCACGAAGGCGCGGTGGTGCTCGCGGTCGCACCACTCCAGTTTCAGGTACGACTTTCCGGCGGACGCCCTTATCGTGCGCTTGTCGCGGTTGAGGGCTTCCGGGGAGCGGGAGGAGACGGTGATGTAGCCGACCAGGTTGACGCCGGCCGCACCGCTGGCCAGGTCCTCGCCGCGCTGGTCGAGGCGGTTGTGGGCGGCGATGTCGCGGGGGTCGACGGTCCGGTTCATCTTGGCGGCGCGGGACGCCTCCGCCTCGTCGTTGGTCTTCTCGGTGAGCATGCGCTCGATGGCGACCTCGGTGGGTTCGAGGTCCATGGTGACGGCGACCGTGCGGATGACGTCCGGGGTGTGGACCAGGAGCGGGGCCAGGAAGTTGACGCCGACCGGTGTCATCGGCCACTCCTTCACCCAGGCCGTGGCGTGGCACCAGGGCTCGCGGGTGCTGGACTCGCGGGTCTTGGCCTGCAGGAACGTGGGTTCCATGGCGTCCAGTTCGGCCGGCCAGGCGTTGCGCTGGGTCATGGCCTGGATGTGGTCGATGGGGTGGTCCGGGTCGTACATGGAGTGGATCAACGACGCCAGGCGGCCCTGGCCCAGGGGCTGGCGGACGCGGATGTCCGCCTCCTGGAGGCGCGAGCAGATGTCCGTCAGTTCGCGGGCCATGACGACCGCGAGACCGGCGTCGCGGTCCAGCTTGCGGCCCGACTGGGGGCGGGACGCGCGGGCCATCGCCTGGGCCTCGGCGGCCAGTTCGCGGGAGTAGTGCATGCAGGCGACGAGGTAGGCGCGGTGTTGCTCGCTGCTGGTGGAGACCATGGACTGGAGCTGGTCGTAGGAGCGGGACAGCCAGTCCGGGGCCTTGTCGTCGCCGCGCTGGGCGACGTCCTTGGCGTGCGCGTCGGGGTCGGCGGGGAGGGTGCGGGCGAGCATCTGGAGGCGGGTGACGAAGCCGTCGCCGTTCGCCACGTGCTTGAGAAGGGTGCCGAACCGGTCGACGAGGGCTTCCTGGTCCTCGGAGTCGCGCAGGCCGACGCCGGGGCCCTCGATCTCGATGGCGGCGGTGACCGTCTTGCGGTCCGCGTGCAGGAGGACGGCGATCTCGTCGGGGCCGAAGGGCGCGGCGAGCCAGGTGATGCGGCCGATGCCGGGCGGCGGGCCGATCTCGACCTCACGGCCGTCGAGGCGGGTGCCGGCCTCGGAGGCGGTGGAGCGGTAGACGGTGCCGTTGCGCAGCGTCCGCTTGAAACTGCGGTTGATCTCGAACCACTTGTAGAAGGTGCGGCGCTTGTACGGCACGTAGACCGCGGCCAGTGCGATCAGCGGGAACCCCATCAGGAGCACGATCCGCAGGGAGAGCACCGGGACGAGGAGCCCGCACATCATGCCGAGGAACGCGCCCGCGATGATGAGCACGATCTCGCCGGATTCACGGTTCCTGCCGATGATCGCGTTCGGCCGGGCGCGGCCGATGAGATACGTACGGCGGGGCGTGATCGGATGGGACAGGTGGGACTCTGTCGTCAACGCCCTTCACCTCCCGAGCTGTTGTTGCGGGTGTTGCTGGCGTGCGGGGTGTTCACCGGGCTGGGCGCCCGGGGTGCGGGTGCGGCGGAGGGGACAGTTCCGCCGCCACCACCGTTCGGGGTGCGCGTGCTGTGCGCGGCGACGCCGCCCGAGGCGGGGTTGGCCGGACGGGCTCCGGAGGCGCCGCCCCCGCCGCCGTTGTTGTCGGTGCGGGCGCTGTGGGTTCTGATGCCCTGGGCGACCAGGTTGGCGGGGCTGCTGATGACGGCGGCGGCCTTGCCCTCGGCGCCCTGCATGATGCGGTTGCTGCGGCCGTTCGCGATCTCGTCGCCGAAGCCGGGCACGAAGCGGTAGATCATCGCGCTGGCGAAGATGGCGAGCAGGATGATGGCGAGGCCGGAGACGACCGCGGAGAAGGAGTCCGGGCCGGCGTCGGAGGACAGGGCGCCGGCGAGGCCGAGCACTATCACGATGACCGGCTTGACGAGGATGACGGCGATCATGATGCCGGCCCAGCGGCGGACGTGACCCCAGAGGTTCTTGTCGACGAGGCCGGCGTAGACGACGGTGCCGAGGAGGGCGCCGACGTAGAGCAGGGCGGCCCTGATGACGAGCTCCAGCCAGAGGACGCCGGCGGCGAGGATGCTCACGAGGGAGACGACGATCAGCATGATCGGGCCGCCCCCTATGTCGGTGCCCTTGCTGAGGGCGCCGGAGAAGGTGCCGAAGAACGTGTCGGTCTGGTCGCCGGTGGTCTTGGCGAGGACGTCGGTGACGCCGTCGGTGGCCGAGACGACCGTGTAGAGGATCAGGGGGGTGAAGGCGGAGGCCAGGACGGTGAGCCAGAGGAAGCCGATGGCCTCGGAGATGGCGGTGGAGAGGGGGACGCCCCGTACCGCGCGCTTGGCCACGGCCAGCAGCCACAGGAGCAGGGTGAGGATCGTCGACGCGGCGAAGACGACGGCGTACTGCTGGAGGAACTTCTCGTTGGTGAAGTCGACGTTCGCGGTCTCCTTGACGGCGCCGCTGAGCTTGTCGATGGTCCAGGAGGCGGCCTTGGCGCAGCCCTGCCCGAGTGAGGTGAGGGGGTCGAGGGTGGAGGTGAGGGGGTCGGTGGTGGAGCCGCTGCTGCCGGACCCGCTGTCGCTCTCGCAGTACTGCTTGGCGGGGCCGATCAGCAGGTTGCAGGAGTTGCTGCTGGCAGATGCGCTGGGAGAAGGCGACGGAGAAAGAGAAGCGGACGGTGTGGGGTCTGCCACGGCACGTGTGGCCAGCAGTACGGCGCTGGTCTGTACGGCGGTCAACACGCCGGCGAACCTCAGGGCATGACGCGGGTTACCGGGCATAAGTGAACCCTCCGTACTGCTCGACGGCCTTGCTGATGGCATCGGAGGTGGCGGCCTGGTCGTCGCCGGGAACCGGCGCCGGTCCGTCCGTCTGTGAGTCTGTACTGATCTTCCAGTCGCTGCCGGACCACTGGAGGTCGAAGGTCCAGGTCTTCCAGGTGGTGGTCACGGGGTTGGTCGAGGAGGTGCCCGACATGCCGATGAGTCCCATGTACCAGACGGAGACCTTGGCGTCGGCGTCGCTGTACTGTTCGGCTTTGGTGCCAACAGGGACGGTGCGGGACACGAAGGTGCTGCCCTGTGGCGCGTTGCCGCTGGCGTCGAGGCCCAGTTTGCCGAGAAAGCTCGACGAGTAGGCGGTGTCCAGGGCGTTCTGCAGTTTGGCCGCCGCGGTCGATGTGTAGAGGCCGTCGACGATCCAGTGTCGGCTCTCCTTGTTGAACATGCCCGTCGAGCCCAGCAGAACCGCGTAGTTGGCCGCCGCGCTCTGCGCTCCTTGTGCGCTGTGCGCGTATCCCGTCGGGATTCCGTCGCTCTTCGTCTCCACCGGCTTGGTCCCGCTGGCCGCCGTCGAGGAGGTGGCCGGTCCCTTGCCGGCGTTGCCGGCGTTGCCGGTGGTGTCCGAGGAGCCGTCGTTGCCGCCTCTGTTCGCGAAGGCGATCGCCGCGATGAGGAGGACGACCACGCCGACGACCGTGACCAGGCTCCGGGAGGAGGACCGGCCGCCGCGCCGGGAGGCGCCGCCGTACGGGTCGCCCTCGGGCAGCCGGGTGCGGGTGTGGCCGGTCTCCGGGTAGCCGGGCTCGTCTCCGAGGCTCATACCGGGTACTCCCCCTCCACGTCGTACCGGAACGCGTAGCAGTACGACGGTAGCCGTGCTGGTTCCCGCGCGGGCGCGGTGTGGTGACTCGACATCAGGGAGACGCAACCTCGGAGCGGGGGATACGGAGGTCCAGGCAGCTAGACGGCCATGCCGTACACGATGGTGAACAGGGTGCCGAGGGAGCCGATGATGAAGACCCCGGTCAGTCCGGCGATGATGAGGCCCTTGCCCTGTTCGGCGCTGAAGGTGTCACGGAGGGCCGTGGCGCCGATGCGCTGTTTGGCGGCACCCCAGACGGCGATGCCGAGGCAGAGCAGGATGGCGACGGCCATGACCACCTGGATCATCGTCTTCGCTTCGTTGCCGAGGCTGCCGAAGGGGCCCCAGTCCGGAGCGATTCCGCCGATGATGGTGTTGATGTCACCCTTGTCGGCTGCAAGGAACATGTAAGTCACCGCCCCTGGTGGGTAGTTCTGTCCGCCCCTGCCCGGTGCAGAGGTCACGCATCATTCTCGCCGACAACGCCGCCGGAGTATGTCGACTTGACGTCATTGATTGGCGGGTTTCGTACGAAGGGACCGTACGGTCACTCTGTGTATCACGGCAGGTCACGCCGGGCAATGAGGCCTGGGCGGAACCTGTGGTGTAGTTCCGTCGTTGTGCCCTTTTACGACCTGGCGGGGTTTTTGACGGCCAGTCGGGTGAATGCCACCGTCCCGATGTTCTCATGACGAACGGGCCGCGGCTGGTTGCCGCGACCCGTCGGGGAGTAGCCGTTACTGGTCGGACTAGTTGGCGAAGGCGGTGATGCCCTCGGGGGTGCCCCAGCCGGTCGGGCCGTCGTAGCCGGTGGTGGCGGTGCAGTAGTACGAGACGGAGCAGGAGCCGTTGTTGCCGCTCGTCACGTCGTTGAGCGACGAGGTGCCCGCGTAGTCGTACGGGTACTGGGCGGGGTAGGTGCCGCTGGCCGGGGTGCCGGCGAGGGCGTAGACGCCGGCGATGATCGGCGCGGAGACGCTGGTGCCGCCGAAGGTGTACCAGCCGGCGGTGACGCCGTAGGAGTCGTAGACGGAGACGCCGGTCGCCGGGTCGGCCACCGCGGAGACGTCGGAGATCATGCGCTTGGTGCAGCTGGTGTCGGTCTGCCAGCTGGGCTTGGCGTCGTAGGAGGAGCAGCCGGAGCCGGTGCCCTCGGTGCTGGACGTCTTCCAGACGGTCTCGGTCCAGCCGCGGGTGGTGGAGGAGGTGGACAGCTTGGTGCCGCCGACCGAGGTGACGTAGCGGGAGGCGGCCGGGTACTCGGCGCCGTAGGCGCTGTCACCGGCGGAGACGGTGATGGCGACACCGGTGTGGTTGAAGTACGAGGAGTCGTACGAGGTGTCGGAGGAGGACTCGCTGCCGCCGTAGCTGTTGGACACGAACTTCGCGCCCAGGGTGACCGCCTCGTTCACGGCCTTGCCCAGGTTGGCCATGGTGGCGCTGGTGGCCTCGACGAGCAGGATGTTGCAGTTCGGGCAGATGGCGGAGGCCATGTCGAGGTCGAGGGAGATCTCCTCGGACCAGCCGGCGTCGGAGGAGGGCAGCGAGGTGGTGGAGCCGGTCTGGCTGACCTTCTTGAAGCAGCCGTTGGCCGTGGTGCAGGCGGAGAGGCCGTAGTACGAGCGGTAGGTCGCGAGGTCGGACTCGGCGTTCGGGTCGTTGTACGCGTCGACGATCGCGATGGTCTCGCCCGAGCCGTTGGAGGCCGCGGCGGAGGTGAGGCCGTAGGCCGACCGGAGGTTGGTCGGGCTGTAGCCGGAGGGGGTGGACGCGTCGGCGGCCTTGGGGGTGATGCCGGTCTTCGCGGCCTGCTGCTTCTGGTAGGCGGTGAGGCCGCCGGTGACACGGTAGGAGTTGCAGGCGAGTTCGCCCTTGTGCTTGGGGGTGGCGCAGGGGGTGGCGGTGTAGGTCACCTTGGACGACGCCGAGGGTGTCGCGTCGGCCTGGACGGCGGTGCCGAAGCCGGCGAACACCAGTGCGGCCGTGGCCGCTGCGGCGGCGCCGATCCGGCGCCAGCTACCGCGGGTGGACGGTCTGTCGGCGGGAGTGGAACGCATGCGTGCAGCCTCCTGAGTTCCGGTACTTGGGGGTTGGAACAGGGGCGGTGCGGGTGCGATCTGGTGCTTTCGCCGTCGGTATGGGGGTTCGGCGGCGAGGGCGGCGGCCCGCGAAGAGAATCCTTTGTTGAGTACGCGACAACAAGAGGCTGCTGGAATCCTGACTTCCGCATTGCCGAACGGGGCCTTCGCGTGACCCTTCGATGACGGACCGTTGGATCGCGGGTGACGGGTACTTGACGTAACTCACAGCAGATGCACGGGAGTTGCCAAGGGACAACAAACCGCAGCCGTCGGGCACGGGAAAGACGGGCCACGGCCGGATGCCGTGGCCCGTCTCTCTTTCCCTGCCGCCGAGGGGACCCCACGTCCCCCTCACGGTGGCGGCTCCCCGTGACCCGACGGGGAGGTCAATCGGTGACGGGCTCAGCCGGTGAAGGCGTCGAGCCCCTCGGGGGTGCCCCAGCCGGTCGGGCCGTCGTAGCCCGACTTGGCGGTGCAGAAGTACGAGGTGGAGCAGGTGCCGTTGTTGCCGCTCGTCACGTCGTTGAGGGCGGAGGTGCCGGCCGCGGCGTACGGGTACTCGGCCGGGTAGTCGCTGCTGCCCGGGGTGCCGGCCAGGGCGTAGACCGAGGCGATCAGCGGCGAGGAGGCGCTGGTGCCGCCGTAGGTGTTCCAGCCGGTGCCGTCGGAGCCGTAGGAGTCGTAGACCGAGACGCCGGTGGCCGGGTCGGCGACCGCGGAGACGTCGGCGATCATGCGCTTGGAGCAGCTGGCGTCCGTCTGCCAGGTGGGCTTGGCGTCGTAGGCGGAGCAGCCGGAACCGGTGCCCTCGGTGCTCGACGTCTTCCAGACCGACTCGGTCCAGCCGCGGCTGTTGGAGGAGGTCTTCAGGGCGGTGCCGCCCACGGCGGTCACGTAGCGGGAGGCGGCCGGGTACTCGGCGCCGTAGCCCTCGTCACCGGCGCTCGCGGTGATGGCCACGCCCGCGTGCTTGTAGTACGAGGTGTCGTACGACGTGTCCGAGGACGACTCGGAGCCGCCGTAGCTGTTGGACACGAACTTGGCGCCCAGCTTGACGGCCTCGTTCACCGCGGTGCCCAGGTTGGCGTCGGAGGCCGACTTCGCCTCGACGAGCAGGATGTTGCAGTTCGGGCAGGTCGCGCTGACCATGTCGAGGTCGAGCGACTCCTCGCCGGCCCAGCCGCTGTCGGCGGAGGGGAGCGAGGTGGTGGAGCCGGTCTGGGAGACCTTCTTGAAGCAGCCGTTGGCGGTCGTGCAGTCCGACAGGCCGTAGTACGAGCGGTAGGTCGCGAGGTCTGCCTCGGCGTTCGGGTCGTCGTACGCGTCGACGATGGCGACCGTCTCGCCCGAGCCGTTGGAGGCGGCGGCGTCCGTCAGGCCGTAGGCGGACTGGATGTCGCTCGGGCCGTATCCGGTGGGGGAGTCGGAGGCGGCGTTCGGCTTGACGGTCTTCGGCGTGACGCCCTCGAGGGCGGCCTGCTTCTCCATGAAGGCGGTGGTGCCGCCGGTGACCCTGAGGGCGTTGCAGGCGGCGTAGCCCGCCTTCGGGGTGGCGCCGCAGCCGGCCTTCGCGTACTGGACGTGGGCCTTGGCGACCTGGGCCGCGATGGCCTTGGCGCTGACCTTGTGGGTCGCGGTGGCGGTCGCGGCGGCCGCGTCGGCGTGCGCCGCGGTGCCGAAGCCGGCCACGAGGAGCGCGGCGGTGGCGGCGGCTGCCGAACCGAGCTGGCGCCATCTACCGCGTATGTGGGGGGAGTTGGGGGTGGGCGTACGCAACGTACAGCCTCCTGGGAGAGGTGGGGCAGAGGCCTGCGGGTGGGGGACCACCGGCGTGGTTGCCGGTGGGGGCGGCGGCCCGCGACGAACCATCCCCTTGTTGAGTACGCGACAACAAGGCGGGTTTCGGAATCCTGACTTCCGCGTTACTGAAGCGCGGGAAGGGCTTACTGATCATTGGGGCCCGGATGGCCGGAAGTTGGGGTTCGGTTGACCCGGAGCCCCTTCGGGGCGGGGCTCAATGCGCGTTGATCGGGGCGTACCGAGCCGTTGCGTGACCTGAACCGAGCCTGGATCAGCGGGGCTTGAGGCCGTGCAGGACGAGATGGACGTGCTGGTCCAGGCCGGCGAGGACCGCGTCCGGCGCGAGGGTGCCGTTGGTGGCGAGCGCGGCCAGGCCGTGGATGCAGGCCGCGGCCGTGAGGGTGACGGCCTCCGGGTCGCCCTGGACGATCTCGCCGCGCCGCTGGGCGTCGGCCACCAGCACGACGAAGGAGCCCAGGGAGAGCTCGGCGGCGGTGGCCAGGTCGGTGCCGACGTCCGGGGCGTGCTTGCGGGAGTACATCAACTCCAGCAGCTCGGGGTTGCCCACGGCGAAGCCGACGTAGGCGCGGGCGAGTGCGGTCAGGCGCGGTTCGAGGGCGGCGTCCGGGAGGTCCGCGGCGGCCAGGGCCTGGTTCAGCCGCTCGTACCCGCTGAGCGCGAGCGCGTCCAGGAGGGCCTGCTTGTCCCTGAAGTGCCGGCCGGGGGCGGCGTGGCTCACCCCGGTCTCGCGGGCCAGTTCGCGCAGGGACAGCGCTGCGGGGCCCTTCTCGCGCAGGGTGCGCTCGGCGCTCGTGAGCAGGGCGGCGCGCAGGTCTCCGTGGTGGTAGGGGCGGCTTTGCGGCATGGGGGCCATCGTAACCCGATGTAGTCGCTGCCAGCTTTGTAGGCGACGTCAGCTTTGTTGTCGCTGTCAGCTTTGTTGTCGTTGACAGCATTGTTGTCGACGCCTACATTGGCGGGTATGGCTGAGAAGAATCGCACATGGAACGCGTCCGACCTTCCCGCACTCGCCGGCCGTACGGCCGTGGTCACCGGTGCCAACAGCGGCCTCGGCTTCACGGCCGCGGACGCGCTGGCCCGGGCGGGTGCGCACGTGGTGCTGGCGGTACGGGACCCGGAGCGCGGGCGGGCGGCCGCGGCGCGGGTGAACGGCAGCACCGAGGTGCGCCGCCTGGACCTGGCCGACCTCTCCTCGGTACGCGAGTTCGCCGCGGGCTGGGACCGGCCGCTGGACCTCCTGGTCAACAACGCGGGCGTGATGATGCTCCCGGAGCTGCGCACCAAGGACGGCTTCGAGATGCAGTTCGGCACCAATCACCTGGGCCACTTCGCGCTGACGAACCTGCTGCTGCCGTACGTCACGGACCGCGTGGTCACCGTCTCCTCGGGTTTGCACCGGGGCGGCGACGGAGTGATCCGCTTCGAGAACGTGAACCTCGAGGGCGCCTACACCCCGACCCGCGCCTACGCCCAGTCCAAGCTGGCCAACCTGTTGTTCGTGCTGGAACTCCAGCGCCGGCTGACCGAGGCCGGCTCCCGGGTCCGCGCCCTCGCCGCCCACCCCGGCTACGCGGCCACCAACCTGCAGAGCCACACCGCCAACCCGCTGGCCCGCCTGGGCATGCGGCTCGGCAACCGCCTCTTCGCCCAGGACGACCGCGCGGGCACCCTTCCCACGCTGTACGCGGCGACCCAGGACCTGCCGGGCGCGAGCTATGTCGGCCCGGACGGCCTGGGCGAGATGCGGGGAGCGCCGGCCCTGGTCGCCCGCAGCGCGGCGGCGAGCGACCCGGCGGCGGCCCGCAGGCTGTGGACGCTGTCGGAGGAGCTGACGGGGGTGCGGTGGCCGCTGGGTGTCGAGGCCGCGTGAACGCCGGTCCGTCCCGGTGACCGCCCAGTTGCTGGACGCCCGGCCGGCCCGTCACGGCACCCGGATACGGTGAGCGGACACGACGGGTACGACGGGTACGACGGTTCTGCGGGAGGTGGCCGGATGAGCGGCGGCGCCGTGGACTTCTCGCTCGGCGGGCGGACGGCCCTGGTGACCGGCTCCGTGCGGGGGCTGGGCCTGGAGATGGCGCGGGGCCTGGCGGGCGCCGGTGCGCACGTGGTCCTCAACGGCCGGGACGCCGTGACGCTGGAGGAGGTGGCGGCGGGCCTGCGCGAGGACGACGGCCTGGACGTCACGGGCGTCGCCTTCGACGTCACCGACCGCGAGGCGGCCGAGGAGGCGGTGACCGCCCTCGGCGCGATCGACATCCTTGTCAACAACGTGGGCCACCGGGACCGCAGGGGCGTCGAGGAGATGGCGCCGGACGAGCTGTCCGCGCTGCTCGACGTCCACCTGACGTCGGCGTACGCGCTGAGCCAGACGGTCGCCCGTGGCCTGGCCGAGCGGGGCACCCCGGGCCGCATCATCAACGTCTCGTCCGTCGTCGGCCAGCTCGGCCGCATCGGCGACATCGCCTACGCCACGGCGAAGGCGGGCCTCGACGGCCTGACCCGGGCCCTCGCCGCCGACCTCGGCCCCAGCGGCACCACGGTCAACTCGGTGGCCCCGGGCACCTTCGCCACCGACGTCAACGCGGAGCTGGCCGAGGACCCGGAGTGGAACAGATGGCTCCGCACCCGCACCGCCCTCGGCCGCTGGGGCCGCCCGGCCGAGATCGCGGGCATCGTCGTCTTCCTGGCGAGCGACGCGGCGTCCTTCATCACGGGGCAGACGATCGCGGTGGACGGCGGGATGACGACGACGTTCTGAGCCGACCGGCGGGGTTGAACCGGCCGCAAGGGCGGTTCCCAGAAAAATCTCAGTGAAGTCGGGAACCGTTTCTCACCTTTGTGGGAGACAGTAGGCGCGATGAAGCGCACCTCACGCATCTCCGCCACCTTGCGACGCGTCGCCCTCTGTGCCGTCGTCGTGCTGGCCGCCACCTCGGCCTCCGTCGCGGCCGCCGACGAGGCGGCGGGGCCGTTCGGGGTGACCGCCGTGGTCGGGGCCTCGCCGGCGAGCGCGCGGGTCGGGGCGCTGTTCGGTGCCGACAAGGCCGGGGACCTGTCCGGCAACCACTTCTGCACCGCCTCCGTGGTGCACAGCCCGCAGCGCGACCTGATCGTCACCGCCGCGCACTGCCTCGACGGGGTGGGGGAGGCCACCGGCCTGGTGTTCGTGCCCGGGTACCGGGACGGGCAGGCGCCGTACGGGGTGTGGAGGCTCGGGAAGCGGTACCTGCCCGACGGGTGGGCCCACGGGCAGAGCGAGGACAGTGACGTCGCCTTCGCGGTCGTGGCGGAGCGGGACGGCAAGCGGGTCGAGGACGTGACCGGGAGCAACCGGTTCGCCGCGGGTGTGGCCACCGGCGCCACCGCCGTCACCGTCACCGGCTACCCCGACTCCCGTGAGGTGCCCGTCAGCTGCACCAACAAGCCCGTTCCGCGCAGCGCCACCCAACAGCGCATCGACTGCCCCGAGTTCACCGGCGGCACCAGCGGTAGCCCCTGGGTGAACGGGGACCACGAGGTGGTCGGGATCCTCGGCGGGCACGAGCAGGGCGGGACGACCCCCGACGTCTCCTACAGCGTGGTGCTCGGCCGGGAGGCCGCCGAGCTGTACAAGGACGCCAAGGGTGACTGAGCGGGTCGGCTGAGGGCGCGTCATGTGCGCCGTCTTCCTGTGAAATAGCGCCACTCTCGGCCGAAATGGCGTTGAACAGCCCTGACATGGGGGAGGGTTGGGGCGTGCGGAAAGTATGGGTGATCGGTGGCGCGGTGACGGCGCTCGGCGTGAGCTTCGTCATGCTGCTCGTCATCGGTGTGTACGTCGTCGCCGGGAACCTCCTCAACGGGGTCGGCGGCGCCGGCAAGACCCTGGCCAAGGGAGCGGTGCCTGCCGCGTACTCCACGCTCGTGCAGAGGTGGGGCAACCTCTGCTCCGCCATCAACCCCGCCCTGCTCGCCGCACAGCTCTACCAGGAGAGCGGGTTCAACCCGAAGGCGCAGAGCGCGGCGGCCGCGCAGGGGATAGCTCAGTTCATCCCGGGGACCTGGGCCACCCACGGCATCGACGGGAACGGCGACGGGGTCCGCGACGTCTGGGACCCGAACGACGCGATCCCGTCGGCCGCCTCCTACGACTGCGAGCTCGCCTCGTACGTCAAGGACGTGCCCGGCAACATCTCCGAGAACATGCTCGCCGCCTACAACGCGGGGGCGTACGCGGTCATCAAGTACAAGGGTGTGCCGCCGTACAAGGAGACCCAGAACTACGTCAGGACCATCACCACCCTGGAGGAGAGCTTCGCCGCGCCGGTCAGCCGGCTCTCCCCGACCAAGCAGGCCGCCGGGGCCATCAACTACGCCCAGGAGAAGCTCGGCACGCCCTACCTCTGGGGCGGCAACGGCACCGCGGCGGACAACGGCCGCTTCGACTGCTCCGGGCTGACCAAGGCGGCGTACGCCAGTGTCGGGATCACGCTGCCCCGGGTCGCCAACGACCAGTACAACGCGGGACCGCATCCCTCCCGGGGCGAGCTGCTCCCCGGCGACCTCGTCTTCTTCTCCACCGACCTCTCGAACTCCCGCGCCATCCACCACGTGGGGATCTACGTCGGCGGCGGATACATGATCGACGCGCCCTACACGGGGGCCGTGATCCGGTTCGACCCCATCGACTCGGCCGACTACTTCGGGGCCACCCGGGTCACCGAGGATGGCGCGAAAGCACTCCCCACCACGGTGTGAACGGAGCGTATAACCCACCCCCTGAGCTGGGGGTTCGTGTCTCTCTTCGATAACGTCTGCGTGATCATTCGGTGGAACCTGGAACGTAGTGGTGGGGGCCATGCGTTCCTGTTGACGTAGCCGACCACGGGGGTGGCAGCGAGCGACGCACACCAGGTGCGTCCCGGAACGACGACGAAGGGGCCGCAGCGCGATGGCTGTAATCGCCGAATCCGGGTCGAACCCCGACGTCGACCTGCTCTACGACATCAACGGCCTGGCCAAGGACGCGCCGCACTGGTTCGACCGGGCCATGGAGTTCGTCGGGGAGTACGGGCTGCTGGTCGCGATGGTGCTGCTGGTGGTGTGGTGCTGGTGGTCCGTGCGGCGCCGGGGGGCCGAGGACGCGCCGTCCGCCATGGCCGCGCTGGTGTGGGCACCGCTGGCCGCCGCGATCGCCGTCCTTGTGAACGTCCCCATCCGCGGCTTCGTCGAGCGGCCCCGGCCGTTCCTCACCCACCAGGGCATCGACGTCCTCGTCTCCGGCAAGACCGACTACTCCTTCGTGAGCGACCACGCCACGATCACCATGGCGCTGGGGGTCGGCCTGTTCGTCGCGAACCGGAGGTTCGGGGCGGCGGGGATAGGGCTGGCGCTGCTGGAGGGCTTCTGCCGGGTGTACATGGGGGTGCACTACCCGACGGACGTGGTCGGGGGGTTCGCCCTCGGCACGGCGGTCGTCCTGCTGCTGTCCCCGCTTGCCACCGCGCTGCTGACGCCGGTGATGAAGGCGGTGGAGGCGTCGGCGCGGGTGGGGTGGATCGTGCGGCGGCGGTCGACGGGGGTGGGACTGGTGCCGGGGGGCCGGACACCGGTCGAAGCCGAGGAGCGTGACCTGGCAGCTTAGGCGGGGGCCGGGGGGTGGGGACGCTTACCGGCGCTTGCAGGGTGCCCCCGCGCCCACCCGTGCCGCCCCAGCGGCACGACTGCCCGCGGCTGTGTCTTTTGAGGGGCGCGGGGAACTGCGCGATCAGCCCCCGCGCGCCCGCGGATGCACGATCCGCCGAGCCACCCCTCTCTACAGCCCCTGCGGCGAAGAGAAGAACCGATTCGGGTCGTACTGCTGCTTCACCTTGCCCAGCTTCGTCACGGCGTCGCCGAAGTACGCCTTCTTCCAGTCCGTGAGCGTCGGGTCCGTGTAGTTCTGGTAGGCCGCGCCGGAGGCGTACGGCTTCATGGCGGTGTGCGCCGCGTTCAGCCAGGACTGCCCGGTGCTGCCGGAGGCCCCGGCCCCCCAGGACACGATGTACTGCGCCAGCATCCGCGACCGGCGGTGCACGAACGCCGTCGCGGTCGGCGCGACCCTGTTCACCGCTCCGCCCAGCGCCGTGAACGCGATGCTGCCCGCGCCGCCCCGGACGGCGGCGATCTGCCGCAGGGCCGTCTGGATGCCGGCCGCGGACAGGGAGCGGTCGAAGAAGTCGGAGCGGGCCGTGTACGTCTCGCGGCCGAGCTTGCCCTGGGGGGAGCGGCCGGGGGTGGAGCCGGGCAGGTGGCACTGGGGCTCGGTGGCGAAGGAGGAGCAGCCGGCGTAGATCTCCATCACCTCCTCGTAGGCGTGGCGCCGCAGGGAGACGGAGGAGGCGTTGGCGCCGGCCTTGTGGGCGAGGGCGTCCACCGCGTTCTGGAGTTCGCCGTACGTGCCCATCGAGAAGCAGGCGACCGAGACGCGGGGCCCGCTGCCCGAGTTCTCCAGGTGGAGGGAGGACCAGATCTCGTCCGGCTGGGACGGACCCCACTCCTGCCAGGCCTTGAACACCTGCGCCGCCTTCGCCCACGGCCAGGTCAGGTACGCCGTCACCCCCTGCGGGGTCGGGTGGGTCCTGAACTGCAGCTCCGTGACGACGCCGAAGTTGCCGTTGCCGGCGCCGCGCAGCGCCCAGAAGAGGTCCTTGTTCGTCGAGGCGTTGGCCACCACCTGCGTGCCGTCCGCGGTGATCAGCGTCGCCTGGGTGAGGCTGTCGCAGGTCAGGCCGTACGCGCGGGACGCGACACCGTGGCCGCCGCCGAGCACCAGGCCGGAGACGCCGACCGTGGGGCAGGAGCCCGCCGGTATGGTCACGCCCTTGGCCGCGAAGGCCCGGTAGACGTCGATCAGCTTGGAACCGGCGCCGACGACCGCCGTACCGCCGCTGACGCGGATGCGGTTCAGCCTGGAGACGTCGAGGATCAGGCGGCCGTCGCCGGAGGAGTAGCCCGCGTAGGAGTGGCCGCCGTTGCGGATCGAGACCTTCAGCGCGTGGGCCCGGGCGTACGACAGGGTGGTGCGGATGTCGTCGGCGTGGGCCACGTAGGCGACCGCCGACGGCTTCAGGCCGTCGAAGCGGGTGTTGTAGAGCTGGTGGGCGGTGGTCCAGGTGGCGTCGCCGGGGCGGACCAGGGTGCCGTCCAGGGCGTGCGCGAGGGCCGTCCAGTTGGCCGCGGCCACTGCGCTGGTGGTCTTCAGTGCCGTACGAGAGGATGTGGTCGCAAGTGGCGCCCCGGTCGTGTGGGTCGCGGTGGCGCTGCCGGAGCTGCACCCCGTCAGTGCGGTCGCCGCGAGGGCGGCCGCCCCGCCCGATATGAAGGTACGCCGTTCCATGCCCGTGCCTTTCGCTTCGGCTGTCGTGGGACGAGACGGCGTCCGTCGCACATGGGTTCCCGTGCGGTGTAACGAACGCAGTGACGCCATAACGACTGCGATGGCGAACGGCGAAGAAATGTTCGCGTAACCCGCCCGTTGGAACCGGCGCGTGCCCTCACCGTAAGCGTTCCGTGACCTAACCGGGTCGACGGCAGGGGTTCACCCTCCGTTCACCTATGGCCATCAGCCGCTTCACCTGTTCTGCCTAATTTCGGCCGTACCGGGTGCGGTGAGCGGTCGTAAATGCCCAGTCAGGAGGCCCTCGCCCACCACCTACTTCGCACGCCGCCGAAGGTGGCGCCCCTGGAAGGAACTCCCGAAAGTGAAGCTTCAGCGCAAGAACCGGCTGCGCGCCCTGTCTCTCGGTGCTGTCGCCGTCACCGGTGCCCTGGCCCTGTCGGCGTGCGGCTCCGACGACAACGGTGGCGGCAGCGGTTCGAGCACGTCTTCGGCCTCCGCCAACGCCAGCTCCATCAAGTGCGACAACGCCAAGGGCCAGCTGCTCGCCGACGGCTCCTCCGCGCAGAAGAACGCGATCGACGCCTGGGTGAAGAACTTCTCGCAGGCCTGTGGTGTGCAGATCAACTACAAGGGCTCCGGCTCCGGTGCCGGTGTGACCGCCTTCACGCAGGGCCAGGTCGCCTTCGCCGGTTCCGACTCCGCGCTGAAGCCGGAAGAGGTCACCGCCTCCAAGAAGGTCTGCTCCGGCGGCCAGGGCATCGACCTCCCGATGGTCGGCGGCGCCATCGCGATCGGCTACAACGTCCCGGGTGTCGACAACCTGGTTCTGGACGCGCCGACCCTCGCCAAGATCTTCGACAGCAAGATCACCAACTGGAACGACGCGGCGATCAAGAAGCTGAACCCGACCGCGAAGCTCCCGAACCTGAAGATCCAGGCGTTCCACCGCTCGGACGAGTCGGGTACGACGGACAACCTGACCAAGTACCTGATCGCCACCACCCCGTCCAACTGGAAGTACTCCGGCGGCAAGGCCTGGCAGGCCAAGGGCGGCCAGTCCGCTCCGCAGTCCGCGGGTGTCGCCCAGCAGGTCAAGCAGACCGCCGGCGCCATCGGCTACTTCGAGCTCTCCTACGTCTCGGACGGCATCAAGGCCGCCAGCATCGACACGGGCGCCAGCAAGCCGGTCGCCCCGTCCACCGAGTCCGCCACCGCCGACATCGCGGCCGCCCAGGTCGTCGGCACCGGCAAGGACCTGTCGCTGAAGCTCGACTACAAGACCAAGGCCGAGGGCGCGTACCCGATCAGCCTGGTCACCTACGAGATCGCCTGCGACAAGGGCAACAAGGCCGACACCCTCGCGGCGACCAAGGCGTTCCTGCGCTACATCGCCTCCGAGGACGGCCAGAAGATCCTCTCCACGATCGACTACGCCCCGATCCCCGACGAGATCATCGCCAAGGTCCGCACCACCGTCGAGGGCCTGAGCTAAAGATCCGCGAGTGCGGCCGAGTTCCGGAAGGAGCCCGGCCGCACCGTCCGGTGCACCGCCGCCCGGAGCCGTACGATCCTTACGTGTGGGGTGTGCGGCTCCTCCGAGCCGCCCCACAGGGCGACTCCGCAGACCGGAGAACCCGATGGACATATCGACGCAGACAGCAGACGCATCTCCCCCGACGCCCCCACAGCCCTCCGCGGCCCAGCAGAAGCGCAACGCGCGCGGTGCCACCCGGATCGGTGACCGAGTCTTCCTCGGTTTCTCCCGCGGTTCCGGCATCCTGCTCCTGGTGATCATGGCCGCGATCGCGGTCTTCCTGACCTACCGGGCCGCCCTCGCGATCAACCGCGACCACAGCAACTTCCTCACCACCTTCGAGTGGAACACCAACCTCGTCCCGCCGAGCTTCGGCATCGCGGTCCTCGCCTTCGGCACGGTCGTCTCCTCGATCATCGCCATGGCCATCGCGGTCCCGATCGCGGTCGCGATCGCGCTGTTCATCACGCACTACGCGCCGCGCCGCCTGGCCGGCCCGGTCGCCTACGTGATCGACCTGCTCGCCGCCGTGCCGTCCATCGTGTACGGCCTGTGGGGCGGCCTGGTCCTCGTACCGCACATGACCGGCCTGTTCGGCTGGCTGAACGACTACTTCGGCTGGACCGGGATCTTCTCCTGGGACGGCGGCGCCCCGCGCTCGATCCTGACCGTCTCGATCCTGCTCGCGATCATGATCCTGCCGGTCATCACCAACGTGAGCCGCGAGGTCTTCCGCCAGGTCCCCCAGATGCACGAAGAGGCCGCCCTGGCCCTCGGCGCCACCCGCTGGGAGGTCATCCGCATGGCGGTGCTGCCCTTCGGCCGCTCCGGCGTGATCTCCGCCTCGATGCTCGGCCTCGGCCGCGCCCTCGGCGAGACGATGGCCGTCGCCACCGTGCTCTCCCCGGACTTCGACATCCACGCCAGCCTGCTCAACCCGGGCGGCGGAACCTTCGCCCAGAACATCGCCAGCAAGTTCGGCGAGGCGACCTCGGACGGCCGTGACGCGCTCATCGCCTCCGGTCTGGTCCTCTTCGTCATCACCCTGCTGGTCAACGGCGCGGCCCGCGTGATCATCGCCCGCCGCGCGGAGTACTCGGGGGCCAACGCATGAGCACCGCAGCAGTCGACAGGCGCGCCAGCACCCTGCGCGGTGCCAGCCTCCCGAAGTGGTCCCCCTATGCCATCGTCGGCGGATCCATCGTCCTCGGTGTGCTCATCGGTCTCGTGGCCGGCCTGGACAGCAAGGTCCAGTGGGGCCTGATCGCCGGCCTCCTCTACGTCCTCGGGACCTACGTCGTCGCCGCCCGCGTCGAGGGCCGCCGGCAGGCCAAGGACCGGGTCGCGACCTCGCTGGTCTGGGTCGCCTTCGTCATCGCCGTGGTCCCGCTGGTCTCCCTGCTCTGGGTGACCATCTCGCGCGGTGTGAAGGTCCTGGACCCCTACTTCCTCTCCCACTCCATGGGCGTCGTCGCCGACTCCCAGCCGGGCGGTGGCGCCTACGCGGCCATCATCGGCTCGCTGGAGCAGGTCGGCCTCGCCACCCTGATCGGCGCCCCGATCGGCATCCTCACCGCGATCTACCTCGTGGAGTACGGGCGCGGCCGCCTCGCGAAGGCCGTCACCTTCTTCGTGGACGTGATGACCGGTATCCCGTCGATCGTCGCGGGTCTGTTCATCCTCAGCCTCATGCTGATCTTCGACATGCAGCCCTTCGGCTTCGCCGGATCGCTGGCCCTGGCCATCCTGATGATGCCGGTGGTCGTGCGCTCCACCGAGGAGATGCTCAAGCTCGTCCCGAACGAGCTGCGCGAGGCGTCCCTGGCGCTCGGCGTGCCCAAGTGGCGCACCATCCTGAAGGTGGTCCTGCCGACCTCCATCGGCGGTATCACGACCGGCGTCATGCTGGCCATCGCCCGTATCGCGGGTGAGACGGCGCCGGTGCTGCTGCTGGTGTTCGGCAACCCGTTCATCAACAACAACCCCTTCGAGGGTGCGCAGTCGTCGCTGCCGCTGTTCATCTACCAGCAGTACGCGAACAGCGCCGGTGCCAACGCGGCCTACGACCGTGCCTGGGCGGCCTCGCTCACGCTGATCGCCTTCGTGATGATCCTGAACCTGGTGGCCCGCGGCATCGCCCGCTGGAAGGCCCCCAAGACCGGTCGCTGACGCGGCCTTACAGCGACCGACTGTCTGGAAGTGAAGAAGTAATGTCCAAGCGAATCGACGTAAGCGGGCTCACCGCCTACTACGGCTCCCACAAGGCCATCGAAGACATCTCGATGAACATCGAGCCGCGCACCGTCACGGCGTTCATCGGCCCCTCCGGCTGCGGCAAGTCGACGTTCCTGCGCACGCTGAACCGCATGCACGAGGTCACGCCCGGCGGCCGCGTCGAGGGCAAGGTCCTCCTCGACGACGAGAACCTCTACGCCGCCAACATCGACCCGGTGGCGGTGCGCCGCGAGGTCGGCATGGTGTTCCAGCGTCCGAACCCCTTCCCCACGATGTCGATCTTCGACAACGTGGCCGCGGGTCTGAGGCTGAACGGCAACTTCAAGAAGAGCGAGCTCGGCGACATCGTCGAGAAGTCGCTCAAGGGCGCGAACCTCTGGAACGAGGTCAAGGACCGCCTGAACAAGCCGGGCTCCGGGCTCTCCGGTGGTCAGCAGCAGCGTCTGTGCATCGCCCGCGCGATCGCGGTCGAGCCGAAGGTGCTGCTCATGGACGAGCCCTGCTCCGCCCTCGACCCGATCTCCACCCTCGCCATCGAGGACCTGATCGGCGAGCTGAAGGAGCGCTTCACGATCGTCATCGTGACGCACAACATGCAGCAGGCGGCGCGTGTCTCGGACCGTACGGCGTTCTTCAACCTGGCCGCCGTCGGCCAGCCGGGCAGGCTGATCGAGATCGACGACACGGAGCGGATCTTCTCCAACCCGTCGGTCCAGGCCACGGAGGACTACATCTCCGGCCGCTTCGGCTGAGCCGAGGATTTCACCGACCCCTCGCGGTGCTGCATGGCGGTGCCACCGCGAGGACGCAAAAGGGCCCGCCCCTGGCTCCCGGGGGCGGGCCCGCCTTTTTTGGGGGTTCCGGGTGGGTTTCGGCTGCGGGTCGGTGGGGGCTGGTCGCGCAGTTCCCCGCGCCCCTGAGGGGGCTTGTGGTTGCTGTTCCTAGGGAGGTGAGGGCGTGGCTGGGCGCGAGGGTTTCGGCTGCGGGTCGGTGGGGGCTGGTCGCGCAGTTCCCCGCGCCCCTGAGGGGGCTTGTGCTGGGCGGGGGCGTGGCTACAGGAGCGTCAGGTCCACGATGCCGAAGGCTGCTGCGGCTACGAGGGCTGCCGCGGGCATCGTGATGAACCAGCCCAGGACGATGTTCTTGGCGACGCCCCAGCGGACCGCGTTCACGCGCTTGGTCGCGCCGACGCCCATGATGGCCGAGGTGATGACGTGGGTCGTGGAGATGGGGGCCTTGAAGAGGAACGCGGTGGTGAACATGATCGACGCGCCGGTGGCCTCGGCGGCGAAACCCTGGGGCGGGTCGAGTTCGATGATCTTGCGGCCCAGGGTGCGCATGATGCGCCAGCCGCCCGCGTAGGTGCCCAGGGAGAGCATCGCGGCACAAACGATCTTGACCCAGACCGGGATCGGGTCGCCGTACGTCTCGTGGCCGGAGATCACCAGGGCCATGACGACGACGCCCATCGTCTTCTGGGCGTCCTGGAGGCCGTGGCCGAGGGCCATGCCGGCCGCGGAGACGGTCTGGGCGATGCGGAAGCCCCGCTTCGTCTTGTGCGGGTTGGAGCGCCGGAACAGCCACATGATGGCCGTCATGACCAGGTAGCCGAGGATCAGGCCGACGACGGGGGACAGGAACATCGGGATGATGATCTTGTCCACGACGCCGTTCCAGAGGACGGTCGTGCCGCCGGCCAGCGCCGCCCCCACCAGGCCGCCGAACAGGGCGTGGGAGGAGGACGAGGGCAGGCCGAAGTACCACGTCGCGAGGTTCCAGACGATCGCGCCGACCAGCGCCGCGAAGAGGATGCCCATGCCGGTGGCGCCCTTGGGGGTCTCGATCAGGCCCTCACTGACCGTCTTGGCGACCCCGGAGCCCAGGAACGCGCCCGCGAGGTTCATCACGGCCGCCATCGCGAGGGCCGCGCGCGGCGTCAGCGCGCGGGTGGAGACCGAGGTGGCGATGGCGTTCGCCGAGTCGTGGAAGCCGTTCGTGTACGTGAAGAAGAGCGCGACCAGGACGGTCACGACGAGCGCGAGGGTGTCCATCGACGGCTCAGGACTCCTTGACGGCGATGGTCTCCACCGTGTTCGCCACGTGCTCGAACGCGTCCGCCGCCTCTTCCAGGACGTCCACGATCTGCTTGAGCTTCAGCACCTCGATCGCCTCGTACTTGCCGTTGAAGAGGTGCGCGAGAAGCTTGCGGTGGATCTGGTCCGCCTGGTTCTCCAGGCGGTTCACCTCGATCCAGTACTCGGTGAGGTTGTCCAGCGTGCGCAGGTGCGGCATCGCCTCGGCCGTCAGGTCGGCGGCCCGCGCCAGCACCTCGATCTGCTGCTCGACGCCCTTGGGCAGTTCCTCCACGTTGTAGAGGACGACCAGGTCGACGGCCTCCTCCATGAAGTCCATGATGTCGTCGAGGGACGACGCGAGGTTGTAGATGTCCTCGCGGTCGAAGGGCGTGATGAACGAGGAGTTCAGCTGGTGGAAGATCGCGTGCGTGGCGTCGTCACCTGCGTGTTCCGCTGCCCGCATACGCTCTGCGATCTCGGCCCGGGCAGACGCGTCCGCCCCGAGCAGTTCCATCAGGAGTTTCGAGCCCGTGACGATGTTGTCCGCGGAGGCGGCGAACATGTCGTAGAAGCTCGTCTCCCTGGGGGTCAGACGAAAGCGCACTTGGGGTCCTCGGTAGGCATGGGTTTCGGTCAGGCTGATGCTAAGCGCATCATCCGGCCACGGCTAATGGGCCGCCCTCCAGTTTCGCCCATCGGGCTCGGTGATCATGAAGGGGGCGTCCCGAGGGCCCTATACCCAGCAAACTTCGTTACCATATACCCACCAGGGGTATACGAATCGACGACGCGGAGGACGCGATGACGACCACCGAGGCCGGCGCCACGACGCCCTCCGGAAGCGGAGCGCCGGCGACCACGCACGGCTACCACAAGCAGAAGGACGAGCACCTCAAACGGCTGCGCCGGATCGAGGGCCAGATCCGGGGCCTGCAGCGCATGGTCGACGAGGACACCTACTGCATCGACATACTCACCCAGGTCTCGGCCTCGACCAAGGCCCTCCAGTCGTTCGCCCTGCAACTGCTCGAGGAGCACCTGCGGCACTGCGTCGCCACGGCAGCCATTGAGAACTCCGCTCAGGGGGCCGTCAAGGGCGGGGCGGAGATCGACGCGAAGGTCGAGGAGGCCACCCAGGCCATCGCCCGCCTGCTGCGGACCTGAGCAGCGCCGGGCGGGCCCGACCGGCTGCTGGCCTGAATCAGTAGGTCTCGCGCTCCTCGGCGACGCGCAGCACCTCGTCGATGCTCTCCAGGCTGAGCCGGTCCTCGGCGGCCGACGCCGCGATGATCAGCTCTCCGCACAGCTCGATCTCGGCGAGGGCCACGTGGTCCTGAACTGCCGTACCGCCGACCGGAGCCACGTGCATCACCTCTTCTCTGCCGTCACCGACTCTCTAGAGTAGGCAGCGGTCTACACAACGCGCATGGCACGGACGGGCTAGTTCACAGGTTGTACGGAGCCGTTCCCTGACTAGTGCGTCGGCTGGTTTTCGGCGATCCGGCCCGCGTAGATGTCCTCGGAGCGTGGCAGTTTCACGTCGACCGGAGTGCCGAAACCGTACAGCAGAGTCGTCGAGGCGACCGCCACCGTGCCCTTGCCGCTGTCGTTGACGAAGCTGAACCGCTGCCGCAGTTTCCGGATCCGGCCCTGGTCGTCGAGGTACACGTCGAACGGGACCTCGGGGGTGGCGAACCCTTTCGCCGCGGCGGCCAGAGCGGCCCGGTCCCCGGCCGACGCCGAGCGCGCCGCGGCCGCGAGGTCGGCGGTGCCCCGGTAGTGCCGGACCTCGGTCCCGGCGAGCTCGGTCTCGCCCAGGTACGTCGCCGTCCGCGTGCCGCGCAGCAGCTCGGCCGCCGCGAACGGGTCCGTCGCGCCACCGGTGACCAGGTTGCCGTCGGAGAGGCCCGCGGTCTCCACGCGTACCCACTTGTCGGCCGGCACCCCGGCGCCCCTGTTCTTCATGAACAGCGCGCCCGGCGCGAGGAGTTCGGTGATCGGGCGGTGCTCGGACGTGCCGGCGGGGTCCTGTGGGAGGACGACCGTGAGCCTGCCGAGCTGCCGGTCGTAGTCGTAGACGCCCTTGCCGCGGATGGTGACCCGGGTGCCGCCGGTGGCCATCTCCATCGAGGTCGTGGCCTTGGAGGTGCGGGTGGCCCTCAGGGTGTCCGCCGTCCGCTTGAGGAGGGTGACCGGGTTGTCGCCGGGGGAGCCGCCGACCCCTTCCGCCCTGGCGCCGCCACAGCCGGCGGCGCAGGCGCCGAGGCCGACCACGAGCCCTACGGTGACGGCCGTCTTCCCAGCGCGCCAGTGCTGCCGCCGATCCATTGCCTGCCTACCCCCAGCCGGTACGTCCGTCACGGGTCCCGCGTCGTTCCGCTTAACGAGGGGTCGGTGGGGCCGTCACGCATACCGGTGCTTTACCGAGCGTGGGTAACGTTGTCGGCGTGGCGCAGGAGGACGGGTCCGGGCGGGCCTGGCAGGGACACGAACACCACACGAGCACGGTCGAACAGGGGCGGTTCTGTTTCGCCCGCTGCACCTGCGGGTGGCGGGGACCGGCACGACGGGCGAGAAGCCTCGCCCGCACGGACGGCGAGGGACACAGAGCCCAGGCGTGAGGCGCGGCAGCGCGCCGCAGCGGCGCGAGGAACTGCGCGACCAGCCACGACCGTGCCGCGGCCGACGGACGTCAGCGGCCGGCTCAGCTCTCCAACGCCAAAGCACCCGCCGCCGTTCAACTCCCCAGGGCCGGACCCCGGTCGGACTTTGGTTCGGTGGCGTCCCTAGGGGGTGTTGTGCAGCGAGGCCAGCAGTTCGTCCACCAGCTCGGCGTCGCGTGGCTGGGTCAGCCGCCGCCGGGCCTCCGCCGGGCGGAGCCACAGGATGCGGTCCACCTCGTGGTTCGGGGTGAAGTGGCCCTCGCCCGCCTCGGCGGCCCAGTAACGGACGTCCTTGGGACGGCCGTTGGCGTAGTAGTGGGCGGTGGAGAGTTCGCTGCCGAGGGCGGCCGCGTAGCCGGTCTCCTCCGCCACCTCGCGCAGCGCGCCCGTGACCGCGTCCTCGCCGCGCTTGAGCTTGCCCTTCGGGTGCGACCAGTCGTCGTACTTGGGGCGGTGGACGAGGCAGACCTCAAGGCCGCCGTCGACCGGCGAGCGGCGCCACAGGACGCAGCCCGCCGCCGGCACCGGGGACTCGGTCACACGACCTCCACCCGCTGCTTCTGCCACGCCTGCTGGAACTCGAACCTGGCCGCCTCCACCTCGTGCCGCTGGTCGGCGTGCAGGACACCGAGGGCGTACGCGGTCGCGGGCGCGATGCGCGGGGTGCGGGCCGCCGCCGCGGCCGCCGCGGCGGCTTCCGAGGCGTCCCGGTGCCGGTTCAGGGCCTGGCCGGCCGCGAGCAGCCGTACGTCCACGGGCGCGTCCCGGCCGGACAGCACCTCGCGGGCGTAGCGGTGCAGCCGCAGCAGGAGGCGGACCTGGTGCCAGGGGCCGTCCTGGGGATGCGGGGACGGGTCCGGGGACAGGCCGTGGACCAGGGCCTCCGCGTTGTAGGGGTGGCCCGCGGTGACCAGCGGGAGTGCCGCGATGGCGTCGGTGAGCCGCTCCTCGGCCGCCGCCGCCAGCGGGCGCAGGTCGGTCGCGGGCGCCGTGGCCGTCAGCGGGACCTCGCTGGCCAGCACCGCGACCTTGTCGGCGACCGCGTGGAAGCGGGAGGAGCCGAGCGCCTGGAGGGCCGTGGAGTGGGCCCGGGTGCGGGCGAGGGTGAGCTGGCGGTCGAGGAGGGCGCCCGCCTTGGCCGCGCCCACCGTGAGGTTGCCGCGCTCGGCCACCGCCTCCGCAGTGGCCTGGTTCGGCAGGCTCGTCGAGCCGGAGAGGCGGTGCAGCGCCAGCAACAGCCGCTCCAGCCGGGCCTCGTAGGCGTGCTCAAGGCCCAGCGTGCCCGACAGCCAGGCGAGTTCGGGGCGGATCTCCTCGGACCAGTTGGCCTCCAGGAGTGGTCGGAAGGTGTGCAGGCTGCCGCTGATGCGCCGGGCCGAGCGGCGCAGGGCGCGGGCCGCGTCGACGGACTCCTCCGTCGCGCTCGCCGTCCCGGTCTCCCGGTGCAGGCGCAGCGCGCGGAGGAACTCCGTGGCCTGGGCGCGCAGGTAGCCCGCGAGGGCGTCCCCGGTCGTCACCCGGGTCGTCGGGTCCGTCGGTTCAAGGTGTTGCTGTGCCACGCCGGCGCCTCCGGGCGTCTATGAGCATCTCCTGGATGTTGCGCAGGGGCTGGCCGTCCGCGTCGGTCGCGTGCCGGGTCCACTCGCCGTCCGGGCCCAGGTGCCAGGAGGAGGTGGAGTCGGACATGCCTGATTCGAGGAACCGGTTGAGCGCGGCCCGGTGAGCCGGGTCGGTGACCCGGACCAGCGCTTCTATCCGGCGGTCGAGGTTGCGGTGCATCATGTCGGCGCTGCCTATCCACACCTCGGGCTCGCCGCCGTTGCCGAAGGCGAAGACCCGGGAGTGCTCCAGGAAGCGGCCGAGGATCGAGCGGACCCGGACGGTCTCCGAGAGGCCTGCGACACCCGGGCGGATCGCGCAGATGCCGCGCACCCAGATGTCGACCGGCACCCCCGCCATGGACGCGCGGTACAGGGCGTCGATGATCGCCTCGTCCACCATCGAGTTGACCTTGATGCGGATGAACGCGGGGCGGCCGGCCCGGTGGTGCTGTATTTCCTTCTCGATGCGCGCGATCAGTCCGTCGCGCAGCGACTTGGGGGCCACCAGCAGGCGGCGGTAGGTCTCCCGGCGGGAGTAGCCGGAGAGCCGGTTGAACAGGTCGGACAGGTCCGCGCCGACCTGCGGGTCGGCGGTGAGCAGCCCGAGGTCCTCGTACAGCCTCGCCGTCTTGGGGTGGTAGTTGCCGGTGCCCACGTGGCTGTAGCGGCGGAGCGTCTCGCCCTCCTGGCGGACCACCAGGGACAGCTTGCAGTGGGTCTTCAGGCCGACCAGGCCGTAGACGACGTGGCAGCCGGCCTCCTCCAGCTTGCGCGCCCACTTGATGTTGGCGTGCTCGTCGAAGCGGGCCTTGATCTCGACCAGGACGAGGACCTGCTTGCCGGCCTCGGCGGCGTCGATGAGCGCGTTGACGATCGGGGAGTCGCCGGAGGTGCGGTACAGGGTCTGCTTGATCGCGAGGACGTCCGGGTCCTCGGCGGCCTGCTCGACGAAGGCCTGCACGGAGGTGGAGAAGCTGTCGTACGGGTGGTGCAGCAGCACGTCCCGCTCGCGCAGGGCCGCGAAGATGTCGGGGGCGGACGCCGACTCGACCTCGGCGAGGTCGCGGTGGGTGCCCGCGATGAACTTGCGGTACTTCAGCTCCGGACGGTCCAGGCTCGCGATGCGGAACAGGCCGGTGAGGTCGAGCGGTCCTGGCAGCGGGTAGACCTCGGCCTCGGAGATCTTCAGCTCGCGCACCAGCAGGTCGAGCACCTCGCGGTCGATGGACTCCTCGACCTCCAGGCGCACCGGCGGCCCGAAGCGGCGCCGCATGAGCTCCTTCTCCAGGGCCTGGAGCAGGTTCTCGGCGTCGTCCTCCTCGACCTCCAGGTCCTCGTTCCGCGTCAGCCGGAAGGCGTGGTGCTCCACGACCTCCATGCCCGGGAACAGCTCCTCCAGGTGGGCGCCGATGACGTCCTCGATCGGGACGTAGCGGCCCGGGGAGCTCTCCAGGAAGCGGGACAGCGACGGCGGCACCTTCACGCGGGCGAAGTGCTTGTGACCGCTGACCGGGTTGCGGACGACCACGGCCAGGTTCAGGGAGAGGCCCGAGATGTACGGGAACGGGTGCGCCGGGTCGACCGCCAGCGGG
Source organism: Streptomyces sp. NPDC104761 (assembly GCF_055583445.1). NCBI lineage: Bacteria > Bacillati > Actinomycetota > Actinomycetes > Kitasatosporales > Streptomycetaceae > Streptomyces > Streptomyces sp. NPDC104761. Next base: position 673,573 of record NZ_JBVJNZ010000002.1, on the reverse strand, counting down.
GTCAGGACCGGGAAGATCTGGTGCCGGAAGAGCGTGAAGAGCCGCGCCTGCTCCTTCTCGGTCAGCTCGGCCCAGCGGACCAGGTGGATGCCCTCCTCCGCGAGCGCGGGGGCGACGTCCTCGTGGTAGCAGGCGGAGTGCCGGGCCATCAGCTCGCGGGAGCGGGCCCAGATCATCTCCAGCACCTCGCGGGGCTGCAGCCCGGAGGCGGAGCGGGTGGCCACGCCGGTGGCGATCCGGCGCTTCAGGCCCGCCACCCGGACCATGAAGAACTCGTCCAGGTTGCTCGCGAAGATCGCCAGGAAGTTCGCCCGCTCCAGCAGGGGCGTGTCCGGGTCCTCGGCCAGTTCGAGGACCCGCTCGTTGAACGCGAGCCAGCTGCGCTCCCGGTCGAGGAAGCGCCCCTGGGGCAGCGGGACCCCGTCGACCTGCGACTCCTCGTACGTGTCGAGGTCGGCGTCGAGGTCGGGTTCCAGGTCCGAGACCACGGCGGCCACGGTGTGCGGGCGGTGTGCGGCTATGGAGCCCACCGAGGGCTGGGCGTTTGAGTTGCTTCCGCGACCCGCAGGGTCTCCGCCAAGGGTGGTGGTGGGCGACGGGTGGGCCTCGGCTGCCTGGGTGTTCTGCTGACTCATGACCCCATTCTTCCGCGCCCGGGCCGTGACGGGCGCGTCGGAACGCGCGGGTGGGAGCTGGACGACCCCGTTTCCCGCGAACCCCTCGGGGGGTGGCGAAGGCTCTGGCACGGCGGGCTTCATTGGCTGAGCGTCGCAAGTCCGTCTGAACCAATGGTTACGAAGACATGGCGTATGGGATAGCGGAGGGCGGCCCGCGGACGTCCGTGATCAGCCTCGGGAGGCCTCGGGGATCACGAAAGCGACGTTCCTGTACGACCTTCCCACCGGAGTTTCCCACCGGTCCCGTCCGCCCTGTCCGCCGTCCGGGGTACGCGTGGGACGGACGGTCCCTCAGCGGGCCCGGCGGCGCAAGAGGAGGAACGCGCCGGCCGTGGCCGCGGCGGTCAGGGCGAGCACCATCGCGGTGGCGCTGAGCTGCACCGCCCAGAAGCCGTGCAGCGGGCCGTGCAGCGGCAGCCAGGCTTTGCGCAGGTACAGCCTGGTCACCAGTGTCACCGCGGCGGCCGCGCCGAGCGCCGGGAGGGTGCGGCGCAGTGCGGTTGCGGCGAGGGCGCCGACGGCTAGGCCGAGCAGGAGCAGGGCCGGCAGCAGCGGGCCGCGCGGGACGAAGACGCGGTCGTAGGTCCAGTTGCTGACCAACTGCCCCTCGTCGGAGCTCCACACCCAGCCGAAGACCAGCGCGAGCAGCCCGCCCCCGGCGGCCAGCGGCAGGGCGGCCGCGGTCAGTGTGCCGGCCAGCCAGCGGGCCGGGGACACGGACTGGGTCCAGGCGAGCCTGGCGGTGCCGGACTCCAGCTCCCGGCCGATCAGCGCCCCGCCCGCCCAGGCGGCGACGGCGACGCAGGAGTAGGTGAGGACCTCACCGAGGAAGTTGAAGACGTTGTTGGCGTCCGTGAACGCCGAGTAGCCGCAGCTGGGGAGGTCGTCGCCCCGGACGGCGTAGTGGAAGCCCTGGCAGGCCCGCTCGGCGGGCACCTCGGCGAAGTGCACCCAGGCCAGCCAGCCGGTCACGAGCAGCGCGAACGCGGCCCAGACGAGCAGGGCGGGGCGGTGCAGCCGGCGCACGGAGCGGTGGGCGGACGCGGGGCCGGAGGCGGGAGCGGGGCCGGGCGCCGGAGCGGGGGTGGCGGGCAGGGCGGTCATCGGGCGGTCGTCTTTCCGGTCAGGCGGCGCAGCGCCAGGAAGCAGCCCAGGGTCAGCAGGGCCGTCACGGCGAGGAGCAGGGCGGTGCTGGTCAGCTGGAGCGGCCAGTTGTGCGAGGCGGGGTGGTAGTCGCCGGCGGGGACGGTGCCGCGCGGGCTCTCCCACACCGTCCAGGAGCTGTTGGGGAGGGCGTCGAAGGCCTCTCCGGTGCTGGTCCTCGTCGGCCACAGGCGGGGCAGGAGCAGCTGGAGGCCGGTCCAGACCGCGCCGGTGAGGACCAGGCCGAGACCCAGGGCGGGCAGGGCGCGGCGGGACAGCAGCCCGCTCAGCGCGCCCGCGGCCAGGCCGCACAGGGCCAGGGCGGCGAGGGTGGGGCCGTTGGTGTGGAAGGTCCAGACGTCGTACCACTGCTTGGCGGTGTCGATACGGCCGTTGCCCGCGGCCCAGGCCAGGTGGTGCAGCCAGACCAGCAGCGCGGTCCCGGCGGCGACGGCCGCGGCCGGCACCGCGAGCCGGAGGGCCAGCCAGCGCACGGGGGTGCTGGACTGGGTCCAGGCCAGCCGGGCGGTGCCGGACTCCAGTTCCCTGCCGAACACGCCACCGGCCCAGGCGGCCACCAGGAAGGGCACCGCGGCCGCGGCCAGGGTGGCGTAGTTGTACCAGTCCTTGTAGCGCACGATCGCGTTCTGGTCGTACCGGCACCGCTGCCAGTCCGTGCAGGCGTCGTACCGGCGCCAGGCGTCGGCCGCGGCGTCGGTCAGCGGGCCGTGCAGGACGAGGAGCAGGGCGGCGAGGGCCAGGACCAGGCCCGCCCAGACGTACAGCGCGGGGCGGTGCAGGCGCAGCAGCCAGCGGGTGAGGTGGACCCGAGGGGCCGGCGCGGGTGCGGTCAGGGTGGTCATACGGCGGCCTCCACCGCGGTCAGGGCCGGAGCCTCGGGGTTGCGGAGATGGGCGAGGACCAGCTCCTCAAGGGAGGGGGTGCCGGCGCGCCAGTGGGCGGGCAGCGGGCCCGCCGGGCGGACCAGGGCGCTGAGCTGCCGGCCGGTGGTCCGTGCGTCCACGACGGTGTGCGGCGCGAGGTCGGCACCGGCCTCGGCGGCGACCCGGGCGTGGGCGGCCAGCAGGTCGTCGATCTCACCGGCCAGCCGGACCCGGCCGCCGCCGATCAGCAACAGGTGGTCGCAGGAGTCCTCCAGTTCGGCGACCACGTGCGAGGACATCGCGATGGTGGTGCCGTGCTGGGCGGCCTGCACCATCAGCACGCCCATCAGCTCGTGCCGGGCGAGCGGGTCGAGGTCCGCCATCGGCTCGTCGAGGAGCAGCAGTTCGGGCCGCTTGCCGAGGGCGAGGGCGAGCGCGACCCGGGTGCGCTGCCCGCCGGAGAGGGAACGGACCCGGGACGTCGGGTCCAGGTCGCCGGCGGCCACGACCTCGTGGGCGGCGGCCGCGTCCCAGCGCCCGGGGTTGAGGTCGGCGCCCATCGCCAGCGTCTCGGCGATCGTCAGCTGCGGGTAGAGCGGCTTGTCCTGGGCGACGTAGCCGACCCGGGTGCGCGCCTGGTCCGGGGTGGTGCCGAGGACGGTCAGCCCTCCCTCGGTGGCGCCGAGCAGACCGGCGGCGAGGGCGAGGAGCGTGGACTTGCCCGCCCCGTTGGGGCCGACGACGGCGCAGACCCGCCCGGCGGGGAGCCGGAAGGTGCAGTCGCGCAGCGCCCAGCCCCCGCGCCGGCCGAACCGTTTGCCGAGCGCGGACGCCGCTATCGCGGTGTCGGTCATGAACTCTCTCCTTGGAGGTGCTTCTCGAAGTGGGTCTCGAGTACGGCGGTGAAGAGTGCGGCGACGTCGTCGCGGTCCAGGCCGGCCGCGCGGGCCCGATCCGCCCAGTCGGCCAGCTCCCCGTGCAGGGGGGACTCGGCGGCCGGGGCGGAACCGAGCGAGCGCTTCACGAAGGTGCCGAGACCGCGCCGGGCCTCGACCAGGCCCTCGCGCTCCAGCTCCCGGTAGGCCTTGAGGACGGTGTTGGGGTTGATGGCGGTGGCCTCGACCACCTCGCGGGCGGCGGGCAGCTTGTCTCCCGGCTGGAGGTGCCCGAGGCGCAGCGCCTGTTTGGTCTGCTGGACGATCTGGACGTAGGTGGCGACGCCGGAGCGCCGGTCGATGCGGTACTCGACCACCCGTACAACCACCCTTTCACTAATTGAGTAGTGAAAGGGTGGTGGAGGCACTGCCCGAAAGTCAACCCGGGATCGGTGAACCGATCGCGGGGGCTCGTGCGATGAGGAGACGTGAGCGGAACGAGAAGCGACGGTGAGCTGCTGCGGGCCATAGCCGCGGACTCGGACCGGCGTGCCTTCGAGGAGCTGTACCGGCGGTACGCGCCGTGGCTGACCGCGCGGCTGCGCGGCCGGTGCGCGGACCCGGCGGTCGTCGACGACGTGGTGCAGGAGACCTTCCTCGCGGTGTGGCGGGGGACCGCCCGCTACCACGAGGAAGGTGACGCCGCCGGGTGGCTGTGGCGGATCGGGTCGCGGCGGCTCGTCGACGCGCTGCGCGGCGACGGGGCCCGCGGCCGGCTGCGGCAGGCGCTGGCCCGGCTGCGCCACCGGGACGAGGCCTCGGCGGAGGAACGCGTGCTCGCGGGGGTGGAGCACGGGGACCTCGCCGGGGCCCTGGTCCGGCTCTCGCCCGAACTGCGGGCGGTGCTCCAGGCGACGGTGATCGACGGACTGACCACCCGGGAGGCCGCGGTCCTGCTCGGCATCCCGCCGGGGACGGTCAAGACCCGCGCGATGCGGGCGCGCAAGCAGCTGCGGGAGGAGCTGGCATGACCTGGCACGTGTCTGAAGAGGATCTACGGGCTTACGCGCACGGCGAGTTGGCGCCGCCGCTGCTGTGGTCGGCCGACACCCACGTCGGCTCCTGCGCCGCGTGCAGGGCGGTCCTGGCGTCCGTGTCGGACCCGGTCGCGCTGGACGCCGGCTGGGACCGCCTGGACGCCGAACTGGACGCGCCGAGCCCAGGGCCGGGCCGGCGGCTCCTGGTCCGCCTCGGCGTCGCCGACCACACCGCACAGCTGCTCACCGCGACCCCGGTGCTGCGCCGCTCCTGGCTGGCCTCGGTGGCGTTGGTGCTGGCGGCGACGGTGCTGGTGGTCGACGCGGTGGACGCCCCCGCGCTGTTCCTGGCCCTCGCCCCGCTGCTCCCGCTCGCCGCGGTGGCCCTGTCGTACGGGCCGGTCCTCGACCCGACGTACGAGATCGCCGCGGTCGCCCCGACACACGGGTTCCGGCTGCTGATGATCCGCACGGTGGCCGCGCTGACCGCCTCGCTCGGCCTCAACTGCCTGGCCGCGCTGGCCCTGCCCGGCTACGGCCTGCTCGCCTTCGGCTGGCTGCTGCCCGCCCTCGCGCTCACCGCGGCCGGCCTCGCCCTCTCCGCCCGGCTGGGTCCGCTGCTCGGGCCCGGACTGGTCGGCGGGGCGTGGACCGCCCTGATGGCGGTGGCCGCGACGCACCCGGCGCACACGTCGGTCGCCTTCACCACGGCCGGGCAGTCGGTGGCCGCCGCGCTCGCCGCACTGGCGACGCTCCTGCTCCACCAGGTGCGCGACCGCTTCGACGCCAAGCCCTACTGACCGCTGGAGTCCTGAGTTGAACACCACTGTCTTTGCCGCCGGCCTCACCGTGCGCTACGGCGGCACCCCCGCGCTCGACGGCGTCACCCTGTCCCTGACGGACGGTGTCACCGGCCTGCTCGGACCCAACGGCGCCGGGAAGACCACCCTGTTGAGGGTCCTCGCCACCGCCGTACCGCCCGACGGCGGCACCTTCACGGTGCACGGCGAGGACCCGGCCACACCGGCGGGCCGGCTGGCGGTCCGCCGCACGCTCGGCTACCTCCCGCAGACCCCCGGCTTCCACCCGGACTTCACGGCCTTCGAGTTCGTCGACTACGTCGCCATCCTCAAGGAGCTCACCGACCGCGGCGGACGTCACAGGGAGGTGCGGCGCGTCCTCGACCAGGTCGGCCTGGCCGACGTGCGCGGCAGGCGGATCAAGCGGCTCTCCGGCGGGATGCGGCAGCGGGTGGCGCTGGCCGCCGCGCTCGTCGGCGACCCCCGGTTCCTGGTCCTGGACGAGCCGACCGTCGGACTCGACCCCGAACAGCGCATGCGGTTCCGGGAGCTGATCGCGGAGGCCGGCGAGGGCCGCACGGTCCTGCTCTCCACCCACCAGACCGAGGACGTCGCGATGCTCTGCAACCGGGTGATCGTGCTGGCCGGCGGCCTGGTCCGGTTCGACGGCACACCGGCCGAACTGACCGCCCGCGCGGCCGGACGCGTGTGGCGCAGCACGGAACGCGCCCCGGGCGCCCGGGCGGGCTGGCGCACCGGCACCGGTGCCTTCCGCAACGTCGGCGACCCGCCCGCCGGCGCCGACCTGCTCGAACCGACCCTGGAGGACGGCTACCTGCTGGTCCTCGACGACGAGAACGCGGCGGGCCCGGAGGTGGCGGCGGCATGACGACCGTACTCGTGAAGGAGCCGGAGCCGGTGGCCGCCGGGAGCGAGCACCACGAGGAGGGCACCGCGTCCGCGTCCGTCTTCGCCCTGGCCGTGTTCGAGGCCCGCCAGCTCCTCCTCCAGATACCGCTGGTCTTCTTCGGCCTGCTGTACCTCGCCTACGTCGGGTACGGCCTGTTCGGCCGGGACGAGGGCATGGACGCGTATCCCGTCCTGCACGACGTGGACCGCGCCACCCAGGGCGGCCCCGAACTGTTCGCCGTGGCCCTGCTGGTGTGCGTGCACCGGGCGGCGCTGCTCAACCGGCGGCGCGGCCTGGACGAGCAGTTCGGGGTGCTGGCGATGGCACCCGCCCGCCGTACGCTCGCCCACGCCCTGTCCGTCGTGCCGTTCGCGGTCGGCGTGGCCGCGGTGGTCGACGTCCAGTTCGCCTGGGCGTCGCTGCGGCCGGGCGCGGTCGGCCACGGCTCGGTCTTCGAGCTGGCGGTGGCCCCGCTGACCGTCCTGCTCGCCGGGGCGCTCGGTGTGCTGCTGGCCAGGCTCCTGCCGCACCCGGCGGCCCCGCTGCTCTTCCTGCTCGTGATCGGGTTCGGCACCAGCATGCTGCCCGCCGGCTCGGGCACGCACGGCGTGGACTGGCTGTGGCCCGCGGTGCTGCAGAACGGCGGCACCCCGGTCCCGGGCGAACTGCTGGGCCGCCCGGCGGGCTGGCACGCGCTGTACCTGCTGGGCCTCACGGTGCTGTCGGTCTGCGCGGCGATGCTGGTGGCCGGCGGCCGGGCACGGCTGCTGAAGGCGGCGACGGCCGTGGCCCTGGCGGCGGCGGTGGCCGGCGTGGCCGGGCAGACGCCGGGGGACTCCTCGGGCCTGCAGGCCCAGCGGAAGGCGGAGGCGGACCACCCCGCGACGTTCCAGACGTGCGTCGAGCGGGCCGGCTCCCGGTACTGCGCGTACCCGGACTGGAAGGGCTGGACGGTCGACTGGGCCTCGGTCGTCCATCGCGTCCAGTCCGAGGCGGGCGGCGAGCAGGCCACGACCCGTCTCACCGTCCGCCAGCGCATCCAGGAGATCACCGACCTCACCACGGACGCCACCCTCCCGACCAGCTCCACCCCCGGCACCGTCACCGTCGGCACCCAGTGGGGCGGCAACCGGGTCCCCGAGTTCGCGGTCGGCGTCGCCCGGGTCCTGGTCGCGGGCAACGAGCAGGCGTCCGTCGAGATGTGCGACGCCCGCCCGGTCACCACGATGTGGCTGGCCCTGGCCGGCGACCCCACCCCCGAGGACACCTTCCGCCACCTCCGCATCGACGACAGCCTCACGGGCTCGGCCGCGGTCCTCACCCCGGACGGCGGCAGCATGACCGTCTCGGCCCAGCAGACCCAGGTGGTACGGGAACTGTTCCGCGAGCCGCACGACACGGTGGCGGCCCGGGTGAAGTCCCACTGGCAGCAGCTGGTCTCACCGCACACGACGACAGCCGAGGCGGCCCGCCTGCTCGGCGTACCGGTGCCCAAGGGGGCCGACGACTGCCGGACCGGCTGACGCGGGCATCATGGAGGCGGCACACGCGGCCGCACACGCGGCGGCGGGCGAGGAGGCGGGCGTGGACAATCCCTTCCGTGACGGGGGCCCGGCCGAGAGGGCGATGCCCTGGCTCTCGGCCGCAGTCGTCCTCGTCCTCGCCGCGGCCACCCTGGCCGGCGGTGCCGGGCCTCTCGTCAAGGCGCTCGCCGCGGCGGTCGCCGTGGCCGTGCTCGGCAGGTCCGCCTACCTGGTCAACCGCAGGCGGCCACCGAACCGGTGAAGGTGCCTCAGGTCTCCGTCCGGTACATCAGGTCCGTCTCGTGCGTCACGAAGCCCAGCCGTTCGTAGACCGCGACCGCCGCCGTGTTGTCGGCGTCGACGTACAGCATCGCCGTCGGCAGGCCGCGGTCGGCCAGGTGGCGCAGGCCGATCGTGGTGAGAGACTTGCCGAGGCCGCCGCCCTGGGCGGTGGGGGAGACGCCGAGGACGTAGACCTCGCCGAGGCGTTCCGCGTCGTGGACCTTCGTCCAGTGGAAGCCGAGGAGTTCGCCGCCGCGCTCCGCGAGGAAGAAGCCGGCCGGGTCGAACCAGGGCTGGGCCTTGCGGTCGTCGAGGTCGCGCTGGGTGAGCGAGCCCTGTTCCGGGTGGTGGGCGAAGGCGGCGGCGTTGACGGCGAGCCAGGCCGCGTCGTCCCGGCCGGGGACGAAGGCGCGGACGGTGACGCCCTCGGGCAGCTTCGGGTCCGGCAGGTCGAGGTCCGTCAACGAGCGGCGCATCTGGCGCAGTTCGCGGAACAGGGTGAGGCCGAGGACCTGCGCGAGGTGGCGGGCCGCCGAGTGGCCGCCGTGCGCCCAGACCCGCAGCCGCTTGCCGGACGCGGCCAGCAGGGCGGAGCCCAGTGCGCGGCCGTGGCCGTGGCCCCGGTGGGCCGGGTGGACGACCAGCTCCGCGGCCGGCGCCTCCACCGGGTCGGTGTCCTCCAGCTGGGCGTAGCCCACGAGTTCGTCGCCGACGGAGAGGAGCAGATGGGAGACGCCCTCCCGGGCGCCGCCGCTCAGCTGGAGGCGGCCCTGCTCGGACACCGGCTGCTGGCCGTCGGCCTGAGCGGCCGCCGCCAGCAGTTCCCGTACGGCCTCGGCCTGATCCGGGGCGAGCGCGGAGTAGGTGTCGATGGAGCGGGAGTACATGGGCGGCCGTGCGGTGTCGTCGCTGGTCATGCGTACGAGGGTACGGGGCCGGATCGGCAAAGTGGGGACACCGGGGAAAGGCGGGGAAAGGTAAAGGACAGGGCAACCGGCAACCAAGATGTAACCATGAACCCCCTGTTGCGCTACGCGCGTTGACCCTAGGCTGCGCCGGACCGGGCCACTTCTCAGCAGACCCACAGGGGGGTTCCATGCACGCGGAGTCCAGACCGACCGGACCGTCCCGACGCCGTACGTACGCGCTGCTCGCGTCGGCCGCCGGGCTCGCCACCGTCGCGGCCCTGGCGAGTGCGCTGCCCGCCGACGCGCACTCCGGCAAGGGGCACGGGCACCACGGCCCCGGCCGCTACCAGGACGTCCAGCTGCTCTCCTTCAACGATCTGCACGGCAACCTGGAGCCGCCGTCCGGCTCCTCGGGCCGGGTCACCGAGACCCAGGCCGACGGGACGACGAAGACGATCGACGCCGGTGGCGTCGAGTACCTCGCGACCCACCTGCGGCAGGCCCGCAGGGGCAAGGAGTACTCCGTCACCGCCGCGGGCGGCGACATGGTGGGCGCCTCCCCGCTCATCTCCGGCCTCTTCCACGACGAGCCGACCATCGAGGCGCTCAACAAGCTGGACCTGGACGTCACGACGGTCGGCAACCACGAGTTCGACGAGGGCGCGAAGGAACTGGCCCGCCTGCAGAACGGCGGCTGCCACCCCACCGACGGCTGCTACACCGGCAAGAAGTTCAAGGGCGCCGACTTCCCGTACCTGGCGGCCAACGTCCTCGACGAGAAGACGGACCAGCCGATCCTCAAGCCCTACTGGGTCTGGCAGAAGAAGGACGTCAGGATCGGCTTCATCGGCGTCACCCTGGAGGGCACGCCCGGCATCGTCTCCGCCGACGGCGTCAAGGGCCTGGCCTTCAAGGACGAGGTCGAGACCATCAACAAGTACGCCAAGGTGCTCCAGCACCAGGGCGTCCAGTCGATCGTGGCGCTCGTCCACGAGGGCGGCTTCCCGTCCTCGTCCAGCTACAACTACGACTGCGACTCGCCGGGCGCGGGCGACGGCATCTCCGGCCCGATCGTCGACATCGCGAAGAACGTGACCCCGGCCGTGGACGCGCTGGTCACCGGCCACACCCACACCGCGTACGTGTGCACGGTCGACGACCCGGCCGGCAACCCCCGCATGGTCACCTCGGCCGCCTCCTTCGGCCGCCTCTACACCGACACCACGCTGACCTACGACCGCCGTACCGGCGACATCGCGCGTACGGCCGTGCAGTCCGCGAACCACGTGGTCACCCGGGACGTCGCCAAGGCGCCCGACATGACCGAGCTGATCGGCAGGTGGAACACCCTCGCCGCCCCGATCGGCAACCGCGCCATCGGCTACATCTCCGCCGACGTCAACAGCACCGGCACCGAGTCCCCGATGGGCGACCTGATCGCCGACGCCCAGTTCGCGTACGGCAAGGAGCTTGACCCGGAGACCGACCTCGCGCTGATGAACCCGGGCGGGGTACGGGCCGGTCTGACGTACGCGGCCAAGGGGAGCGAGGGCGACGGCGTCGTGACGTACGCCGAGGGCTTCACGGTCCAGCCGTTCGCCAACACCGTGAACCTCCAAGACTTCACCGGCGCGCAGCTCGTCCAGGTGCTCAAGGAGCAGGTGAGCGGTGCGAACGCGGCCGCCCCGAAGATCCTCCAGCCGTCCGCGGGGCTCACCTACACCCTGGACCTGACGAAGACGGGCGCGGACCGTGTCGTCGCCGATTCCGTGAAGCTGAACGGCACGGCCGTCGACCCGGCAGCCACCTACCGCGTCGCCACCAACTCCTTCCTGGCGGGCGGCGGCGACGGCTTCACCACCCTCGGCCAGGGCACCGGCGACCTGGTGGGCACCGACGACCTCTCCGCCCTCGCGGAGTACCTGACGGCCCACTCCTCGGCCACGAGCCCGCTCGCGCCGCCGGCCGCGAACAGGATCACGATCGTGCAGTAGTCACCCGCCTCCGCCCCGCCCCGGGCCCGGTACGCACCCCGTGCGTACCGGGCCCTTTCTGCTGGATCCGCTGGATAAAACCTAGGTGAGACAGTGAACGGTTCCCGGTTGCTCCTGAAAATTCATCTCACTCGCAATTCATGGATGTCTAACTGAAAATGGCTTTCTCCCGCTCTCGGATCACGTAATGTTTTCCATGTCGAAAGCGAACGGCGCGGACGACGGAACGAAGGAGAAGGACATGAGCTTCCACAAGATTGTCCCGGTGAAGAAGACCGAGAAGCCCGCCCCGAAGAAGAAGGACTGCAAGAAGTCCCAGCCCAAGCGCCCCGTGGGCAACCGCTAACTCGCCGGCCCAGAGGAGGGAATCACCATGAGCTTCCACAAGATCACCCCCGTCAAGAAGCACCACAAGCCCGCTCCGGCCCCGAAGAAGCCCGCGCCCAAGAAGCCGGCTCCGAAGCGTCGCCCGGTCGGCGACGAGCGCTGACAAAGAATTTACAGAAGTAATTCAAATCAATTCACAGGTTACTGCGGCGGGGCCGTAGAGAAACTGTTGCAGAACCACGACAGAAGTCACCGCAGAAGTGACCGCAGAGAAGGAGAACACCATGAGCTTCCACAAGATCGTCCCCGTCAGGAAGCACCGCAAGCCGGCCCCGGCCCCGAAGAAGCCCGCGCCGAAGAAGCCGGAGCCGAAGCGCCCCGTCGGCGACAAGCACTGAGAAGCGCTGTGAGGCGGGGTCACCGGTTACGCGAGGTCGCACCGGTGGCCCCGCCTCGGCCATGTGCAGGTACAGAAGGGAGTTGCCGACCATGAGAGAAGCCCGTACGGCCTTCCGCCGTTTCTGGCCGCTGACCCGCGGTGACCGCAGGTGGCTGTGGATGATCATCGCGTGTGTCGTGGTGTCCGCACTCGCCGAGACCGCCGCGATCCTGCTCTTCGCCGACCTGACCGACAACGCCCTGCGGGCCGGTTCGCTCGCCGCCTTCTGGGGTCCGGCCGGCGCCTGGCTCGGCGTCGCCGCGCTCGGCGCGTTCGTCGGCTACCTCGGCAACTCCCTGGCCACCTGGACCGCCGAGAGATTCGTCCTGCGCCTGCGCGCGAAGGTCTTCCGGCACGTCCAGGACCTCCCGCCGCACTTCTTCCAGCGGCACCGCCAGGGCGACCTCGTGGAACGCCTCACCGGTGACGTCGAGGCCATCGAGCAGATGGTCGTGTCCGGTGTCGTCGGCACCGTCGCAGCCGCGTTCTCCGCCGTCTTCTACGCGGCCGCCGCCTTCTGGCTCCGCTGGGACCTGGCCCTGGCCACCTTCGTCCTCGCGCCCCTGTTCCTGCTCGCCGCCCGCCGCTTCTCCGGCCGGATCAGGACGGCCTCCCAGGCCGAGCGGGTCGCCGACGGCGCGATCACCTCGGTGGTAGAGGAGTCCCTCGGCAACGTCGTCCTCACCCAGGCGTACAACCGCCGCCGGGACGAGGAGAAGCGCCTGGACGCCGAGGCCCGCGCCTGGATGAAGGCCAGCGTGCGCGGCGCCCGCCTCAGCGAGATGTACGCGCAGTTCGTCGAGGTCGTGGAAACCGTGTGCGTCCTGGCCGTCATCGGTCTCGGCGTGTGGGAGATCTCGGCGGGCCGCATGACCCTCGGCCAGCTCCTCGCCTTCGCGGCCTTCCTCGGCTACCTCTATCCGCCGATCCGCAACCTGGGCCAGCTCGGCCTCACCCTCACCGCGGCCACCGCGGGCGCCGAACGCATCGGCGAGATCCTGGACGCCGAGCCCGCCGTCACCGACCCCGCCCGGCCCGTCGGCCCCTGGCCCGTCCGCGGCTGGGTCAGCTTCCACAACGTCTCCTTCCGCTACCCGGAGTCCCCCCGCGCCTCCCTCCGCGACGTCGGCCTCACCGCGGGCCCCGGCGAACTGGTCCTGGTCACCGGCAGGAGCGGCGCCGGCAAGTCCACCCTCGCCAAGCTCCTCACCCGCTTCTACGACCCCTCGGCCGGCGTGATCTGCCTGGACGGCGTCCCGCTCACCGACGTACCCCTGGAGTTCCTCCGCGAGAACGTCGCCCTGCTCCCGCAGCAGACGCTGATCCTCAACGGCACGGTCCGCGAGAACATCGGGTGCGGCCGCCCCGGCGCGAGTGACGAGGAGATCGAGCAGGCGGCCCGGGACGCCGCCGCCCACGACTTCATCGCCGCCCTCCCCGAGGGCTACGCCACCCACATCGCCCCCGGCACGGCCGCCCTCTCCGGCGGCCAGCTGCAGCGCATCGCCATCGCCCGCGCGATGCTCCGTGCCGCCCCGGTCCTCGTCCTGGACGAGCCGACGGCCGGCCTGGACGCCATCGCCGCCCGCCAGGTCGTCGGCCCCCTGCGCAGACTCATGGCAGGCCGTACCACCATCATGATCACGCACGACCTCACCCTCGCCCCCGACGCCGACCGCATCCTGGTCGTCGACCGCGGCCGCCTGGTGGAGGCGGGCACCCACGCCGAACTCCTCGCCCGCGACGGCGCCTACGCCGGCCTGGCCCACCCGCTCCCGGAGGCCGTCACGGCGGAACCGGCGGTGCCGGCCCCCGACGAGACGATGATCCTCAGGTGGTAGCACCGTTTTTGAGCGTGTACCCCAGTCCGCGCACGGTGTGGATGAGCCGCGGTTCGCCGCGGCTCTCCAGTTTCCGCCGCAGGTACATGATGTAGACGTCCAGCGTGTTGGAGGCGGGCGCGAACTCGAAGCCCCACACGTCCCGCAGGATCCGCTCCCGGCTGAGCACCCGCCCGGAATGACGCAGCAGGAACTCCAGCAGCGCGTACTCGGTCTTCGTCAGGTCCAGGACCCGGTCCGCGCGGTGCACGGTCCGGCTCCGCAGATCCATCGAGACGTCGCCGAACCCGAGGAACCGGTCCCCGCCGCCCGCCTCCGCCCCCGTCTCCCGCCGCGGACTGCGCCGCAGCAACGCCCGCACCCGGGCGAGGAGTTCCTCGGCCGCGAACGGCTTGGCCAGGTACGCGTCGGCGCCGTTGTCGAGGGCGACGATCCGGTCCCCCACGGCATTCCGCCCGGTGATCATGAGAATCGGCACGGTGTTCCCGGAGGCCCGGATCCGCCGCGTGGCCGCCAGGCCGTCCAGTCCCGGCATCTCCACGTCCATCAGCACCAGGTCCGGCTCGCTCTCCGGAGTCCCGACCAGATCGAGGGCCACTCTGCCGTCGCCGGCGAGCACCGTCTCGTACCCCTCGAACCTGAGCAGCCGCCCGATCCCGTCCCGTACGGCCGCGTCGTCGTCGGCCAGCAGGATCTTCCTCGCCATCTGAGCCATCTCAGCCATCCGACAAAAGTGTGACGAGCGGCTGTGGCGGGCCTGGGGGTGGGATGTGGATGGGCTACGGCTGCCGGGCCGGGGAACGCGGCGGCCGGGTGCTCCAGTACCGGTCGAGCACGGCGGCCAGGGCGACGCCCGAGGCCAGGGGCACGCACACCATGAGCAGGAACGGGTGGTCCGGGCGCCCCACGGCGACCCGCCAGATGTCGGTCACGAACATGAGGCAGAAGACCGCGATCGTGCCGTACGCCCCCCACGTCCACGCCCTGCGCCGCACGGCACCCCGCAGGATGCGCTCCTCGACGTCCGGGCGGCGCTCCCAGGTGAGGCTGCGCAGCGGCGCGGCGGCCAGGCACAGCTCGGCGACCTCGGCGTAGGGGTCGTCGACCTGCCAGTCGTCGAGGTGCGGGAGCAGGAAGCGGCGGCCCTGGAAGTCGTACAGGTAGGTGAGCCACTGCGGGGCCGCCCGCCCGGAACCGCGCGGCGCGTGCTCGACCCGGATGTCGTACACCTCCGACCAGGCCCAGCTCCGCGCCCGCACCGGCCCCTGCGCGGTGATCCCGGCGGCGGTGACCCGGGTGCGCGCCCGGAACTGCTCGAGCGCGATCCGCGTGATCGCCCCTACCATCAACAGCGCCATGATGGGCGGCCCCCACCGGACCCCGCCGGCCCGGTCGCCGGAGACCCGATCGGTCTGGACGAACGCGTTCATCAGCAGCAGCCCCAGCAGCAGAAGCTGCGTCCGCGGCTGCCTCCGCCGCTTCCGGTACTCCCGCCCGACCCCACCCACGTCCACGACCCGAACCCCTCCCCGTACGCACCGAACGGGTGCGCGACTGGAAGAGGATAAGCCGCCCGTCCAGAGCCTCGGGAGGCGGTTCGGACTGGGCGGAGGCGGACCGTTCCGTCCTCGCTCGAACGGGTGAGCTGGAGTCGATTCCCCCTGGTCACCGGCAGGGTCTCACCTAGCGTGATCGCGTTGCTTGTGCCGCAGGCACGGCCAGCCCACACTTGAGGAGGAGGTGCCACCTTGACCGCTCTCGCACATGAGAGGCCCGAGACCATGTCCGAGGCTTCGACTGACACCGTGAACGTACCCGACCTGGACGAGGTCCTGTGGCAGGCCTGGAAGGCCATGGAACTCCCCGAGGGCTACCGCGCGGAGATCATCGAGGGAGCCATCGAGGTGTCGCCCACCGGTCGTCTGTCCCACGCTCAAATCGTCAACCGCCTACGCGACGCACTGGTGCGGTTCCTGGGTGAGGGGGAGTACGCGGCGTTTCAGGACACCAACGTCATCCACCAGCGCAAGGGATGGATTCCTGACGTCCTCGTCGCCCCCGGAGACCTGGAGCCGCACGGAGACGAGGACGAGTCGGGGGTGGTGGCTTCCGCTGTCTCCCTCGTTGCCGAGGTCGTCTCGCCCGGCAAGCGCAACCAGGACCGCGACCGCATCCGCAAGCGCCGCGAGTATGCCCGCGCCGGCATCCCTGTC
Source organism: Streptomyces sp. NPDC104761 (assembly GCF_055583445.1). Taxonomy (NCBI): domain Bacteria; kingdom Bacillati; phylum Actinomycetota; class Actinomycetes; order Kitasatosporales; family Streptomycetaceae; genus Streptomyces; species Streptomyces sp. NPDC104761. Next base: position 657,720 of record NZ_JBVJNZ010000002.1, on the reverse strand, counting down.
CACGTCATCATCGACGACTACGACAGCCACGGCACTGTCACCGTTCTCACCGAACCTGAACCCGACAAGGCCGACTGGGTGGGAGTCCACCGCGTCCCCTATGGCACTGAGGTCACCGTCCCAGAAGGTCCCGCCAAGGGCTTCGTCATCGGGGAGACGATCACGGGGCCGAAGCGCGGGTGAGGGTGTTTGCCACGGAGACCTAGCCGAGGAGGCGGAACACCACCGGGTGAGGCTGCTTGGTATCGAGTCGACGGTCCCGTGGCCGGACTATGGTGTTGGTATGGCAGACACCACGACCATCCAGGTGTCCCGGCAGGCCCGGGACCACCTTGCCCAGGTCGCCAAGGAGCGAGGCCTTACTTTGGGGCAGCTCGTCGAGGATCTCGCGGCCCAGCAGCTCACGGCGGCGCAGATCGCCGAACGGGTAGCAGTCACCCGCCAGGTTCTGCGCGAGCGGATGGGCTGCACCCTCACCGACGAGGAGTTCGACCAGGCGCCGGACGTACTTGCCAACATCTACGCGATGGCGGCCGAGAAGATGCACACGCAGCGGGGCAAGGCTGCGTGATCATCCTCGACACGACCGCGGTCCTCGCGATGACGCAAGGACACCGGGCCCTCCACCTGCTGGCCAACAACGTCGCCAACACGCCTGGAGACTGGCTGCACATCCCCGCGCTGTGCCTCATGCAGGCCGAGGCGAAGGAGAAGGGCGCCGCCAGCGATGTTCTCCGTCTCGCGGGCGTCATGGTCGACCCGCTCGGCCAGGCAGCGGCGGCCACGGTCGGTGCGATGTACCGCGAGGGGTGGGGCGGCCCTGACATCTGCCACGCGCTGTATGTCGCCGAACCACATCTGGAGACCGGTGGCATGTCGATCATCCTTACCGGCCAAGAGAGCGACTACCCACCCGGCATCCTCACGGCCGATATCGACTCTCCGGGAATGCTCGGCCTCTCTTGACCTGGGCCGAACCTCTTACACCGTCTCCGGCGGAGCCGTAGGTGCCCCCGGTAGGCGTACCGTCGCCAGGGTGCCGCCGCCGTTCGCGCGGGCCAGGGTGACGTCGCCGCCTGCCTGTTGCACTGTGCGGGCGACGATGGAGAGGCCGAGGCCCGAGCCGGGGAGGGACCGTGCGCTCGGGGAGCGCCAGAAGCGGTCGAAGACGTGGGGGAGTTCGTCCTCGGGGATGCCGGGGCCGTGGTCGCGGACGGTGAGGACGCCGCGGTCCAGGGCGACCTCGATCTTGCCGCCCTCGGGGCTGAACTTCACCGCGTTGTCGAGGATGTTGACGATGGCCCGCTCCAGGGCGGAGGGCTCCGCGCGGACGAACCACGGCTGGACGTCCGCCGTGATGGTCAGCTCCGGGCCGCGCAGGCGGGCGCGGCGCAGGGCGGCCTCGACCGTGTCCTGAAGGGCCACGATCTGCAGGCGCTCACCGCGCTGCCCCTCCGAGCGGGACAGCTCCTGGAGGTCGCCGATCAGCGACGCCAACTCCGTCATCTGCGCCTTCACCGAGGCCAGCAGCGCCTTGCGGTCCGTCGGCGGGATCGGGCGGCCGGTCTCCTCGCTGCGGGTGAGGAGTTCGATGTTCGTGCGGAGGGAGGTGAGGGGCGTGCGGAGCTCGTGGCCGGCGTCCGCGATGAGCTGCTGCTGGAGTTCCCGGGAGCTGGCCAGCGAGCTGGTCATGCTGTTGAAGGACCGGGACAGACGCGCGATCTCGTCGTCCGACTCCTCCTCCACGGGGATCCTGACACTCAGGTCCTCGGTACGGGCGACGTGCTCGACGGCCTCGGTGAGCTTGTCGACGGGGCGGAGACCGGCGCGGGCCACGGCGAGGCCTGCGGCGCCGGCGCCGACGACTCCGATGCCGGAGACGAGGAGGAGGATCAGGGCGAGGTCTTTGAGGGTGTTCTGGGTGTTCTTCAGGGGAACGGCGGTGACCAACCCGACGTAGGAGCCGCCCTGGGTGGGAAACACCTGGATCATCACGCGTAGCGCGTTGCCGTCCTTGTCGGTGCCGTTGCGGAAGTAGAGCGTGTTGGTCTTCCCAGCCCTGATGGTGTCCTCGTCGGCCTGAGTGACCTTGATCTCGCCGGTGGAGCCGGGCAGAAGACAGACCTTGCCGTCCAGCGTGACGCCCTGCCCATAGCTGTTCCGGTACGTGTTGTTGTCCTGGGGCGTTTCGGAGCAGTCGGCGAGGGCGCTGTTGAGGACCCCGACCACCGGACCGCGCTGCTCCTTCTGCAAGTCGTTCTGAAGCTGCTCGTACAGCTTCCCCTGCACGATGAACCAGCAGGTCACCGAAACCGCCGCCACCGCGAACGCGACCGCTGCCGCGACCAGCATGGACAGGCGGGCGCGGATCGGGAGGGTGCGGAAGCGGGCGGTGAGCCTGTTCACTCGGCGCCGCCCTGGCGCAGGACGTACCCGACGCCGCGCACGGTGTGGACGAGGCGGGGCTCGCCACCGGCCTCGGTCTTGCGGCGGAGGTACATGACGTAGACGTCCAGGGAGTTCGACGACGGCTCGAAGTCGAAGCCCCAGACGGCCTTCAGGATCTGCTCGCGGGTGAGGACCTGGCGCGGGTGCGCCATGAACATCTCCAGGAGGGTGAACTCCGTGCGGGTCAGCTCGACCTGGCGGCCGGACCGGGTGACCTCACGGGTCGCCAGGTCCATGCGCAGGTCGCCGAAGGTGAGCGCCTCGTCCTCCTGGACGCCGTCGGCGACCGTGGCCACGTACGAGCTGCGGCGCAGCAGGGCGCGGATGCGGGCGAAGAGTTCATCGAGCTCGAACGGCTTGACCAGGTAGTCGTCCGCCCCGGCGTCGAGCCCGGTGACGCGGTCGCCGACCGTGTCGCGGGCCGTCAGCATCAGGATCGGGGTGGTGTCGCCGGCCCCGCGGATGCGCCGGGCGGCCGTCATGCCGTCCATCCGCGGCATCTGGATGTCGAGGACGATCAGGTCCGGCTTGTAGGCGGTCGCCTTCTCCAGCGCGTCCGCGCCGTCGACCGCGACCTCGGTCTCGTACCCCTCGAAGGCGAGGCTGCGCTGGAGGGCTTCGCGTACGGCCGGCTCGTCGTCGACGATCAGGATGCGCTGGGGTTCACGGTCGCCATCGGCGGGGCTCATCGCTCGCGGTTCCTCGGGGTGTGGGGGTTCTTGGTCGGGACGCCTTTCAGCCTCGCATGTTTCCGGGCTGTCGGGTATGCACACCGGTGGGGCGGTACGCCCCTAGCCGCGTACCAGGGTCATGCGGCTCAGCGGCACCTTGCGCTGGTGCGGCCGGGCCGCCGAGGTGCGCAGGCCCATCAGCTGCGGGGCCGGCACGACCTCCGGGGCACGCGGGGCCGGGGCCGGGACCGGGGCCGGGGCCACCATGGCCTCCGGGGCGCGCGGGGCCGGGGTCGACCCGACCACGGCCTCCGTCGGCGCGTGGAGCTCGTACGCCACGGCAAGGGCCAGGCTGACACCGGCCGGGCTGTCGGCGGACATCGTGTGCGAAACCTGCTTGATCATGACGTGCTCCCTACGTGCTCTTGCCGGTGGTTCAGCTGGTGGAGCCCGACCGCAGCTTGGCCAGGTCGGACTTGACGGTGTTGATCGGGATGGCGAAACCCAGGCCGACGCTGCCCGCGTCCGAGGAGGACGAGGAGGAGTCGGAACTGGCCGAGTACATCGCGGAGTTGATGCCGACGATGTCGCCGCTGGCGTCGATCAGCGCGCCGCCGGAGTTGCCGGGGTTCAGGGACGCGTCGGTCTGGATCGCCTTGTAGGTCGTGGTGGACGAGCCGGTGTCGCCGTTGAACTGCTGGCCGCCGAAGGAGAACGGCCACCGGCCGTCGCCGCCGCCCTGCTGTTGCTGCTGGCCCTCGTCGGTGGAGACGGTGACGTCCCGGTTGAGCGCGGAGACGATGCCGCTGGTGACGGTGCCGGTCAGGCCCTCGGGCGAGCCGATCGCCACCACCGTGTCGCCGACCTGGACGCCGTCGGAGTTGCCGAGGGTGGCGGGCTTGAGACCGGAGGCGCCCTGGAGCTTGAGGAGGGCGAGGTCCTTGGAGCTGTCGGTGCCGACGACCTTGGCGGTGTACGACTTGCCGTCGCTGGTGGAGACCTTGACCGACTGGGCGCCGGAGATCACGTGGTTGTTGGTGATGATCTCGCCGTCGCTGGTGATGACGACGCCGGAGCCGGTGGAGGTGCCGTTGCTGAGGGTCGCGTTGACCTCGACGACGCTCGGGCTGACGGCGGCGGCGATCGTGGCGACGTCACCCTTCTTGCTGGAGGGCACCACGCTGGTGGTCGTGCTGCTGGAGACGACGTCGTTCTTGCCGGTCAGCTCCTGGAAGGCGTACGCGGTGCCGCCTCCGACGGCGGCCGCGACGATCGCGACCGCGGCGAGGAGGGCTATCGGCCCCCGGGTCCGCTTCTTGGGTGCCGAGTGCGTCCCGTACTCCGCAGGGTGCTCCGCCGGGTGCTCCGCGTCCGGGCCGACGGTGGGGAGTACGGCAGTACCCTCGCCGTAGCCGCCGCCCTGACCGCCGTCGACCGCCGGCTGGTGGGTGGGCGGGGGCGGCCACTCCGGGTTGACGGGGGAGGAGGCGTGCTGCTGCTGGGGGTACGCGCCCTGGTAGGCGTCACCCTGGGGACCCTGCGGGTTCTCGTACTCGCCGCTGCGGCGGAAGCTCTCGGTCATGACACATAGCTTGTCCCGCGACCATGAGAGCCTCCTGAGTGCCCGCTGAGAACGCCGCGAGAAGCGTGTTTGCCCGATATAAGGAACCTTCTCGCAGGTCGGGCGGGGTTCTCAGAAACCGTTCATGAAGGCTTTGCTGTGAGTCCGCGAGTTCCGTGGGCGCGGGCCGGTGGGGGCTGGTCGCGCAGTTCCCCGCGCCCCTGAAGTGGCGCTGCGGTGAACGCCCCTTCTTTCAGGGGCGCTGGGGGTACCCCCGGCCGAAGGCTGGGGGAGGAACTGCGCGAGCAACCACGACGCACTCGCAGTCAAAGAACCACGCGCACCACGGTCGGAGACCCACTGCGCACCCGCGGCCGAAGAACTACCCGCACCCACACGACCCCCGCACCACCAGCCGCGACGGAAACGTCTTCAGGCGCTCCCGTCGTGACCCCGCCACCCGCAGCCCGTCGTCGAGCACCAGGTCCACCGCGGCACGCGCCATCGCCGGGCGGTCCGAGGCGATCGTCGTCAGCGGGGGGTCCGCCAGCGCCGCCTCCTTGATGTCGTCGAAGCCGGCCACCGCCAGCTCCCCGGGCACGTCGATACGCAGTTCGCGGGCCGCCCGCAGCACGCCGAGGGCCTGGTCGTCGGTGGAGCAGAAGATCGCCGGGGGACGGTCGGGGCCGGCGAGGACGTCGAGGGCGACCCGGTACGCGTCGTACCGGTTGTACGGCGCCTCGAACAGCCGGCCCTCCGTCGGCAGGCCCGCCTCGTCCATCGCCCGCTTCCAGCCCTCGACGTGGTCGGAGACCGGGTCGCCGACGGCCGGGGTGTCGGCGGTGCCGCCCATACAGGCCACGTAGTCGTAGCCGTGCTCCAGCAGATGGCGGACGGCGAGCTGGGCGCCGCCGAGGTCGTCGGTCACCACCGCCACGTCGTCGATCGCCTCGGGCCGCTCGTGCAGCAGCACCACCCGGGCGTCCCAGGCCTCGATCTCGGCGGCGGCCAGGTCGTTCAGCGCGTGGGAGACGAGGATGAGGCCCGAGACCCGCATCCCGAGGAACGCGCGCAGGTAGTGCACCTCGCGCTCGCCGACGTAGTCGGTGTTGCCGACCAGCACCATCTTTCCGCGCTCGGACGCGGCCTGCTCGACCGCGTGCGCCATCTCGCCGAAGAACGGCTGGCGGGCGTCGGGAATGATGAGGCCTATGAGGTCGGTGCGCCGGGACGCCATCGCCTGGGCGACCCGGTCCGGGCGGTACCCCAGTTCCTTGATCGCGGCGAGTACACGCTCGCGCGTGGCCGGGGCGACCGGCCGGGGTCCGTTGTTGATGACATAACTGACAACGGCGGTGGAGGTCCCCGCCAGCCGCGCCACATCATCCCGAGTCACCTTGGCCACGCGCGGAGTCTACGCGGATGGACCCGCTCTGGGCAGGGCGAATCGGAGCTTCGCTTGCGTAAGCAATGCCCGGTCCGGGCGACGGTCATGCCGCGCCCGGACCGCGACTACGCCTCCGCCGGTACCTCGACCGCGTCCAGGGCCGCCGATGCGTCCGCATCCTCCGGCTTTGGCCGGTCGGCGTGCGCCTTGGCCGCGTCACCGGCGCGCTCGCCACGCTCGCCCTTCTCGGGCGTAACGAATCGATAACCGACGTTCCGGACGGTTCCGATCAAGGACTCGTGCTCCACGCCGAGCTTGGCGCGCAGCCGTCGTACGTGCACGTCGACGGTCCGGGTGCCGCCGAAGTAGTCGTAGCCCCAGACCTCCTGGAGCAGCTGTGCACGAGTGAACACCCGGCCGGGGTGCTGGGCGAGGTACTTCAGCAGCTCGAACTCCTTGAAGGTGAGGTCGAGGACCCGTCCCTTCAGCTTCGCGCTGTACGTCGCCTCGTCGACCGACAGGTCGCCGTTGCGGATCTCCATGGGGGAGTCGTCGGCGACGATCTGCTGCCGGCCCATGGCCAGCCGCAGCCGGGCCTCGACCTCGGCGGGACCCGCCGTGTCGAGGAGAACGTCGTCGATGCCCCAGTCGGCGGTGACGGCGGCGAGCCCGCCCTCCGTCACGACGAGGATGAGGGGACAGCCGGGGCCGGTGGAGCGGAGCAGCTGGCAGAGGCTGCGGACCTGCGGGAGGTCACGGCGTCCGTCGATCAGGATGACGTCGGCACCCGGGGTGTCGACGAGGGCGGGCCCTTCGGCCGGGGCGACCCGCACGTTGTGCAGGAGCAGGCCGAGAGCCGGCAGCACCTCCGTCGACGGCTGGAGGGCGTTGGTCAGGAGCAGCAGAGAACTCATATGTCTGGTTCCTCCTCGGTCCCTGCGAGGACTGTGTGCAACGACACTGCGCTGCGCTCCCGATGTTCCGTACACCGCGGGTCACCTGGAGTTTCCCACTTCGTATACAGCCCTTCCGAAAGCACAAAAGGACCCGGTGGCGGCGCTGCCCGAGTCCTCTGCCCAGCAGAATAGCCCACATGAGCATCGGTCCGGCAGGTCATGTGGCACGTTCCGCCGTTCGTCCGACATATGAGACGACCAGAAACGCCTCTATGCGGACGTTTCTGCGCACGGACGACGGGGTTTCCATCGATTCCGTATACGATCCCGCCTCCGCCGTATACGACGGCTCCCCGCCACCTTCCCGTGACCTGGTGTTCGTCATGGCCCACGGTTTCACGGGAGACGTGGACCGGCCACACGTACGACGGGTGGTGGCCGCCCTGACCGATTACGCCCCGGTGGTCAGCTTCTCCTTCCGCGGCCACGGCCGGTCCGCCGGCCGCACCACCGTCGGCGACCGCGAGGTCCTCGACCTGGCGGCGGCGGTGGCCTGGGCCCGGGACCTCGGCCACGCGCGCGTCGTCACCGTCGGCTTCTCGATGGGCGGCTCGGTGGTCCTGCGCCATGCCGCGCTGCACCCCGGTGTGGACGCGGTCGTCTCCGTGTCGTCCCCCGCCCGCTGGTACTACCGCGGCACCGCGCCCATGCGCCGCGTCCACTGGCTGGTCACCAGACCCGAGGGCCGGCTGGTCGGCCGCTACGGCTTCCGCACCCGGATCCACCACCGCGACTGGGACCCGGTACCGCTCTCCCCGGTGGAGGCGGTGCCGAAGATCGCGCCGACCCCGCTGCTGATCGTGCACGGCGACAGCGACGGCTACTTCCCGGTCGACCACCCCCGGATGCTGGCCGACGCCGCAGGTGGCGCCGCCGAACTCTGGCTGGAGCCCGGCATGGGCCACGCCGAACACGCGGCGAGCGACGGGCTGCTGGCCAGGATCGGCGACTGGGCGGCCGCGCGGGCGGGCTAGCCTGGCCCCGTACACAGCCGACTGATGAACTTCCGAGCCTCTTGAGGAACCGCATGCCCAAGGTCACGGTGCGCTACTGGGCCGCCGCGAAGGCCGCGGCAGGCATCGCCGAGGAGCCGTACGACGCGGACACCCTCGCCGAGGCGCTGGCCGCGGTGCGTACGCGACACCCCGGTGAACTGACGCGCGTCCTGCGGCGATGCTCCTTCCTCATCGACGGTGACCCCGTGGGCACGCGCGGACATGAGACGGTACGGCTGGCCGAGGGCGGCACGGTCGAGGTGCTCCCGCCGTTCGCAGGAGGGTGAGCGAGAGCGATGACCAACCAGCCGTACGAGCCGTACGAGGGCTACGACCCCTACCAGCAGCCACAGCAGCAGCCGCAACAGCCGCAGCCCCCTGCGCAGCCGCAGTGGGGGTACGACGAGCAGCAGTACGCCACCCAGCAGTGGCAGGGCCAGACCTGGGAGACGCAGACGCACACCCCGGTGCAGGCCGCGGCCGCTCCGTCGCCGATGCCGGCCGCCCCGGAGACGGCGTACCTCCCCCCGCAGTCGTACGAACGCCCGTACACCGCCGAACAGCCACAGCCACAGCCGCAGCCCCAGCAGCCGTCGCAGGCCTTCGGCACCCCTGCCCCCGCCCCCGCCCCCGGGCCTGCTCCCACCCCCGCCGAACCCGACACGGGCTACGGCCCCGCCACCCTCGCCGGCAACGCGCGTGTCACGGACGCCCAGCGGGCCCGCCTGGAGGGCCGCTCGCCGATCATCGAGCCCGGCATGCAGCCCGCCCTGCTCACGGCGCTGCTGGGCCTGCTGCTCGCGGTGGCGGCGCCGATCTCGCCGTACGCCCTCGTCGTCCCCCTGGTGATCCTCCAGGCCGTGACGGCGGCGGGCTGGTTCCGCCTGAACGGCATGTGGCCGGCCCGGCAGGGCATCGCGCTCGCCTTCCTGGGCGGGGTCACGGCGGACGTGGCGGTCCTGGTGGCGGGCCGCGACCAGGCCCCGGCGGCGATCCTCGGCCCCCTGGGCATCTGGGTCCTGCTCACCCTCGTCCTCCAGCTCCGTTCGCACGCGGACCCCGACACCCGGATGTACGGCCTGATGGCCACCGTCGCCTCCTCCGCGCTGGCGATCATCGCGACGGGCTACCTGGGTGCGGACCCCGACGCGGCGTCGGTCGGCGCGGCCGCGGTCGCGGTGGCCGTCCTCGCCCGGGCGCTGCCCCTGCCGACCGCTGCCTCGGTGGTCGTGTCCCTGCTGGCCGCGGCCGGGGCGGGCATCGCGGTGGGCGGCATGACGGGCCTGGGCGCGAAGGGCGCCCTGATCGGAGCGGCGGCCGCGGTCTGCGCCCTCATCGGCCACCGCGCCGCGAGCTACGACTACCCGTCGAGGTTCGTCCACTTCACCGCAGGCGTCGCCCTCCCCCTGACGGCAGCGGCCCCGATGGTCTGGATCCTCCACTGACCTTGCCCACGTCGAGGAGGGCAAGCTGGACTCCCTCATGAGGCGGGGCGCTCCAGACCCCGCGCAGGGCAGTTGACCCAAGGGGCGCGGGGAACCGCGCGCTCAGCCCCCACGGCCCCGCACTCGGACGCGGACCTGTACGCCCCCGCTGCGGCCGGCCCCGCAAGGCGCGCCGCCCTTTGGGACGCCGGCTGGACAGCGCCCCGCAAGGGGCGCGGGGAACTGCGCGCTCAGCCCCCGCCGGACCGCACCGGACAGGGAGCGGTTCACCCCTTGTTGCGGGGGTCTGGGGGCGGCAGCCCCCGGCACCACCAGCGCCCCTACTGTCACAGCTGCTCGACAATCTCGCGTCGGCCCGCTCCCGCAGGGTTAGCGTGGCGGCACCGATGCCATCAGCCGACCCCCGGGGAAACCGACCACATGCGTGCACTGCGAATTCTTCTGATCACCGTCGTAGTCCTCGGCGTCCTCTTCGTGATCGTCGACCGCGTCGCCGTGCACTTCGCCCAGGGCGAGGTCGCCGGCAAGCTGAAGACGAAGGAGAACCTCGCGAGCACCCCCGCCGTCTCCATCAAGGGCTTCCCGTTCCTCACCCAGGTCGCGAGCGGCTCCCTCGACGACGTGCACGTCGGCATCAAGGAATACGACGCCACCACCGGCACCACCGGCAAGACCATCCGCATCGACGACCTGAACGCCGACATGAAGGACGTCACCTTCACCGGCGACTACAGCTCCGCCACCGCGCAGACCGCCACCGGTACCGCGCACATCTCCTACGCGGATCTGCTGAAGGACGCCCAGACGGAGCCCACCGACCTCGGCCTCGGCTTCACCGGCCAGGTCGTCGGGCTCGCCTACGGCGGCAACGGCAAGATCAAGGTCACCGTCGACGTCACCGTCCCCGGCATCAGCGCCCACCAGAAGGCGACCGTCCTGAGCACGGTCGCCGTCAAGGACAACACCGTCCAGGTGCACGCCGACAACCTCCCCAAGCTCGCCGGCATCGGCCTCGCCGAGGACCGCTTCCGGCAGGCCTCCGACTTCCAGCAGGCCATCGACCAGCTCCCCGGCGGCATCAAGCTGGACAAGGTGGAGGCCGCGGCGGACGGTGTGGAGATCGCGGTGAAGGGTTCGAACGTCAGGCTGGCCGGGTAGGAGGAGCGGCACGACGGGGCCGGCGCCGGTCCAGCACGCGAGACGGCTGCGTCCGTACAGTAGATGCGGTGACCGACACAGGCGCCCGCCCGCCCCGGAACCACGCCTCGGGCTCCCCTCCCGTCTCACAGTTCGGACGATCGCGTCTCACCATACGACATGCCGGTGACATGCCCGGTTATCCGTCCCTACGATCGAGCCCATGAAGCGTCAGGCGGATCTCACGAAGCGGCGGGCAGTCGACCTGTGCCGCGTCGCCGCCATGCTCTGTCGCCCCTTCTGACGGCGGAGGCCGCGTCGCCTCCGCATCCCCCCTGCCCTCCCTGCCGAGGGCATCCGTGCGCTCTGACGCGCACCCCCCCGCACTCGCACGCCCCGCCGCACCTGCCCCGGAGGAGAAAGAGCATGAGCCGCAGCGACGTCCTGGTCGACGCCGACTGGGTCCAGGACAACCTGGACAACCCCGAGATCGCGATCGTCGAGGTGGACGAGGACACCTCCGCGTACGAGAAGAACCACATCCGAGGCGCGATCCGCATCGACTGGACCAAGGACCTGCAGGACCCGGTCCGCCGCGACTTCATCGACCAGGAGGGCTTCGAGAAGCTCCTGTCGGCGAAGGGCATCGCCAACGACACGCTGGTGATCCTCTACGGCGGCAACAACAACTGGTTCGCGTCCTACGCCTACTGGTACTTCAAGCTCTACGGCCACGAGAACGTCAAGCTCCTCGACGGCGGCCGCAAGAAGTGGGAGCTGGACGCCCGCGAGCTGGTCGAGGAGGTCCCGGAGCGCACCGAGACCACCTACAAGGCCAAGCCGCAGAACACCGCCATCCGCGCCTTCCGTGACGACGTCGTGGCGGCCATCGGCACGCAGAACCTCGTCGACGTCCGTTCCCCCGACGAGTTCTCCGGCAAGCTGCTCGCCCCGGCCCACCTGCCGCAGGAGCAGTCCCAGCGCCCCGGCCACGTCCCGACCGCCCGCAACATCCCGTGGTCGAAGAACGCCAACGACGACGGCACCTTCAAGTCGGACGACGAGCTCAAGGAGCTCTACGCCGAGGAGCAGGTCGACCTCGCCAAGGACACCATCGCCTACTGCCGTATCGGCGAGCGCTCGGCCCTGACCTGGTTCGTCCTGCACGAGCTGCTCGGTGTCGAGAACGTCAAGAACTACGACGGCTCCTGGACCGAGTACGGCAGCCTCGTCGGCGTCCCGATCGAGCTCGGCGCCAACAAGTAAGACCCCGGCAAGACCTCAGACCGACCGTTCAAGACCTCTGGAGTATCAGCATGTGTGGAGCGAAGGCCGGCGGCCCGGACGCCTCGACGATCAAGCCCGGTGAGACCACGATCCAGGGTCAGGTGACGAAGGACGGCGAGCCCGTGGTCGGCTACGTCCGCCTCCTGGACTCGACCGGTGAGTTCACCGCGGAGGTCCCCACCTCCGCCACCGGACAGTTCCGCTTCTACGCGGCGGAGGGCACCTGGACCGTCCGCGCCCTCGTTCCCGGCGCCACCGCCGACCGCACGGTCGTCGCCCAGCAGGGCGGCCTGGCCGAGGTCGCCATCGCGGTCTGAGCACATCCGAAGGGCCGCACCTTCCGGACCACACTCCGGAAGGTGCGGCCCTTCGCCGCGGTCGGCCCCGCGCTCATCGCCCGCGGCCGACCTACCCTGGATGCATGCTGGCTCGTCGCCGTCGCGTGTACTTCGCCATGATGGGGACCTGTATCGGGCTCTTCGTCCTGGCGTGGGGAGTCGTGCGCATCTGGTCCGTCCCCGCGGCCGTGGGGATGTGCGTGGTGGCCATGGTCATCCCTCCGGTCGCCGCGATGGTCGCGAACCGCCGCGGCCCCGACGACCGCTGGTGGGACGACCCCTCCGGCGATCCACAGTCCGACGAGTGGTGGGACGAACTGGACGGCAAGAAGCCACCGAGGTCCTGACGCCCCGAAGGGGCGCTGGGGCCTAGTACACGAGCGCCTGCGCCCCGTCCGCCATCGCCTCCTGCACGAAGACCTGCGCGCCCGCGATCCGTACGCCCTCGATGACGTCCTTCTCCGTGATGTCCCGGCGGGCCGCGCACTGGGTGCAGAGCGTGAGCGTGCCGCCGGCCAGGATCGAGTCGACCAGGTCGGGGAGCGGGGCCGCGTGCGGGAGTTCGAACTCGGCGGCCCGGCCCGGCAGGGCGAACCACGAGGACTCGCCGGTCAGCCACATCGACACCTCGACGCCGCTCGCCACGGCCACCGCCGCCACCGTGAACGCCTGCGAGCACCGCTCAGGGGCGTCCGCCCCCGCCGTCACCTTGATCACCAGCTTCTTCGCCATGCCGGAAGCGTAACGACCGCTGTCAGTATCCGACGGCCTCCCTGAGCAGCAGCACGGTGCCGCGTCCGGGGCGGGGCTCCGCGTTGAGGACGAGCAGCCGGTTGACGGCGCTGGGTGATCCGTACACCTCCCGGGCACGGGCGTCCTCCAGCGGCAGGGCGTGTTCCTCGACCCGGCGCAGCGCCGTGCCCAGGTCGGGCACCACCTTCTGTGCGCCGACGACCCAGACCGCGTGGCCGGCCCCGCCCGCGTTGGCGGGGAGCTGGCTGCCGCTGCCCGAGGCCAGGACGAGCGAGCCGGTCTCGGTGACCGCGGCGACACTGTTGACGACGTAGTCGGGACTGGCGAGCAGCCTGCGGATCTCGTCGGCGCCGGTGGCCCGGTCGATGGCCAGGACACGCGGCCTGACGGCGTCGTACCGGCCGCCCGTGTTGATGTCCTCGTCGATGCCGGACAGCCGGAGCGTCTCGCTGGCCCCGGTGAACACGGTGGCCCCCTCGGGGAGCAGCTCCCGTACGCGGGCGCGCGCGGCCGCGGCGCCGTCCAGGATCTCGGCGGCGAACCCGTTGGCACGCAGCGCGGCGACCGTCCGCTCCAGCCGCTCGGCCGGTGCCGGGTCGGCGAACTCCCCGCGCGGCGCCCCGATTTCGGTACGGTCCGCGATGGCCTGAAAGTCGTTCATCAAAGTCCCCTCACCGTCGACGTGTTGTCGTCGTCCTCACCGGTACGACAACGCAGCCCCGCCGAATGTGAGGCGGCCCGTCGGCCTGACATTCCGGTGCGCTGTTCTGTCGTACGGGTAGGGCACAGCCACACGGGCGAGCGAGGGAGACGGGCGGCCATGACCACGGGAGCCGGGCAGGGTGAGTCTGCGGAGCAGAACGACCAGGACGGGCAGGGTGATCCGGGTCTCGGCGCGGTCATGAGTGAGCGGCGTCAGCTGATCAACCTCGCCTACCGGCTCCTCGGGTCCCTCGCCGACGCCGAGGACGTCGTGCAGGAGACCTACGCCCGCTGGTACGCCCTGTCCGCCCCCGACCGGCAGGCCGTCGAGTCGCCCGGCGCCTGGCTGACGACGGTCGCCAGCCGCATCTGCCTGAACCTGCTCGGCTCGGCGCGGGCCCGGCGGGAGACGTACGTGGGCGACTGGATCCCGGAACCGCTGCCCGAGCCCACGGAGTGGATCACCGCGCGCTCCGGCGGGGCCGACCCGGCCGACCGGATCACCCTCGACGAGTCGGTGACCATGGCCTTCCTGGTCGTCCTCGACGCGATGACCCCGGCCGAGCGGGTCGCGTTCGTGCTGCACGACGTCTTCCGCTACCCGTTCGGCGAGGTCGCCGAGATCGTCGGCCGTACCCCGGCGGCCTGCCGTCAGCTGGCCTCCTCCGCCCGCCGCCGCATCCGCACCGCGCAGGCCCCCGCGGGCCCCAGCGCCGGGCAGGCCGGCATCGTCAGGCGGTTCCGGACGGCGTGGGAGGCCAAGGACATCGACGCCCTGATCGGCCTGCTCGACCCCGGCGCCACCGCGACCGCCGACGGCGGCGGGCTGGCCGTCACCCACCTGGACCCGATCGTGGGCGGTGCACAGATCGCCCGTGCCTACGCCGAGATCGCGCGCGTGGCGGGCCACCGTACGACGTTCCTGGAGTGCACGGTCAACGGCCTGCCCGGTCTGGTCGCGCAGCAGGACGGCGCGGTCGCGACCGTCTTCGCCTTCGAGATCGCGCACGACCGGATCAGGCACATCTGGGCGGTACGGAACCCGGAGAAGCTCCGGCCCTGGCGGATCGCACTGCCGCAGGGGCGGACCCGGGTCACGGAGTGAACGCGGTGCGGAACCGGCGGAGCGCGCTCTCGCTGTCCTCGCTCGCCCAGGCCTCCATCGCGACCGAGCCGTCGTAGCCGAGGCCGGTGAGGGCGCGCGCGACCGCCGGGTAGTTGATCTCGCCGGTGCCGGGTTCGCGGCGGCCGGGCACGTCGGCCACCTGGATCTCGCCGATCAGACCCGCGCCGTGCGCCGTGCGGACCAGCTCGATCAGGTTCCCCTCGCCGATCTGGGCGTGGTAGAGGTCCAGGTTCATCCGCAGGCCCGGCCGGTCCACGGCGGCGACCAGGGCCAGGGTGTCGGCGGCCTTCGCGAACGGCACGCCGGGGTGGTCGACGGCCGTGTTGAGGTTCTCCAGCGTGAAGACGACCCCGGCCCGCTCGCCCAGTTCGGCGACCCGCGTGAGCGTGTCCCGGGCGGCGGCCCACATCTCCTGCGTCGGCTCGCCCTTGACCGGGTCCACGGGCAGTCCGTCCCCGTCCAGCCCGGTGCCGTGCAGGTTGAGGCGCGGGCAGCCGAGCCGGTCGGCCGCGTCGATCGACTCCCGTGCGGTGCGCAGCAGTTCCGCCACGCCGTCCGGGTCGGTGAGGTTGCCCCGCACATACCCGGTCATCGAGCCGAACTCGGCCGGGGTGCGGGCCAGCGCGTCGAGATCGTGCCGGGTCCAGTCCCAGATCTCGACCTGGAACCCCGCGTCGTGCAGCCGCCGCGCCCGCTCGTCGACGGGCAGGTCCCGGAAGACCATCTCGGCACAGACCGCCAGCGTGAACATGGTCATCAGCCCCTTCGGGGTTCTCGGGTCGTCGGCCTAGAACGTTCTAGAGACACAAGAGACACAAGAGACACAAGAGACAGAGCTAGAACGTTCTAGAAATCTGCCGTCAGTACGCCAGCCCGTGGTGACTATGTCAAGACATGGGAGCGTCGCGAGCCTAGAACGTTGCAGTTGCCCCGACCTGAGGCTTCCCTCCCTCCTCTACGATCGCGTGATCCGCTGTCCACGCCCACGACCAGGGAGACTGCCGTGCCGCCGACCCCCGCGGTTCCCGACGGCCGCCGGCCGACCCTCGCCGACGTCGCCGCCCGCGCCGGTGTCTCCACGGCGCTGGTGTCGATCGTGATGCGCGGCGCGAAGGGCGCGAGCACCGCCACCCGCGAGCGCGTCATGGCGGCCGCCCAGGAGATCGGCTACCGCCCCGACTCCCGCGCCCGCCTGCTCCGCAGCAACCGCACCCGGCTCATCGGCGTGCAGTTCGAGATCCAGGAACCCTTCCACGCCGACCTGGTGGAGCGCCTCTACTCCGCGGCCGGGGCCGTCGGCTACCAACTGGCCCTCAGCGCGGTCGCGGCCAGCCGCAGCGAGCGCCAGGCCGTCGAGTCGCTGCTGGGCGACCGCTGCGAGGCGCTGATCCTGCTGGGCCCGAAGGCGCCGCCCGGCCGCCTGGCCGAACTCGCCGCCCTGCTGCCGGCAGCCTCCGTGGCCCGCCGCCTGCGCCCGGCCGTCCCCGGCGTCCACGTGGTCCGCACCGCCGACGACGAGGGCGCCCGCCAGGCCGTCGACCACCTCGTGGCCCTCGGCCACCGCGACATCCTGCACATCGACGGCGGCCGGGCGCCGGGCGCGGCCGAGCGCCGCCGTGGCTACCGCACCGCGATGACCGGCCACGGCCTGGGCGACCGGGTCCGCATCCTGCCCGGCGGCCTCACCGAACAGGACGGCGCGGCGGCCGCCCGCGCCATCGTGGACGCCACCCCCTGGCCCACCGCCGTCCTCGCCTTCAACGACGCCTGCGCCACCGGCCTGCTCAGCGCGCTCTTCCGCGCGGGCGTCCCGGTCCCCGGGGAGATCTCCGTGGTCGGCTTCGACGACAGCCGCGTGGCCCGCCTGCCCCACATCGACCTCACGACGGTGGCCCAGGACACCGCGCGGATCGCCGAACTCGCCGTCGCGGCGGTGACGGCCCGCCTGGAGGACGGTGTGCCTCCTGTCCGCGAGGACGTGGTCGCGCCGCGACTGGTGGTCCGGGGCAGCACGGCGCTCCGTCGGAACCCCTGAGGAGTCGCCCGGGGACGGGTGTCAGGCGGTCGAGGTCTCGATCAGTTCGAGCAGGTTGCCCTCCGGGTCGGCGACGTAGGCGTACCGCATGCCGGCGCTGACCCCGGGCGCGGGCGGCGACACCGGGGCCGCCTCGCACTCGCCGGTCAACCGGGCGAACGTGCCGTCGAGGTCCGGGACCTGGAGGGCGAGGTGGGTGAACGTCTGCACGGCGGTGGCCGCGAAGGGGTCGGCGGGCGCGGCCGGGCTCGACCCGGGCCGTTCGACGAACTCCACGCGCAGACCGTCCCCGTCGCTGAGGACGACGGTGCGGACGCCCGCCTCGGGCAGCTCCAGTCGTTCGTCCACGTGGGTGAGTCCGAAGGCGCTGCCGTACCAGGCCTCCTGGGCGGCGAGGTCGGCGACGGAGAGGCTGATGTGGTGGAAACGGGCGGAGGGCATGGCGACTCCCATGGTCGGCAGCGCCGGGTGACGGCACTGGGCAACGGCCTTGGTTAATGCCGTTTACCTGGTAAGTGGTGTTAACCTTAGCGCCATGAGCTCTCCCGTCAAACGGCGCTCCACCGGCCACCACCACGGGGACCTGCGCAACGCCCTGCTGCGCGCGGCCCTCGAACTGGTCGGCGAAAAGGGCCCGCACGGCTTCACCCTGGCCGAGGCGAGCCGCCGGGCGGGGGTGAGCGTCGCGGCGCCCTACAAGCACTTCGCCGACCGCGAGACCCTGCTGGCCGAACTCGCCACGAGGGGATACCGCGAGCAGTACGACCGCTTCGGCCGCGCGCTGGCCGGCAGTGCGGACCCCGTGGAGCAGCTCGCGGCCTTCGCCGCCGCCTACGTCCGGTTCGCCGCCGAGGAACCGGCCCTGTTCGACATCACCTTCCACGCCGGCCTCGACAAGTCCCGGTTCGCCGAACTGGCCTCGGCCGGTGACGAGCTGACCGGCCTCCTGCTGCCCGTCGTCCGCCGGCTGGCCCCGGACCCGGACGACGCCTACGACCTGCTGCTCCGCGTCGCCGGCGCGGCACACGGCCTCGCCGTGTTCCTCCGCCAGGGTCTGTTCGGCGTGGGCGGCGAAGCCCTCACGGACACGGAGGCCAGGGCCGCCCGCACGGCCCGGGCGATCACGCGGGGGTGAGCACCGCGTAGTCCGCGAAGACCCGCCGGTACCGCACGTGCCGCGTCTCCTGCGTGTGCCTGCGCTGCCACTCCTCCACCTGAGCCGGATGCCCGCACACCCCCGACCCGGCCCCGCAGTCCTCCTCGTCCCCCGACACGCACCGCGCCTCGTACTCGGGGGCGGCGCCCGCGTCCTGCGCGATCACGTACGGCACGTACCGGAAGACCCGGCGGGTCACGGGTGCTCCGCCCGCTGGTGCTGGCGCAGCAGTACGTTGGCGTCGGTGGCCGCGCTGTGGTCGTGCGCGGCGCGCGCGGTCTCCCGCCGGTCGTCGAGGTGCGTGCACTCGGCGCAGCCGGGCACCGGCCACGGCGGCCGGCTGAGGTCCTCGGGGTCCGGCGGCACGGCCCACGTACGGTCGTTCGCCGCCCGTACGCCCGCGCTGAGCCGCTCTCTGTCGGTGGCGGGCCGCAGCGTCGACGGATGGGCCTGCCACTCTCTCCCTCCCCCCACGGGACGCAGCATCGCGTACGGCCCCGACTGGTCCCGGTACTCGCCGACCTGGTCGGTGGCGGTGTCGTAGAGCAGGGTTCCGGGCTCCATGGCATTCGCTCCTTTTGTCCAACATCTATACGAAATGCGAGAGTTGGACTACTCTGCGTGTCGAGGCTGCTACGAGGATGGCCGGGAGGTGGGGTCGGCGCGCCGAGAAGGACCGGTTCTTCCCCGTCTGGCGGCGCTCATTCCACATATTCCACGGGGAGTCAGGGAGGGGTGCGGTGCCGCAGAGGCGGGTGGTGACGGGACGCAGCCAGGAGCCGAGGCAACGGTTCGCGGAGGAGCTGCGGTTGCTGCGGGCGGACCGGGGGGTGAGCTTGAAGGGGCTGGCCGAGGAACTGGGCTGGGACGCGTCCAACTTCGGGAAGATGGAGAGCGGGCGGACCCTGGGGAGCCCGGAGGTCGTGGAGGCGCTGGACCAGTTCTATGGGACGCCTGGGTTGTTGCTGGCCTTGTGGGAGCTGGCGGTTGGGGATCCGTCGCAGTTCAAGGAGCAGTACCGGCGGTACATGGTGCTGGAGGCGGAGGCGGTGAGTCTGTGGCATTACGCTGTGAGTTCTCCGCCGGGTTTGCTCCAGACGGCTGGATACGCCCGTGAGGCGCTGGCGGTGGGTTGGATCGAGGGCGCAGAACTGGAGCAGCAGGTAGAAGCACGGGTGGGGCGTCGCCAACTGCTTGAAGGCGACGATGCGCCGATGTTCCGCGTCATCCTGTCTGAGGCGGTGCTGCACACGTCGCTAGGTGACTTGAGGGCGTGGCGGGAGCAATTGCAGCACCTGGCAGAAGCCGCCGAGCGCCCGAACATCACGCTTCAGGTACTGCCGTTCAGCGCTGGACCGCACGGCCTGATGAATACCTCCGTGAAGTTCCTGCGGTTGCGGGATGGCCGTACGGTCGCCTACACGGAGAACGACTTGCGTGGTGAACTGGTGGAAGAAAACGCCTCAGTTGAGCTGCTCCTGCGTAGGTACGATGCGATGCGCGACCTGGCGCTTTCACCGGCGGAGTCACGCAAGTTCATCCTGCGGATGTTGGAGGAAGTGCCGTGCGAGTTGTCGACCTGAGTGGTGTCACATGGCGCAAGAGCAGCTACAGCAACACGAGTGGCGGCGATTGCGTCGAGGTGTCCGACGATCTCCTGGCCTCCGCCTCCTGGCACAAGAGCAGCTACAGCAACTCCGACGGCGGCAACTGCCTCGAAGTAGCCGCCAATCTCCCCTCCCTCGTCCCCGTCCGTGACAGCAAGGCCCCCTCTCGCGGAACCCTCCTCTTCGACGCCTCCGCCTGGGCGGCCTTCGTCGACGGAGTCAGGCGCTGACCCTGAGCCCGTCCAGGGTGAGGTCGAGCAGGCGCTCGGCCCGTGCCCGCTGTTCGGGCTTCGCCGAGGTGACGGCGATGCCCTCAAGGGCGGTGGCCAGGTCGACGGGGCTGATGTCGGTCCGGATCGCGCCGGCGGCCACGCATGCGTCCATCAGGGCGCTGATGGCGGCCTGGACCATGTCCCTGCTCTGGCCGTAAGGGCTGCTTCCCGTCGCGGCGATGGCACGCAGGGCGTCGATCATGCCGTATTTCGTGGTGA
Source organism: Streptomyces sp. NPDC104761 (assembly GCF_055583445.1). Taxonomy (NCBI): domain Bacteria; kingdom Bacillati; phylum Actinomycetota; class Actinomycetes; order Kitasatosporales; family Streptomycetaceae; genus Streptomyces; species Streptomyces sp. NPDC104761. The sequence continues at coordinate 637,625 of NZ_JBVJNZ010000002.1, read as the reverse complement.
CGTAGTCCAGGAAGAGACGGGTCCAGGCGTGCAGGGCCTCGAAGGGCGGCTTCGTCGCGAGCAGGCCGGGGACGGCGTCACAGAGCTGGGCCACCTCGTTGCGGTAGACGGCCTCGATCAGGGCCTCCCGGGTGGGGAAGTTGCGGTAGAGGGTCGCGCTGCCCACGCCCGCCTCTTTGGCGATGCGCTCCAGGTGCACGTCCAGCCCCTCCTCGGCGAACATCCGCACCGCGGCCGTGAGGATCTTGTCTCTGTTGCGCTGGGCGTCAGCTCGCAAGGGTTCTCCTTCGACTTGCTAAGTGGGGGTGCCTCCACTTAGTGTCCCGGGATAAGTGGTGGCGCCTCCACTTTCATCGTAGGCCATGGCTTGGCCTGCGCATATCCCCCTTGAAAGGGCGTTGATCATGTCATCAGGGATCGAGGGCAAGGTCGTGGCGATCACGGGTGCCAGCAGTGGCATCGGCGCGGAGACGGCGGCCTACCTCGCGGCGAAAGGGGCGCGGCTCGTCCTCGGGGCGCGGCGGGAGGGCCGGCTGAACGAGGTCGTGGAACAGATCACGGCAAAGGAAGGCTCCGCCGTCGGGGTCGTGGTCGACGTGACGCGCCGTGCCGACCTCACGCTCCTGACGGACACGGCGGTCGACCGGTTCGGGCGGCTCGACGTCCTGGTCTCCAACGCCGGCACGATGGCGGTGTCGCCGTTCGACGAACTGCGCCAGGACGACTGGGACGCGATGGTCGCGACGCATGTCACCGGGCTGCTGAACGGCATCGGGGCGGCACTCCCGGTCTTCCGGCGGCAGCGCTCCGGCCACTTCGTCAACGTCGCCTCCACCGCGGCCCATGTCGTGAAATCCCCGCAGGGCGTCTACGCGGCCACCAAGACGGCGGTGAAGGTGCTGACCGAGGGGCTGCGGCAGGAGTCGGGACCCGACCTGCGGGTCACTCTGGTCTCACCCGGGTTCACCGACACCGAGGGGGTCGGCAGGGGCGGCAGCCCCGAGGCGGCGGCAGCGCTGGCCCGGCAGCGCGACGAGATCGCCATGCCGCCCTCCGCCGTCGCGTCCGCGATCGGTTTCGCGATCGAGCAGCCCGCCGGCATCGACATCAGCGAGATCGTGGTCCGGCCGACCGTGCAGGCCTGACGCCGGACGGCGTCTGCGCTCCGGCCGGGCACGGTCACCCGTTGATCACATGCCTCCAGCCATGCCGCCGCACGGGGAAACAACAGTCGAAAGGGCGTAGGGAACCCCGCCGTCAGTCGTGGTGGCGATAGGCCGCGGCCGCCACCCGCACGAACGACCGCAGCAACGGATTCCCGTCCCCCGCCGCCCACGCCACCACCACCCGGCTCGGCGGCATGTCGGCGACCGGTACGACCGTGAGCCCGGCCCCAGGGTCGTGGCCGGCCAGGGTCATGCCCACCGTGCCGTTCCAGAGCACCGCCTGTCGGCACTCCTGGACGGCCCGCACGACCGGGCCCTCCCGCGCCTCCTCGCCGTTCCAGTACGACTGCCAGAGCGGGTCCGTGCCCTCCGGGAACCGGAACCAGCGGCGGTCGGCGAGATCGGCCAGCTCCAGGCTCTCCCGGCCCGCCAGCGGATCGTCGGCACGGAGCAGCGCCCCGACCGGATCGGTGCGCAACTCCCGCACCATCAGCCCTGTTTCGTCGAACGGCGCGCGGGTGAGGGCGACGTCGACGGTTCCCGCGTGCAACCCGCACGTGGGGTCCGTCAGGTCGGTCTCGCGGATGCGGATCTCGACGCCCGGGTGGCGTTCGCGGTACGCACGGGCCAGGCGCCGTACGCCGGGATCAGTGCTGTCGCCGAGGAGGCCGACGGTGAGCACCCCGGCCCCGGCCGCCGCGGCGACCCGTACGCGCAGCCGGTCGGCCCGGTCGAGGAGCGCGCGGGCCTCGTCGAGGAGGACGGCGCCGACGGGGGTCAGGGCGACCCCGGCCGGCGACCGCTCGAAGAGCCGCGCGCCGATCTCGGTCTCCAGCGCCTTGATCGCCCGGCTCAGCGGGGGCTGGCTCATGTGGAGCCGCGCGGCGGCCCGGCCGAAGTGGAGTTCCTCGGCGACGGCCACGAAATAGCGCAGGGTGCGCAGTTCGATGCGCTCCCTTCGCCCCATCCACTCCATGCAGCAACGATACCGACCGGGTATCGGGCCTGCGGAACAGGTCTTGGACAGCCGGACCGCCCCGGCCGTCGAATCGGAGCATGACGACTCACGACAACCACGACAACAAGGACCACCCCGCGGTATCCGTCGTAGGACCCGGCGACGGTGAGGTGCTGATGCTCGGCACCACCCGCATGCGCGTCCTGGAGGACGGCCGTACCACCGGCCACCGCCTCGGCCTCGCCGAGTCCGTCCTCGCGCCGCACACCCCCGGCCCGCCGCAGCACCGGCACGCGCAGCACGACGAGGGGTTCTACGTCATCTCCGGCTCGGTGCGCTTCACCGTCGGGGACGAGGAGTACGACGCCACGGCCGGAACCCTCGTCATGGTGCCGCCCGGCGCCCCGCACACCTTCGCCAACGTCACCGGCGAACCGGCCGTCATGCTCAGCACGTTCACGCCCGACCTGTACGTGCAGTACTTCCGGGACCTGCGGGACCTGTTCGCCACCGGCACGGCGCCGGACCCGCGGGCGAGCGCCGAGATCATGAGCCGTTACGCCACCGAGCCGGCCGGCGCCTCGTGACCGTCGCGTACTGGACCGTGGCCGGTCTGCTCGCCCTCTTCTACCTCTACGGGGGCGGGCTGAAGGTCGTGGCGAGCAAGGAGCGGCTGCTGCCGATGATGGCGTGGGTGGACAGCATGCCGATGCCGGCCGTGCGGGCGATCGGGAGCGTCGAGATCCTCGGCGCGGCCGGCCTCGTCCTCCCGCGCCTGACCGGCGTCGTGCCCTGGCTGGGGCTGGCCGCCGCCGTCGGGTTCGTCGTGCTCCAAGTCGGGGCGGTCCGGGTCCACCTGCGGCGGGGGGACCGCCAAGTGGCCCTCAATCTCACGCTCTTGGCGGCGGCGGGGGCGACCGTCTGGCTCGATGCGGTGTCCTGATCGTAATTAATATTTGTACAACTCATTGAGCGGACCATGAGTCTCCTGTGGCGCGCGGATCACGGAATCCGTGTTTCCGTTACGAGCAGGGGGGACGAAATGGACGTACCCGAACCAGAGAAACCACCGGAAATCGTTCCGGAGGCCGTTCCGGAGGCCGCTCCGGACGCCCTTCAGGAAGCCTCGCCCGTACGTGGGCGCAGGGCGCGCCGCACCGCCGCGCTGATCGCCGGTGCCGCCGTTCTCGGTGTCGTGGCCGGCACCTGCGTCGGCTACCTCGTCCAGGCCGACCGGTCGCCCACCGCGCTGCCGTCCCTCTCCCAGGCGTCGGTCGCGCAGGCGAAGGGCCCCGGTCCGGAGCCGCTGTCGGCCGCCGAGGACCGGAAGGTCAAGGTCGACGGCGACCTGCGCAAGCTGCTGCTGAAGAAGCCGAGCGGGGCGCGCAAGGGGCTGTACACGGTCGGGACCGACGGCTGGATGGGCCTGACCGAGTACGCGGAGACGTTCGACAAGCCGGCCGGGGCCTTCCGCGACCTGATCGCGCAGGACGACTTCCGGCGGGCGGCCGCCACCACCTGGCGGGAGGGCAGCACCTACAACGTCGAGATCAGGCTCATCCAGTACCGCCAGGAGCAGACCAGCACGACGGCCGCGGACGCGGCGGCGGACGCGTACTACTGGGCCGACTCCGGGGCCCGGGACACCGAGAGCTGGCCGATCCCCGGCACCGGCGACGGCATGGCGTACGTCCACCACAAGCCCGACAGCGGGTACGGCGTGAACGTGTACTCGGCCGAGGCGCACGCGTGGCGCGGGGACATCGCCATGGAGATCTGGATCAGCGACACGAAGCCGATCTCCAGGACGAAGGTGCTGGATCTGGCGAAGCGGCAGATGGAGCGGTTGTGAGCGAGGAATCCGTGCACCCCGAACCGGCGGCGACGCCGGAGCCGACGGTCTCCGAGCCGACGGCGCCCGTTCCCGAGGCCGTGTCGGAGGCCGTACCCGAGGCCGTTCCCGAGGCCGCATCCGAGGCCGTGTCCGAGGCCGCATCCGACCCCGACCCCGGCCCCCATCCCGACCCCGCCGCCCCGCCACCGCGCCCCCCGCGCCGTCTCGGCGTCCTCGTCACCGCCGGTGTCCTCGCCGCGGCCGTCGTCGCGGGTGTCGTCGGCACGGTCGTGACCGTGCGTGCCGCGGACCGCGACCCCGGTGCTCCCCACTGGAGCCTGCCCAAGGAGTCCAAGGGGACGGCGGCGGCGAAGCAGACCGGCCTCCAGGGGATGCTGCTGCCCTACGACGACGAGCACTACGGGCGCGGCCCGGACCTGGCCGGGTTCGGCTCGGACGTGCGGCTGACCGGCGCCCAGGCCACGGCGCTGCGCAAGGAGTCGATCCAGGACCTGCCGCGGTCGCAGCGTCAGCAACTGGACCGGCAGATCGACAGGAACCCGGTCAAGGGCATGGTGATGCGCAGCTATGTGTACACCGCCGGGTTCGAGGACGACGAGTACACGATGGACATCCAGCTGGCCCAGATGGAGAACAGGGCCACGGTCCGTACCATCGCCAACGCCGAGCGGGAGCTCTTCGACGCGCTGGACGTCTTCCGGAAGGGCCCGCAGATCGCGGGGTACAAGGACTCGACCTCGTGCTTCCTGCCGCAGGCCGACTCGGGCGAGAAGCTCGACTCGATGCTCTGCTACGGCTACGTGGGGGACGTCCTGGTCACCGCCACGGCCACCGCGGCCAAGCCGCTGGACACGAAGAGCGCGGCGGACATGCTGCACGCCCAGCTCGAACGGATCAAGGACCCGGGGGCGGCCGTATGACCACCGAGACGAACACGAACGCGGACCCCAACCCGGAGCCGCAGCCAGAGCCGAACACGGACCCGGTCGCGGACCCGTCCCCCGTCCCGAACGCGGACCCGAACCCGGTCCCCGAGGTCGCGCAGCCCGTGGAACTCATGGAACCCGTGGAACCCGCGGAACCCGCGGAACCCGTGCCGCCCCTGGAGCCCGTGCCGCCCGTGCCTGTGAAGAAGGACCGGCGGCTGCTGCGGGCCACGCTCCGCTGGGTCGCCGCCGTCGCCGTCTTCGGCGTCGTCGGGACCGGCACGGCGTACGGCATCACGCGGCTCGACCGCACCGACGTACCCGGTCTCGCCACGCACTCCGACGGCCGCTGGACGTACCCCGTCCTCGTGAAGCCCCCGCTGCCCTCCGGCAGCCCCGGCCCGAACGACGACGCCCGCAACCTGGCCGGCACCCACTACGCCGACCTGCGCAAACTGGTCCTCCCGGCGCCGGAGGGAGCCACCGCCGACACCTCGCTCAAGGGCACGGACGGCTGGCTGCCGACGAAGGGCTTCCTCGCCGAGTTCGCCTCCGCGGACGACCGGAAGGAGCTGGGCCAGACGCTCCTCGACAACGGCCTGCGGCACATCACCGCCCGCGGCTGGACCACCCCTGACGGCACGCACACCCGGATCTACCTGCTCCAGTTCGACACCGCCGCCGTCGCGGAGGCGATCCTCAACGGGAAGCTCATGAGCCAGGCGGCGCCTGCCTATGCGCTGCGCGACGGGGACCAGTTCGAACTCGACGGGAAGTTCCCGGACCCGGCCAGGATCGAGCACGTCCTGCTGGCGCCCTACACGGAGCTCAAGCCGTACGGCGCCCGGCAGGCCCGCCAGGCCTACCTGGCCTCCGGCGACACCGTCGGCGTGATCATCCAGTCCCGCAAGGGCGGCATGCCCACCGTCCCCTTCGAGCAGACGGTGACCCTGCAGAGCGAGCTGCTGGACTGACCCCGCGGGGTGTACCTCGCCAAGAGCGCCGGGCCCGGGCCGCGTAAGCTTGGGCCCGGCTCTTGTACGTACGCCCGACCTCGCTCAAGGAGCACCCGTGGAAGCCTTCTTCGAAACCCTGCTGGTCCTGGTCTGCGTCGGCGTCGTCGCCTTCGCCTGGCTGACCGTGAAGAAGCTGTACCAGGGCCAGCGCTGAACGAGTCCGAGCCCGAGTCTAGGAACCACCACTCATGATCGAGATTCCGTCCGACCTGCACAAGGACCTCGTCCCGCTCGCCTTCCTGCTCGGCAGCTGGGCCGGCGCGGGTGTCCACGACTTCCCGGGCTCGGAGAAGTGCAACTTCGGCCAGGAGGTCACCTTCAGCCACGACGGACGGGACTTCCTGGAGTACCACTCCCACACCTGGGTGCTGGACCACGACGGGAACAAGGTCCGCCCGCTGGAGTCGGAGTCCGGCTTCTGGCGCATCGACGCCCACCGCAAGGTCGAGGTCACGATGGTCCGCGACGACGGCGTGATCGAGATCTGGTACGGCGAGATGGCCGACCAGAAGCCCCAGATCGACCTGGTCACCGACGCCGTCGCCCGAACCGCCGCCTCCGCCCCCTACAGCGGCGGCAAGCGCCTCTACGGCTACGTCAAGAGCGACCTGATGTGGGTCGGCGAGAAGCAGACCCCCGAGGTCGAGCTGCGCCCCTACATGTCGGCGCACCTGAAGAAGGTCGTCACCCCGGAGGACGTCGAGCGCTGGGCCAAGGCCCTCCCCGACGACATGCCGGACGACGGCATCGCGTTCTTCAAGTAGTTCTGGAATTCGGAAGTAGTTCTAGACTTTCGGTGTGGTGAGCACCGACTGGAAGAGCGACCTCAGGCAGCGCGGCTACCGGCTGACGCCGCAGCGGCAACTCGTGCTCGAAGCCGTGGACACCCTTGAGCACGCGACCCCCGACGACATCCTCGGTGAGGTGAGGAAGACCGCGTCGGGGGTCAACATCTCGACGGTCTACCGGACCCTGGAGCTCCTGGAGGAGCTGGGGCTGGTCAGCCATGCCCACCTCGGGCACGGTGCGCCGACGTACCACCTCGCCGACCGTCACCACCACATCCACCTGGTCTGCCGCGACTGCGAGAACGTGATCGAGGCGGACGTGGCGGTGGCCGCGGAGTTCACCGCCAAGCTGCGGCGCGACTTCGGCTTCGAGACGGACATGAAACACTTCGCGATCTTCGGGCGCTGCAAGGACTGCACGCTGAAGAGAGCCAAGGCGGCATCCGCCGCGTCCGCGTCCGTCCAGAGTTCAATTACCGAGTCGTAGGCTTACGCATATGAAGAGCCCCCTGCTGTCCCTGCCCGGCGCCGTCCCCGGTGAGGGCGTGGACGAAGGCGTCGCCGCGCACTACGGCGACCTGTTCCGCGAGCAGCGCGCCCTCGCCGACGGCGCCGGTTTCGTCGACCTCTCCCACCGGGGGGTCGTCGCCGTCACCGGCGAGGACCGCCTCAGCTGGCTGCACCTGCTCCTCACGCAGCACGTCAGCGAGCTGCCGGCCGGCGAGGCCACCGAGGCGCTGATCCTCTCCGCGCACGGCCACATCGAGCACGCGCTGTACCTGGTCGACGACGGTACGACCGTCTGGGCCCACGTCGAGCCTGGCACCCAGGAGGCGCTGATCGCCTACCTGGAGTCGATGAAGTTCTTCTACCGGGTGGAGGTCGCCGACCGCACCGCCGACTTCGCGGTCGTCCACCTGCCCGCCGGTTCGATCGCCGAGGCCCCGGAGGGGGCCGTCGTCCGCGAGACGGCGTACGGCCGTGATCTCTTCCTGCCCCGGGCCGACCTGGAGGCGTACGCCGAGAAGGCGGGCCCGGCCGCCGGGCTGCTCGCCTACGAGGCGCTGCGCGTCGAGCACCACCGGCCCCGGCTCGGCTTCGAGACCGACCACCGGACCATCCCGCACGAGCTGGGCTGGATCGGCACCGCGGTCCACCTCCAGAAGGGCTGCTACCGCGGCCAGGAGACGGTGGCCCGGGTGCAGAACCTCGGCAAGCCGCCGCGCCGCCTGGTCTTCCTCCACCTGGACGGCAGCGAGGTGCACCTGCCGCCGCACGGCACCGAGATCCGGGTGGCCGACGAGGGCGAGGACGGCCGGAAGATCGGCGTCGTGACGACGTCGGTGCGCCACTACGAACTGGGCCCGGTGGCCCTGGCGTTGGTCAAGCGCAACGTCCCGGCGGACGCCCGCCTGGTGGCGGGGGAGACGGCCGCGGCACAGGAAGTGATCGTCGAGCCGTAGCCGCGCCCCGGCATCACATCTCGAGGAGGACGGTGAACGGGCCGTCGTTCGTCAGCGACACCCGCATCTGCGCCCCGAACCGCCCGGTCGCCACGGTCGCCCCCAGCGACCGCAACTGCGCGACCACCTCGTCCACCAGCGGCTCCGCCACCGCGCCCGGCGCGGCCGCGTTCCAGGTCGGCCGGCGCCCCTTGCGGGCGTCGCCGTACAGCGTGAACTGACTGATCACGAGCAGCGGCGCGTCGACGTCGCTGCACGACCGCTCGTCCGCCAGCATGCGGATCGACCAGAGCTTCCTGGCGAGTTGGGCCGCCTTCTCCTTGGTGTCGTCATGGGTCACCCCGACGAGCACGCACAGGCCCTCGCCCTCGATCGCGCCCACCGTCTCGCCGTCCACGACGACGCTCGCGCCGTCCACCCGCTGTACCACCGCTCGCATGCGCACCATCATGCCCGGTGCCCACATGCCCCCCACAGGGGCCCATTATTGATCCGTAACGTCCCAACTAGGGCCGTTCGGGGGCACTCGGTCACATTGCGGCCACTTGGGGTGGCACCATGCTTCCACACGCCGGTCGAGGGGACGGTTGAGACGTATGAGCACACCGAGCACCGGGCGACTGAAGACGCAGGGCACGCAGAGCGTGCAGAGCCTGCCCAGGCCGCCCGCACAGCGTGGCGAGGACATCCCGCTGCCGGCGGAGCCGCCGGAGCACGACCTGGCCCGCCTGAGCCTGCCAGAACTGCGTGTCCTGCGCCGGGACGCGCAGCGCGACGAGGCCGACCTCAGTTACGTCCGACGGCTGCTCCAGGGCCGTATCGACATCCTGCGCGCGGAACTGGCCCGCCGGTCCCCGGCGGGCGCAGCCGCCGTCGTGGACCGGCTCCCGGAGATCCTCACGGACGCCCCGGCCCGCCACCGCTCCTCGGCCCGCCACGTCACGCTGGGCACGCCGCACAACGAGGAGTACGGCAGGCTGGCGGCCGACATGCTGGCCGAGGTCGAACTCTCCGACCTGGAGGCCCGCACGGACACCGAACTGAACACGGCGATGGGCCGCCTGGTCCGCTACGAGCAGGAGGTGTCCCGACGAAGGCAGCGGCTGCAGCGGACGGCCGACGATTCGAGCGGCGAGATCACCCGCAGGTACCGGGAGGGCGAAGCCCAGGTCGACGACCTGCTGACCTGAGGCGAAGCACCCCTGGTCGTCGGTCCTTTCTTCGCTCTTTTCTCCGGTCTTTTCCCCGGTCTTTCAGGGGCGCGGGGCTGTATCTCATATGCGGCTCCGCCGCGTGGGCGCGATCAACCCCCACCGGTCCGCAGCCGAAATTCGATCGGCACCACCCCCACCCAGCACCTACCGTGCTGTCATGACTGACGCCGTCGAAGTCCGCCCCATCACCGAACCCGAGCTCGCCGACTGGCACCGCGCCCTGTCCACCGGCTTCCTCCAGAGCCCCACCATCCCGGCGGAGCAACTCGAGGCCCGGCGCAGGCAGTTCGTGCCGGGCAGGCTCCTGGGCGCCTTCGACGGCCCCCGCTGCGTCGCGACGTTCCGCTCCTTCGAGCAGGAGCTGACCGCGGTCGGCGGCGCCGTCCTGCCCGCCGACGCCATCTCCAACGTCACGGTCACCGCCACGCACCGCCGCCGCGGCCTGCTCACCCGCATGATGAGCCAGGACCTGGCCGCGGCGAAGGAGCGCGGAGACGTGGTGGCGACCCTGATCGCCGCCGAGTACCGGATCTACGGCCGCTACGGCTTCGGCCCGGCGACCACGCTGACGGAGTGGACGGTCGAGGTCCCGCGGGCCGGCCTTGACCCGCGCTGGTCGCGCCCCGAGGACGGCGGCCGGATCGACCTCGTCGACGGCGAGGACATCCGCAAGCTCGGCCCCGACCTGCACGAACGGGTCCGCCGCAGCACCCCGGGCGCGGTCAGCCGCAGCGAGTTGTGGTGGCAGTTGCGCACCGGCGCCGTCCGCTTCGAGAGCGACTGGAAGGAGCCGTACTTCGCGGTGTACCGCTCGGCGGCCGGCGAGGTGGAGGGCATCGCGGCGTACGCGTCGGACGACAACTGGCAGGGCAAGCAGCCGTACAACACCGCCGACGTGCACTGGCTGCTCGGCGCGACTCCGGCGGCGGAGCGGGCGCTGTGGCACTACCTGTGCTCGATCGACTGGATCACGCGGGTGAAGAGCGGCTGGCGGTCGCCCGACGACCTGCTGCCGCACTACCTGCCCGACCCGCGGGCCGCGCGGGTCACCAACCAGGCGGACTGGCTGTGGGTGCGGATCCTGGACGTCGTACGGGCCCTGGAGGCGCGGACGTACGACAGGGCGGGGACGCTGGTCCTGGAGGTGGCGGACCGGCAGGGGCTGGCCGGTGGCCGGTTCCGGCTGGACGCCTCCCCCGATGGGGCGTCCTGCACCCCGACCACCGACACCCCCGACCTCGCCCTCGACATCGCCGAACTGGCGAGCGTCTGGCTCGGTGACCAGTCCGTGGCGCGGTTGCACGCCCTCGGACGGGTCCAGGAAGAGCGAGTGGGCGCCGCCCGGGAGGCCGACGCCCTGTTGCGCACGTCCGGGCGTCCTTGGTGCCCGGACATCTTCTGAGGCGCTCCTTCCTCCCGGGGACGGTGCCTGAATCACCTGTGTGCACGCGTCTTCACTTGTGGCTGTGCTGCTGTGCTGCTCATCCGTAGCGAGCTGTGAAGTTGTGGCTGTGCGGGTCTGCCTGTGTTCGGTTGTCGGTGTTCAGTTGTGACTGAGCTGCTCGTGCTGGCCGCGCGCCCCGACGGCCGGCCCAGGTGGACCGGGCTCCCGGCTCCCCTCCGGAAGGGAACCCGGATGGCCAACCGCCGAGGAAGAATGACCATGTTGCTTGAGTTGGTGACCAACTCAAGAGTAGTTATCTCCACTTGGATGCGACTCATAACCACCTTCCCGTGAACTGCCGAAAGATGGCGGGAAGTTGTACTGTTTGTCCGTGGAGCCGGAACACGCCTCCGTCAATGGACGGAAGAGGCCACAGCCGCCTCAGGCGTCACACCACAAGGTGGCCGACGAGCTGCGCACCCGGATCAGGTCCGGGGTGCTGCGGCCGGGCCAGCGCATGCCCACGCAGGCCAAACTGGCCGACGAGTTCGGCGTCGAGCGCGGGGCCGTGCGGCAGGCGCTGCGCATTCTGCAGTCGGAGCACCTGCTCACCAACGTGTCGAAGGGCGCTCCTGCGACGGTGGCCCCGGGTCCGGGCCCGGTACGGTTCGCCGCGGGCGCGGAGGCGCCGCCGCAGCCGACCATGGTGGCCCTCACCCCGCGCATAGAGGCGGCCTTCGCGGCCTCCCACGTGAGGATCGACGCGCTCTGCCTGACCTCGGTCTCGCTCAACCTCGCGCTCGGCGGGCCGCTGCGGCTCATCCACGCGGGGCGGCTGGAACCGGCCAAGATCGAGGTCCGGGTGCTGCTGCCGAGCCGGGACATCGACCTCGCGTTCCCGACGGCGGTGGCGGCCGACCCCTCGGCCGAGGGCGCGGTGCACGACCGCTGGCTGGCCCAGCGCAACGCACAGGGCCAGGTGCTGCGGCACAACCTGCTGGCGCTGCGCGCCACGCACGGCATCGACGTGCACGTCACCTTCCGGGCGCTGCCCTTCACCCCGCCGGTCAAGCTGTACCTGCTCAACGGGACGGAGGCGCTGTTCGCGTACTACACGCTGGGGCGCCACGAGCGGGAGATCGACCACGAGCACCTGCAGACGTACGACGCCGAGGGCACGCGGTCGATGCTCTTCGCCTTCGAACAGGGCGCGGGGCTGCGGGACACCGCGTTCGTGGACCAGTCCACACGGTGGTTCGACGCCCTGTGGGAGACGATCAGTTCGGAGCTGCACCTGACTGCTTAGGACCGCCCCGGTTCCTAGAGGGCGGGGCCGGCGAGCACCAGGGCGAGCAGGACGGCACCGGCGGAGCTGAACGCCGGGCTCTTGGCCTTGATGCCCACGGTGAGCAACAGCAGGCCGATAATGCCAGTGGCACCGTACTTCGACTGGACGATCTGCTCGAAGCCGACGACGAAGGCGGCGGAGAGGAGAGCGAGGGCGGCAGGCATGGTGGGTCCCCCCAATCAGTCGGGAAGCAAGGCTTCCGCCAACTCAACCAAGTTGGTGACCAACTCTGATTAAGTTGTCCCCAGTTGGTCACTACTTATAAACAACCTTCAAACAACTCCCGGTAGATGGATCAAAGTTGTAGCGTTTGGTCGTGACTCAGGAGAACGTGGCAGTGAACGCCGGCAGCACACCTCAGGAGATCGCCGACACCCTGCGGCAGCGCATCCGCTCGGGCGACCTCAAGGCCGGCGACCGCCTGCCCACCCAGGCCGAACTGGCCGAGGCCTTCGGCGTGGAGCGGGGGACCGTGCGCCAGGCCGTGCGGGCACTGCAGAACGACGGTTACCTCGTCGACGTCGGCAAGGGCAGCCCGCCGCGCATCGCCGAGCAGCGGCCCGTCGCGCTGGACGAGCCCCAGCCGACGATGGTCGGCCTCGGCCCCCGCATGACGGAGGCGTTCGCCGCCCCGCACGTCCGCATCGACGCGGTCTGTCTCACCGCGCAGAGTCTCATCCCGGCCCTGGGTGAACCCCTGCGTCAGATCCACGAAGGCCGTATCCGCCCCCAGCGCATCGACGTCCGCATCCTCCTGCCCGGCCGCGACATCAACCTCGCCTTTCCGGTCCCGGTCGAAGGCGACGACGACACTGTGCACCGCCGCTGGCTCGACATGCGCAACGCCCAGGGCCAGGTGCTCCGCTACAACCTCCAGTCCCTGCGCTCCACCCACGACATCGACGTCAACGTCACCTTCCGGGCGCTGCCGTTCACCCCACCGGCCAAGCTCTACCTGCTCAACGACACCGAGGCGTTGTTCGGGTACTACATGGTCACGCGCCGAGAGGAACTCTCGGACAGCGGAACGATGCTGGAGATGTACGACGCCGTCGGTTCCGAGTCGCTGCTCTTCTCCTTCGAGAAGCGAACCGGCCAACGGGACGCCGCGTTCGTGGAGCAATCGCAGAAGTGGTTCAACGCCCTCTGGGAAACCATCACGACGGACCTGACACTCTCCTAGTGACTTCTGATACGACGCAGACTGAACCGGTGGCAGCCAAGAGCAGGAACACGACCGAAGAGATCGCGGAACTGGTCGAAAGCGCCAGTGTCGTCCTCTGGGACTTCGACGGGCCGATCTGCCGCCTGTTCGCGGGACACTCGGCGGCGGGCGTGGCCGGTGAACTGGTCGACTGGCTGGCGGTGCGGGGCCTGCACGGCCTGGTCACGGAGGCGGAGCGGGACTCCCTCGACCCGCACCTCGTCCTGCGCGCCGTGGACCGCCGGCACCCCGGCAGCGACCTGGTCGCGGAGCTGGAGGAACGTCTCACCAAGGAGGAACTGCGGGCCACGTCGACGGCGATGCCCACGGCGTTCGCGGACATCCTCATCCAGACGTGGCGGGCGCGCGGCGCGCGTATGGCGGTCACCACCAACAACTCCCCCCGGGTGGTCCGTGCCTACCTCGAGGACCGCGCCCTGACCTCCTGCTTCGCCCCGCACATCTACGGCCGCACCCAGGACCTGCACCGCCTCAAGCCGGACCCGTACTGCCTCAACCGCGCCCTCAGCGCGATGGGCGCCGCCCCCGGCGCGGCCCTGATGATCGGCGACTCGCCCACGGACTTCCAGGCGGCCCGCACCGCCGGGGTCCCGTTTGTGGGCTACGCGCGTAACGAACGGAAAGCCAAGCTTTTGACCGAGGCCGGCGCGGGCTCTGTCGTGCAGTCCTTGGAACTGCTTCTGGAGATACTCCGGAACTAGGCCCCTGTCGGCGCTTGCGAGCCCAGGCTGTCAGGGACACCAGTAAACCCGTGGCCCAGAAGCCCAGTTGACTGAGATTGTCGATCTGTATGCTGATCCCGAGCACGTGGACAGTCATGGCTTTCCACCCCCCTCGCATCACGGATTCCAGTCAACCTCTCAAGTCGACTAGTTGACTGAAGAGTTGACTGCTTATGGCCGGGATGCCCAGTCAACTAGATCCAGTAACCCGGCGTGCTGGTTGGCTGGTTGCCTGACTGGAAGTTGTTTGCCGAGGGCCGCCGAGAGGTACGTACGGTGTGTGGCCAAGCAGACGAACGAGGGTGGCGGCGCGGTCCGGCGGGTCTCTGACGAACTCCGGGTCAGGCTCTTCGACGGTGCCTATCCGCTGGACTCCTTCCTGCCGTCGCAGGAGGCGATCGCGAAGGAGTTCCAGGTGTCCCGCGACACCGTGCAGCGGGCGCTTCGGGTCCTGCGTACAGAGGGCTGGATCGAGTCCCGGCAGGGCAAGGGGTCCCGGGTCGTGCGGAGCCAGCGCATACAGTCCTCCACGCCCCGGGCCACTCGCTCCCGCCATCCGATGACCCTGGGGCCGCTCATCGCCGAGGCCTTCGAGCGCGACGAGGTCGCCCTGGACATCGCCACCCTCACCTCGGAGAGCCTGGACGCGCACATCCGGGTCCAGTCGGAGCGGATCCGAGCCCGCATCATCACACCCAGGAAGATCACCCTGCGGGTGATTCTCCCGGCCGAGACGCTCGCCATGCCCTATCCCCGGAACAAGGACGACCCGGACGACCCGCGCCTGCCGCAGCGATTGCATGCCATCACCCGGTCCCACACCGGCTCCCTGCGCAATGTCCTGAACCAGCTCCGCACCGAGAAGCTGGTGCCGTCGGTGGATCTGGAGATCCGCCACACCGAACTCGCCCCCACCTTCAAGCTGTACGTCATCAACCACGTCGAGGTCCTGCACGGCTTCTACGAGCCGATCCCGCGCACGGTGATCCTGGAGGACGGCACCGAGGTGGAGGCCGTGGACGTGCTGGGCCTGGGGGCGACTCTCACCCACCACGTCCGGGACGCGGATCCGGACTCGGCGGGCTCGGCTTTCGTCGACAACGCGACCAGATGGTTCGAGTCGGTCTGGAACCTGCTCGCCTCCCAGCCGTAGCCGCCAGGTGATCTGCAGGGGCCTCCGTTGCGCTAGAGTGCCGAGCCATCTGAGCAACCACTCGGTCGCATGCGTATGAGGGATGGCTAAAAGAGCCAGTCTCGGATGACGGCGCCGATGGGCGATCGCACAACTGAGTGATCCTTCACCCGCCAGGGTCACTCCAGCGCCCCTCGACTCGTGTCGTGCGTCACCTGGCAATACCGTTTCCCTGCCCGATCCACGCGATATCGCGCGTACCACCCCCGGAGCGACCAGTGGGTGCACTGCCTCTTCCCCCTGTCGCCACCGGGAGTGACACCGGCAGGCCTCTGCTCGACGACGAGTACGAGGCGTTCCTCGGGCATGCGGCGCAATGGGGGCTGGCGAGCAGCGGCTTCCACAACCAGAACTACGTCCTCCCGCTGACGGAGCAGATGGCCCGGCGGCTGGGCCGGGAACCCGGTACCGCCGTGACCGTGCGGGTGCGCAGGACCGATGTCCTCTCCGTGGTGATCCGGACCTGGGACGACGAGGCGCGGATCCTGGAGGCGATCCAGGGCGTGCTGCCCAACGTGCCCGAGTGCCTCTTCGAGGGGAATCGCTTCACCATCCACAGCTTTGTGGACGGGGTCCCGCTCTCCAGCGTCTGCGAGAACGACAAGCCGGTCGACGCCGTCCTGCTGACGGAGCTGGCCGGGCTGTTCGCCCGGATGTCCCATGTGCGCGGCGCGGTGCTGCCGGCTCTCCCGTCGATGTGGCCGCGGAACCACACGGACAGTCAGGGGTTCCTGCAGACGCTCGCCCGGATGGCGGACCTCCAGATCCGCCAGGCCAACGGGTCCGCATACGGCTGGCTGTTCGCCGCCCTGGGCATTCCCGAGGATGCCCTGCTCCGGTTCGCCGACCGGGTGCCCTGGATGACGCGGCGCCCGTACAGCCTCCTCCACGCGGACCTGCACCGCGACAACCTGATCGTGTCGCCGGACGGCAGCACGCCCCTCACCTGTGTCGACTGGGAGCTGGCCACCTTCGGCGATCCCCTGCACGACCTCGCGACCCATCTGGTCCGGATGCGCTATCCGGACCACCAGCGGGACGAGGTCATCGAGGCGTGGGTGGACGCCATGCGGGCGGTGCGGCCCGCCGCCACCCACGGCGTGCAGAAGGATCTGCGGCACTACCTGGACTTCGAATGGGCCCAGTCCGTCTATCCGGACGTGATGCGGGCCGCGAAATCCCTGGAGGAGTCCTTCGACGAGGAGAACCTGCAGAGGGCGACGGCGGCCGTGCGCCGCGCGTTGGAGACGGGCGCCGAACCGCTGCGGCTGCGTACCGTGCCGGGTGACCGGGAGATCGAGCAGGTCCTGCTCCGCTGGGCCGCCTCCGCACCGGTCGACGAGGCCGGCCGACGTGGCCGGATCGCCGAGGTGCTCGAATGGCGGCAGGACCGGCGAGTACCCGAACACCCCGACTTCCCGCACGCCGCGGTACGCGCCGCCCTGTTCCTGGAGGCCACCGCACCCGCCCACCGGGTGTTCAAGGGCACCGCGCACCTCAACTCGGTGATCCGGGTGCCGGGCATCGGCTTTCCCGTGGTGATCCGCCGCAAGGTGCCGCACGCACGGCGTCGTGAGCGCAGCTACCTCAGTGAGCACGCGGTGCTGAGGGCGATCGAGCGCTCCGGTGCGGCGGTGGCGGCGCCCCGCGTCCTGGCCCTGGGCGAGAGCTGCTCCCGCTATCTCTTCGCCTATTCCCGGGACCGCTTCGCCATCCACACCTACGAGGGGCCGGCCGACACCGACCGCAAGCCCGACCACCCCGTGCACGGTCTCCGCCCGCAGGAGGCCGACGGACTCGTCGACCAGCTGGCCGCACTGACCGGGGTCGACCACATGCTGCTCGACCCCGCCTCCGGCGAGCCGGACTTCTACTACTGGCTGAGCGAGCAACTCGTCACCCTGGTCGCCGGCCTTCCGAGGGAGTCCCAGCAACTGGCCCGCTTCCTGGGCCTCCCCGACGCCGCCCGGTTGCGGGAGATCCTTCTGCGGCACCGTGTCAGTCATCGCGTCCCCGCCTTGCTGCACGGCGACCTCAACCCATGGAACCTGGTTCGCCGCGACGATCGGCTCGCGCTGACCATCATCGACTGGGAGATGGCACTGGTCGGCGACCCGCTGTACGACCTGGTCCGGCATATGCACCTGACCCCGACCCGCCCGGAGATCCGGGACCGGATGTTCCGCCGCTGGGAGCGTGTGCTGGACGACCGGTTCACTCGCGACTGGCAGCGGGACTGGCGGGTGTACCGCTGGATCGAGATCGTCCGCTCGGCCTACGTCGATCTGGACCGGCTGGTCACGGGAGCGAGCCTGGACGCCCCCAACGTCCGCCGTGCCCTGGACTCGTATGCCATGACGCTGGCAGCGGCCAAGGGTTCTCTGGGCCTGCCCGCCCGGGTGACTGCGGACCCCCGTCTTGCTCGTGCCCTGACCTAGGGAGAGCATGGCGGAACCGATTGCCCGGCTGCTCATGGGCCTTGGCGCCGACCGGGCAGAACGGCGCGGAGGGGGGAGTGCATGCCCGAGGGGAAGGGACGTGCGGCGAGTGAGACCAGGGCATTCCGGCTGAGGCGCTTCGTCACCGGCCTCACGGCCCGACAGGTCCCGTCCGCCTGACCCCCGCTGCGTAGGCTCGGTCCCATGGGTGACATGGGCCTGCGTGAGCGCAAGAAGCGGCGGATGTACGAGGACGTGTCGGACATCGCCGTGCGGCTGTTCCTGGCGAAGGGGTTCGACGCGGTGTCGGTCGCCGAGGTGGCCGCCGCGGCCGGGATCTCCAAGCCGACGCTGTTCCGGTACTTCCCGGCCAAGGAGGACCTGGTCCTGCACCGGATCGCGGACCACGAGACGGAGGCGGCGCGGCTGGTCGCGGGGGCCGGGTCGCCGGTCGGCGTGCTGCGGGCGCACTTCCTCGACGGGCTGGGGCGCAACGACCCGATCACCGGGCTCAACGACCACCCCCAGGTGCTCGCCTTCCACACCCTGCTCAACAGCACCCCCACCCTGGTGGCCCGGCAGTACGCCTACCTGGAGCGGTCGGAGGCGGCGCTCGCCGAGGCCCTCGGCGGCACCCTGGAGGCCAGGCTCGCCGCCGGCCAGATCGTCGCCGTACAGCGGATCCTCGCGCAGGACAACTGGCGGCGGATCGCGGCGGGGGAGCGGGTCGAGGACGTGCGGGCGGACGCGGTGCGGGCGGCGGAGCGGGCGTTCGGGCGGCTGGAGCGGGCCCTGGCGGACGACGGCCGGGGCGCGACTGAGGTCCGGTAAAAAATGTAACCCGGTAACGGTTTCTCGTTTACGCTGTCCCCATGCAGCAGGAACTCGACCGCGAGCGCGCCTACCACGACACCTGCCGCGCCGCCCTCGCCCGCATGGTCGAAGGCGCCGTCGAGCACGTCGTCACCGGCGAGGACGTCTCCGCGTCCGGTGCCGACGCCGAAGTGCTCGGGTACCGGCTGCGCAGCCGGGCCAAGGAGATGCGCGAGCTGCCCGAGGGCCCGCTGTTCTTCGGCAAGCTGGACTTCGGGGCGGGGGAGCACGCCGGGCAGAGCTACCGCATCGGCCGGCTGCGGATCAGCGAGGAGCCGACCACCCCACCCCTCGTCGTCGACTGGCGCGCCCCCGTCTCCCGGGCCTTCTACCAGGCCGGCCCCGACGACCCGCAGGGCGTGGCCGTACGGCGGCGGTTCGGCTGGGCGCCCGGCAGCCGCGGCGACTCCGCCGACCTCACCGGCCTGGAGGACGAGCACCTGAGCAGCGGCGAGCCCGGTGACCGGGGCGGGAGCAGCGGGAGCGCCATCCTCACCCGCGAGATCGAACGGCCCCGCGTCGGCCCGATGCGCGACATCGCCGCCACCATCCAGCCCGACCAGGACGACCTGGTCCGGGCCGGCCTCGCCGACTCCGTCTGCGTCCAGGGCGCCCCGGGCACCGGCAAGACCGCCGTCGGCCTGCACCGCGCCGCCTACCTCCTCTACACCCACCCGCAGCGCATCCGCCGTTCCGGCCTCCTGATCCTCGGCCCCAACCGCACCTTCCTCTCCTACATCTCCGAGGTCCTCCCGGCCCTGGGTGAGACCGGCGTACGGCAGCGGACCCTGCAGGAGGAGATCGGCCGCCACCCGGTCACCGGCACCGATCCCCACCGCACCGCCGCGCTCAAGCACGACCCGCGGATGGCCGAGGTCCTCCGTCGCGCGCTGTACGCCCACGTCCGCACCGACGCCGTCACCCCGCTCTCGCTCTCCGACGGCACGTACACCTGGCGGGTCTCCGCGGCCGTGCTGACGAGGATCGTCGAGGGCGTACGGGAGGAGGAACCGCCGTACGCCGTCGGACGGGAACGCGTCCGCGGCCGGGCGATGCGGGCCGTACAGCTCCAGGCCGAACGGCGGGCGGGCCCGCAGCCCGGCGTCTGGACGCGGCGGCTCGAACGCTCCCGGGCGATGAGCGCCTGCCTCGACACCGTCTGGCCGAAGGTGCGCCCGGAGGAGGTGCTGGCCGGACTCCTCACGGACGGCGAGGCCCTGGCGACGGCCGCCGAGGGGCTCCTCACCTCGGGTGAACAGCGGGACCTGCTCTGGACCCGGCCGCCGCGCTCGTACAAGTCCGCCCGCTGGTCGGCCGCCGACCTGGTCCTCCTCGACGAGCTCGCGGGGCTCGTCGAACACCCCGAGGGCTACGGCCACATCGTCGTCGACGAGGCCCAGGACCTGTCTCCCATGGAGTGCAGGGCGATCGCCCGGCGGGCTGTCTTCGGCTCCCTCACCGTCCTCGGCGACCTGGCCCAGGCCACCACCCCCTGGGCGGCGCGGAGCTGGGACTCCGTCCTGGGCCACCTGGGCAAGCCGGAGGCGGCCGTGGTCCCGCTCACCACCGGCTTCCGGGTTCCGGCAGCGGTCGTGGACCTGACCAACCGGCTGCTGCGGCACCTCGGCACGGACGTACCCCCGGCCAGGTCCTACCGTGGCGACGGCGAGGTGACGATCCGTCCGACCCGGGACGTGCCCGCGACGACGGTCACCGCGGTGCGGGAGGCCCTGTCCCACGCCGGGTCGGTGGGGGTCGTGGCGGCGGACGCGCAGGTGAGTGCCGTACGCGGGGCGCTGACCGCCGCCGGCATCGACCCTGCGGGCCCGGACGAGCTGGGCGCGCGGGTGGCCGTGGTCCCGGCGAGCGTCGTCAAGGGCCTGGAGTACGACCACGTGGTGGCCGTGGAACCGGCGGCGGTGGCGGAGGCGGAGGAACGCGG
Organism: Streptomyces sp. NPDC104761; assembly: GCF_055583445.1. Classification (NCBI taxonomy): domain Bacteria; kingdom Bacillati; phylum Actinomycetota; class Actinomycetes; order Kitasatosporales; family Streptomycetaceae; genus Streptomyces; species Streptomyces sp. NPDC104761. Next base: position 617,115 of record NZ_JBVJNZ010000002.1, on the reverse strand, counting down.
CCTGCACCGGCTGTACGTGGTGCTGACCAGGGCGGTGTCCCGACTGGACGTGGTGCACGCGAGGCCGTTGCCGTTCTAGGGAACAGCCGGGGCGGCGCCCTGCTTCCAGGGGGCGCTGGGGGTCCCCCGGCCGAAGGCTGGGGGAGGAACTGCGCGACCAGCCCCCGACGCACCCGCGGCCGCCCCACGACCCTTCCCGGCACTGTCTGCGAGGGCGGACTTCGCGGCGCTGGAGGGCTGGCCGGCGAGCCGGCGCTGACGTCTCACCCCCGGCTCGGCGCGGACCTGGCGACGCATTCCGCGACGGTGTCGGCGAAGACCCGGGCGAGTGGCGGGAGCGCGTCCCAGCGGCGCACCGCCCAGCCGACGGGGAGGGGAGGCAGGCCGGGGACGGGGACGAGCCGGAGGGGGCCGTCGTCGCCGGGGGGCCGGTGGCCGGGCAGTGCGGGTACGACGGCGTGGCCGAGGCCGAGTTCCGCCAGCAGGAGGGCGGTGTCCCAGTCGGCGACACCGGTGTCGGAACTGCTCCGCACCCCCAGTTCGGCGAACGCGGCGTCGAGGTGGGCACCCGAGGCGGAGTTCTGGGGCAGCCGGATGAGACGGATGCCGGCGAGATCCGCCACCTCGACACGGGCCCGGCGCGCGAGCGGGTCGTCGGCGCGGACGGCCAGTACCCAGGGCAGGTCCACGACCGGGCGCTGCTCGATGCCGCGGACCGGGCCGCCGAGGGTGACCCAGGCGAGGTCGAGGTGACCGGCGGCGAGGGCGTCGAAGCAGCTGCGGCTGGAGGTCTCCGTCCGGAACTCCAGGTTCACCTTCGGGTGGCGCTGCCGGAAGGCGACGACTGCCTCGGCCATGAAGTGCCGTACGGTCGTCCCGCCCGTGGTGACGCGTACCGTGCCGCCGCCGCCGTTGACGAGGTCGCCCAGGCGCCGCAGGGCCGAGTCCAGACCGGCGATGCCGTCGGCGGCCGCGTCGCACAGGACCCGTCCGGCGTGGGTGGGTACGACGCCTCGCGGCCGGCGCTCCAGGAGGCTCACGCCGGTCTCCCGCTCCAGCCGCTTCACGTGCTGGCTGACCGCGGACTGGGTGCAGTCCAGCTCCCGCGCGACGGCACTGAGGCTGCCCGCCCGGCACACGGCCACGAAGACCCGCAGGTCGTCCAGAGTCATGCACCCAAGCTACAGCTTGGGTGTAGGAAGAAATCCATAGGATTGACTGGGGTGCCGGGTTCTCGCGATGATCGACGCAGGGCCCTGGGCGGCAACCCGTCCGGCGCCTTCGCGGGGTCCGGACCCTGCCGAAGGCCCGGACGGGTGCCGACCCGAGCGACGGAAGGAACCCGCCTCGTGTCCGCTTCCCCGGCGCCATCCCCTCTCCCGGCCGCCTTCGACCGGGCCGTCGCGCACCTGCGCGCCCTCGGTGCCGCCGAGATCGCCCATCCCGGCGGCACGCTCCTTTCGCACCTCCAACGCGTGGAGGAGCAACTCGCCGCCTGGGGCGCCCGCCCCGCCCTCCGGCTCGCGGGCCTGTGCCATGCCTGCTACGGCACCGACGGCTTTCCCGCCGCCTTGCTGCCCCCCGACCGCCGCACCGCACTCGCGGCGGTGATCGGCACGGAGGCCGAGGCGATCGTGTACCTCTACGGCTCCTGCGACCGCAAGGCCACCTACCCGACGCTCGCCGACCCCGACGGGGCCGTCCACGACCGCTTCACCGGAGCCGCCGGTGTGCCCGGACCTCGGCCGCGCCGGGACCTCGCCGAGCTGACGGCCGCCAACGAACTCGACCTGGCCCGCGTCGACCCGTCCTTCCGCGAGCAGTGGGGCCCCGGACTCCTCACCCTGCTCACCCGCCTCCGCCCCCTGCTGAGCGGGCCGGCCCGGGCCGCCTGCCACACCGTCCTCGCGCCGTAGACCTGCGCTCCCACGGCTTTCTGCCGCCTGCGGGCGCCAGGTCATGAGTCCCGGCGCGAGCTCCTGTGCCGTCTCCGGCGCCTCGTCCTCAGGCGGGGCGCTCGGCCATGACGACCAGGCCCGGGCCGCTGAACTCGTCTGCCGGAAGGCGGAGTTCGGCGACGGGGCGTAGTCCGGCCCGCTCGATCAGGGCCACGAACTGCTCCGGCCGCCATTTGTGCGTCGTCCAGCGGACGGGCACACCCCCGTAGGCCTCCGTGCGCACCACGTCCTCGTCGCCGACGTGCGTTCCGGTGATGAAGTGTCCGCCCGGCTTCAGTGCGCGCGAGAACAGGGCGAGGACCTGCGGGAGGACGGCGCGGGGGAGGTTGAAGAGCGACCACCACCCGAGCACGCCGCCGAGGGACGCCTCCTCGAGGCTGAGGTCGGTGGCGGAGGAGACGCTGAAGCGGCAGTGCGGATAGAGGCGGCGGGCGTTCTCGATCATGCCGGGCGAGAGGTCGACGCCGGACACGTCGAGTCCGCGTTCGGCGAGGTAGGCGGTCACCGTTCCGGGCCCGCAGCCGACGTCGAGGACCGGTCCGAGTTCGCGCACGGTGTCGGCGAAGGCGTCGATCGACGCCTTGAGCCAGGGATGGCGGCGGATGTCGCCCATTCCCGTCGTCGCCACCATCTCGGCGTAGTTGTCGGCCACCCGGTCGTAGGACTCCCGGACCACGTCGAGATCGGCCGGCCGGTCGATTTGATCTGCACCCATCGGCACACCATAGGGCGGCGAGATCACCGGGGCAGGAGGTTGAACAAACCGGCCGGGCGGGCAGAGCGCCCATCCGGGTATGACGCGACACACTTTTGCAAGCAGGTGCTTGCAATTGTTAGCGAGGGTGGGGCAGGGTGGAGGTATGGCATCGCTGAACGTCGGCAATCTCGGTGAGTATCTGCGTGAACAGCGGCGCAACGCGCAGCTGTCGCTCAGGCAGCTCGCCGACGCCGCCGGGGTGTCCAATCCGTACCTGAGCCAGATCGAGCGCGGGCTGCGCAAGCCGAGCGCGGAGGTGCTCCAACAGGTCGCCAAGGCCCTGCGGATCTCCGCCGAGACGCTGTACGTCCGCGCCGGAATCCTCGACGCCGAGCGGGATCTGAACGAGGTGGAGACCCGTGCGGTCATCCTCGCCGACCCCACCCTCGACGAGCGGCAGAAGCAGGTGCTGCTGCAGATCTACGAGTCGTTCAGGAAAGAGAACGGCTTCGTGTCGGGCGAGGAGCGGACGGGCGACACGGGCACCCTGGCGGTCGCCGAGGACGACGACGCCGACAGCGACGTCGGCAGCGACACCGACGACAGCGACACCGAAGACAGAGAGACCGGTCCGCGGCGGACGGCCGGATGAGCCGGCCAAGCGCGCCGGCCGCCAAGCCGCGGACCACACAACCCTCAGCCGAACTTTAATACGGGAGGACCATCACCATGGCCATCACCGACGACCTGCGCAAGACCCTCAGCGACCCGACCCCGCTCTACTTCGCCGCCGGCACCGCGGACCTGGCCCTCCAGCAGGCCAAGAAGGTCCCCGCCCTGGTCGAGCAGCTGCGCGCCGAGGCCCCGGCCCGCATCGAGGCGGTTCGCAAGGCCGACCCGAAGGCTGTCCAGGAGAAGGCCGCCGCCCGCGCCAAGGAGGCCGGCGTCAGGGCCAAGGAGGCGCAGGTCAGCCTCCAGTCCAAGGTCAACGACTTCATCGTCTCCCTCGACGGCGACCTCAAGAAGCTCGGCGAGTCCGCCCAGGACTTCGCGCTGCGCCAGGTCGGCGTGGCCGCCGAGTACGCCGTCAAGGCCCGTGAGACCTACGAGAAGGTCGCCGAGCACGGCGAGCAGGCCGTGAAGACCTGGCGCGGCGAGGCCGCCGAGGAGATCGAGGACCTGGCCATCGCCGTCGAGGGCAAGCCCGAGACGGGCACGGTCAAGGAGGGCGAGAAGAAGGCGGACGAGCCGAAGACCGCCGAGGCCAAGCAGGCCGCGGCGAAGAAGGCCCCGGCCGCCAAGAAGACCCCCGCCCCGCGCAAGGCCACGCCGGTCAGGAAGAGCACCCCGCCGGCCAAGTGACCGGCGCACGCGTCAGCGGAACGTACGGACCGGGCACCTTGAGGGTGCCCGGTCCGTTCTACGGGTACGGTGGCCGCGTAGGGATCGGGAGAGAGCGGGTGGTGACGGCATGCTGATGCTGGGGTTCGCGGGGTTCCTGGGACTGCTGAAGATCGTCCTGATGGCCCTGGCCGCGTTCGGGCTGGTCGATGCCGTGTTCCGGCGCGAGGACGCCTTCCGCGCGGCCGACAAGCAGAACAAGATGTTCTGGCTGATCATCCTGGCCATCGCCCTGGTCGTCAGCTACCTCTTCTCGATCCTCTCCATCCTGCCGATCGCGGGCGTGGTGGCGAGCATCGTCTACCTCGTCGACGTCCGCCCCGCGGTCAAGCAGGTCTCCGGCGGTGGCGGCGGCTGGCGGGGCCGCGGCGGCAGCAGCAGCGACGGCCCGTACGGCCCGTACAACGGCGGCCGCTAGGCGCCCCGTAGGGGGCGCGGGGAACTGCGCGACCAGCCACGAATCACCCGCACCCGGCTGACGGCAGAAGCCCCTACGGCGAGCAGCCGCTCTCAAACCCCCGGTCCAGCAGGACAACGGCCACGTCATCCGTCAGCTCACCCCCGTTGAGCTGCCGCACCTCGTTCACCGCCGCCCGCAGCAACGCCTCGCCGGTCAGGCCCGAGGCCAGCTGCCGGCGGACCATCTCGACCATCCCCTCCTGCCCCAGCCGCTCCCCGCCCGAGCCCACCCGGCCCTCGATCAGGCCGTCGGTGTAGAGCATCAGGCTCCACTCGGCGCCCAGCTCCACCTGCATCCGCGGCCACCGCGCACCCTTGAGCAGCCCCAGCGCCGGGCCGTTGTTCTCGTACGGCAGCAGCTCGGCCGGCCGGCCCGGCCGGGCGACCAGCGGCGCCGGATGCCCGGCCAGGCACAGCCCGGCCCGGCGCCCGTCCGGCGCTATGTCGACGGTGCAGAGCGTCGCGAAGATCTCCTCGTCGGAGCGCTCGTGCTCCAGGACCTCCTGCAGCGTGGACAGCAGCTCGTCACCGCACAGCCCCGCCAGGGTCAGCGCCCGCCAGGCGATCCGCAGCTCGACGCCGAGCGCGGCCTCGTCCGGGCCGTGCCCGCACACGTCACCGATCATCGCGTGCACGGTCCCGTCGGGCGTGCGCACGGTGTCGTAGAAGTCGCCGCCGAGCAGCGCCCGGGAGCGGCCGGGCCGGTAGCGGGCGGCGAAGCGCAGCGAGGAGCCCTCCAGCAGCGGCGTGGGCAGCAGGCCCCGCTCGAGCCGGCGGTTCTCCTGCGCCCGCAGCCGCCCCTCGGCCAGCTTGCGCTCGGTCGTGAGGGAACGCTTGCGCTCGACGGCGTACCGGATGGCGCGGCTCAGCAGCCGTCCGTCCAGTTCGTCCCGGAAGAGGTAGTCCTGCGCGCCGACGCGTACGGCCTCGGTGCCGCGCTCGGCGTCGCCGGAGGCGGTGAGGGCCAGCACGGCGTGCCGGGGCGCGAGCTCCAGGACGTGCTTGAGCACGGCGAGCTCGCCCTCCGTCTCCTTGCCGCCCGGCGCCGGCAGCGCCAGGTCCAGCAGGATGCAGTGGACGTCGTCGGTCAGCAGCCGCTCGGCCTCGGTGAGGTTGCGGGCGGTGCGGACGCGGATCGAGGTGCCGGACGCGTCCTGCAACTCGGGCAGGACCGGTGAACCGGCCGGATCGTCCTCGATCAGCAGCAGGGTGAGAGTGGTGCCGCCGGTGTTCGGGGTGGCGGCTTCCGTGCGGTTGGCCTCTTCCTTGAGGGGGCCGCCGCCCTGTGCGGGCGCGGCGGCCGGCGCCTGACCACTCTCCACGGCCGGGATCGCTCTCTGCCGCGGTACGGGTACGGGCATCGTGTTGGGTTCCTTCCCTCCCCCCGAGGGCATGGCGGGGCGAGGGACCTCGACCCACCCGACGGGGACCATAGCGGTACTGGCCGCCGCAACGGAATGGTGTGAGCCGCGTCGCTCTGTCTCAGGCCAGCGTCATATGCCGCGTGCCGTACCGCAGTTGGACAAGAGGGCCGCCGGGCAGGGATGACGAAGGTCACGTGCCGCCTGAGTTTGAGCGGATGTTGCGGTGCGGCGCGTCACATGGCGCAGCTCACGAAAGGGACATCACGCCTGAACCGCCGGGCTGGTGCTCAGGCGTCCGGTCGTACCACCCCGAGGATCGGCATCGACCCCGCGCCGCCGATCGACACCGTCCGCCCCGGGCGCGGGGCCTGGATGATCGCGCCGTCCCCGATGTACATCGCGACATGGCTGGCGTCGTCGAAGTAGATGATCAGGTCGCCGGGGCGCATGTCCTTCACGTCGACGTGCCTGAGTTGCTTCCACTGCTCCTCGGAGGTGCGCGGGATCGGTTTCCCGGCGCTCGCCCAGGCCTGTGAGGTCAACCCGGAGCAGTCGTAGGAGTCCGGGCCCTCGGCGCCCCACACGTAGGGCTTGCCGAGCTGGGCGGTGGCGAACGCGACCGCCTTCCTGCCCGCCGCGGACGCCCTGCTGTGGATCTCGTCGAGTATGCCGGTGTCCAGCCAGGCCGTCTGCGCCTTGTACGCGGACTCCCGCTCCAGTTCGGCGAGACGCTCCTTCTGCTTCTTCTCCAGCATCGACTCGAGCTTCTCGGCGGCGGCGATCCGCTGCGTGATCTTCTTCTTGGCGGCGGCCTTCTCCTTGCGGCCGGCCTCCAGTCTGTTCCACTGGTCGGCCGCGTCCGCCGCGTACTGCTTCAAGTCCTGCTGGGTCTGGGTCACTTCCCTGATCAGGGCCTTGGTGGCCCGCTCGCCCTGGAGCACCCGCCCGGCCCCGTCCAGGAACTCGGAGGGGTTGTCGCTCAGGATCAGCTTGTCGGAGTCCGGCAGTCCGCCGGTGCGGTACTGGGCGGCGGCCGCCCGGCCCGCCCGCTCCTTCAGCTCGTCGAGCTTCTGCTGCCCCTTGACGATCTTCTTGGCCAGGCCGACGATCTCGGCGGACTGCTTGTGGGCCGCCTCCTCGGCGGCGTTGTACGCGTCGGTGGCGACGGCCGCGTCGTGGTAGAGCTTGTCGAGCTTCGCCTGGACGGCCTCGAGGTCCTTGTCCGCCGGGACGGTCACGGAGGCGGAGGTGGAGCCGCCGGCGGAGGCCGAGGCGCCGGGGGAGGGTGTCGGTCCGGGTGCCGCGAACGCCGTGCCGGGTCCCGCGAGCACCGTCACCGCGCAGACCACCGTCACGGCCGTCGCCAGGATCCCGCGCCCGCCCGGCCGGACGGTGTGCTTGTCCGGTTCCATGGCCCGACCCCCCTCCAGAAAAACTGATTAACCGTCAGTAACTTATGGCACGTGGAGGATCGTGCCACGGCGTGCCGCAAAGCGACAGAGGTAACGGCGGGTGGTTCCTCCCCGGTTTCCCCCCGAGCATGACGATCTTCCCGCCTTTGTGACGAACGACTCACCGAGATCGTTCCCGGCTCGCTCATCAGGCCCTTGGTGCCAACGCCTCCCACGTCAGGGTCACTTCGCCCTGCCGCCAGCGCGCCGCCGAGTCCGTCACCGGCCAGTCGGCCGTCAGGTCCCGCACCGCCCGGATCCACCGCTGCCGGGCGCCGTACGAGGCGTAGGGCGCGGCCGCGGCCCACGCGCGGTCGAAGTCCCGCAGGAACGCGTGCACCGGCTCGCCCGGCACGTTGCGGTGGATGAGCGCCTTCGGCAGCCGTTCGGCGAGGTCGGACGGGCGCTCCAGGGAGCCGAGCCGGGTCGCGAAGGTCACCGTCCGCGGCCCCTCCGCCCCGAGCGCGACCCACACGTGCCGCCGCCCGATCTCGTCACAGGTTCCCTCGACCAGCAGCCCGTCCGGCGCCAGCCGCCCGCGCAGCCGCCGCCACACCTCGGCGACCTCGCCCTCGTCGTACTGCCGCAGCACGTTGGCCGCGCGGATGAGCAACGGCCGCGCGGCGACCGGGATCTCGAACCCGCCGTGCCGGAAGGCGAGCCCCTCGCGCTCGTACGGCCGGGCCGCGGCGACCCGCGCGGGCTCGATCTCGACCCCGACGACACGCGCGCGCGGCGCGACGGTACGCAGCCGCCCGAGCAGTTCGACGGCGGTCCAGGGCGCGGCACCGTAACCGAGGTCGACGGCAACCGGGTCGGCCGCACGGCGCAGCACGCCACCGTGCGTGGCGGCGATCCACCGGTCCATGCGGCGCAGCCGGTTGGGGTTCGTGGTCCCGCGCGTCACGTTCCCCACGGGTCGGGAGGCGGCGCGGGCTGTCATGTCTCAAAGGGTAAACAGTGCAGCGCCCCGAGCTGAGGCGCCCCGTAAGGGGCGCTGGGGGTACCCCCGGCCGAAGGCTGGGGGAGGAACTGCGCGCCCAGCCCCCACCCACCCGCACCCGACCTCCCGCCCGCAGCACCCCTACGCATCCCACCCTCGAACGGTTGAGCGACCGCAAGCAATGTGTCGGCAAAATCAACCACCTCCGGAATGGGAATCCTCCCCTCCGTGTTGCACCCCGTTGGAGGGGCACCCGATGCCTCCCACCGGCATGCCCGCCCGAGAGAGGACCGCCACGTGAGCCAGTACGTCAGCAGGCTCGGGCGCCGCTCCCCGTCGGCTGCCTCCCGGCTCCGCCGGGCCCGCCGGCCGCGCCGCGTCGCCATGCTCTCCGTGCACACCTCACCGCTCCACCAGCCCGGCACCGGAGACGCCGGCGGCATGAACGTCTACATCGTCGAGCTCGCGCGGCGCCTCGCCGCGATCGACATCGACGTCGAGATCTTCACCCGCGCCACCTCCGGCGGCCTCCCGCCCACCGTCGAACTCGCCCCCGGTGTCCTCGTCCGGCACATCGACGCCGGCCCCTACGAGGGCCTCGCCAAGGAGGACCTCCCGGCCCAGTTGTGCGCCTTCACGCACGGCGTCATGCAGGCCTGGGCGGGCCACCGCCCCGGCCACTACGACCTCGTCCACTCGCACTACTGGCTCTCCGGGCACGTCGGCTGGCTCGCCGCCCAGCGCTGGGGCGTCCCCCTGGTGCACGCGATGCACACCATGGCCAAGGTCAAGAACGCCAACCTGGCCGACGGCGACACCCCCGAGCCCGCCGCCCGCGTCATCGGCGAGACCCAGATCGTGGCCGCGGCGGACCGCCTCATCGCGAACACCTCCGAAGAGGCCGACGAACTCGTACGCCACTACAGCGCCGACCCCGGCAAGGTCGCCGTCGTCCACCCCGGCGTGAACCTCGACCGCTTCTGTCCCGGCGACGGCCGCGCGGCGGCCCGCGCCCGCCTGGGGCTCCCGCAGGACGCCCTGGTCCCCCTCTTCGCGGGCCGCATCCAGCCCCTCAAGGCCCCCGACGTGCTGCTCCGTGCCGTCGCCGTGCTCCTCGACGAGCGCCCCGAGCTCCGCTCCCGGATCGTCGTACCGATCGTCGGCGGCCCCAGCGGCAGCGGCCTGGCCAAGCCGGAGGGGCTGCAGAAGCTGGCCGCGCGGCTCGGCATCGCGGACGTCGTCAGGTTCCGCCCGCCGGTGGACCAGGAGCAGCTCGCGGACTGGTTCCGGGCGGCCTCCGTCCTGGTCATGCCGTCCTACAGCGAGTCCTTCGGCCTGGTGGCGATAGAGGCCCAGGCGGCCGGCACCCCCGTCCTCGCCGCCTCGGTCGGCGGCCTGCCGGTGGCCGTGCGGGACGGCGAGACCGGCTTCCTGGTGCGCGGTCACGATCCCGCCGACTACGCGCGCGTGCTGCGCCGTTTCGCCGACGAGGCCACTCTGGCGGACCGTTTCGGCAGCGCCGCCGCCCGGCACGCCCAGTCCTTCGGCTGGGACACCGCGGCCGCCGCCACCGCCGAGGTCTACCTGGGCGCGACCCAGTCCCACCGCCGTCGCGTACGCTCGGCCCATGGGTGATGGCGCACAGGAACGGCAGGCCGGGCAGGTCATCGAGGGTGTCCTGAAGGACACCGAACTGGACTGGGAGAGCCCCGAGTCCGGCACCTACGTCGTGCAGCTCCCCGGCACCCGCAAGCTGAGGACGACCGTCTCCCTCATCGTCGGCCGCCACTCCCTCTCCCTGAACGCCTTCGTCATCCGGCACCCGGACGAGAACGAACCGGCCGTCCACCGCTGGCTCCTGGAGCGCAACCTCAAGCTGTACGGCGTGAGTTACGCCGTCGACCGCCTCGGCGACGTCTACGTCACCGCCCGCCTCCCGCTCTCCTCCGTCACCGCCGCCGACCTGGACCGGCTCCTCGGCCAGGTCCTGGAAGCCGCGGACGGCGCCTTCAACACCCTCCTGGAGCTGGGCTTCGCCTCCGCCATCCGCAAGGAGTACGCGTGGCGGGTGTCCCGGGGCGAGTCCACGCGCAACCTCGACGCGTTCACACACCTGATCGAACGCCCCGCTGACTGACCTCAGGTCCCTACCTGATTGAGGTCTGCACGACTCTTTCGAGGCACGGGACCGTCGTGGCATGCTCACCGCCGACGCGCATATGAACGTCGTTCACAACCATGAAAGCCACCATGGGAAGGACGTACGGCATGAGCACCACGCACCACGACGTGAGCGCCGGTATGACCAGACGGACCCTGCTGCTCGCCGGCGCCACGGCGGTGGCCGCGACCGCCGTGGCGGGCGGCACGGCCCACGCCTTGGACGGCCAGGTGCCCTCCCTCTGGCGGGAGTTCCGGCGCACCCCCTTCACCCACCCGCAGATCCCCTACGTCGGCCGGGCCGGAGCGGCCCGCATCCGGCGCCTCCCGGTCGTCGCCGACGTCCGCGCGTACGGCGCCGTCGCCGACGGCGTCACCGACTGCGCCCCCGCGATCAACCGTGCCATCGCCGCTGCCGCCAGGGCCGGCGGTGGCACGGTCACCATCCCGCCCGGCACCTTCCGCATCGACGGCCTGATCCACATCGGTCACGACAACGTGGTGCTGCGCGGCGCCGGCAGCGGCCGTACGACCCTGTACGCGACGAAGAACCTCACCGAGCTGATCGGCCCGTACGGCTCGCGCTACGGCGGCACGAAGTCGGCGTGGTCCTGGGCGGGCGGGCTCATCTGGCTGGCGCCGAAGCCCCGTTGGGACTCCCTGGTCGCCGCGATCGAGGCGCAGGCCTGGCCCTTCGAGGGCTGGACCGGCAACAAGCGCGACGAGTGGGAGCAGTTGACCCCCGTCGAACCGGCCCGCCAGGGCGACGTGACGGTCACCGTCACCGACCCCTCCGGCCTGCGCCCCGGCCGCCTGGTCCTGCTCCGGATCGCCGACGACACCGCCCACACCCTCCTCCAGCACATGTCCGGCGGCGGCCCGGGACCGGCGTCGTACTACTGGGAGGACAAGACCAAGCTGCTGTCGTACGTCCCCTACGAGTGGCCCGTCCGGGTCACGGCGGTGCGCGGCCGCCGGGTGACACTGGAACGCCCGCTGCCGCTGGACCTCCGCCCGGAGTGGAACCCCCAGTTCACCACCCACGTCCGGGAGCTGACCGGTTCCGGCGTCGAGGGCCTCACCCTCGACGTCATGGAGACCCCGCAGTCCCCGCACCTCCTCGACAAGGGCTACAACGGGGTCGTCCTGCAGTGCGCGTACGACTGCTGGGTGGACGACGTCACCGTCCGCAACGTCGACAACGGCTTCGGCCTGGTCGCCGCCTCCGCCTGCACCCTGCGCCGCACCCGGGTCGGCGGCCGGGGCGAGCACCACCCCTACTTCTGCCGCGAGGGCTCGCACGACAACCTGATCGAGGACTTCACCATCGAGGAACGCACGGTCCCGGCCCCCGCCGACACCCAACTCCACGGCATCAACGTCGAAGGGCTCTCCTCCCACAACGTCTGGTCGCGCGGCGAGATGCAGATGGGCACCTTCGACTCCCACCGCGGCCTGCCGTTCGCCAACGTCCGCACCGACATCACCGTGGACAACAACGGCCGGCACGGCGGCGACGCCAACGCGGGACCGCTGTTCGGCGCCCGCTTCACCCACTGGAACGTTCGAGTGACCAACGGCCGCGCGGGCCTGATGCGCCTGGACGGGCTGGCCCCGTACTCCGCGACCGTCGGCCTCAACACGGTCACCGACTTCGACCAGATCGACGTACCGGACTTCACCGGCGACCTGCACTCCCGCCTGGAGCTGTACGGCACCTGGGACGCGGTACGGCCGCGGAACCTGTACGAGGCTCAGCGCGCGCTGCTCCGGTAGCGCCCGGGCGTCACCCCGACCAGCCGCTTGAAGTGCCGGGTGAGATGCGCCTGGTCGTAGAAGCCGGCGGCGGTGGCCGTCTCGCCGGGCGGTACGCCGTCGAGCAGCAGCCGGCGGGCCCGGCCGACCCGGCGGGACATCAGGTACTGGTGCGGGGCGATGCCGTACGCCCCGCTGAACGCCCGTACCAGGTGGGCGGGGTGGGCGTGCAGCAGCCGGGCCGCCTCCGCCAGGCCGAGCCCGTCGGCGACCCGCGCGTCGAGGAGTTCGCGCAGGGTGCGGGCGAGGACCGGGTCAGGGAGGCCGGGGGTCACGGGCCGGGGGCGGAGCAGGTCCCGCAGCCGCTCGCCGATGAGGGTGAGCCGGCTCTCGGCCTCCAGCTCGTCGCCGGGGCGGACGAGAACGGAGTGCAGCTGGCCGACCCGCCGCCGCAGCAGGGGGTCGCGCAGGTCGGGCCCGTCGACGGCCGGCCCGATCAGGCCCTCCCCGAGGATGCTCTCGTCCAGGTAGACCACACGCTTGCGGAAGCCGTCCGCGGTGGCGGGGGAGCCGTTGTGCGGGACGTGCGGCGGCAGCAGGGTCACGGTGTCGGCCGGGGTGCCGTGCTCGTGGCGTTCGAGGTCGTACCGCACGGCGCCGTCGTCCACGATGAGCAGCGTCCAGGCGTCGTGGACGTGCATCGGGTACGCGTACTCGGTGAAACGGGCGTGGAAGACCTCGGTGACGCCCGGGACACCGGGGCGCCAGGCGGTGACTTCCTGTGTGTCGGACTGCCGGGCGGCCATGCAAAGAACGTACAAGACGGGGCCGTACGACGCCCGGCAGTCTCGGGGCATGAGCACTCCCCCTACGGACGCCGTCCGTTTCGACACGAAGATCGCCGTGCTGCTGCGGGACGACCTGGAGCCCTGGCAGCGGCTGAACGTGACCGCATTCCTGGTCAGCGGCCTGGGTGCGACGCTCCCCGAGGTGGTGGGGGAGCCGTACGAGGACGCCGACGGCGTCGGCTACCTGTCGATGTTCCGGCAGCCCGTGCTGGTCTTCGAGGGCGCGAAGGAGACCCTGAAGGCCGCGCACGAGCGGGCACTGGGCCGCGCCCTGCCCCGGGCCGTCTTCACCGCGGACCTGTTCGCGACCGGTAACGACCGCGACAACCGGGCGGCGGTCCGTGCCGTGCCCACGGCGGAGCTGGACCTGGTGGGGCTCTCGGTGTACGGGCCGCGGAACGCGGTGGACAAGGTGCTGAAGGGGGCGCGGATGCATCCGTGAGCCGCTTCTTCGCCCGGCAGGAGGAATTTCGTCTGGTGTCCGGGTGATCTGATGATCGTAATTGTTGCTGCGGGGGCCGTACGTCGCATGTGACTGTCATGCGATACATCAGATTCTGCAGTGTGGCCGCGGCTGCGGCAGCGATCGTCACGGGGCTGACGAGCGCAGGGGCGGCCGCCGCGGATCCGGACCGGGTGCCGTGCAGCGGGACGGCGCTGAGCCTTGCCATCGCCACCGCGCGGAACGGCGAGACCATTGATCTGCGCCGCGACTGTACCTACCTCCTGAGCTCCGCTCTGCCGGTCATCGTCAAGGACCTCACGATCCGGGGCAATGGTGCGACGATCCTCCGCGACGGGACGAGTCCCTCTGCGTTCCGCATCTTCGACATCGCCTCGAACGGCAACCTGCGTCTGCAGGACCTCACTGTCCGCGGCGGCTATCTCACCTCCGGGGACGGCGCCGGCATCCGCGTCGACGGCGGCGCGCTCAGGCTGTCGAAGGTCGATGTGGTCGACAACACCGCCGGGCAGAGCACCGCCGTCGGGGGCGGTGGCGGCATCGCGGTGGAGCCGGGCGGGTCGGCGGAGATCAGAAGCAGCTATGTGGCGTTCAACAACGCCAACAACGGCGGCGGCCTTTACACCAGGGGGACCGTGACCGTCGAGAACTCCGAGTTCGCCCGCAACCACGCCCGGTACTCCGGCGGCGGGATCTATCAGTCCGGGGACAGCATCTTCGTCGGCTCGAGTGTGATCCGGCGCAACACCGCGGCCGGGCCCTTGAGCGGCGGCGGCATCTTCGTCGCCAGCAGCAACGTGACGGAGATCGTCGACAGCAAGATCACGAACAACACCGACACGGGCACCAGAGGCGGCGGGATCTACAACAACGGGAACCTGAGGCTGGCGAAGTCCGAGGTCAGTGGCAACGTCGTCGGCGGCGTGGAGGGCCTGGGCGGCGGCATCTACAACATGGCTGGGCTCCGTCTCAAAGACACCGACGTCTTCCGCAACAGCGCGAACGGCCCCGGCGCATCCGCGGGCGGCGGCATCTACAACAACGGCGGAATGGTCACCCTCGACCACAGCACCGTCCGCAACAACGCCTCCACCACGGCACCCGGTGGGGTGTTCAGCACCAACCAGGTTGCGGTGACGGACTCGAAGGTCGTCGGCAACATCCCGACCAACTGCACCCCGAACCGGGTACCGGGCTGCACGGACTGACACCATCCGTCCGCGGCCGCGGAAAGGGCCCCGGCCCTCCGTCGTAGGAGGACCGGGGCCCGCGCCGCGCTCAGGCCGCCCGCACCCCCGTGTCCGCACCCGCGCCCGCTGCGGCCGACGCCACCGGCCGCTCCACCGGCAGCCGCCGCATCAGCAGCCCGTACCCGAGGGCCGCCGCCGTCCCCACGACCGCGCACACCCCCCACAGCCACTTCGCCCCGAACCGGTCGATGACGACCCCGGACAGCAGCGGCGCGATGAGCGCGGCGGCCGACCAGGACAGCGTGTACATCCCCTGGTACCTGCCCCTTCCGTGCACCGGGGAGAGCCGCACGACGAGCCCGGTCTGGGTCGGCGCGTTGACGATCTCGGCGAGCGTCCACACGCACACGGTGAGCGCGAACACCCCGACCGACCCGGCGAAGGCGGTGAGCCCGAACCCGTACCCGGCGAGGAGGGACGAGACGACGAGCAGGGACCGCGGATCCCGGTGCTGGATGACCCGGGTCACCGGAATCTGCAGCACCACGATGAGGACGCCGTTCACGGCGATGGCCATGCCGTAGTCGGCGGGCGTGAACCCGGCCTCGCCCATCGCCACCGGCAGCCCGACCGACCCCTGCTGGAAGATCAGGGCGACCAGGAACGACAGCCCGACGACGCCCATGTACCGCCCGTCGCGCACCACGGTCAGCAGGCTGACCTCGCCGTCCTCGCCGTCCTCGGTGACTTCGGCGGCGGCTCGCCGGGGCCGTGACTCGGGCAGCCGCAGGAAGACGAGGACGGCGCAGACGGCGGTCATCCCGGCCTCGATCAGGAACCCGGCGCGGTAGCTCACCTCGGCGATGAACCCGGCCCCCATGGACGACACGGCGAAGCCCAGGTTGATCGCCCAGTAGTTGAGCGAGAAGGCCCGCACCCGGTCCTCGGGCCGCACGATGTCGGCCATCATCGCCTGCACGGCCGGCCGGGAGGCGTTGGAGGCCACGCCGACGAGGAAGGCGACGGCGGCGATGGCGACGGGGTCCTGCACGAATCCGAGGAGCGCGACGGCCGCGGCGGTGGACCCCTGCGCGACGAGCAGGGTCGGCCGCCGTCCCAGCCGGTCGGCCATCACCCCGCCGCCCAGCGACGAGACCACCCCGCCCAGCCCGTGCAGGGAGGCGACGAGCCCGGCGTACGACGCGCTGTACCCCCGGTCGAGGGTCAGGTACAGGGCCATGAAGGTGGCCACGAAGGCGCCCAGCCGGTTGACGAGGGTGCTGGTCCACAGCCACCAGAACTCCCGCGGCAGACCGGAGACGGTCTCCCGGGCGGCGCGGCGCAGGGCGGCGGACGGCATGGTTTCCCCCAGGGCAGGCGTAGGCGTTGCGGATGCGGATTCTGTAAGCGCCACAGACCGCTACTGGAACTTACTTACCGACCGCTCGGCTGAGCCAGTCAATTAACAAATGCAGTCAACTGTCCGCCCCCTGGGACGTCCCCCGGCCGCCCGCCCGCCGCCCCGAATACGTGGATTACGCTCTGTCCCATGGCCGACGCACCGTACAAGCTGATCCTCCTCCGCCACGGCGAGAGCGAGTGGAACGCGAAGAACCTGTTCACCGGCTGGGTGGACGTCAACCTCAACGAGAAGGGCGAGAAGGAGGCAGTCCGCGGCGGTGAACTCCTCAAGGACGCCGACCTGCTCCCCGACGTGGTCCACACGTCCCTCCAGAAGCGGGCGATCCGCACCGCCCAGCTCGCGCTGGAGGCCGCCGACCGCCACTGGATCCCGGTCCACCGCAGCTGGCGCCTGAACGAGCGCCACTACGGCGCCCTCCAGGGCAAGGACAAGGCGGCGACGCTGGCCGAGTTCGGCGAGGAGCAGTTCATGCTCTGGCGCCGCTCGTACGACACCCCGCCCCCGCCGCTCCCGGACGACTCGGAGTTCTCCCAGGCCTCCGACCCGCGCTACGCCTCCATCCCCCCGGAGCTGCGCCCCCGCACGGAGTGCCTCAAGGACGTCGTCGTCCGCATGCTGCCCTACTGGTACGACGGCATCGTCCCCGACCTCCTGGCAGGCCGCACGGTCCTCGTCGCCGCCCACGGCAACAGCCTGCGCGCCCTGGTCAAGCACCTCGACGGCATCTCCGACGCCGACATCGCCGGCCTCAACATCCCCACGGGCATCCCCCTCGCCTACGAACTCGACGCCGACTTCAAGCCCGTGACCCCAGGCGGCCACTACCTCGACCCGGACGCGGCAGCAGCGGCCATCGAGGCGGTCAAGAACCAGGGCAAGAAGAAGTAAGCCTGCACGAACAAGCCCCTCACCTGCTGCTTCTCTGCGGGTGAGGGGCTTTTTGGTGGCCTGGGGCCGTCTGTGGGCCGTCAGGCGCTTGATCGGGCCGTCAGGTGCGTCGACGCCAGTGTTGGATGCGGACGTCGAGGACGATCAGCGCGGCCGTGGGGATGGCGATCCCGGCGGGAACGTTGGCCCAGAGGGCAAGTGTCCCGCCCGCCGTGCCGATGAGCGCGATCGGTCGATCACGAAGGTGGATGTCGACGGTTACGCCGACGCGTGGGACCATGAAGCCCTCCAGCTGTGCTCGGTTCACTTCGCAAGGTGTTTTCTGGGGCGCGGCAAGGGAGACGAATGCCGCCCGCCCAAGGGCGGCATTCGCATGCCGCGGAAACTTTCCCATAGTCATCACGCGCCAGACAAACGCACAGCTAAGAGCCGCCTTGTTCGTGTGCGTCGTGGACGGCTGGAGGGTTCCAATATTCTTGGAATCTTTCAAAGACTCTCCAGTCTTTCCAGGAGTAGCCTCGTGTCGCCCTGTGCCGCCTCGGTGTGCGGTGCCGTCCTGCGTAACCTCGGCCGTCTAAGCCTCCAGGCCGCGGATGTTGTTGCACGCCAACTAAGGACCCCTGCTTCTCGTAAGGGAGAGGAGTCCGATTAGTTGTTAGGCCTTACCGGCTAGCTTTACTGGATCAGCTTTACGGCATTACCGGTTCGGCGTTATCGGTTCGACATTACCGGTTTGGTATTACGGGTTGGATGTTACGCTAACGGCTTTACGGCTTCCCTGTTTACTTTGCGGGCTGGCGATCGCCTTCCGGGTCCGTTCCTGGCTTGACGGCATGAGGTGCGCGTACACGCGAAGAGTCAGGCCGGGGTCCGAGTGGCCTAGGTACTCGGCGAGGGCCTTGATGTTCTCTCCGGCGTCCAGGAGGACCGAGGCGTAGAAGTGGCGGAGGGCGTGCATGCCGTTCTCGCGTGACTCGGCGTACGAGTGGCCCGGCGTCCGCTCGGGGATCACGCCGGCCGAGGCCAGCGCCCGCTTCCACACCTCCTCGTTGAGCGACGTACGCCAGACGTGCCCGCCACGTGGCCCGGTGAGGATCAGCTGCTTGGTCACCGGAGGGGCGGAAGTCTGACCCGGACGCCCTGACGCCATGTGTCGTACACAGCTGAAGGTCGTGGCCGGAGATCGATCTCCTCGCGGCCGTCGCTGTGGACTGACGAGAGCAAAAAGTTGATCAAGGAGAATCGGGGCCGTCCCAGGCGGCGCTAAGCTCGGCGCGCTCTGCGGCTCCATGCCGCAGCATCGGGGGAAGGTGGCCGGGCGCGCCGGTCGGACGCATGCCGTTCTGGAATACGCCGCGCGCACTTCTGGATGCACGCGCTGACCCCGTGGCAAGCACAAGCACTCCACGCGGACGGGCCCGCCCCGGAAAGAAGACACCTGTGAATCGAACCGCGCACAGACGCGGCTGGCTCCCGTTGCTCCTGGCCGGCGCGTTCGCGGCAGCGCTCCCGGCGGCAGCGGTCGCCGACGGGACCCCCATCGACCCGGCACTGCCGACTCCCACCGTGCCAACAGGCACGGACTGCGGCAGCGAGGGCAGCCCGGCCTGGCGTGGCCCATCCGCCCGCACCTCCGAGGGCATGACCGTCTCCATAGGCATACCGCGGTCCACGGTCAACGGGGTGACCAATCAGGGAGTCGTCCACGCGTGGGACGTGGACGGTTCACAGGCGGCGGACGGGTCAGCCGACGGGACGCCGGCGAGCTACCAATCCGTCTACGTCCCCCTGCCGTTGGCGGACGGGCACACCTACGCCTGGGACGCGTCGACGTACAACGGGACTGCGTACTCGGAGGCGACCGAGCCCTGCTACTTCAGGATGGATGCAAGCCCGCCCGTCACGCCGGTCGTCACCAACCCGGACTTCCCCCCGGTAGGCGGCCCGGGGACGCCCACCAAGGCTGCCGGGCAGCCCTCCACCTTCAGCTTCAGCTCCAGCGGCGACCCCCTGCCCGCCGGATGCACGCAGGCGGGAGCTCCGGACTGCCAGTCCAGCGGCTTGGATCACTTCGAGTACGCGTGGGACCAGGAGCCCGGCACAGAAGCCGCCAGGGTTCCGGCGGACGCACAGGGCAAGGGCAGCGTGACGGCCGCCCTGCCCTGGGGAATTCACACCCTCTACGTCGTCGGCGTTGATGCGGCCGGGAACGCGTCTCAGTCGCCGGCGGCGTACACGTTCACCGTTCCGTGGCAGCTCCCGCCGCCGAACCCCACCTCAATCGACCTCACCGCCCCGGCGACAGCGGCCCGGGCGGTCCAACTGACCGTGTCCGGCCAGCTGTCGGCAGCTCCGTACCCCTCTGGTGAGGCAGTCCACGTGGTCAAGAGCGACCTGGCCCACCCCGCGGGCGTGGCACTTCCAGATGCGCTGCTCGCCGCCGACGGCACCTTCCGCATCACCGATGTCCCGCAGACCGGGGGAGCCAACACCTACACCGTGACCTACCCGGGTGACTCCACCCACCAGACCGTCGCCGCATCTACGACCGTCCAGGTCTCCCGCAGGGCCACTGCGGTGTCCATGACCACCAACGCCACGTCGTACTCGTACGGCGCGACCGCCAAGGTCACCGCCCACCTCGGCACGACCTACAACGGCCGGACCCTCGCGATCTACGCCCAGCCCTACGGTGGCAAGAAGACGCTGCTCAAGACCGGCACGGTGGACAGCCACGGCAACCTTGCCACGAGCTACAAGATCACCCGTAAGACCACGTTCACCGCAGCATTCGCCGGAGACGACCGCTATGCCCCGGCCGCGGCCGCCAGGACCGCGTCCAGCTACGCGCGGGT
The DNA here is from genome assembly GCF_055583445.1 of Streptomyces sp. NPDC104761. Taxonomy (NCBI): domain Bacteria; kingdom Bacillati; phylum Actinomycetota; class Actinomycetes; order Kitasatosporales; family Streptomycetaceae; genus Streptomyces; species Streptomyces sp. NPDC104761. Next base: position 597,260 of record NZ_JBVJNZ010000002.1, on the reverse strand, counting down.
GTCCGAGTCACTGAGCGGCTACTACGGGAGCACCCACTACGGCAGTGTTCTGTACCGGGTCTACCACCACACCGCCAAGGCCACATTGAACGCCACGGTCGCCCCCGACAAGGCAGGCCAGTGCGTGCAGTTCCAAACTCAGCGGTACTACGGCGGCACCTGGCACACGCAAAGCACTTCCTCATGCCGCACGCTCAACACCAAAAGCACGGCCAACGCGACACTGAGCCTGACCATGACGGTCAACAGCAAGTTCCGGGTACGGGCCGAGTATGTCCACAGCAACAAGGACACCGGCAACCTCAGCACATGGGGGACTTGGCAGTACTTCACCGTCAGGCAGTGAGAGCGTCCGCCTGGGCTGAGCAGGGAAACTGAGGTCATCAAGATCCCCGAGAGGACCCAGGGCAAGAAGAGGAAAGCCGACGCCGACGAGCCCCCGACCTGCTGCTCTCCGGCAAGTGGGGGGCTTCTTGGTGGGCTGGGCCGGGGGAACACGCCAGGTGGTGACCCTCCGTGGAGGAATGGTGTGCGGTTCGTAATATGAGCGAATGATCAGGTTCGTTGGGCGGCGCTCCGGGCGGCGGCGTGCGTGGCGGTTGTTCCTCGTCGGGCTGGTCGGGAGCGGTGTGGTGGCCGGTGCGGCGTTCGCGTTCCGCGCCGGGGGCGCGGGCGCGGACTCCGGCGGCGGTGACCGGATCTCCCTGCGGGCGACCAGGGCGGCGGCGCCGGCCGGGGCAGCGGCACCGCCGCGTCCGGTCGGGAACGTGCGGATCTCCGCCGTGGGAGACATCGTCATGGGCTCGCTGCCGGACGACCTGCCGCCGGACGACGGCGCCTCGTTCTTCGACCCCGTCGACGACCTGCTCACCGGCGATGTGGTGCTCGGGAACCTGGAGGGGACGCTCACCACCGGCGGTGACAGCAAGTGCGACCACATCGAAGGACCGAACTGCTTCGCGTTCCACGCCCCGCCGTCCTACGGCGGCCTGCTCAAGGAGGCCGGGTTCACGGTCCTGAACACGGCGAACAACCACATCGACGACTTCGGGGCGGAGGGGCGGCGCCAGACGTTCGCCGCGCTGCGCTCCGCGAACCTGCCGTTCACCGGCCGTCTGGGCCAGATCACCGTGCAGCGGGTACGGGGCATCAGGGTCGCGGTGCTCGGGTTCGCTCCCGACCGGGGGGCGAACGACCTCACGGACATCCCCGCGGCACGCCAACTCACCGCCCGCGCCGCGGCGATGGCGGACATCGTGATCGTCGTCATGCACGCCGGCGCGGAGGGCTCGGACCGCACCCACGTGGAACCCGGCACCGAGTACTTCCTCGGCGAGGACCGCGGTGACAGCTACCGCTTCAGCCGCGCGGTGATCGACGCCGGCGCCGACCTCGTGGTGGGCAGCGGCCCGCACGTGATGCGGGGAATGGAGTTCTACAGGGGGCGCCTGATCGCCTACAGCCTGGGCAACTTCTCCGGCTACAAGGTGCTCGGCCTCGGCGGCACCCTCTCGACCAGCGGAGTGCTGCAGGTCACCCTCGGCGCCGACGGCACCTACCTGTCCGGGCGGCTGCGCCCGACCCTGATCGTGGCGCCCGGTACGCCGGAACCGGGCGGCGATGCGATCGACCTCGTCTCCACCATGTCGGAGGAGGACTTCGGCCCGCACGCCGCCCGGATCTCGGCGGACGGCACGATCCGGCGCCCGTAGCCGGCCGGCTACGCGCACCGGAGAACGCGGTCAGCCCCAGAGGATGCCCATGAGCGGGCCTCCCCGGACCTGGCCCGGTATCTGCGGTATCTGCGGCATCTGAGGCATCTGAGGTGACTGGGGTGTCTGCGGCATCTGGGGTGTCTGGGGCATCTGGGGTGTGACGTTCACCGAGGTGCCGGGCTGGTTCGCCGTGCCGCCCGTGGCCTGCTGCCCGCCTCCGCCGGCCCACAGCTGCTCGACACGCGAGCGCTCGGTGGCGTTCGGGTAGCGGTTGGTGCAGGACGGGCCGGGGCCGCCGCCCGACATCAGCTCACTGCACGGCCCGCTGTAGTCGTCCTGCAGACCCAGCACGTGCCCCGTCTCGTGGGCGACGACACGGACCGAGTCGTACTGCCGGGCCTGGGAGTAGTCGATGAAGATGTAGCCGCTTCCGTGGCCGTTGGTCGAGGCGTAGGACCCGCGCGAGTCGTTGCCCTCGCGGTAGGAGAAGTCGGCGCCGCTCGAAGAAGACTCCTGGAGCTTGACGTCCGACTCGGAGCTGTTCCAGATCGCGGCCGCGCTCGCTATCTGCGAACGGAAGCTCGGTGCCTGGGAGTCGTTGTAGTAGATGGTCACCGCCTTCGCGCCGGACTGTGCCGCCCGCTTCGCGGCGACCGACTTGACCACGGCCTCGAAGAACGCCTTGTTGCCGGCGGCCTCCTCGCCCGTCCCGTCGTACCGCGCCACGGAGGAACCGGTGGCGGCGGAGCGGGAGGCGGACGGGGCGGCGGACGCTTGCGCACTCGCCGGCACCGCCGTGCCCAGCGCGCCGGAGGCCAGGCCCAGGCCGAGGGCGAGGAGTCTCGCGGACGTTCGGGACGACTTCATGTGGGGGGCTCCTACTCACTCGGTGACGCCGAGCGTCCGGTGCGAGGTCGACGTTGCGTGAACACCGGTTCCGAACTGCGGCGACGTCCTGTGGGTCGAATTCTTAGAACGGCCTGACAGGGAGCGCAAAGGGCCCCCACAACTACGTCGCCTCGTAGGTCCTGGGACCCCGCCGGGGCGGCTCACGGAGCTCCGGTCGGCATGCGGCTGCGGAGGGGCAAGCTGTCACGACGTCAGAAAGCCTGCGGCACAAGGGAATGGGCGCGACTGTCGGCCGGGCGGAATTCCGGGAAAATCGTCGGGGTCCACATACGTCCCAAGACGGACAAATACTCAGATGTCCGCCACGTCGGATCTACTAAGCATGCCGGTAGGTCGGCGGACGGCTGTGATGGACGTCATAGAACGTGAGCTTCCGTCCCTTTCGCTCCCCGTCGCCCCCTTGGTGGCACCGGGAGCGGACGCCGGGTCGCGATTTGCCGAACCGGCAAACGGGCTCGGCCCTCCGGCATGAGGTTTCGCATGATCGGCGGAGGGTCGGCGGTCGATCGGCAACGGTCCCGAAGGGCAAGCAGGGCAAGAAGGGCAAGCAGGACAAACAACGCGAGCAGCGCAAGTGGGGCGCACGGCAAGCAAAGCAGGCAAGTCGAGGAGGGCATATATGGCAGCGCGGCATCGGTCGGTCGTCGCGGACGGACGGCGGATCCATCTCGTCGAGCAGGGGGAGGGCCCCCTCGTACTGCTCGTGCACGGTTTCCTCGAGTGCTGGTACTCCTGGCGGCATCAGCTGCCGGCGCTCGCCGCGGCCGGGTACCGGGCGGTCGCCGTCGACGTGCGCGGGTACGGGCGTTCGTCCGGGCCGGTCGCGCCGGACGCGTACCGGATGACCGAACTCGTGGCGGACAACGCCGAGGTCGTGCGGTCCCTCGGCGAGGAGTCGGCGGTGGTCGTGGGGCACGACTGGGGCGCTGCCGTCGCCGCGAACTCCGCGCTGCTGAGGCCCGAGGTGTTCCGGGCCGTGGCGCTGCTGAGCGTCCCGTACACCCCGCGCGGCGGGCCGCGGCCCAGTGACGTCTTCGCGGGGATGAGTGGCGGGGACGAGGAGTTCTACGTCTCGTACTTCCAGGAGCCCGGGCGCGCCGAGGCCGAGATCGAACCCGATGTACGGGGCTGGCTCGCGGGCTTCTACGGTGCCCTGTCCGGCGACACCATGCCCGGACCCGGCGCCCCCGACCCGCACTTCGTCGGCAAAGGGGGCACGCTCCGGGAGCGGTTCCCCGCCGGACGGCTGCCCGGGTGGCTGGGTGAGCGGGATCTCGACGTCTACGCCGGGGAGTTCGAGCGCACCGGACTGACCGGGGCGCTCAACCGGTACCGGAACATGGACCGCGACTGGGAGGACCTCGCCGCCTACGACGGCGCCCCGATCACCCAGCCGTCCCTGTTCGTCGGCGGCGGCCTCGACGCCTCCACGACCTGGCTGGCCGACGCCATCGAGGCGTACCCGGTGACCCTCCCCGGCCTGGTCTCCGCCCACATCCTCGACGGCTGCGGGCACTGGATCCAGCAGGAGCGGCCCGACGAGGTCAACCGGCTGCTCGTCGACTGGCTCGCCGCGCTGCCCTCCGTCTGAAAGGCCTCATCGGCCTGAAGAGCTCGTCAGCCTGAAGGGCTTCCTCAGCCTGGAGAGCTTCGTCAGCTGGTGGGCTTCATGGCCTGAAGGGCTTCGTCAGCTGGTGGGCTTCACGGCCTGAAGGGCTTCGTCAGAGTGACAGCGGCACCGGGTGGATCTCGTCCGCCGGATGGCCCGTGCGTTCGTGGACGCGCTTGACCGCCTCGGCCGAGGGCGCCTCGGAGAGGCAGTAGACCTTGCCGGAGGCGGGGTCGGCCCAGGCGCGCTCGAAGTGCACGCCCTCCTCCTTCTCGACGGCGAGGTCGGCCTCGTGGGCCTCCTTCAGCTGGTCGGCGGTGATGCCCTTCATCCCGTGGTGGACGTCCATGTAGTGCGGCATGGCTGCCGCCTCCTTCGCCTTGTCCGTCCCCCGTCTCACCACCATGCTGCGCCCGTCACCGCGGCGTGGCATGCGAAGGGCCCCGGACCGGAGTCCGGGGCCCTTCGCTGTACTGACGTGTGCTGACGGGTCCGCTCAGCCGCACTGGCAGGGGCTGCCCGACTGGCAGCCGCAGCCGCAGCCCGAGCCGCACCCGCAGGCGCCGATGACCAGGAGGTTCTTGATCTCGACGGGCTGGTCGGTCTCGTGCTGCTGCGTGGGGTCGGGCGTGGTGCTGGGGGATTCGGCCATGGATCCCTCCTAGAGGTCCCTAGATGCCCTAGAGGTAGGGCCTTGCCCATTCCATGCCCATTTCACTGGGCGCATCAACGGCGCACAGTGGCGCCCGTACGCCTGAGCCGCACCCCGCGAGCCCCTGCACGCCCGGCGGGTCACGCCCCCTCGGCGCCCGTCACCGGGTGGATGTCGGGCTGCAGCTCGTCCGCGTGCTCGCCGGTGACCAGGAAGACGACGCGCTTGGCGACGGCGACCGCGTGGTCGGCGTACCGCTCGTAGTAGCGGCCGAGGAGCGTCACGTCGACGGCGGTCTCGATGCCGTGCTTCCAGCGGTCGTCCAGCAGGTGCTGGAAGATCGTGCGGTGCAGCAGGTCCATCTCGTCGTCGTCCTGCTCCAGCTGGAGGGCCAGGTCGACGTCCTTGGTGATGATCACCTCGGCGGCCTTGGCCATCAGGCGCTGCGCGAGCTGGCCCATCTCGAGGATGGTGGCGTGCAGGTCGTGAGGGATGGCGTTCGCCGGGTAGCGCAGCCGGGCCAGCTTCGCGACGTGCTGGGCGAGGTCGCCGGAGCGCTCCAGGTCGGCGGACATGCGGAGCGAGGTGACGACTATCCGAAGGTCCGTCGCCACCGGCTGCTGGCGGGCGAGCAGGGCTATCGCGCGCGCCTCCAGGTCGTGGTGGAGCTCGTCCACCTTCTGGTCGGCCTCGATGACGCTCTCGGCGAGCTTGAGGTCGCCGTCGAGGATCGCCGTCGTGGCGCGTCCGATCGCCGACCCGACCAGGCGGGCCATGTCGACCAGGCTGTCGCCGATCGAATCGAGTTCCTCGTGGTACGCGTCCCGCATCAGGGTTACCTCTCGTATGCGTGGTCCAGGGGTTTCGGGGGCCGGGGCCCGTGGCCGAAACCAGCTGCGAACCCCACGCTCCCACGTTCCGGTCCCTACGCGTCCGTTTCTGCCACCCCAAATGAACCAATACTGGCTCCAAGGTGAACTCTGGGCGACGAGTGTTCGAGCTGACACCTCGCGGGCTGTGGGGATGTCGTACCCCCTGCTTAACCTGTTTGCATGGACGTGAACGCGGCGGTCGCCGCAGCGGCAGCGATCGCCGGGGTGCTCACCGGTGTCATCGCCATGCTGGCGTTCCGCTGGAGCGAACGCGACCAGAAGCGGCCGACCAGGACTTCTCTGCACACCGACCCCGTACTGCCCCCGGGCGTGGACACCGTACTGAGCGTGCTGCGCTCGTCCGCGGTCGTCCTCGACGAGGCCGACACGGTTGTCAAGGCGAGCTCGGCGGCGTACGCCCTCGGACTCGTGCGCGGTGGCAAACTCGCCATCGAGCCCATGCTCGGCATGGCCCGCGACACCCGGCGGGACGGCGAGATACGACAGGTCGAGCTGGATCTCCCCAGGCGGGGGACCGGACGGGGCGAGGCCCTGGCCGTCTCCGCGCGGGTGGCACCCCTCGGCTCCCGGCTCGTGCTGCTCCTCGTCGAGGACCTCACCGAGGCCCGCCGCATCGAGGCGGTACGGCGGGACTTCGTGGCGAACGTCAGCCACGAGCTGAAGACCCCGGTCGGCGCGCTCTCCCTGCTCTCCGAGGCCGTCATGGACGCCTCGGACGACCCGGAGGCCGTGCAGCGCTTCGCCGGTCGCATGCAGATCGAGGCCACGCGCCTGACCAACCTGGTCCAGGAGCTCATCGACCTGTCGAGAGTGCAGAACGACGACCCGCTGGAGGACGCCGAGCCCGTCCGGGTCGACGAGCTGGTCGCCGAGGCGATCGACCGGTGCCGGCACCAGGCCGGCACCAAGCAGATCACCATGGCCGCCGGCGGCACCGCCGACCTGCACGTCTGGGGCAACCGCGGCCAGCTCGCCGCGGCCCTCGGCAACCTGGTCGAGAACGCCGTGAACTACTCGCCGGCCCGCACCCGGGTCGGGATAGCCGCCCGCCGGATCAACGCGACCGGCGGCGACATGATCGAGCTTGCCGTGACCGACCAGGGCATCGGCATCACCGACAAGGACAAGGAGCGCATCTTCGAGCGCTTCTACCGCGTCGACCCGGCCCGCTCACGGGCCACCGGTGGCACCGGCCTCGGCCTCGCCATCGTCAAGCACGTGGTCGCCTCGCACGGCGGGGAGGTCACGGTGTGGAGCGCCGAAGGCCAGGGCTCCACTTTCACCCTCAGGCTGCCGGAGGCGGGCGTGGCCCGCGATCGCGCATCGCAGCACCCCGACCCCGACCTCGAGGACGAGGCCGGTACCACCGAGTCATCCCCGTACGAACCGCTTCCCGCCCCGGAGGTCCTTCCGTGACCCGAGTGCTCGTCGTCGAGGACGAGGAGTCCTTCTCCGACGCCCTGTCGTACATGCTCCGCAAGGAGGGCTTCGAGGTCGCTGTGGCGGCCACGGGCCCCGACGGACTCGACGAGTTCGAGCGCAACGGCGCCGACCTCGTCCTCCTCGACCTGATGCTGCCCGGCCTGCCGGGCACCGAGGTCTGCCGCCAGCTGCGCGGCCGCTCCAACGTCCCCGTCATCATGGTGACGGCCAAGGACAGCGAGATCGACAAGGTCGTCGGTCTCGAAATAGGAGCCGATGACTACGTCACCAAGCCCTTCTCCTCCCGCGAGCTGGTCGCCCGTATCCGGGCCGTCCTGCGCCGCCGCGGCGAGCCGGAGGAGGTCACCCCGGCCGCCCTGGAGGCGGGCCCGGTCCGCATGGACGTCGACCGCCACGTCGTGACGGTCTCCGGCTCCAAGGTCGACCTCCCCCTCAAGGAGTTCGACCTCCTGGAGATGCTCCTGCGCAACGCCGGCCGCGTCCTCACCCGCATGCAGCTCATCGACCGCGTCTGGGGCGCCGACTACGTCGGTGACACCAAGACCCTCGACGTCCACGTCAAGCGCCTTCGCGCCAAGATCGAGCCGGACCCGGGCGCCCCGCGCTACCTGGTGACGGTGCGTGGTCTCGGCTACAAGTTCGAGCCGTAAAAACCGGCCTCGCGCCGGGGCGACGTTCGAGCCGAACCCGTCGCCCACCCCACCCGTCCCATTTGCAGAGCCGGATCTGCGGGCCGGTGGGGGCGGGCCGCGCAGTTCCCCGCGCCCCTTGCGGGGCGTACTCCGGCCGCGGAGCGTTTTCGTCAGCGGCGATGCGCGCTGGGTCCGTGGCTCGCTGCCCGTCCCATCCGTGGTGCCGGATCTGCGGGCCGGTGGGGGCGGGCCGCGCAGTTCCCCGCGCCCCTTACGGGGCGTACCCGGGCTGCGGAGCGTTCTCGTCGGCGTTGAAGGGCGGCATCCTTTGGGGTGCCGCCCTTTTTTGGTTTTGGGGTGGCGGCTCAGCCCGCGTTCGTCGACGCCGAGGCCGAGTCGCTCGGGGTGGCGCTCGCGGACTCCTTGTTCTTCTTGCCCGCCTTGGCGCTCTCGCTCGCCGCCGAGCCCGCGGCCGGGGAGCCGGAGCCGGAGGCCGAGGCCGACGAGGAGGCGGACGCCGAGGCGGAGGCGGACGGCACCGCGCTCGGGCCCCAGCCGGTGAAGAAGCTCTCGGCCGGCACGACGAAGGCGCGCAGGCTCACGTCACCCGTCTTGCTGAAGGTGAAGGTGATCTTCTGGGCGTTGCCGTCCTGGACCGCCTCGCGGCTGCTGCCCAGCACCGCGGAGGCGTTGTCCTTGCCGCCCAGGATCAGCCGGCCACCGACCGGGATGGTCAGCGGCTGGGTCTTGGTGGCGTGCAGCTCGGCGGTCTTGCCGGTGCCGGCGACGATGATCGACTGCAGCGTCTCCGGCTCGGTGCCGGTGTTGAAGATGGTCGCGGAGACCACGGCCGGCCCGGTCGACGTGAGGTCGGGCTGGGTGATCACGGTCGCGTTCTGGACCTTGATGTCGCCGACACTCGTGGCCGCGTTGTCCGGCTTGATCTCCAGCGTCTGGGAGTTGTTGCCCGCGCCGCAGGCGGAGAGCGCGGCGACGGAGAAGGCGATGGCGGAGGCGGCGAGGGCGCCGCGTCGAAGGCTGCTGCTCACGGCGGCGGCAACTCCTTGAACGCACGGGCGGCCCCCTATAAAGCCGCCCTAAGTGTCTGTCAGCGGCCTTAGGTTACCGAGCCGTTCCCGTGAGGCCGCACCCGACCCTCCCCAAGCCCCTCGCTTCCCTCGGGCAGGGGGTACGCGCGGGCATCCGCACGTGCCCCTCCGGTCACTTTGGAGCGACCCTCGTCCGGCATTCACATAACCCGTCCGCAACACCACGCGCAAAATTTCCGTGAAGGAATGCGCGACCACCGGGAGAATTGATCACCTACTGCTTCAGGTGCGGCTTCACGTACCGTTCAGTCGGGCGTTCGGCCGTACCCGTGATCAATTCCGGAAACGTCCGGGATCCGGCGCCGACAACCGAACGGAGTAGCGGAAGTCGCACGCTTGGAACCGGACATATGTGGATGTTCCGCCACTCGGGAAGGTGTCCCCACGTGTGTAACGTGGGCGTTTCTCCCCGCCCGGAGAGCCGCTCCCACCTGCGAATACCTGCTTCCGGACAGCCTGCGCAGCACGTTCCTGTTGCTGTTGTCAAGCCCCGAGATATGCCCTGACCTGCGAAAACGCCATTCAGAACCGCCGGTTTCCGTGTTACCCTGGATAGCCACGGAAGGGGTACCTGTCACATGACGTTCAAGGTTGGCGACACCGTGGTCTATCCCCATCACGGGGCCGCGCTGATCGAGGCCATCGAAACTCGCCAGATCAAAGGCGTGGACAAGACCTACTTGGTGCTGAAGGTCGCCCAGGGTGACCTGACGGTACGTGTGCCAGCGGACAATGCGGAGTTCGTCGGCGTGCGTGATGTGGTCGGTCAGGACGGGCTGGACCGGGTCTTCGAGGTGCTGCGCGCGCCGTACGCCGAGGAGCCCACGAACTGGTCCCGTCGATACAAGGCAAACCTGGAGAAGCTCGCCTCCGGCGATGTCATCAAGGTCGCGGAAGTCGTGCGTGACCTGTGGCGTCGTGAGCGCGAGCGCGGACTCTCCGCCGGTGAGAAGCGCATGCTCGCCAAGGCTCGCCAGATCCTGGTGAGCGAGCTCGCCCTCGCGGAGAACACGAACGAGGACAAGGCCGAGGCCCTGCTCGACGAGGTCCTCGCGTCCTGACGCAGACGCTGTCCGGCTCGACACGCTGAAGCTCCGCACACCCGATATGCCGCGGTGCCCGATGACACTTTGCTGTCGCCGGGCGCTGCGGCATGTTTGCGTACGCCCTCGGGGAACCCCCGATACTAGGCGTGCCGGGCCCGGGCTGCTGGCTCGACCAGTGTCACGGAAGGGTCCGGTCAAGGCGTCGCGCCCGGCACTTCCCAGGCCATACCCACGCCAGGCCCGCACACAAACCTGACAGGAACCGATGTCTGACGATTCGCGTCCTTCGCGTACGGAACCGCGTACCGCACTGCGCACGGCAGCCGTGATTCCCGCCGCCGGCCGAGGCGTACGGCTCGGTCCGGGCGCCCCCAAGGCGCTGCGCGCGCTGAACGGCACGCCCATGCTCATCCACGCCGTACGCGCCCTCGCCGCCTCCCGCGCCGTCTCCCTGGTCGTCGTCGTGGCCCCGCCCGACGGCGCGCCCGAGGCCAAGTCCCTCCTCGACGCCCACGCGCTGCCCGACCGCACCGACTTCCTCGTCGTGCCAGGCGGCGAGTCCCGCCAGGAGTCGGTCCGGCTCGGCCTGGACGCGCTGCCCCCGGACTACGACATCGTCCTGGTCCACGACGCCGCCCGCCCCCTCGTCCCCGTCGACACGGTCGACGCCGTGATCCAGGCGGTCCGCGACGGCGCCCCCGCGGTCGTCCCCGCGCTCCCGCTCGCCGACACGGTCAAGGAGGTCGAGCCGGCCGCCGTCCCGGGGGACCCCGAGCCGGTGCTCGCCACCCCCGAGCGGGCCCGCCTGCGCGCCGTCCAGACCCCCCAGGGCTTCGACCGCCGGACCCTGGTCCGCGCCCACGAGACGGTCACCGAGAACGTCACCGACGACGCCGGCATGGTCGAGCGGCTCGGCGAACGGGTCGTGGTCGTCCCCGGCCACGAGGAGGCCTTCAAGGTCACCCGCCCCCTCGACCTGGTCCTCGCGGAGGCGGTCCTGGCCCGCAGGAGGCTCAACGATGGCTTCTGAGGTGATCCTCCCCCGGGTGGGCATCGGCACCGACATCCACGCCTTCGAGGAGGGCCGCGACCTGTGGTGCGCCGGCCTGAAGTGGGAGGGCGAGGGCCCCGGCCTGGCCGGCCACTCCGACGCGGACGTCGTCGCCCACGCGGCGTGCAACGCGCTGTTCTCCGCCGCGGGCCTCGGCGATCTGGGGCAGCACTTCGGCACCGGGCGCCCCCAGTGGTCGGGCGCGTCCGGGGTGACGCTGTTGACGGAGGCGGCCCGCATCGTCAGGGCCGCCGGTTTCACCATCGGGAACGTCGCCGTACAGGTCGTAGGACCACGCCCGAAGATCGGCAGGCGGAGGGACGAGGCCGAGAAGATCCTTTCGGAGGCGGCGGGCGCCCCGGTCGCGGTCTCGGGGGCCACGACGGACGGTCTCGGGTTCCCGGGCAGGGGAGAGGGCCTGATGGCCGTCGCGACGGCGCTGGTCGTCAAACAGGGGTGACCGGCGGTCCCGCCCGAGGGGCGCACACCACCGCGGCGCCTCCACATACCGGTGCCATCCACTACCCTCGGCCCACTACCCTAGGTCCCGTGACTATTCGCCTGTACGACACCAACGCCCGGCAGATCCGTGACTTCACCCCGCTCACCGCGGGCTGTGTCTCGATCTACCTCTGTGGTGCCACCGTGCAGGCGGCGCCCCACATCGGGCACATCCGCTCCGGCCTGAACTTCGACATCATGCGCCGCTGGTTCGCATACCGCGGCTACGACGTGACGTTCATCAGGAACGTCACGGACATCGACGACAAGATCATCGCCAAGTCCGCCGACCAGGGCCGCCCCTGGTGGGCGATCGGCTACGAGAACGAGCGCGCGTTCAACGACGGCTACACCGCGCTCGGTTGCCTCCCGCCGACGTACGAGCCCCGCGCGACCGGGCACGTGCCGGAGATGATCGAGATGATGCGCGGGCTGATCGAGCGGGGTCACGCCTACGAGGCCGACGGCAACGTCTACTTCGACGTGCGCTCCTACCCGGACTACCTGCAGCTCTCCAACCAGGAGCTGGACAACCTCCGCCAGCCCGAGGGCGAGGGCGAGACCGGCAAGCGGGACCAGCGTGACTTCGCCCTGTGGAAGGCCGTCAAGCCGGGCGAGCCCAGCTGGGAGACGCCGTGGGGGCGCGGCCGGCCCGGCTGGCACCTGGAGTGCTCGGCGATGGCCCACAAGTATCTCGGCGCGGCCTTCGACATCCACGGCGGCGGCCTCGACCTGATCTTCCCGCACCACGAGAACGAGATCGCCCAGGCCAAGGCCTACGGCGACGACTTCGCGCGCTACTGGGTGCACAACGCCTGGGTCACCATGAGCGGCGAGAAGATGTCGAAGTCCCTCGGGAACTCGGTGCTCGTCTCGGAGATGGTCAAGCACTGGCGCCCGATCGTGCTGCGCTACTACCTCGGCACCCCACACTACCGCTCGATGATCGAGTACAGCGAGGAGTCGCTGCGCGAGGCCGAGTCGGCGTTCGCGCGGATCGAGGGGTTCATGCAGCGCGTGGTGGAGCTGGCCGGGGGAGCCGTCGAGCCCTCGGCCGAGGTGCCGCCGGCGTTCGCCGAGGCGATGGACGACGACCTGGGCGTCCCGCAGGCCCTCGCGGTCGTGCACACCACCGTCCGGCAGGGCAACTCCGCCCTCGCCGCCGACGACAAGGAGGCGGCCGTCGCCCGCCTCGCCGAGGTCCGCGCCATGCTCGGCGTCCTCGGTCTCGACCCGCTGGATGCGCACTGGTCCGGCGGTGCCGAGCAGGGCGAGGACCTGCACGGGGTCGTCGACGCGCTCGTCCGGCTCGTCCTCGACCAGCGCGAGTCCGCCCGCGGCCGCAAGGACTGGGCGACCGCCGACGCCATCCGCGACCAGCTGAACCAGTCCGGCCTCGCGATCGAGGACAGCCCGTCCGGCCCGCGCTGGACCCTCAAGTCCTAGCCGCCCCGGATCTGAAGATCAACTGTGCCGCCCGGCCCCCCGGGCGGCACACTGCATAAGACGTACGTACGACACGAAGCTCACGGAGACGGGTAACTCATGGCAGCCAACAACCGCCGCATGTCCGGCAAGAAGGGCGCGCAGATCGGCAGTGGCGGCCAGCGGCGCCGGGGCCTGGAGGGCAAGGGACCGACCCCGCCCGCCGAGATGCGCAAGGGACACAAGAAGAACCGCATCGCCACGGCCAAGGCCAAGCAGGCCCAGCGCCGTCCGGTGGCGCGCGGCCGGGGCGGCAGGGGCACGTCCGAGATGGTCGTCGGCCGCAACCCGGTGGTCGAGGCGCTGCGCGAGGGCGTCCCGGCCTCCACCCTCTACGTCCAGCAGTTCATCGACAACGACGAGCGGGTCCGCGAGGCCCTGCAGCTCGCGGCCGAGCGCGGCGGCATCAACCTCATGGAGGCACCGCGCCCCGAGCTGGACCGCATGACCAACGGCCTCAACCACCAGGGCCTGGTCCTCCAGGTCCCGCCGTACGAGTACGCGCACCCCGAGGACCTGGCCGAGGCGGCCTACGACGAGGGCGAGGACCCGCTGATCGTCGCCCTGGACGGGGTCACCGACCCGCGCAACCTGGGTGCCGTCGTCCGCTCGGTCTCCGCCTTCGGCGGCCACGGCGTGGTCGTCCCCGAGCGCCGCGCGGCCGGCATGACCGCCGGTGCCTGGAAGACGTCGGCCGGTACGGCGGCCCGGACGCCCGTCGCCCGCGCCACCAACCTGACCCGGGCCCTGGAGTCGTACAAGAAGGCCGGCATCGTGGTCGTCGGCCTCGCCGCGGACGGCGAGCACGAGATCGGCGACCTGGAGGCCCTCGGCGGGCCGGTCGTCATCGTCGTCGGCAGCGAGGGCAAGGGCCTGTCCCGACTGGTCGGCGAAACCTGCGACTTCCGGGTCCGGATCCCGATGCCGGGCGGCGCCGAGTCGCTCAACGCGGGCGTGGCGGCGGGGATCGTGCTGTACGAGGCGGCGCGCCGACGCGGGTGAACAAACGTCCGTAACCTCACCTGTGCGGGTTAATTCCGGCGTCCAGGACATCCTTGACGGGGTCCGGACACATCCGGCCGGTCAAAGCAGTGTCCTAACTCCACGTCACTCGGTTAGATGAGTGTGGACACCAGAACACCCCGCACGCCCACGGGGGACCGCTCGTCGGGATTCCGCTCCGGATTCGATTCCGGGCTCGACGACGCTCCCGCGCTGAGCATGGTGAAGGTGCCGAGCGATCCGGCGCAGGTCATCGTCAACCACGCGAGTTTCCGCGTGCAGCTGGGCGTATCGACACGGCGTACCCAATCCCCCCGGGTCGCACGGCACCTGAGCGCCACCGAGGACACCGCGCGCATCCCGGTCGTGGGCACGGCGGGCAGAGCGGGGGCGGCGCCCGGCCGGCGCCGCCCGGTCGTCTGGAGCGGCAGGTCCGCGCCCGACGACACCGGCGCCCACCGGCTGCTCCAGGCCGTCCGGGGCGGCAGCGTCCGGCACGGTGAGGAACCCGCCGAACCGGCGGGCGCGACCCGGGTCATCCCGCGCGTCGACGACGACTACGACGCGCTGGACCAGACCGTCGAGACCCCGCTGGTCGGTCATCCGCGCTCCCCCGCGTCCGGCGAGAGGCGGCTGCTCCCGGACCTGCCGGCGGTGGGCAGCGCCTACGACGAACCGGCCTACGGCGACCCTGCCTACGACGAACAGTCCTACGGCGAAGAGCCCTACGGCGACGACGAGTTCGAGGACTTCGACGAACCGCGGTCGGCCCGGCGGGCCGGCGAAGGCGACCCGGCCCGGCACGCCTACTACCCCGGCCGCCGGATGAACCTGGGCGTGGTCCTCCTCCCCCTGCGCATCTTCCTCGGCTTCATCTCCATCTACGCCGGCATGGGCAAGCTCTGCGACCCCGTCTACTTCGACGGCGGCAAACGCGGCTCCATGGTCACCTGGCTCAACACGCTGCACCCGTGGGAGGTCGCCGAGCCGCTGCGCCAGTTCGCCCTCCAGCACCCGGTCGGCTCCGGCCTCGTCATCGCCTTCTTCCAGGTGATCGTCGGCGTCCTGACCGTCCTGGGCTGCTGGCAGCGGGTCGCCGCGGTCGTCGGCGCGCTGCTCTCCGCCGCGCTCATCGTCACCGTCAGCTGGAAGACCGTCCCGGCCTACGACGCCCCCGACATCATCTACCTCGCCGCCTGGTCCCCGCTGATCATCGCGGGCGCCCCCGTCTACTCCGTGGACGGCCGCCTCGCGGGCAGTGCCTGGCGGCGGCTCGGCCCGCACTCCGACATCTGGGATCTGCGCGCCTACGTACTGCGCCGCGGCGCCCTGATCACGGCCATCACCATCGGCCTCACCCTCCTCGTCGGCTCGCTCCTGGGCGGTGCGGTCCGCGACTCCAGCCGCGTGGTCGTCCCCGGCCCCGGCGAGGCGCCGCGCAACAACCTCCCCGGCTCCCCGCTCCCCGGTGAGTCGGTCAAGCCCCACCGGAAGACTCCGTCGGCCTCCACGGCCCCCTCCGGGGGCGCCACGGCGAGCCCTTCGCAGGCGGCCACCACACCGGGCGCCGACCGCACCACGAGCGGCGCCACCACCACGACGCCCAGCGAGACCCAGGGCACGACGGGCCAGGCCCCGCCCCGGCACACCGCGCCCGCGCCGACCACCGCGGGGCCCACCTCGGGCGGCACCGCGACCGGCGGCGCCTCCACCAGCGGCGGCGGCACCGGCACCGGCTCCGGAACCTCCGGCGGCGCCTCCTCCTCCGGCCAGCCCGGCCTGGTGGGCGGCCTCCTCGGCTGACATCCGCTCACACTGACGCAGCCCCGCGCTCCAGAGGCGCGGGGCTGCGGCGTACCGACGGAGCGCCGAGGGGGGTGCCGTCCGCCGTCTGCCGTCCGCACCACCGCCGTGGCCGACCGCGCAGTTCCCCGCGCCCCTAAGGACCGCTTCGGCAGCGCCCCTTGAGGGGCGCAGGGAACAGCGCGAAGAGCCCCCGCGCACGGGCAGTCGACGAACTGCCGGTCGTACCCCCTTGGAGGGGCGCGGGGAACTGTGCGAAGGGCCCCGCGGAGTCGCGGTCGACGAATCGTCGGCCGTACCCCCCTCTTCGGCTACCGCCCCAGCGAGGCCAGTTCCTTTGCGGCCTCCGTCAGGTCCTTCGCCGTGTCGATCGCCCGCCAGTACGCCCCCTGCGGAATCGGGAACCCGGCCAGCTGCCGGCTCCGTGCCAGGTGCGGGAACGTGGTGCGTTCGTGGTCCCCCCGCTCCGGCAGCATCGCGGCGAACTCGGGAGAGAAGACGTAGACACCGGCGTTGATCTCGAACGTCGACGGCGGTGCCTCGATGAAGTCCGTGATGTGACCGAAGCCGTCGGTCTTCACGGCGCCCCACGGAATCCGCGGGCGGGCCAGCGCCAGTGTCGCCACCGCGTCCCGCTCCGTGTGGAAGTCGGCCATGTCGCGCAGCGAGAACCGCGTCCAGATGTCGCCGTTCGTGGCGTACCAGGGCCGGTCGGGGTGAGGAAGGTGCGCGGCCGCGTACCTGAGGCCGCCGCCCCGGCCCAGCGGCTCGGTCTCCACCACCGTGGTGACCGAGAGCGGCAGGTCCGCCGACGCCAGCCACTTCTGGAGGACCTCGGCGAGATGGCCGCAGGAGACCACCACGTCGGTGACGCCCTCCTCGGCGAGCCAGGCCAGCTGGTGGCCGATGATCGGCGTGCCCGTACCCGGGATCTCGACCATCGGCTTGGGCCGGTCGTCGGTGTACGGACGAAGCCGGGAGCCCTGGCCACCGGCCAGGACCACGGCTTGGGTGGGGCGCAACGCGGCGTTCGGATGGGTCATGCCCGAACTGTACGACGCGCCCCGGGGGCGGCTGCACGCGGCAGGCACCCCCCTTAAGGAGCCGTTACCTGCTTCCGAACCGGCGTTCAGCTGTGCGCGGCCAGTACGCCCGACGCGAAGGACGTGTCGCAGACCGGGCGGGCGTACGACTGGGCGCGCGAGGCGCCGTACATCCGCACCGCGGCCCGGCCCAGCGCGCGGGCGATGGACGTGCAGTGCTTCGCCAGCGACGGGTGGCCGTTGACCGCCTGCTGGAGGTGCGTGAGGACCTGGCCCGGGTTCTTGTCCTGGAGCTCGGTCATCAGCTGCTCGCGCAGCGCGTCCTGCGGGGCCTGGGTGACGGCCTTGGAGGAGACGTGCGCGTCGGTCACGTCGGTCGCGGTGAGCACCGAGCTCCGCGGGGACCCGGTCCAGTTGACGCGGGTGACCGCGAGGGTCCCGGAGAGCACCAGGACGACGGGCAGGACAAGGGCGAGGGTGCGGCCGATCCGGCGGGCAGGGCCGCCCCGGTGGCCGCGTCGCGTCTGAAGGATGGTGGAGTGCTTCACGCGTGTGAGGGTAGCGTGCGGTAATGATTTGGCGACATTTAGTCACCGGTTCGGGGGACGGAGAAGGACCGTGTTTCGGGTACGGGGTTGACGCACGCTGCTCGAAAACCACCCGCTTGCGGGGGTAGATCGGGGCAACGGAAAGGGCCCCGCAGCAGGTCGCGGGGCCCTTTCCGTCAACCTGGGTGAATTCACCCTGGTCAGAGGTTTCTCTGCTTGATCGACCGGCCGGATCGCTCGATCGAGTCGCTCGATCGGCTCGCTCGCTCGATCGGTCAGTCGGAGAGACGCTCACCCGTGGACGTCGAGAACACGTGGGTCTCGCCCGGCCGCGGCACGACGTGCAGCGTGGCGCCCTTCTCCGGGACCGCGCGGCCGCTGACGCGGACGACCAGGTCCTTGAGGTCGTCGCCGACCTTGGCGCTGCCGTAGACGTAGCCGTCGGCGCCGAGCTCCTCGACGACGTTCACGGAGACCGCGAGACCGGCCGGGGCGTCCTCGGTGTCCTTGGACAGGGCGGAGGCGGCCTCGCCGTTGTGCTCGACGACGTCGAAGTGCTCGGGGCGGACGCCGACGGTGACGGTGCGGTCACCCTTGTCGGCGGCGGCCTTGAGCGCCTCGCGGTTGACCGGGACGACGCTGTTGCCGAACTTCACGCCGCCGTCGGTGATCGGGACCTCGACCAGGTTCATGGCGGGGGAGCCGATGAAGCCGGCGACGAAGAGGTTGGCCGGGCGGTCGTACATGTTGCGCGGCGAGTCGACCTGCTGGAGCAGACCGTCCTTGAGGACCGCGACCCGGTCGCCCATCGTCATGGCCTCGACCTGGTCGTGGGTGACGTAGACGGTGGTGATGCCGAGGCGGCGCTGGAGCGACGCGATCTGGGTACGGGTCGAGACGCGGAGCTTGGCGTCCAGGTTGGACAGCGGCTCGTCCATGAGGAAGACCTGCGGCTCACGCACGATCGCGCGGCCCATCGCGACACGCTGGCGCTGACCACCGGAGAGGGCCTTCGGCTTGCGGTCCAGGTACTCGGTGAGGTCGAGGATCTTCGCGGCCTCCTCGACCTTCTGCCGGATCTCCGCCTTGTTGACGCCGGCGATCTTGAGCGCGAAGCCCATGTTGTCGGCGACCGTCATGTGCGGGTAGAGCGCGTAGTTCTGGAACACCATGGCGATGTCCCGGTCCTTGGGCGGCAGGTGCGTGACGTCCCGGTCACCGATGCGGATGGAACCGCCGTTGACGTCCTCCAGGCCCGCGAGCATCCGCAGGGAGGTGGACTTGCCGCAACCCGACGGGCCGACCAGGACGAGGAACTCTCCGTCCTCGATCGCGATGTCGAGGCCGTCGACGGCGGGCTTGGTGGAGCCCGGGTAGATCCGGGTCGCCTTGTCGAACGTGACAGTGGCCATGGCTCAGAGGCCCCCTTCTACCGGCAGGAACGTGCCGGACGATCCGTTGTAGGAAGGTGGTTGGTGTAGTCCACTCGGGTAGTCCACGCGAGTGAACCGGATCAGGACGGTACCTGGCGTTCACCCTGTATGTCAGTACCTGGAGCCCTGTGAACTTCGCGGAAATTTTCGACAGGCCCCGCCCGGGACCTGGGTACACTGCACTGGCACGCACCCCCGGGTGCGCGCACGCCTCCTTAGCTCAGCTGGTCAGAGCGCCGCTCTTGTAAAGCGAAGGTCGTCGGTTCGAATCCGACAGGGGGCTCCGTTCCCTCCCGCGGTGGCCTCAGTGCCGTCCCGCCACTCGGTCCGCGACCCGGGCCAGCCGTGACGACTCCGTGCTGGGGTGGAGGCGTTCGCGCTGGTCGGCGGCGCGGTAGGTGGCGTACATGCCCTGGACGCCGAGCCAGCGGAAGGGCTCCGGCTCCCACTTGCGGACCTTGTGGTCCACCCACGGCAGCTCGGTCAGGGCGGTGCGGCCGGCCTGGCCGGAGTCGAGCTGGACGAGGTCGCGGAGGGTGCGGGCGGCCAGGTTGGTGGTGGCGACCCCGGAGCCGACGTAGCCACCCGCCCAGCCGAGCCCCGTCGAGCGGTCCAGGGTGACGGTCGCGCACCAGTCCCGCGGCACCCCGAGCACCCCGGACCAGGCGTGCTCGACCGCGACCCCGGCCAGGGACGGGAAGAACCGCACGAGGATCTCGCGCAGCGCCTCGACCGTCGCCTCCTGCGTGCGGCCGTCGTTGTCCGTCCGCGAGCCGAAGCGGTACGGCACCCCGCGCCCGCCGAGCGCGATCCGACCGTCGGCCGTGCGCTGCGCGTACATGTAGGCGTGCGCCATGTCGCCCAGGGTCTCCCGGCCCTCCCAGCCCACCGACGCCCACTGCTCCGCCGTCAGCGGCTCGGTGGCGATCATCGAGGAGTTCATGGGCAGCCAGGTGCGCTTCTGGCCCTTGAGGTTCGCGGTGAAGCCCTCGGTGCAGCGCAGGACGTAGGAGGCGCGGACCGTGCCGTAGGGCGTGACGGCGTGCTGGGGGCGGATCTCGGTGACCGGGGTGGACTCGTAGATGTCGACGCCGAGTGCTGCCACGGCCGCCGCCAGGCCCTTCACCAGCTTCACCGGGTGGAGGCGGGCGCCGTGCGGGGTCCAGGTGCCGCCCACCGCGTCGGCGACGCGGATCCGCTCCCGGGTCTCCCCGGCGCCGTACAGCTCGCGGTCCTTCTCGCCGTACGACAGCTCGTGCTCGTGGAAGGCCTTCAGGCGGGCCAGCTGGGCCGGGGTGGTGGCGACCTCCAGCACCCCGCCCTTGTGCAGGTCGGCGTCGATGCCCTCGGCGGCGGCGACCGCCACCACCTCGTCGACGGTCTCGTTCATGGCCTTCTGCAGGCGTACGGCGGCCTCGTGGCCGTGCAGCGCGGCGTACCGGTCGCGGCCGGCGATGCCGTTGTAGAGCCAGCCGCCGTTGCGGCCGGAGGCGCCGTAGCCGCAGAACTTCTGCTCCAGGACGGTGACCCGGAGGAAGGGCGCGGCCTTCTTCAGGTAGTACGCGGTCCACAGACCGGTGTACCCGCCGCCCACGATCACGACGTCCGCCGAGGCGTCACCGGCGAGCGGCTCCCGCACCGCCGGGAGGCCGTCGTCCGCGTACCAGAAGGAGATGCCGCCGTTGACGACACCGCTCGCCGATCTGCTCATGACCTGGACGCTAACCCTTCAGGGCATCCAGTGTCTCCTTCGGATTCCATGCTTTTCCGCGCCCTGCGACCAGCGGCCGGCAGCCGAGACCGATCAGCGCGGCGACGAAATGTCCCAGGTCGGTGAAGGTGGGCGACTCGGTCAGCGGCAGCCCGTAGACGAGGAGGACGGCCGCGACGTACGCGTACCGCCAGGGGGCAGCGATCCGGTACGCCAGCACCGCGATCACCCCGGCCAGTGCGTAACTCACCCCGATGTCCAGGGTGTTGACCGCGGAGTGCGGGACGATGCCGTCGTGGATGCCCTTCAGCAGCGCGCCCTCGCTGATCAGGGTGGCCAGCACGTGCGCGAGCACGCACACCGCGAGCCAGCGGACCGTCCCCAGCCAGCGCTCCACCGGCGCGTGGAAGACGGTGTAGAGGAAGGCGTACGGCACCCAGTGCCCGCCCTCGATCCACATCGCACTGGCGACCAGCACCCGTACCGGGTTGTCCGACAGCTCCCGGATGTTGGTGGACCGCTGCCGCAGGAACTGCTGCTCGAACTCCGGTGACATGTGGTGCAGCGCCACGGTCGTCACGAAGAGAATCGCCAGCCAGACATACGTACCGGGGGCGCTGCGGACGTACGCCCACACCGTGCCGCCGAGTCCCCGGAGAAATCCCATGAGGCGATTCATGCACGACGGCAACGCCGGGTGTGTGATTGACATTCCGGATGAGCTGATCGCGCCAGGGGAAGGCGTGCGCAGCGGTGATTGTCAGTGGCGGCCTGCACTATGGGGGCATGGCGAGGACAGCGGCCGGTGGGGCCGGCGGAGGCAGGGTGAAGGGCGCGCGGCGGCCGGAGGTGCGGCTGCCCGAGCTGGAGCCCTGGGGCGGGGGCGGTCTGGAGCCGGACGGGGACTACGACGGGCAGGCGTTCCGGGCGGCGGACTTCGCGGGGCAGGACGGGTCGGGCGCCCGCTTCATGGACTGCGCGCTGACCGACTGCGCCTTCGACGAGACGGGGCTGCGGCACGCGCGCGTGCTCGACACGGTCCTCACCGGCATAAGAGGCGTCGGCACCGATCTGGCCGAGGCGACCCTGCGCGACGTCGAGCTGGTCGACGCCCGGCTGGGCGGCACCCAGTTGCATGGTTCCGTCCTGGAGCGCGTGGTGATCCGCGGCGGCAAGATCGACTACCTCAACCTGCGCACCGCGAAGCTCAGGGACGTGGTCTTCGAGGGCTGCGTCCTGGTGGAACCGGACTTCGGCAGCGCCGTCCTCGAGCGCGTGGAGTTCACCGGCTGCACGGTGAAGGGGGCCGACTTCCGGGGGGTGACGATGAAGGACGTCGACCTGCGGGGCGCCGCGGAGCTGGGCATCGCGAGTGGCGTGGAGCGCCTGTCCGGGGCGGTGATCAGCATGTCCCAGCTCCTCGACCTGGCCCCGGTACTGGCGGCACAGCTCGGCATCCGCGTGGAGGGATGAGGGACCCGTGAACAGCGCCCCGTAAGGGGGCGCTGGGGGTCCGCCCCCGGCCGAAGGCTGGGGGAGGAACTGCGCGACCGGCCCCCACCCACCCGCAGCAGGCGACCCGCCGAAAGCACTCAGCTCGCCGGAGGCACCGGCGCCGCCTTCTTCCGCAGGCCCAGATGGTCGTCCGGATCCTGGAGCTGGTCAGGCTGCGCGGCAAGCATGCGGCGGACCGCCGGTTCCGGCATGCGGATCACCACCGGCCGGGGCAGGGTCAGCTCCCGCACGGCGGTGCCGGTGCGGCCGGAGCGGACGCGGTTGGTCACCCTCGCCACCACGCGCACGTCCAGAGTGAACTGCACCAGGACCGCGGCGGACTTGGGCTTGTGCAGCGGCATCGACCCGGACGCGTTCACCGCCGCGTCGGCCGCGCCGCCCGCGCCACCGGCGTTGCCCATCAGCTGGTTGAGGCGGAACTCGTCGGCGTTGAGCAGCCCCGCGCCCGCGAGACCGCGTGCCGAGCGGCCGTGGTCGGCGGAGCTCAGGCCGTCCGTCTGGGTGGGCCGGGGCGCGTCCAGGTGGCTCTGCCCCACCGTCTCGAAGGTCATCTTGTCGCCGACGCCCAGTACCCGGCCGTCCCGCAGCCGCGCGTGCACCGACGCCCGCAGGTCCTGGCCCTCCACCCCGGTGGCGTGCACCGGCGGCAGCTCCGCCCCGGCCGAGGTCAGCAGTGGCAGCGCCGCGATCAGCCACTCGGTGGAGACGGCCTCGTGGAGGGTGTAGGCGGCGGCCTGGCCCGTGGACCGGAAGCGGTCGCCGCCGCCCGCCTCCCGGACCGCGGAGCCGACCAGCTCCCGCACCTGTGGCGCCCCCTGGAAGCCGTTCACCTGCGCCTCCATCGGCAGCCGCACGCCGCCGGAGCGCCAGCTGCCGAGGGCGGCCGCCCGGCCGTCTTCGGGGCCTGGCGCCGGGGCCACCGGCTGCCGCCGGGGCGCGGTCAGCCGGCCGAGGGCGGCGACGTCCTTGTCCAGGACGCGGTGGGTCACCGACTGGCGGCCCAGCGACGCCAGCGCCAGCCGGCGGTCGCCGCGGTGCAGTTCGAGGGTGGCCTCGACCGGTACCCGCATCTTCGACGACTTCGCGGTCTTCGCCTCGGCGACCGTCTTCATGCCGAGCTGGCCGCGGCTCGCCGAGCCGGAGCGCCGCGAGCCGCCCGTGCCGACGCCGAGGCCCGCCGCGCCCCCGGTGCTCTTCAGCTGCCCGGCTCCGCCGTCCGGTTTGCCGGAGCCGGCGAAGATCCCCTCCAGGCCGTACGACATGCCCTCGTCGTGGGTGGCGGCCTGCTGGGCGACGGCCGCGGTGATGTACTCCATGTCCCGGCCGTCGTCCGCGGCGCCGTCGTAGGTGCCGTCGGCGAGCCGGTTGACCTTGAACACCGCCCAGTACGGGGTCTTGCGGCCGTCGAACAGCTCGACGGTGACCCCGCCGTCCATCGCGCCGGACAGCAGCCCCGCGCTGCCGTCGCGGTCCAGAACGCGCAGCAGCCGCTGCACGTTGTCGTTGCGGTCCGCCAGTTGCCGGCGGGGCAGCAGGTCGTCGGCGAGGCTCTGCTGTCCGCTCTCCGCGAGGCGGGTGCGCAGCCGGGCCAGCAGCGGCACGAAGTTCGGCAGGTCCTCGACCATGCCGAAGCCGAGGGGGAGCCCGCGGGCGAAGGACGGTTTGGTGCGCGGCGGCGCGGAGGTCGAGGACCCGGCGGTGTCCGTGGCGCGCGCCTCATCCCGTCCCTCGCGCTCGGCGCCCGGCCGGGAGCTCTCGCCCGGCCGGGAGTTCTCCGCTGCCCGGGAGTTCTCGGCCGGCCGGGAGTTCTCGGCCGCCCGGGAGTTCTCCGCCGGGCTTCGCCCCGGCTGCCGGGGCGGCGTCATCAGGGCCGGTTCGGGGTCCAGCTTCAGCTGCCTGCGGATCGCTGCCGGCAGCTGCGCCTCCGTCAGCCACACCGCCGCCTCGGCCGGCAGGGTGCGGGCGGCCGTCGCCACGTAGGGGCCGCCGCCGGTGACCTTGACCTCGGCGACCATGGTGACGAGCAGGTCGCACTGGACCAGGTAGAGCGGCGCCTTCTTCGGGGTGTGGGCGTTGCGCTCGACCGTGCCGGACAGCGCCGCGGACCGGGCGTCGCCCCGGCTCGTGGTGCGGTTCCCGGACAGACCCTGGCCCAGCCGCCACTCGACGTCGTTCTCCGAGCCGGTCGCGCCGAACTGCCAGGTGCTGGTGGTGCCGTGCCCCTCCTGGCCGGCCGCCTGGTGGCCGCCGAGCACGAAGGTCTCCGTGCCGGGCCCCGCGCCCTGGTGCAGGAACTTCGGGTTGGTCAGCGTGAGCCGGGTGCCGACAGCCCCGTTCAGCGCGGCGAGCCGGCGCGGATAGCGCAGGTTCTTCACCACCCACCCCGAGGACGCGGCCTGCCGCAGCGACGCCGTGATGGCCTGCGGCCCGAACCGCTCCTCGATCGCCAGCCGCGGTGCGAGCCCCTCCGTCCGCAGCGCGGGATCCTCGCGGACGCCCTTGTTGCGGGCGGCGGCCCTGGACAGCAGCTCGAAGGCGAGGTCCCGGACGGCCTGGCCGTCGCCGACCGTCTCCACCAGCTGCCAGTCCCGCAGCGGCTGCCCGACGGACGGCCGGGGCACGAGGCCGGCCAGGTCGCCGATGCCCTCGGCGGTGACGGCGTACTCGGGGCGCGGGTCCTGCTCCCGGCGCCGGTCGCCCACCGCGCCCTGGCGCCGCTTGCCCTCCTCGTCGAGGGTGAACTCGGCCGGCGTGACCAGCCGTACGTCCTGCTCGTCCAGGTGCAGGTCGGCCAGCTGCCGGGCCTCGGGCGCCTGCTGTCCCGGGGAGCCGGGGGTGAGGGCGCGGCCCAGCTTGCGCTGCCGGGAGGTCATGGTGACGTCGACGTCGAGGCGCAGGGCCGCCCCGAAGGTGGCAGCCTTGTCGGAGCCGTTGGTGAGGACGTCGGTGCGGGTGGTGGGGCCGGCCTGGTTGCGGCGGGTGCCGGTGCTGTGTCTCTCGTAGCGGGCCGAGCCGGTCAGGACGCCGGGGACGATCCTGGCCTGCCCGAGCACCAGACCGCCGATGGAGCGCGCACTGCCGCGTCCGCTCTGCGTGTTGCCGGTGACGCCGGAGTGGCTGCGGACCAGCCAGTCGTCGGTGTCGCCGAGGTAGCCGGTCTCGCGGAGCTGCCCGCGGACGCGGATCTGTACGTCGTGGGAGTGCAGGGTGGTCTTGCGGCGCAGCCGCACCCGGATGCCGGTGGTGGTCAGCTGGTCCTTGTTGACCCGCAGGTTGGTCTCGGACAGGGCGGCCATCAGCTCGCGGTGGTTGCGCCGCTGGAGCGCGGCCTCCTCCTTCGACGACGGGGTGGGGCGCTCGTCCGTGCCGAAGGAGGGCAGGTAGCCGGCCAGTTGGGGGTCGGTCGCGAACAGCTCCTGCACGGCCCGGAGCATGGGCCGGGTGTCGAGCCGGCTGAGGGTGACGCTGGAGCCCATGGCGCCGAACGGGAGGTGCCGTTCGACGTCGACCTCGTTGCCGTCCGCGTCGGCCCGCTTCGGCTTCTTGACGAACTCCCCGGCCTTGGTGCCGGGCGGCAGCGGCAGCCCGAGCGACTGCGCCTCGTCGGCCCGCAGGCTCATCCACACCCGCATCGAGTGCCGGGCGACCCGGGTCCCCGGGCGCAGGACCATCTCGGCCGAACGCGGTCCCGTGCCCTCCGCGGTGAACAGGACGGTCGTGAGGTAGAGCACCTTGTCGCCGCGCACCTCCGCGCCCTGGCGGCTGGAGACGGTCTGCTCGGCCACGGTGAACCGCGCCTTGCGGGCCGCCGCGACCGGCATGGCCGTGCCCCGCAGGACGGCGGCGTTGCCGGCCGCGCCGACGCCGATGGCCGGGCCCAGGCCGCCGGTGAGGGCGCGTCCCTTGCCGGCGCTCTCGGTGACCGTGTGCTGAGTCTGCTGGTGGGTGCGCAGCTGGGTCCCGCCGGTGCCCCAGGCCGGGGACATGCCGGTGATCTCGGCGTGCAGGCGGTAGCTGCCCACGCTGTTGCCGTCCTTGGAGGCGAGGTCCTCGCCGGTGACGCCGTCGCGCAGCAGGCGGGGCAGGTCCTCCAGGAGGGTCGCGGTGGAGGTGGCCTCGTAGAGGCGGGAGCGGCCGGGGGCGCCGGGGGCGGTGAGCGAGGGGTGCAGGACGGTGGCGACCGCGTCGAAGAGCCCGCCGCCGCCCTGGTGCGGGGCGGCGGTGTCGGTGACGGCGACCGGGGCCATGGAGTCGGCGAGCGAGACGCGGCGGGCGGTGTCCGTGCCGACGCCCTCCGGAGCGGCGGGGGCCTCGGTACCGGCCGGGACCAGGTGTTCGGTGGGCACGCGCTGGGTGAGGGTGCCCGAGCCGTGGAAGGTCTGCGCGTGCGGGGCGCCCTGCTTCTTGATCCGTACGCCGTACCGCACCTTGCGCGGTGCCTCGACCGAGCCCTTCTCGCTGCGCAGCACCCGGGGTTCGGCCACGTTGCGCTGGCTGCGCGACTCCCGCGAGGACTGCCAGGGCTGCGCGTTGACCAGGCCGGCGCCGCCCAGCCAGAGCCCCGGCGCGACGGGCGCGAGCCCGAAGGCCATGCCGCCGGCGCCCTTGCTGGAACTGCCGCTCGCGGTGGTCGCGACAGTGGTGGCGGTGTTGTGCTGGACGTCGACCTTGGTGTCCTTGCCCTCGGCGTCGTCCACCGCGGCGAGCGGCGCCCCGTCCGGGTCCGGCGCGGTGGTCGCGAGCAGGTCCTCCGGATGGAAGACGGGCGGCCGGTCGTCGGGGGCGCGGGTGACGGTGACGGTGACGTCGTACCACTCCTTGCCGGTCCTGCCCTTTACGGCGAAGGCGCGGCCCTGCCCGTAGAACGACTCGGGGCGGCCGGCGAGTTCGGCGCCGATCTCGGCGACCGTGCCGTCGCCGTGCCCGACGACGGCGGCCACCGCGTTCCGGACGAACTCGTGCCCGGTCAGTCCGTAGGCGGTGGACAGCCCGGCGGCCTGGAAGTCCATCAGGTACGGGGGCAGTACGAGGCCGGGTGCGGTGTTCTCCTCCGCGACGGTCGCCAGGGGTGCCACCGGCCGGCCGCGTACCGCGGGGGGCCGTGCGACGCCCTTGCCCTTCGCGTCCCGCAGGGCGAGTGTGGCGGCCGTGTTCCCCACCTTCCCCTGGAGGGCGCGCATCGCGTGCTCCGGGGGTCCGACCGGCACCGGGGAGTCGACGGGCGCGGCGGTGGCCGGGGCCCGGGAGGCCTTGGAAGAGGCGTCTTTTCCGTTGTCGCCGGCCTTTTGCTGCGTCCGCACGGAGTCAACGTAGGCGCGGCCGGGGCGGCGGTGAGGCCTTCCGCACCACTTGTCACCCCCGCCTCGGCAGGTGGTCAACCTCCGTACACCGTACGGTCGTTCAACCGCCGGAACGGTTACGGCACCCTCGGGAAGCGGGCCTGGAGCGTCCAGATCGCCGGGTTGTCCGCCAGGCCCTCGTGCAGGTCGGTGAGGTCGGCGAGCAGGTCGTGCAGGAAGTCCCTTGCCTCGCGGCGCAGTTCGGTGTGGGAGAAGGTCAGGGGCGGCTCCTCGGCGGGCATCCAGTCCGCCTCGATGTCCACCCAGCCGAAGCGGCGCTCGAAGAGCATGCGGTCGGTGGACTCGGTGAAGTCGAGTTCCGCGTGCTGGGGCCGGGCGGCCCGGGACCCCGCCGGGTCCCTGTCCAGCCGCTCCACGATGTCGCACAGCGCCCACGCGAAGTCCAGCACCGGCACCCATCCCCAGGCTGTGGACAGTTCCCGGTCCGCCTTGGTGTCGGCGAGGTAGACGTCCCCGCAGAACAGGTCGTGGCGCAGTGCGTGGACGTCCACGCGGCGGTAGTCCGTCTGTGGCGGGTCGGGAAAGCGGTTGGAAAGGGCATAGCCGATGTCGAGCACGTGCCGATGGTGTCACGACGCCAGGCCTTCCGCCGCGGCGGTCCGGTTCGGCGGTGCCGGGCTGCCGGTGCCCGTCGTTGGTCCGGCGGTCGGGTGCGGGGTGCGGCGCCGTGGGGGCTGGTCGCGCAGTTCCCCGCGCCCCTTCGGGGGCGCTGCCCTCCCTCTTTTCCGCCGCGATGGTGCGGTCCGGCGGTCGGGTGCGGGGTGCGGCGCCGTGGGGGCTGGTCGCGCAGTTCCCCGCGCCCCTTCGGGGCGCGTCTACGGGGCGCGTCTACGGGGTGCGTCTACTGGGGGCTGCTCAGTCGCTTGCGGAGTACGGCGCACGGGCGGCCCCGTTCGCGGTCCGGGCGGTGGGCGGTCACCTCGTAGCCGAGGGCGGTCCAGAAGGCGAGCGCCTTCGGGTTGTTCTCCAGTACGGCGAGGCGCACGGCGTCCCGGCCCGCCGCCCGGAACCGTTCCTCGACGCGTTCCGCGATCCGCCGCCCGTATCCCGCCCCCTGCGCCTCCGCGGCCACCATCAGCAGCCCGATCCACGGGTCCGGGTCGGCCGGGTCGGGGTGCCGGTCCAGCGTGACGACCACTCCGATCAGCCGCCCCTCCGCCCGCGCGAGCAGCACCTCCGCGTCCGGGTTCGCCAGCTCGTCGGCCAGCGCGGCGGCCACCTGCTCGGGCCGGATGCCGTCCGGGTCCGGGAAGTCACCGCTGAGCGCGTGGAACTCCCGGTGGGAGGCGTACAGGGCGGTGAGCTCGGTGAGCACCGGGCCTGGGATGTCGTGGTCGGGGGTGAGGGAGACGGGGGCGAGGATCATGCGGGCAACCTGTCCGGCCCTACTCACCCGGAGGCGGGTAGCGGGGCAGGCCGTCCGTCGCGATGGTCCAGTCGCCGATGGTCACGTCCTCGCCGTAGACGAAGTCCTTGCGGGTCGCGTAGCGCGGTCCGTCGGGGGTGGGGTGGATGTCGGTGAGGACGGCGCCGGTGCCGGTGCGGGGGTCGAAGACCGCGTAGACCGGGATGCCGATCAGGGGGTAGTCGCGCATCTTGGCGACCCAGTCGCTCTCAGGGTTGGAGCGGGAGACGACCTCGATGGCGGCGATGAGGGTGTGCGGGTCGATGGAGCCCTCGACATTCAGGTCGTCCCACGCGATCACCATCACATCGGGGTGACGCATGATCCCTTCTGGCGCGTCCTCCACGTCCGGTGTGCCGTTGTGTGCCAGCAGTTCGTCCGGCATGATCCGCTCCAGACGGCGGCTGATGTGCGCTGCCGTGACCTCGTGGGGTCCCCCCGGAGACATCATGTCGTGGACGATTCCTTCCTTGGTGATCTCGAATTTGCCGGGCAATGTGTCGTCCATGGACTGAACGAGTTCTCGCATGGCTCGGTAGACGTGGGAGGCGCCCTGTCGAGCGTCGTCCGGTGCGATGGTCATGGCGCTCGCTCCTCGTCGTCTGTGCCCAGGGGCAAGGATCGTCGCCTTCATGCTAGGTCTCCTCCGGAAGATCGGTTCGGCAGTCGCGGCAGAGGCTGGGTGTCGGGGCGCGGAAGCCCCGGTCGCAGCTGTCGCAGTTGTGGATCCGGGTGGGCACGGCCGGTGGCGGAGCCGGTGCGCGGAAGGGCGGCGGCGCGGGCAACCGGTCCGCCAGGCGGTGGGCCAGAAGGGCGGCGGGTCTGTGGAGCGGCTCGGCCGGCAGGTCTGCGGTCAGGGCGTGCCGTACGGCGCTGGGGGCGATGTCGCGCTCCAGCCAGGCGGCGACGCCCGGGGCCAGATGGTCGGCTTCGGCGGCCGACAGCAGCAGTCGGGAGTCGTGGCGGCGGAGGTCCGCGAGCAGGTCCAGGGCCTTCTGGAGGAGCGCGGGGGAGGGGCAGGCCGGACGCGGCACGGGCGGGAGGGCCTTGCGGGCGGGCTTCTGGGGTGCCTTCGGCCGAGCCGGCGTTTCGGGCTGACGGGCGCGGCTGCGGTGGCCGGGCTGGTTGCAGGAGACCGTGCGGGTGATGATCCGGCCGTCGGGGACCCGCTCCCGCGAGCGCCGCAGATAGCCCTCGGCCTCCAGTTCCCGCAGGGCCGCGCCGATACGGTCCCTGCCCTCCGGGAACCGGACCGCCAGGCTCTTGATGTCGACCCGGGCGCCGTTGGGGAGCGACTGGATGTGCACGCCGAGGCCGATGGCCAGCGCCGAGAGGGTGGGGTGCTGGGCGAGGTGGTTGCCGATCACCACGAAGTGGGAGGTGTGGCGGACGTTGTCGTGCATGAGGCCGCCGGACCCCCGGTTCGGGTGCTTCCTGGCGACAACACGGGACTCGGCGCACGAGGGCGCGCTAGGGTTTTTCGTATCCATCGGGAAGGTACTGCTTCCTTGGTGGTCAGGCCCTCGCACTGGGATTGCCGTCCCGGCGGGGGCCGAAGTCTTTCTGCGGTTGTCGCGCTGAGCGTAGGGCACGCAAACCGTCCCAAATCCAGCCCACTTGGGCATATTCACTCGCGGGAGTGACGCTGCGCGACGGGCGGGAGGGGTGGGGCTTGGTGGGGTTCCTTCTCCCCGTTTCGTTCCTTTGGCGGTGACGTCCCCCGCGGCCGTGGCCCGCGCTCCCGGGCTACGGCGACACACCGATCTCCGCCCACACCGTCTTGCGCGGCGACAGCCCCGGTGCCACCCACACTTGCCGGCGAGCGTCGCCACGAGGACCGGGCCCCGGCCCGACTCGGCGTCCGGCGCGAGGGGTTGGGTGCGCGGCAGCCGGTCACCGCGGGTGTCCGTGACCTCGATCCGCAGCGTGTTCCCCACGACGTAGAGGAAGAGGCCGACGTCGCGCCCCGACACCCGCCCGTGCGTCGCCGCGTACGCCGCCAGCTCCGCCACGATCTGCCTCGCCGGATCCAGCGGCAGCCCTCACGCACGCAGCCGCTCGGCGGGAAGCAGGTGCGCCAGTCGGCGAAAGCCAAGAGCCCCCGGCCGCAACCACACGACCGGGGGCTCCCGTACAGCGCAGCGTCCGTCAGACGTTGACGCCGAAGTCCTGGGCGATGCCGACGAGGCCGGACGCGTAGCCCTGGCCGACCGCGCGGAACTTCCACTCCGCGCCGTTGCGGTACAGCTCGCCGAAGACCATGGCCGTCTCCGTCGCCGCGTCCTCGGAGAGGTCGTAGCGGGCGATCTCGGCGCCGCCGGCCTGGTTGACGATGCGGATGTAGGCGTTGCGGACCTGGCCGAAGTTCTGCGAGCGGGTCTCCGCGTCGTAGATGGAGACCGGGAAGACGATCTTGTCGATGTCGGCGGGGAGGGCGGCCAGGTTGACGTTGATCGCCTCGTCGTCGCCGGCGCCCTCGCCCGTGCGGTTGTCGCCGGTGTGGACGATCGTGTTGTCCGGGGTCTGCTTGTTGTTGAAGAAGACGAAGTGGGCGTCGGAGTACACCTTGCCCTGCGCGTTGACCGCGATGGCGGAGGCGTCCAGGTCGAAGTCCGTGCCGGTGGTGGTGCGGACGTCCCAGCCGAGGCCCACGGTGACGGCGGTCAGGCCCGGAGCCTCCTTGGTGAGTGAGACGTTGCCACCCTTGGAGAGGCTTACAGCCATGGTCGGGAGTCCTTTCCCTCGTTTCGCGTACGGCCGTGCGGCGCGTACGGGCTTGAAGCTACAGCTACCCGTATGAACGCCACGAGGGGTACCGAAGGTTCCACCTCGCTTTACTTTCTTTACCGAACGGGAGGACCGATATTCGCGTGACGTGCGCCGGTCAGGCGCGCGACCATGGGGACATGTCCGGTCCTTACGTCATCCGCGGCTCCGTCTCGCTCCCCGAGGCCGAGCTCAACTGGCGTTTCTCGCGGTCCTCCGGGCCGGGCGGCCAGCACGTCAACACCAGCGACTCGCAGGTGGAGCTCCGCTTCGACCTCGCCAGCACCGAGGCACTGCCGCCGGTGTGGAAGGAGCGGGCGCTGGAGCGGCTGGCGGGGCGGCTCGTCGACGGGGTGATCGTCGTACGGGCGTCCGAGCACCGGTCGCAGTGGCGCAACCGCGAGACCGCCGCCGTCCGCCTCGCCGCACTCCTCGCGGAGGCCACCGCGCCGCCGCCCAAGCCGCGCAGGCCGACCCGGATCCCGCGCGGGATCAACGAGCGCCGGCTGCGGGAGAAGAAGCAGCGCTCGGAGACCAAGCGGGGGCGGACCGGCCGCGACTGGTCCTGACGGTGCCCTGCCGTTGCGCAGCCCGTGGCCCTGTCCCTGCCCGCGGCACCTCTAGAGCTCCAGCAGCCCCACCGGCTGGTCCCCGCTGACCTCGCCGGTCCTCCGGAAGCCCAGCCGCAGGTAGAACTCCTCGGGGCCGTCAGGACCTGCGTGCCAGGTGGTGTACATCTCCTTGCCGCCCCGGCGGCGGATCTCCGCGGCCACCGCCTCGACCGCGAACCGGCCGTAGCCCCTGCCCTGTTCCGCCGCGTCGACGGTGAGGCGCCACAGGCCGGAGCGGAAGAGGCTGCCGTCGGCGCGCCAGTCGATGTCGAGGAAGGC
The DNA here is from genome assembly GCF_055583445.1 of Streptomyces sp. NPDC104761. Classification (NCBI taxonomy): domain Bacteria; kingdom Bacillati; phylum Actinomycetota; class Actinomycetes; order Kitasatosporales; family Streptomycetaceae; genus Streptomyces; species Streptomyces sp. NPDC104761. Next base: position 564,739 of record NZ_JBVJNZ010000002.1, on the reverse strand, counting down.
CATCAGGAAGCCGACCGTACGGCCTCCGTCGACGATCAGGCGCGGCCAGGCGACCCCCGCCGGATGGACGTACGCCTCGGCGAGGGACTCGGCGACCGGTTCCACGTTCTGTTCCTGGCCGGGCCGGACGCGAATACGCAGTGCCGCCGTCAGATTTGCGGGCGTCACTTCTTCGAGGCGGGGTGCGGAGGACATCCGCGCACTCTAGAAGGGGCTTTCGGTAACCGCCCACCGAATTCACGAAAACGGACCGCGCGGTTTCATCCCAGCTGCCGGTACCGCCCCCGGAAATACATCAGGGGTCCGCCTTCCGCGCTCGGCAGTTCGGCGGTCAGGACGCGGCCGATGACGAGGGTGTGGTCGCCGGCCGCGACGCGCTGTTCGGTGCGGCACTCCAGGGTCGCGAGGGCGCCCCCGACCAGTGGGGCGCCGCTGGCCCGGCCGCGGACGTACGGGATGTCCTCGAAGAGCAGCCGGTCGCTGATGCGGCCCTTCATCGCGAAGCGGCCGGCGATGTGGCGCTGGCTCTCGGTGAGCACCGAGACCGCCCAGTGCGGCTGCTCGTCCAGGAGGTCGTCCATCCGGGAGCCCTCGCGCAGGCTGACCAGCACCAACGGCGGATCGAGCGACACCGACATGAACGCGGTGGCGGTCATGCCGACGTCCTCGCCGGCCGGCGCCAGCGGGTCGTCCGGGTCCAGCGGCGGCTCCTGCGCGGTCACCAGGACCACGCCGGCGGCGAGCCGGGAGAGGGCGGCCTTGAACGCTTCGTTGCTCACCCCCACAGCATGCCCGGTGGCTTCTGCGGCGGTGGGGGAGGGAGTCTTCAGCACGCCGGAAACGCTAGTGTCGGACCCGGCACGGCCGCATCGGCCATCGGCCCGAGCCGGGTCCTAGGACCAAGGGCGGGGTGCGGTGCGGTGAAAACCCGTAACGTGCATCATGTGCGCACACCCGCAAAGGCTGTGTTCAGTAAGCACACAGGGAAAACGCGGAAACTCCACGCAATTGTTCACGTTCTCCTGTGACTTGAGTCACAAGGGCCGTTAATTGTTGACCCTGTGTACCGGGTGGGCAGCGCGCTGTGATTCAGTGGCGGGGAAAAGTAGGCGCCGAAGCAGACCCTTGATTCGCTGCGAGGTCTCGGGGGGAGGGCGAGCATGGAGACCGAGTCGGAGCCGTACGTCCGTCTTGCGTCCCTGCGACAGCTGCACCAGGTCATGGCCGACATGAACACGGCCCGCAGCCTGGCGGACACACTGCAGACCGTCGCCGACGGCGTGATCACCGCTCTCAACTACGAGATGGCGTGCGTCAACCTCGTACGCCCCGACGGCGACCTCGTGGTCGCCGCCTTCTCCGGCAACTCCGCCGCCGAGTCCCTGATCACAGGCCGGGTCGGCTCCCGCGAGTCCTGGGAGCGGCGGCTGAACATGGGCGAGAACTGGGGCGACCTCGTCTTCATACCGCACACCGAGGGCTGGGTCCTCGACGACGACGACGTCCCGCAGTGGTACACCGACGGCCCCGCGCCGCGCTTCGAGGACGAGTGGCACCCCTCCGACCGGCTCTTCGCCCCGATGTACACGCCCGGCATATCGGGCAGCTCCTGCGGCGAACTGCTCGGCGTGATCTCCGTCGACCGCCCGCGCAACGGCCGCCACCCGGGCGCCTGGGGCCGCGAGGCCCTGCAGATGTACGCCTTCCAGGCCGCGATCGCGATCAGCAACGCCCGGCTGCGGGCCAACATGCAGCGTGCCCTGGTCCGCCTGGAGCGCGAGCAGCAGGCACTGCGGGCCAGCGAGGAGAGCTTCCGGCAGGCATTCGAGTACGCCCCCTCCGGCATGGCGATCGCCGAGATGGGCGGCGACCAGCACGGCCGCATACTGCGCAGCAACGACGCCCTGTGCCGCCTGCTGGGCCGCCCCGCCTCCGCGATGCGCCGCTACTCCTTCTCCGACCTGGTCCACCCCGAGGACATCGGCACCCTGCTCCGCACGTCCGCCGAGGGCGGCCGCGCCGAGCTCCGCCTGGGCCGCCGTGACGGCAGCTACGTGTGGGTCTCGCTCCGCAACTCCGTCGTCGCCGACGCGGCCGACGGCCCCCGCTTCCTCCTCACCCACGTCGAGGACATAGAGGAACGCAAGCGCCGCGAGCTCCAGCTCGCCCACCGCGCCTCCCACGACTCCCTCACCGGCCTCCCGAACTCCGCGGAGCTGCGCTCCCGGCTCTCCTCCCGGCTCTGCCGGCGCGCCGGTCACGCCGGGGAGCTGGAGTCCCTGGACGCGGCCTACGGCCACCCCGCCTACGACGCCAACGGCCACGGCTTCGACTTCGCCGGCACAGTGCAGTCGTACGACGGCGGCTACGACCACCACGTGCACACCGTGGCCCCCGAGGAGGGCCGCGACGACGGTGCCAAGGGGCTCGCGGTGCTCTTCTGCGACCTCGACGGCTTCAAGTCGATCAACGACCGGTTCGGCCACAACGCGGGCGACGCGGTCCTCATCGAGGTCGCCCGCAGGCTCACCCGGGGCGTCCGGGACGGCGACACCGTGGCCCGCCTCGGCGGCGACGAGTTCGTGATCCTCGCCGACGGGCTGGGCAAGGCCGACGCCCAGGACCTGGCCGTACGCCTGCGCAACGAGATCATCCAGCCGATCCGCGCCGAGGGCCGGGCCGTGCGGGTGGGGGCCAGTTTCGGCATCGGATGGGCGCACTGCGGCATGACGGCGGACGAAGTCCTGAAATCCGCCGACGAGCGGATGTACGTAGAGAAACGATCTCGTCCCAAAGCACATCGCCGTGCCGGATGATCCGCAGGTCATCGTGCTGATGCGATTCGAGTCACCCGTTTGGCTCAGTCGGACCGGGTAGGCTCGACTCTCAATACCTGTACCGCATCCGCCCGCACCTGTTGAGGAGTACCAAGGGATGACGCCCGGCGACAACGGCGCGAGCACGCCCGAGGACGACGACCCGTTCGGCTACCTGTACGCCGATGGTCAGGCCAGAGGAGCCCAGCCGCCGTCCGGTGGCGGTGGCTACGGCTACCCGCATCAGGTCAGCAGGGTGCGCTCGGTCGGCGAGCGTACGTACGGCGGCCAGCAGCAGGCACCGCAGTACGGCGGCCAGACCATCCCCCAGCAGCCCGGCGCCGGCTACGGCCAGCAGCCGGCCGCCGCCTACCAGGCCCCGGAGACCTTCCCGGGCGGAGCCCCGACCACCCGTACGCCGATGCCGCCCGCGAGCCGCGGCCGCGGCCCCAACACCAAGGGTCTCCTCATCGGCGCCGTCGCGGTCGTCGCCGCCGTCGTCATAGGCATCAGCGTCGCGATGATGAACGGCAACGGCGACGACAACAAGGCCGGCAGCGGAGCCTCCACCACCCCGACCCAGTCCGAGAGCGCTTCGCCTTCACCGTCGAGCACGAGCTCGGCGTCATCGACGGGCGACATCCCGCCGATCGACGCGAAGGCCCTCCGTCTGGACGGCGGCGCCTCGCTCGCCTCGGACGTCAAGGGCGCGAAGGCCGCGGGCGGCATCTACGTGACGAACTTCAACCAGACCGGTGCGGGCGTCACCTGGACGGTCAACGGCATCCCGGCGGACGGCCTCTACACCGTCTTCGCGCACTACAGCGCGACACAGGACGAGAGCATGACGCTCACCATCAACGGCAAGGAGTTCGGCAGCAAGTTCCCGCTGAACAACTACACGGGCCAGAGCGACCCGGCCAACGCCTGGACGACCAGCTACACGTACCCCACCCTCACCAAGGGCACCAACACGATCTCCCTGTCCTGCCAGAGCGGGGACAGCTGCGACATCCTGCTGGACCAGCTGTGGGTGGAGCAGGGCAAGCACACGAACAAGGGCTAGGCGGCCGTCGTCCCACCGGTCACCGTGACCTGGCCGAGCAGCTTCTCGTAGGCCCTCGGGTCGAACTCGCCCGCCGCCGCTGACCGCACCGTCGCCGCCGACAGGGCGACCGCGCGGGTCAGGCGGTCCGGCCAGGGGAGTTGTTCGACGAGGCCGGAGAGCAGGCCGGCGACCACCGAGTCGCCGGCGCCGGTCGGGTTGCCGTGTTCGCGGGTGGGCGGGGTGGCGCGCCAGCGGCCCTCCGGGGTGAGGGCCAGCAGGCCCTGTGCGCCCAGGGAGGCGACCACCGTCCGGGCGCCCCGGCGACGCGCGTCCTGGGTGGCGCGGGCCGGGTCGTGGGAGCCGGTGAGTTCGGCGAGTTCGTCGGTGTTCGGCTTGACCAGGTCGGGGCGGGCCGCGACCCCGCGCCGCAGCGGCTCACCGCTGGTGTCCAGGAGGACGGGGACGCCGACGGAGCGGGCCGCCTTGATCAGGCCGGCGTACGCGCCCACCGGGACCCCGGGCGGCAGGCTGCCGCACAGTGCCACGGCTGAGGCGTCGGTGAGCAGTTCCTCGTAGCGGTCGAGGAACACGCCCCATTCGGCGGGCGCTATCTGCGGGCCGGGTTCGTTCAACTGGGTCGTGTCACCCGTCAGTTCGTCCACGACGGCGATGGTGCGGCGGGTCGGGCCGGTGACCGTCAGCAGTGCGTCCCGTATGCCCGGGGTGTCCGCGAGTCGGTCCCGTACCGCCCGGCCGGTGGCCCCGCCCGCGAAGCCGGTCACCGTCGTCTCGTGGCCGAGCGCGGCCAGCACCCGGGCCACGTTGACCCCCTTGCCGCCCGGCCGTTCCGCCACGTCCGAGACGCGGTGCGAGGCGTGCGGGCGCAGGGCGCCGACCCGGTAGGTGATGTCGAGAGCGGTGTTCAGGGTGACGGTGAGAATCACCGGGCGACCTCCCTCGTGCATGCCCGTGCCATCGGTGGGGGCACGATCATGCCAAAGAGACGGCGACCGGCCTAGGTCGCCGTCTCCCAAGAGAGGGCCGCAGTCAGGCCAGTTCGGGTGCGACCACCCACGTACCCTGCCGCATCACGCCCTTCAGCGTGAAGTCCGCGTCCAGGACGAGCAGGTCGGCGTCCTTGCCGGGCTCCAGCGAGCCGACCCGGTCGTAGAGGCCCAGCAGCCGCGCCGGGTTGGCGGACAGGGCGGCGACGGCGTGCTCGACGGGCAGCCTGTCGACGGTCACCGCCCGTCGCAGCGCGCGGTCCAGCGTCAGCGTGGAGCCGGCGATGGCACCGCCGTCCACCAGGCGGGCCACCCCGTCGGTGACGTCGACCTCCAGGGGGCCGAGGAGGAAGCGGCCGTCACCGCTGCCGGCCGCGTCCATCGCGTCCGTGATGAACGCGACCCGGTCCGGCCCCGCGTGGTGGAAGGCCAGCTGGAGCGCGGCGGGGTGCAGGTGGGTGCCGTCGTTGATCAGCTCCACCGTCACCCGCTCGTCCTCCAGGAGGGCGGCGATCGGACCGGGCGCGCGGTGGCCGATCTGCGGCATCGCGTTGTACAGGTGGGTGGCGACCGTGGCGCCCGCGTCGATCGCCGCCACCGTCTGCTCGTACGTCGCGTCCGTGTGGCCGACGGCGGCGATCACGCCGTGCTCCGTGAGCAGCCGTACCGACTCGATGCCGCCGGGGAGTTCGGTGGCGAGCGTGACCATCTTCGCGTGCCCGCGCGCCGCGTCGAGCAGCTTGCGGACCTCCGCCGGGTCCGGGTGCCGCAGCAGCGCCTCGGAGTGGGCGCCCTTGCGGCACGGGGAGATGAAGGGGCCCTCGAAGTGGATGCCGGCGATGTCGCCCTGCTCGGCGAGCTCGGAGAGGAGACCGGCCTGGCGGGCCAGGACGTCCATGTCGTCGGTGACGGTGGAGACCACGAGCGTGGTGGTGCCGTGCGCGCGGTGCGTGCGGACGCCGGTGAGGACCTGCTCGGCGGTGCCAGAGCTGAAGGAGGCTCCGCCGCCGCCGTGGTTGTGGATGTCGACGAAGCCGGGCAGGAGCCAGTGGCCGGTGAGGTCGATGACGTGGGCGTTCTCGGAAGGGGTGGCGCTGATCCGGGTGCCCTCGACCGCGAGTCGGGCATCTTCGACTACTCCGGTGGGGAGGACTGCCCGGGCGCCGGAGAGGACCAGTCCGTGGTCTGCGGGCTGCGGGTCCGTGGGGGCTGGTCGCGCAGTTCCCCGCGCCCCTGCAGGGGCGCTGTAGTGCGGCTCTTTCGCAGCCATCAGGGGGTTACCTCCGCAGTAGTCGTCGTCTTCAACAAGTCCTGGGCCAGCAGGCCCGCGCCCAGGCAGCCGGCCGTGTCCCCGAGCTCGGCCGGGACGATCGTCGGCAGTTTCTGGAACGTCACCCGGCGCTCCACCGCCTCCCGCAGCGGGTCGAACAGGACGCTCCCCGCCTCCGCCAGGCCACCGCCGACGATGAGGACCCGGGGGTCGAGGAGGGTGAGGGCCGTGACCAGGCCGTCGGCCAGGGCGGCCACCGCGTCGCCCCACACCCGGACGGCGTTCGGGTCGCCGGACGTGACCGCCTTGGCGCAGTCCGCCGCGTCCGCGTCCGGGGCCCCGGTGGCCTTCGCCCACGCCTCGCTCACCGCGGCCGCCGACGCGTACCGCTCCAGGCAGCCGCGCTGCCCGCACGGACACGGGGCACCCTGCGGCCGTACGACGACATGGCCGATCTCGCCCGCGAAGCCGTGCGCGCCCGGCTCCACCCGGCCGTCCAGGCCGAAGCCCCCGGCGATCCCGGTGCCGAGGGCCACGAAGAAGTAGCGGTCCGCGCCCCGGCCCGCGCCGAGCCTGCCCTCGGCCAGGCCGCCGGTGCGCACGTCGTGGCCGAGGGCGACCGGGATGCCGAGGCGGTCGGCGAGGAGGGTGCGCAGCGGCACGTCGCGCCACCCGAGGTTGGCCGAGTAGACCGCGACTCCGGCCTGCTCGTCCACGATTCCGGGGACCGCGAGGCCGGCCGCGGACGCCGGCTCGCCGAGGTGCTGCGCGCCGTACGCCTGCAGCTCGGCGGCGAAGTCGAGGATGGCGGTGACGACGGCGTCGGGGCCGCGGTCCCGGCCGGTCGCCCGGCGGTCCCGGTGGAGCAGCTCGCCGTCCGGGCCGACCAGCGCGGCCTTCATTCCGGTGCCGCCCACGTCCAGGGCGATGACATGTCTCACGGGAACAGTGTGGCCCGTCGACCCGCAAGAGGTCTAGTCCACTTACGTGGTGTAGACCTTATAGGTCAGACATGTTGAACGACGAGACAGTTGGACAGGGGCAGTAGACGTGCGGCGGCGTAGGGCAGGAATGATCGCGGTGGTGTCCGCAACGGGCATGACGGCGGTCCTCGGTGGGTGCGGGACGACGGGATCCTCGGACGTCACCCTCAGACTCGTCGCCGCCGACTACGGGGACTCCGCCGCCAACAGCTCCCAGAAGTACTGGGACAAGCTGGCCAGGGCGTACGAGGCCCAGCACTCCGGCGTGAAGGTCGACGTCACCGTCTACTCGTGGAACGACGTCGACCGCAAGGTCAAGGACATGGTCGACGCCGGCAACGCCCCCGACCTGGCGCAGATCGGCGCGTACGCCGACTACGCGGCCGCCGGCAAGCTGTACGAGGCCGGCGACCTGCTCTCCATCCCAGTCCAGGCCGACTTCCCCTCCCAGCTCGCCGAGGCGGGCCAGTGGAACCACGCGCAGTACGGCATACCCTTCGCCGCCTCCACGCGCGTCCTCTTCTACAACAAGACCCTCTTCTCCCAGGCCGGCATCACCACCCCGCCCACCACCTGGGACGAGCTCGAAGCCGACGCGAAGGCGCTCAAGGCGGACGGCGTGAAGTACCCGTACGCGCTGCCGCTCGGCCCCGAGGAGGCGCAGGCGGAGACCATGCAGTGGCTGCTCAGCGGCGGCAGCGGCTACACCGACGACACCGGCACGTACACGATCGACTCCTCGCAGAACATCGACACCCTCACCTGGCTCAAGGACGACCTCGTCGGAAAGGGCCTGACGGGTCCGGTCGCCCCCGGCAAGCTGAACCGCGCGACCGCGTTCGCCGCCTTCGCCGACGGCCAGGTCGGCATGCTCAACGGCCACCCCACGCTGATCAAGCAGGCCGAGAAGAAGGGCGTCAAGTTCGGCACGGTCCCGATGCCGGCCCGCGCCGGGCAGAGCACCAGCACCGCGTCCCTGGGCGTCGCCGACTGGATGGCGGCGTTCAAGCAGAACGGCCACGCCGAGCAGGTCGGCGACTTCCTGAACTACGTCTACAGCGAGAAGAACGTCCTCGCCTTCTCCCGCGAGTACGGCCTGCTGCCCGTCACCACGTCAGCCTCCCAGGCGATGACCGACTCCACCCGGCCCGAGGACAAGCAGCTGCGCCCCTTCCTGGAGCAGCTGCCCACCTCGCAGCTCTACCCGGCGGGCAAGACCTCCTGGGCCGCGATCAGCGCCGACATAAAGAAGCAGATCGGTGCGGCGGTGAGCCCGACCGGCGACCCCACCGGGGTCCTCACGCGTATCCAGGCCGAGGCGGCGACGGCCGACAGCCGTACGCTCGGGACCCGCTGAGCGTTACGGTTCTCGCCATGGACCGGCACGAACTGGGCGCGCGCGAGCAGGCCATCCTCGCCCTCGAACGCCGGGGCTTTCCCAGCCCCGGCGCGAAGGAACGCGCGATACGCGAGGAACTGGACCTGGCTCCGGTGCGCTACTACCAGCTCCTGAACGCCCTGCTCGACGACGAGGGGGCCCTGGCCCACGACCCGGTGACGGTGAATCGGCTGCGGAGGGTACGGGACGCGCGCCGCTCGGAGCGCTGAGCCGGGAATTCGCGCCCCCGCCGCCCCCACCCGTCCCGTCCTCCAGGGGGCTGCGCCCCCTTCGGCCCCCGTTCGGTGGAGACGGATGTGCGGGCCGGTGGGGGCTGGTCGCGCAGTTCCCCGCGCCCCTCACGGGACGTTGCTCGGATAGTGTCGGCCCATGGGAACCCACATCACGGAACCCCTCCCGACGCCGCGCACCGCCGCCGGGCGTGACGGCCTCGCCGCGCTCCTCGCGCGGCCCGGCTCCGCCCTCGTCGGTCTCGACTTCGACGGGACACTCGCGCCGATCGTCGCCGACCCCGAGCAGGCGCGGGCCCACCCGGACGCCGTGCCGGTGCTGGCCGCGCTCGCCCCGAAGGTGGCCGCCGTCGCCGTCGTCACCGGCCGCCCGGCCGAGGTGGCCGTCCGCTACGGCGGCTTCGCGGACGTACCCGGCCTGGAACACCTCGTCGTCCTCGGCCACTACGGCGCCGAACGCTGGGACGCGGCGACCGGCGAGCTCACCGCCCCGCCCCCGCACCCCGGCATCGCCGCCGTCCGTGCCGAACTCCCCGCCCTCCTCGACCGCGCCGGCGCCTCGCACGGCACCTGGATCGAGGAGAAGGGCCGGGCGATCGCGGTCCACACCCGCCGCGCACCCGACCCCCAGGCCACCTTCGAAACCCTCCGGGCCCCCCTCACCGACCTCGCCACCCAGCACGGCCTGATCGTCGAACCGGGCCGCCTCGTCCTGGAACTCCGTCCCCCGGGCATGGACAAGGGCGTCGCCCTGCGCGAGTACGCACGGCACATCAACGCCGGCGCGATCCTCTACGCCGGCGACGACCTGGGCGACATCCCGGCCTTCGCCGCCGTCGAGAAACTCCGCGAGGAGGGCGTCCCCGGCCTCCTGGTGTGCAGCGGCAGCACCGAGGTGACAGAGCTGGCGGACAGGGCGGACGTGGTGGTGGACGGTCCGGAGGGAGTCGTACGACTGCTGAGAAGCCTGGCCGCGCTGAGCGCTTCATGACGGGTAACGCCCCTACTAGAGCGCCCCGTGAGGGGCGCTGGGGGTCCCCCCGGCCGAAGGCTGGGGGAGGAACTGCGCGACCAGCCCCCACCGGCGCGCAGATCCGTCGCTACCGAACCGACCCGCCCAACGCCTCAAGCTGCTCCAGGAACCAGGCCGCCGGCGGCAGCGCCGTAGCCGCCGCGGCCAGCTTCTTGCAGCGCTCCGCCCGCTCCTCCACCGGCATGGCCAGCGCCAGCGCCAACGCGTCGGCCGTCCCCCCGATGTCGTACGGGTTCACGACCACCGCGTCCTCACCCAGCTCCTCGTACGCCCCGGCCTCCCGCGACAGCACGAGCACGCACCCCTCGTCCGACACCACCGGGATCTCCTTCGCCACCAGGTTCATGCCGTCCCGGATCGGGTTCACCAGCGCCACGTCGGCGAGCCGGTACGCCGCAAGCGACCGTGCGAAGTCGTCCTTGACGTGCAGCACCACCGGCGTCCAACCCGCCGTCCCGTAGGCGGAGTTGATCTCGTCAGCGACCCGCTGGACCTCCGCCGTGTAGTCGCGGTACACGGACAGGTCCTGCCGCGACGGATACGCGAACGCGACGTGCACCACCCGCTCCCGCCACTCGGGATGGTCGTCGAGCAGCTGCCGGTACGCGAGCAGCCCCCGCACGATGTTCTTCGACAGCTCCGTCCGGTCGACCCGGACGATCGTCCTGCGCCCCTCGCCGCCGATCTCCTCCCGCAGCGCCCGCATCCGCTCGTCCACGTCCGGCTCGTGCGACCGCTTCCGCAGGAAGTCCGCGTCGGCACCCAGCCCGTGCACCCCGATCCTGGTGTCCGATGAGGGAATGCCCGGCCCCAGCACCGCATGACAGCAGTCCACGAACGCGTCCGCCCACCGCCGCGTGAGGAACGCCGCGTGGTCGGCGCCCAGGATCCCGCTGAGCAGCTCCGCCGCGATGTCGTCGGGGAGAAGCCGGAAGTAGTCCGGCGGCGCCCAGGGGGTGTGGGAGAAGTGGCCGATGCGCAGGTCCGGCCGGAGCTGCCGCAGCATCCGGGGCGCGAGCGCCAGGTGGTAGTCCTGGATGACCACCACCGCTCCCTGGCCGGCCTCCTCGGCCAGCGCCTGCGCGAAGGCGCGGTTGTAGGCCTGGTAGGACGCCCACTGCCGGCGGAACTCCGCGTCGAAGACCGGTTCCAGCGGGGTCTGGTACAGCATGTGGTGGACGAACCAGAGGACCGAGTTCGCGACGCCGTTGTACGCGTCGGAGAACACGTCGGCGGCGATGTCGAGCATCCGGACCTGCTGCCCGCCGGTGTCCCCGGCCGGCAGCCGGCCGCCCTCGGCCCGCCGTACCGCCTCCCGGTCGCCGTCGCCGAGCGCTGCGCACACCCACACCGCGTTCGCGTCCGGGCCGATCGCCGACAGACCCGAGACCAGCCCGCCGCCGCCTCGTTTGGCGTACAGGGAACCGTCTTCACGTCGTGCGTACGAGACCGGGCCGCGGTTCGAGGCGACCAGCACCTCGGCACCGCCGGTGGAAGCCATGGGGGAAGCCATACGCCACAACCTAGCCCGGCCCGTAAACGCTCAAACGTACGGACGTGCCCGACGCGCCGCCGTATACGGCCGTACGACGAAGTCACGCCACGACGTCACCGACGTCACCGGCGTCACCGGCGTCACGCCACGACGTCACGCCACGACGTCACGCCACCTTGCGCTCCGCGTACTCCGTGATCTCCACCATCGGCGGCCGTTCCTCCGTGTCCACGGAGTACGTCCGCGGCTCGAAGCCGTCCTCGCCCCGCTCGAACTGGGTGAGGGAGGGCCGGATCAGGTGGCCGCGGGCCAGCCGGAGCTGGGCCGTGCGGTAGATCGCGGCGGACATCCGGCCGAGGGCCTGGCCGTCCTGGTGGCGGTGCTTGCGGACGCCGACGTCGACCTGGGCGAGGGCGTCGAGGCCCACCAGGTGCAGGGCGTCGACCAGCATGCCCAGCTCCACGCCGTAGCCGACCGGGAAGGGCAGCTGTTCGAGGAGCGAACGGCGGGCCGCGTACTCGCCGCCGAGCGGCTGGACGAAGCCGGCCAGCTGCGGCCAGTGCATGTTCAGCAGCGGGCGGGCCATCAGCTCGGTGACCCGGCCGCCCTGCCCGGCGGCGCCGCCGAGCGGGCGGTCGTACATCGCCTTGACGAGGTCCACGCCCGGGTCGGTGAGGAGCGGGCCGACGATGCCGGTGACGAAGTCGGAGGAGAACTCCCGCAGGTCGGCGTCGACGAAGCAGACGATGTCCCCGGTGGTGACCAGGAGGGAGCGCCACAGGACCTCGCCCTTGCCGGGGACGGCGGGGATGCGGGGCAGGATCGCGTCGCGGTGCACGACGCGGGCGCCGGCCGCCGCGGCGACGGCCGCCGTGCGGTCGGTGGAGCCGGAGTCGACGACCACGATCTCGTCGACGAGCGGCACCTGCTGCATCAGGTCGTGGCGGATGATCGCGACGATGTCGCCGACGGTCTCCTCCTCGTTGAGCGCGGGCAGCACGACGCTGACCGTCTGCCCGGAGGACCGTTTGGCGGCCATCACCTTGTGCAGCGGACGGTCGGTTACGGACCAGGAGCGGGTGGCCAGCCAGCGCTCGACTTCTTCCAGCACGGTCAGCGGCTCCTCACTGTCACGGTCACACGACGACGTGTGATCCATCTCGCGGTTCGGACGACTCCCTCAACTGTCCTGGCCTTCGGTTACAGTCTTGAACAACGCCGATGACCATCGCATGTCCTGGGGTCACCCGACGTTGACAACCGCATACCGCTCATCCAGAGGGGCAGAGGGAAACGGCCCGTTGAAGCCCCGGCAACCCTCCAGTCGGTACTCGTAGATCACTGTCGATCACCGCGAGGCTCCCGGCTAGGGAAGGTGCCAAATCCGTCTCACGACGAGATGCGTCGTGAGGAAGATGAGGAGAAAGGGCCTCGCCTCACATGGCTGTGCAGACTGTTGCAAGCACCACGGATTCCACCGTAGACCTCGGTCCCGCCGCCGCCCTGAGCTGCCGCGAGTGCGGTCACCGGGTGCCGCTCGGCCCGGTGTTCGCCTGCGAGGAGTGTTTCGGCCCGCTGGAGATCGCCTACGACTTCTCGGCCTACGACACCGAGGAACTCCGCAAGCGGATCGAAGCGGGTCCCGCGAACATCTGGCGCTACGCGCCGCTGCTGCCCGTCCCCGCGGACGTGGCGACCAAGCCGAACATCAACCCCGGCTGGACCAAGCTCGTCAAGGCCGAGAACCTGGCCCGCGAGCTCGGGGTCACCGGCGGCCTGTACGTGAAGGACGACTCCGGCAACCCGACGCACTCCTTCAAGGACCGCGTCGTCGCCCAGGCCGTCGAGGCCGCCCGCGCCTTCGGCTACACCACCCTCTCCTGCTCCTCCACCGGCAACCTGGCCGGCGCGGTCGGTGCCGCGGCCGCCCGGGCCGGCTTCCGCTCCTGCGTGTTCATCCCGCACGACCTGGAGCAGGGCAAGGTCGTCATGGCCGCGATCTACGGCGGCGAGCTCGTCGGCATCGAGGGCAACTACGACGACGTGAACCGCTTCTGCTCCGAGCTGATCGGCGACCCGGCCGGCGAGGGCTGGGGCTTCGTCAACGTCAACCTCCGGCCGTACTACGCGGAGGGCTCCAAGACCCTCGCGTACGAGATCTGCGAGCAGCTCGGCTGGCAGATCCCGGACCAGCTGGTCGTCCCGATCGCCTCGGGCTCGCAGCTCACGAAGATCGACAAGGGGCTGCAGGAGCTGATCAAGCTCGGTCTCGTCGAGGACAAGCCGTACAAGATCTTCGGCGCCCAGGCCGAGGGCTGCTCGCCGGTGTCGGTGGCGTACAAGGAGGGCCACGACGTGGTCCGCCCGCAGAAGCCGAACACCATCGCCAAGTCCCTCGCCATCGGCAACCCGGCCGACGGGCCGTACGTCCTCGACATCGCGCGGCGCACGGGCGGAGCGGTGGAGGACGTCACCGACGAGCAGGTCGTCGACGCCATCAAGCTGCTCGCGCGGACCGAGGGAATCTTCGCGGAAACCGCCGGCGGAGTGACGGTTGGAGTCACCAAAAAGCTCATCGAGAATGGGTTGATTGATCCGGCGAAGTCGGTCGTTGTACTCAACACCGGTGATGGACTGAAGACGCTGGACGCGGTGGCGGGGACCGGGCTCACCGCGACCATTCGCCCGAATCTGGAGTCTTTCCGCGAGGCCGGGCTCGCCTGAGTCCCCCCGAGAAATAGGGCGCCGCCCAGAGGTGCCGCCCGGACCGGAGGTAAAAACGTGAGCGTCACCGTTCGCATCCCCACCATCCTGCGCACCTACACCGGGGGCCAGGCCGAAGTCGCCGCCGAAGGGACCACCCTCGGCGAGGTCATCTCGGACCTGGAGAAGAACCACACCGGTATCTCCGCGCGGGTTCTGGACGACCAGGGCAAGCTGCGCCGGTTCGTCAACGTGTACGTCAACGACGACGACGTGCGCTTCGAGCAGGGCCTGGAGACGGCCACCCCGGACGGCGCCGGCGTCTCCATCATCCCGGCCGTCGCCGGCGGCTGACCTGCGGCCCCGCTTGACAGGCTGATCGAATGACCGAACATTACCTTCGGTAACGCCGATCACCGACTGTTCATCCGATTGCCCCCTCCGTGAGAGAAGCGGAGGGGGCAATTCTGTGTGGTTGAGCGCGGTACAGTTGGGGAACACGGTCCCGATCTCCAGGTCGGGGGCCCCGTATTCGATACCGCGAGCCCGACAAGAAGCAGCCAAAGTGCCCGGGTTATATGCGGCTTTTGTGGTCTTTATGGGGCCCGACTTGCCCTGAATTCGGCCGAATTCTTACCACATTCCGGACCCCTTCCCTCGAGAATTCTCGTCCGATTGACCTGTTGCAGACGGCAGTTGGACAGATACATTCAGCCGCGGTCGACGCGTTCCGGCGCACGCCCCCAACCAATGGGGGGTGAGGTCTGACCCGGATCCGCGAAGTGTGGATCTGTGCAAGGGCCAGTAATAGGGGAGTTAGGCATGGCTCAGGGCACCGTCAAGTGGTTCAACGCGGAGAAGGGGTACGGCTTCATCGCGGTCGACGGTGGTGCGGATGTTTTCGTCCACTACAGCGCGATTCAGATGGACGGCTACCGCACCCTCGAGGAAGGTCAGCGGGTCGATTTCGAGATCTCGCAGGGCCAGAAGGGGCCGCAGGCGGACATGGTCCGGCTGGCGACCAGCTGAAGCACGCGCCGACTGATCAGCGACGTTCTTCTGTACTTGTTCGAAGGGCTCGTGCCTCCCGGGGCACGAGCCCTTCGGCATGTCCCGGCCATGTTCCCGGGCCCCGGTCCTCGAGAGCCGGCTGCGCCCGCCCGTCGCCCGGCCGCCACCCCCCAACGGGCACTCGCTTCGCGAGCGCGCCTTGCACTCTCCTGGGTCGAGTGCTAATCATTGGCGTTAGCACTCTGAAGGTGAGAGTGACAAAGAAGGACCGGGTCGGTGAGGCCCGCGGACCGGGTGGGGCAAGGAACCCACGGGTCGGCGAGCCGTCCGTCGCGGGCGCGGGCGCGGTCCGAAGACTCACCCCCAGTCCTGGAGGGACCACTTCACATGGCCAAGATCATCGCGTTCGACGAGGAGGCGCGGCGCGGCCTTGAGCGCGGTATGAACCAGCTCGCCGACGCCGTCAAGGTCACCCTCGGCCCCAAGGGCCGCAACGTCGTCCTTGAGAAGAAGTGGGGCGCCCCCACGATCACCAACGATGGTGTGTCCATCGCCAAGGAGATCGAGCTGGAGGACCCGTACGAGAAGATCGGCGCCGAGCTGGTCAAGGAAGTCGCCAAGAAGACGGACGACGTCGCCGGCGACGGTACGACCACCGCGACCGTGCTCGCCCAGGCCCTGGTCCGCGAGGGCCTGCGCAACGTGGCCGCCGGTGCCAACCCGATGGCCCTGAAGCGCGGTATCGAGAAGGCCGTCGAGGCCGTCTCCGGTGCCCTGCTGGAGCAGGCGAAGGACGTCGAGACCAAGGAGCAGATCGCCTCCACGGCCTCCATCTCCGCCGCCGACACCCAGATCGGCGAGCTCATCGCCGAGGCCATGGACAAGGTCGGCAAGGAAGGCGTCATCACCGTCGAGGAGTCCCAGACCTTCGGTCTGGAGCTGGAGCTCACCGAGGGTATGCGCTTCGACAAGGGCTACATCTCGGCGTACTTCGCCACCGACATGGAGCGTATGGAGGCCGTCCTCGACGACCCGTACATCCTGATCGCCAACTCCAAGATCTCCTCGGTCAAGGACCTGCTCCCGCTGCTGGAGAAGGTCATGCAGTCGGGCAAGCCGCTGCTGATCATCGCCGAGGACGTCGAGGGCGAGGCCCTGTCGACCCTGGTCGTCAACAAGATCCGCGGCACCTTCAAGTCCGTCGCGGTCAAGGCCCCGGGCTTCGGCGACCGCCGCAAGGCGATGCTGAACGACATCGCCATCCTCACCGGTGGCGAGGTCATCTCCGAGGAGGTCGGTCTCAAGCTCGAGAACACGACCCTCGACCTGCTGGGCCGCGCCCGCAAGGTGGTCATCACCAAGGACGAGACCACCATCGTCGACGGCGCCGGCTCCACCGAGCAGGTCCAGGGCCGGGTCAACCAGATCCGCGCCGAGATCGAGCAGTCCGACTCGGACTACGACCGCGAGAAGCTCCAGGAGCGCCTGGCGAAGCTCGCCGGTGGCGTCGCCGTCATCAAGGCCGGTGCCGCGACCGAGGTCGAGCTCAAGGAGCGCAAGCACCGCATCGAGGACGCCGTGCGCAACGCCAAGGCGGCCGTCGAGGAGGGCATCGTCGCCGGTGGTGGCGTGGCCCTGCTCCAGGCCTCCCAGGTCTTCGAGAAGCTGGAGCTGGAGGGTGACGAGGCGACCGGCGCGCAGGCCGTGAAGCTCGCCCTGGAGGCCCCGCTCAAGCA
The DNA here is from genome assembly GCF_055583445.1 of Streptomyces sp. NPDC104761. NCBI lineage: Bacteria > Bacillati > Actinomycetota > Actinomycetes > Kitasatosporales > Streptomycetaceae > Streptomyces > Streptomyces sp. NPDC104761. Next base: position 548,011 of record NZ_JBVJNZ010000002.1, on the reverse strand, counting down.
GATCGCCGTCAACGCCGGCCTCGAGGGTGGCGTCGTGGTGGAGAAGGTCCGCAACCTCACCCCGGGTCACGGCCTGAACGCCGCGACCGGTGAGTACGTCGACCTGGTCGCCGAGGGCATCATCGACCCGGCGAAGGTGACCCGCTCTGCCCTGCAGAACGCCGCCTCCATCGCCGCGCTGTTCCTCACCACCGAGGCCGTCATCGCCGACAAGCCGGAGAAGGCCGCCGCGGCCGCTCCGGGCGGCATGCCGGGCGGTGACATGGACTTCTGAGCCTGACGGCTCGGCAGTTCCGACGCAGCACCGAGGGCGGCACTCCCTGTTCGACAGGGGGTGCCGCCCTTCGGCGTTTCCGCAGCCGGAGAGGGCAGCGCCCCTGACGGGGCGTGCTTTCGGCCCGAATCTGTGTCCTGGGTCACACGACCGTCCGCGCGGGGGCGGGAATGCGTACGACCGGGCAGGCCGTTGTGAACAGACGTGCACTCAATGCGCGTGCACATACCATCCGGTATACGTCCTATTCACGAGGAGCCCCCCACGTGACCGTCACCACGCCCCCCGCCTCCCGCGCGGCCGAGATCCTCTCCCGCCCTGTCGCCCTGAACGGGCTCACGGTCCCCAACCGGATCGTGATGGCGCCGATGACCCGCCAGTTCAGCCCCGGCGGCGTCCCCGGCGAGGACGTGGTCTCGTACTACTCGCGCCGGGCCGCCGCCGGTGTCGGTCTGATCGTCACCGAGGGGACGTACGTCGGTCACGACTCGGCCGGAGGCAGCAGCCGCGTCCCGCGCTTCCACGGTGAGGAGCAGCTGGCGGGCTGGGCCAAGGTCGCCGAGGGGGTGCACGCGGCGGGCGGCACGATCGTCCCGCAGCTGTGGCACATCGGCATGGTCCGCAAGCAGGGCCAGGCACCGGTCGCGGACGCCCCCGCCGTCGGTCCCTCCGGCATCCGCCTGGACGGCACCGAGGGCGAGGGCAAGGCCATGACCTCGCAGGACCTCGACGACGTCATCCGCGCGTTCGCCGAGGCCGCGGCCGCCGCCGAGCGCATCGGCTTCGACGGCGTCGAGCTGCACGGCGCCCACGGCTACCTGCTCGACCAGTTCCTGTGGGCGGGCACCAACCGCCGCACCGACGCCTACGGCGGCGACCCGGTCGCCCGTACGAAGTTCGCCGCGGAGGTCGTGGCCGCCGTACGCGACTCGGTCTCCCCGGAGTTCCCGGTCATCTTCCGCTACTCGCAGTGGAAGTCCGACAACTACGACGCCCGCCTCGCCGAGACCCCCGAGGAGCTGGAGGCGATCCTCACCCCGCTGGCCGCCGCCGGTGTCGACGTCTTCCACGCGTCCACCCGCCGCTACTGGGTCCCCGAGTTCGACGGCTCCGACCTCAACCTGGCCGGCTGGACCAAGAAGCTCACCGGCAGGCCCACCATCACCGTCGGCTCGGTCGGCCTCGACGGCGAGTTCCTGAGGGCCTTCGCGGGCGAGGGCTCCGGGACCAGGGGCATCGACGACCTCCTCGACAGCCTGGAGCGCGAGGAGTACGACATGGTCGCCGTCGGCCGCGCCCTCCTCCAGGACCCCGAGTGGGCGGCCAAGATCCTGACCGGCCGCACGGACGAACTCGCGTCGTACGACGCGGCGTCGCTGAAGACCCTGAGCTGACCCGGCGGTTCGCCCTCGGGTCAGCCGGCGGCCAGCCAGAAGAACCCGAGGGCGAACGCGTAGGGCGCGACGAGCAGGAGGGCGGGCCGCGGCCCGCGGGGGGCGGGTCCGGATCCGGACCCGGCTGGACGCGCGAAGGCGTCGTACGTATAGACGACGGCGCCGGCGCAGCACCCGGCCGCGAACATCGTCCACAGCACTCCGGAGATCCCGCCCCAGTCGCCGACCACGGTGGTCGCGGCCAGCGCCTGTCCGGCGAGGGCCGCACCCGCGCAGGTCCAGAAGACCGGATCGTCCCCCGGCCGCCAGGGCGGTCGCCCCTTGCGCCCCCGCCCGGTGAGCCGGGTGACGAGCGCGTATCCCACCGCGGGCAGCCCCGCGAGCGTCAGCAGGACGGCCCACATGGCGCCGGTGTCCTCGGACATGGACATGGACATGCACATGGACATGGTCACCTCAGGATCGCCATGACCAGGGCGACCACGCCCTGCACCGGCAGGGACGCCACACCGAAGATCAGGGCGCCGTACGAACCGGCGTCCGCATCCGTGCCTCTGTGCCTCGCGAAGACCCAGCCCCCGACGATGGCCAGGAGGGGTATGAGGGCCAGTACGACGTAACCCGCCGCGAACAGCGGGACCACGTCGAGCGCCAGCAGCACCCCCACCGCGGCCCGGACACCCCGCACGTCGCGTGTCTCGGGGCGTCCGAAGCGCATCGCGCCGTAGATCACGGAGTGGACGAGGGCGACGAGGGCGCAGACGAGGAGCGCGCCCGAGGCCTTGTCGGCCAGGGTCGCGAGGAAGTGCCCTCCCATCAGCCCCGCCAGGAGGTCCCCCGGCGCGATCCAGACCGAGATCCCGAGGGTGATCAGGAGCGAGACGCGCAACTGCTTGAGCAGGCCGGTCCTCGGCGCTGGTCCCGGCGCGGGGGTCGGGGGGTTCGTCACGGCTCGGCTCTCCGGTCGGCGGCTGGCTGGTGAGGTGTGGGACGTCAGGATGCTGTGCGGACGCCTCCGGGGAAGGGGCGCAGAGCGCGACGCTGAGCTGCGGGAACGCCTCAAGTGGGGTGCTGTCCGGGCCACTTGTCGCACGTACTTCGTTATCGGCTTGTGACGGCCGCCGGCGTCAGCGGTGCCGTTCGGCCGGGCGGACACGTGTTCCCTGCGCGGGATCCGCGGGCCCGTGAGACGGTGTACGAGATCGACGAGGCGGAGGCCAGGGCGTTCATGGGCCGGCCCGGCTGACCTGGACTGTCTGGATTCACTCCAACGGGTGAGGGGTGTTCGGCACTCGTGCGAGCGGCCGGACGTTTCATCGGTGACCGGCCGTGAAACCGGGGCGGTCAGTCGTCGGAAGTGGCAGCACCCAGCCCCCGAAAGCGAGCCATCATGATCACGAACGAGTCCTCCGAGCCCCGCGAGCCGGCCTCCGCTGCCGAGGGCCCCGTCGTGCGCACCGCCGCCGGTGCCGTGCGCGGGGTGCGGGAGGACGGCCTGGCGGTCTTCCGGGGGATCCCGTTCGCCGAACCCCCGGTGGGAGCGGCCAGGTTCGCGGCGCCGCGCCCGGCGCGGCCGTGGGAGGGCACGCGTGAGGCGTACGCCTTCGGCCCGCCGCCCCCGCAGGACCTCGGCATCCAGGGCCGCACGGGTGTCCTGGAGGCTCCCGAGGGCGACGACTGGCTGACGGTGAACGTGTGGACACCCGATCCGGACCCGGCCGCCCGCCGCCCGGTGATGGTGTGGATCTACGGCGGCGCCTACAAGCTGGGCCACTCCGGCAGCCCCGGGTACGACGCCCAGCACATCGCCCGTGACGGCGACGTGGTCGTGGTCTCCCTCAACTACCGCGTCGGCATGGAGGGTTTCGCCCAGATCAAGGGGGCACCCGCCAACCGGGGCCTGCTGGACCAGGTGGCGGCGCTGGAGTGGGTGCGGGAGAACATCACGGCGTTCGGCGGCGACCCGGACCAGGTCACCGTCTTCGGCGAGTCGGCGGGCGGCGGGTCGGTGGCGTCCCTGCTGGCGATGGACAGGGCGCGTGGGCTGTTCCGGCGGGCGATCGCCCAGAGCGTCCCCGGCACGTTCTTCTCCCTCGACCTGGCCGAGGACATCGGCAGGGCCCTCGCCGCCGAGGCCGGCCTGCGCCCCACGGCGGCCGACCTGGCGACGACCGATCCGCGCCGGCTGACCGAGGCCGGGCAGGCGCTCGGCGCCAAGATGCCCCAGTACGTGGACCGCTGGGGCCAGATCGCGCCGACGGTCACCCCGTTCTCCCCGGTGGTCGACGGCGAGGTGCTCCCCACCACCCCCTGGCAGGCACTGGCCGCCGGCTCCGCCCGCGACGTGGACCTCCTCGTCGGCCACAACCGCGACGAGTTCCGCCTGTTCCTCGTCATGAGCGGGATGTACGGCAAGATCACGGAGGAGCAGGCGACCGGCGCCCTGCGCCTGTTCGCACCGGGCGGCGCGGCGGGCGACCACGCCTACCGCGCCGCCCACCCCGACGCCTCGCCGAGCGAGCTGTACGAACGGGTCCAGACCGACTGGCTGTTCGCCATACCGTCCCTGCGCCTGGCGGAGGCACAGACCGCGGGCGGCGGCCGGGCCCACCTCTACGAGCTGACCTGGGGCGCCCCGGGCAACGGCGGCCTCCTCGGCGCCTGCCACGGCCTGGACATCCCGCTCCTGTTCGGCACGTTCGAGGCGGACCTGGCCAACCTGCTCTGGGCCGACGCCGGCGTCACCCCCGAGGCAAGGGCCCTCTCCGCCCGCTTCCGCGCCGCGTGGACGTCCTTCGCGGCGACGGGCGACCCGGGCTGGCCGGCGTTCGACACCGAGGCCCGCACCACCCAGGTCCTGGACACCGCACCGACCGTGACGGCGTACCCGGAGGAGACGAGCAGGCGGCTGTGGGAGGGGTACGAGTTCGGCCCGTCACCGCTGCTCGGCTGACCGCGGCGGGGCCAGGCCCGGCCGGCCAGGCCTGGCTGGTAAGCCGCGCGGCCCGGCCGGTCACGGCAGGATGGCGTCGACGTAGCCGCCGTCCACCCGCAGGGCGCCACCGGTGGTGGCCGAGGCCTGCTCGGAGCTGAGGTAGACGACCATGTGGGCGATCTCCTCCGGCTCGATCAGGCGCTGCAGCAGTGACTGCGGCCGGTGCTCGCGCATGAAGACGCGCTGGGCCTCGTCCCAGGGCAAGTCGCGGTCGACGAGCTCGTAGACGAAGTCCTCGACGCCCCTGGTGTGGGTGGGGCCGGCGATCACGGAGTTCACCGTGACGCCGGTACCGGCGGCCTGCTTGGCGAAGCCGCGGCCCACGGCGAGCAGCGCGGTCTTCGACATGCCGTAGTGGATCATCTCCGCGGGGATGACGACCGCCGAGTCGCTGGCGATGTACTGGACGCGCCCCCAGCCGCGTTCGGTCATGCCCGGCAGGAAGAGGCGGGTCAGCCGCACCGCGGCCAGGACGTTCACCTCGAAGTAGCGCCGCCACTCGTCGTCGGTGATCCGCAGCGGGTCCTCGGCGCCGAAGATCCCCAGGTTGTTGACGAGGATGTCCACCTGGGGCAGCGCCTCCGCCACCCGCCGGGCTCCCTCCTCGCCGGTCACGTCCGCGGCGACCGGTACGAGGTCGGCCCCCGGCGCCTGCTCCGCCAGCCGGGCCACGCTCTCCTCGACGCGCTTCGCGTCCCGGCCGTTCACCCCCACCCGCGCCCCGGCCCGCGCAAGGCCGACGGCGATCGCCGCGCCGATGCCCTGCGTGGAGCCGGTGACCAGTGCCGTGCGCCCCGTCAGATCGATCCTCATTGCGCCGAACCCCTTCCGTGTGCGTGTCCCCGCACAGGTACCCGGGCGGCCGCCCCGGCACAAAGGATTCGGGCGTTCAGTGCCTGGATGGCGGCACCGACGGCGCCGCGGTGATCCGCTTCTCGAACCAGTGGTGGGCGTACGGCTCGTCGTTGAAGGCGGGCACCTCCTGGAAGCCGTAGGAGTGGTACAGGTTGATCGCGGAGCTGAGCGTCTTGTTGGTGTCCAGGCGCAGGGTGTCGTAGCCGTGCCCGGCGGCCTGTGCCTCCAGCTCGGTCAGGAACCGGCGGGCGAGGCCGAGCCGGCGGGCCTGGGGCGCGACCCACATGCGCTTGATCTCCGCCGGAGCCCCGGACGGCAGCTTCACCCCGGCACAGCCGACGGGTTCGCCGTGCAGCCGGGCGACCAGGAACAGGCCGCGCGGCGGCCGGAGTTCGCCCGCGTCGGGCAGCAGGCTGCGCGCGGGATCGAAGCCGGTGTCGAAGCGCTCCTGCAACTCGGCGAAGTAGGCCAGCAGGCAGTGCCGCGCGTCGGGATGGTCGGGGTCGATGACGTCCAGGGTGACCGTCCCGGCGGTCAGCAGCCGGTCGACCTCGGCCATGGCCGCGACCAGCCGGGCACGCTGTCGGGCGTTGAGCGGCTGGAGCATCGAACCGGCCAGTTCGTCGCTTCGTTCGTCGAGCAGGGCGCGCTCCGCCCGGCCCTTCTCGGTCAGCCGCACAGTGCGCACCCGCCTGTCCTGGGGCTGCGGCTCCACCGCCACCAGGCCGTCCGCCTCCAGGGACCGCAGCAGCCGGCTCACGTACCCGGAGTCGAGCCCGAGCCGCTCCCGCAGCCGCCGCACGTCCTGCCCCTGCCCGCCGATCTCCCAGAGCAGCCGGGCCTCGCCGATCGGCCGGTCGCGGCCCAGGTAGCGGTCGTGGAGCACTCCCACGCGTTCGGTGACGGTCCGGTTGAACCGCCGTACCTGGTCGATCTGCGCCTGCGCCTCAGTCATTCTCTGACTTTAGTCAGAGAATCGGGGATGGTGCCAGTGGCTGCATTGCCTCTCGGCTGCGGGGGCGTCGTGGCTGTCGCGCGGTTCGCCCCGCCCCTGACGAGGCGCTGTCGCGGGGCCTGCTCAGAGGTTGCCGAGTGGTTCGATGTCGACGTGCACGGGAGTGCCCCAGACCCGGAGCACCTCGTAGTCGGTGAACTCGTGGACCAGGCGGTAGGCCATGGCCGGCCGGGAGCCGCGCCGCTGGGCGGCGAGATACAGCTCGGCCTCCCGCCGGTCGCGCCGGGGGGTGCCGCACAGCTCCCACTCCCGGCCGTTCCACGCCTCGGGCAGCCAGCGCTGCTGCGGCTGCGGCCGGTCGGCGCGCACGCCGTACCGGGACATGGCGGGCCCGGCGGCCTCCTCCGGCACGGGCCGGGGCCCACCCGCGAACTCCGACCGCCGTGCGGCCCGCCGCCGCGTCTCGCACAGCAGGCACAGATCGGGGGCGCTCTCGTCCACGGGCCCCTGCGGATGCTCGGCACACCGGGTGGTGGGCGCGGCACTGCTGACGCTCTCCTCCAGCAGGTCCAGAGCGCGCCGGAGGTCGTCCTTCACCTCGTGCAGCTTGGCGTCGGTGGTCTCGCCGGTCAGGCCCTCCCCGTGCTCACCGAGCAGACGAAGGGCCCGGCCCAGGGTGGTGAGCTGGGAGTGGTTCATGGGGTCCAGGGTTGCACAGGGGGCTGACAACACCTCCGGAGCGGCCGGAACGCTGTCAGGTGGTGCGGCCGACTTTGAGCACCACCTGCGGGTGCGTGCAGTGTGTGTGGAGCAGCCGTCATGCGGGTGTCCTCTCTCGTCGCTCGTTCATCGCGCCACGGATCTCCGCGACGCGGGACCGGACCTCGGAAGGTGACAGGGGCGTGTGGGGGCTGTTGGGGGCGCGTTCGCCACGGCACGCGCCGCAGATACCGCCCGGCAGGACCTCTGGGCGACCCGGTGTCCCGCACTTCGCGCACTCCAGGATGCGGAGGGGCGGGTGAGTGGGTGGCCGCACCAACTCGGGCGGGAGCTTGTCGGTGAGGCGTTTGCGGAGCAGGGCGGCCGGGTGGTGGACGGGGGAGGGGAGGCCGCTGGTCAGGGCCAGGAGTGCGTACTCGTCGGTGGCGCCGCGGGCGAACCACTCCGTGAGCAGCGGGGCGAGGGCGGCGCAGTCGGCCTGGGAGAGGGAGAGGGCGGGTGCCGTACGGCCGAGGGCGGCGAGGAGGATGTGGGCGCGGCTGCGGGTGGGGCGGTCGCGGGGCGTGTCCGGTGGCTGTTCCGGCTCCGGTGCGGCGCCTCGCGTGAACGCCGCCCACCAGTCATCGTCGCGTGCGGTACGGGACCACCACGATCGGGTGATCCAGCGACAGCTCCCCGAGTCGGCCAGATGTTCCCGGCCCCGCCGCAAGTGCCCTGCCTGCTGGAGCTTGTTGAGGGCGGTGCGGAGCGCGCACTGACCGTACGGGAGTTGCTTGGCCAGCGTCTTCACGGAGATGTCGGCGCCGTCGGGAAGCCGGTCGACGTACGCGGCGATGGCGGCTTCACGGGGTGGGAGGTGAACGAAGTCGTTGTTGGAGCGCCGGTGTTGGCCGGGCGTGGAGCGCTTTCCGTACCCGGGGTTGGCCATGGGGTGCGGGGTGGCGTGCACGGGCGAGGGGGCAGCACTAAGCTGGGTGTCAGCCATGGGGATCGCTTGTTCCGATCTCGTTGGTCAAGCCCCCGCAGGTGTTGGTAGCGCCTGACGGGGGCTGTTCTGTTCGTTATGCGGGCACGCTAGACGATCGTGACTGTGTGTGGCAAACCGAACGCGTGCCGTCAACTCGCAGGGTGGGAGGGTGGGTTGAGGCCCTCCACCCATTCCGCGAAAAGAGGGCTCGGAGCTGGGCGCTTGAGCCTCGGGACCTCTCTCACATCGCCCAGTAGTCGCGCTCGGGCAGCTCGACCCAGTGGTCCGGGGGGCCGATGACCGCTCGGGCGTCGGCGGGGCGGAGGCGCGTCCACCGCCGCGCGGTGCAGGGGCCGTGAGCCGCCGACACCCCACCTCCCCGGGTCGGCCCCGGCATCGAGCCGCCGCGTCCCCTCCGGCCTGTCGATCTCCGTAACGCCACCATCGCAGACGTCACTGACATCAGCGGGCTGTCCCCTTCACGTCCTCCACGAAGGCCGACCAGGCCGCCGCCCGGAACACGAGCTTCGGACCGAGGGGATTCTTGGAGTCGCGGACGGGGATGAGGGTGAAATCGCCAAGGGCTGCTTCGAGGCAGTTGTCATCGCCGCCGCTGTACGTTGACTTGTGCCACACGGCCGCGCTCAGGTCGTAGTCAGGGAAGTTCCTCATGGGCGTAATCCTCCGCCAACGCCTTGATCAGAGCCAGGGACCTTTCCTGCGAAAGCGCGGAGGCAACGAGGAGGTCAAACACGAACCTCAGTTGAGCGACGGTCGCCGGGTCGTCTTCCAGCCGTCCGTGACGCACGCCCTCGGAGTAGGCGAGCGTGGGTGAGTCGGCGAACTCCAAAAGTTTCAGGGCACCCTGCATCGCCGCATGCGCGCCTGCGTCGAACGGCAGCACCTGCACGATGACTCGGCCCCGGTAGGCCAGACCGGCCACGTGAGACAGCGCCTCCGACATGATGGCTCGGCTGCCGCACACCCGGCGCAACGATGCTTCCTCAAGCACCGCCCACAACACCGGCTTTGTTGGATGCTCTAGGAGACGGGCTCGAGCCAACCGGCCGTCCACCCACTCCCTGATGGTCTCCTCCGGCGTGGTCGGGTCCCAAGCGCGGTCGACGGCCCGTCCGTATGCGGGCGTCTGGAGCAGTCCAGGAATCAGCAGCGGCGCGTACTGCCTGATCGTCGTCGCCTGAGCCTCGGCTTCCGCCACCACCTCGAAGTGCTCCTGATATTTCAGGGTGGTGGCAGCCGCCTTGCAGTTCCGCGAGAAGAAGCCCTCAGTTTCGAGGACCTCGTCCAGCATGCGTGCGATGTCCGGCAACATCCGACGCGTCCCCGCCTCCAACTGTCCGATGAACGACCCGCTCACGAACAGCATTCGGCCCAACTCCGCCTGACTCAGCCCCTTCCGCTCCCGCGCATGGCGCAACTCCGCTCCCAGCAGCGCGCGCGGCGACGACGACGGGTCGAGGTCCTTCGGTGCCGCCATGGGCAACCCCCATGTTTGTTGGGATGTGGCATCTAGCCAGGTTAGAGCCGTGTCCGCCACGCTGTGTCGCGAACCGGAAACTCAGCGTGGAGGTAGGGAATGGTGCTGCGGACCACCGAAGAAGTCGTGGAGACGTTGCGGTCGGCCCTGCGGGGTGTCGGTGTCGTGTTGCCGTCGTTGTGCGTCGACCCGGTGACCGGGGCCGGCGACGAGCCGTTCGCCCTGGTGGAGCTGGGGCGGTGCAACGTGCGGGTCGCGGAGCGGCTGGCGTCGGTGGTCCGGGGGGAACGGCCGCCGCTCGGGACGTATGTGACGGACGTACGGGACGGGCGGATCGGTGAGGTCAAAGGGCACGTCGGCGGAAGGGTGCAGCTGCGGCCCGTGGCGGGTGGGCGGGAGTGGGACTGCCCGCCCGGATCGCTGCAGCCGGCGTCACCGCAGGACGTGCTTCGGGCGCAGGTGCGGCGGGCGAACACGACCGCGCGGCTGCCGGGTTGAGGAAAATGTCGTTGGCTCCGGGCGCCGCCCGGAAGCGAGACTGTCGGCGTGAGTCTTCATGAGGACGAGGTGCCGGTCGACGAGACGCTGATTCGGGACCTGTTGGCGGCGCAGCGCCCGGAGTGGGCCGCTCTGCCTCTGTCGCGTGTCGGAGCGGGTACGGAGAACACCATGTACCGGCTGGGCGACGACCTGCTGGTGCGTCTGCCCCGGACCGTGGAGAAGGGCCGGGCTCTGCGGAAGGAGCAGGAGTGGCTGCCGCGCCTGGCGCCCTCCCTTTCGTGCCCCGTTCCCGAGCCCGTCCACGGCGGGATGCCCACAGGCGCCTACCCGGCCCACTGGTCCGTCTACCGGTGGATCGACGGTGACGAGGCCGGTCCGGACACCGTCCGGGACTGGGCCGCCTTCGGTGCCGACCTGGCGGCCGTCGTGCGGGAGCTGCACGGCATCGGCCTCATGGGGGCGGCGCGCGCGGACGACCTGAGCTGGTATCGCGGCGGCAGCCTGCGGGATTGTGCCAGCTGGGTCGGTACGTCTGTCGAGGAATGCCGTGAGGTCGCCGGGGACGAACTCGATGTCGAGACCCTGGAGCGGCTGTGGCGGGCGGCGCTCGCGCTGCCCGAGCCCCGGGGGCCGCAGGTGTGGCTGCACGGCGACCTCAAGCCCACCAACCTCCTGGTCCGGCAGGGCAGGCTGCACACGGTCATCGACTTCGGGTCTCTCTCGGTCGGCCATCCGGACGCCGAGCACTCCGTGCTCTGGGACCTGCCGCAGGACGCCCGGCAGGCCTACTGGGACGCCATGGGCATCGACGATCCGACCTGGACACGGGCCCGTGCCTGGGCGATCGCCGTCGGGGTCGCCGGAGTCGCCTACTACTGGCGGACCTTCCCCGCCTTCGTCGCCGAATGTATGGCACGGCTCCGGGCGATCCTCGCGGACGCCGCCACTCGGGCGCCGGTGACTTCGTCACCCGGATCGCCGCGGTGACGGGTCACCCGGACGCGGGTTGCCTGTACCGCTGAAGGCGAGGTACGTCGCCAGGAAGCCCACGGCGTAGCCGGTCAGCAGGCCGCCCGCGTAGATCGCCGCCGCCAGGGCCGGGCCCCTGTTCCCCGTGAGGAGGGGGAACAGGGCCCAGCCCGAGGGGCCGATGGCGGTGGCGCCCACCCGGTCGCCGAGGACCGCGAAGAACCCGACGAAGGCGCCGCCCGCCGCCCCGCCCGCGCAGGCGGTGAGGAAGGGGCGGCCGAGGGGGAGCGAGACGCCGTAGATGAGGGGCTCGCCTACGCCCAGCAGGCCGGCCGGGAGCGCCGACCTGATCGTCGTACGGAGCTGCGTGTCGTGGCGGAGGCGGGCGTAGACGGCGAGGGCCGCGCCCACCTGGCCGGCGCCCGCCATGGCGAGGAGCGGGAGCAGGACGGTGTAGCCCTGCTGCTGGATGAGGGTGGTGTGGATGGGGATCAGGGCCTGGTGCAGGCCCAGCATGACGAGGGGGAGGAAGAGACCGCCGAGGACCAGGCCCGCGAGCGGTCCGGTGGTGGCGAGCAGCCAGTTGGCCGCGGTGCCGATGGCGGAGGAGACGAGACCGGCCGCGTACATGAGGCCGTAGAGGGTGGCGAGGCCCGCGACGAGGACGGTGACCGTGGGGGTGAGGAGCACGTCGAGGGCGTCCGGGACGCGCCCCCGGCACCACCTCTCGACACCGACCGCGAGCAGCGCCGCCGCCAGGGCCCCGAGGACCCCGCCCTGGCCGGGCGCGAGCGCCACCCCGAAGGCCGTCACCTTCGCGACGCCCGGATAGACGACGACCGCCGCGACCGCGCCCCCGAGCACGGGCGTCCCGCCGAACACCTTCGCCGTGTTGTAGCCGACGAAGACGCTGATCAGCGCCATGAAGCCGGAGGCGACGGCGGCGAGGGCGGGGGTCAGCCAGGGCAGCCAGCCCGCGTTCACGAGCAGCCCGCCCAGGCCGGCGAGGACTCCGCAGCCGATCAGGGCGGGGATGAGCGGCACGAAGACGTCGGCGATGCGGCGCAGGGCCGTTTTGACGGGCGTCGCGTTGCGCCGGGCGCGGGCGGCTTTCAGTTCGGCGCCACGGGCGGCGAGGTCCGACGCGAGGTCCGATGGGAGGTCCGACGCGAGGGCCGCGGCGTCGTGATCGGGCCGACGGCCTCGGGTGCGGGTGCGTCGTGGGTGCTCGCGCAGTTCCCCGCGCCCCTTCGGGGCGCCGAGGCCGTCCGGAGCCGGGCCGCCCGGCAGGGGGCCGCCCGAGCCGAAGTCGCCCGGCCGGTCGTCGTCCGGCGCGCGATGGGCCGTCGCGGCGGCGTCGAGCAGCCTTTCGAACTCGGCGGTCACCGCCACCACCGCACCCGGGCCGATCACCACCTGGAGGGTGTCCCCGTCGGTCACCACCCCCAGCACCCCGGGCACCGCCCGCACCGCCTCCGCGTCGACCCGCTCCCGGGCGGCGATGCCCAGCCGCAGCCGGGTCATGCAGTGGGCGACGGAGGTGACGTTCCCGGGGCCGCCGACCAGGGGCAGCAGCGCGGCGGCGGTGTCGTACGACGATCTCTGCACCCCCCGAGGGTGCGCGTCAGCCGCCCGTCGCGGTGAGCGCCGCGCGCAGATGGCCGCCGGACTCCTCCAGAAGGCGGGCGGCGGTGGGCCCGTCGACCCCGGCCAGGATCACCAGGACGGCGGGCTTGACCTCGCCCGCGGTGGCGGTGAGGGCCGCCTCGATCTCGGCGTCCGGCGCACCCGTGGCGAGCGCCACGATCCGCCGCGAACGGGCCCTCAGCTTCTCGTTCGAGGCGCGGACGTCGACCATCAGGTTCCCGTAGGTCTTGCCGAGCCGGATCATCGTGATCGTCGACAGCATGTTGAGGACGAGCTTCTGGGCGGTGCCGGCCTTGAGCCGGGTGGAGCCGGTGAGCAGTTCGGGGCCGACGACGACCTCGATCCCGTGCTCGGCGGCGGCCGCGAGCGCGCTGCCCGCGTTGCAGGAGAGGCCGACGGTCAGGGCGCCGAGGGCGCGGGCATGCTCGACGGCGCCGACGGCGTAGGGCGTGCGGCCGGAGGCGGAGACGCCGACGACGGAGTCGGCGGGGCCGATGCCGAGCGCGTCGAGGTCCGTGCGGGCCAGCTCCGCCGAGTCCTCGGCCCCTTCCACGGACGTCACCATGGCCGCCGGCCCGCCCGCGATGACCCCGACCACCTGACCGGGCCGGGTGTTGAAGGTCGGCGGACACTCCGAGGCGTCCAGGATCCCGAGCCGCCCGGCGGTCCCGGCCCCGGCGTAGACCAGCCGTCCGCCCTGGGCCATCCGGGCGGCGATGCCGTCGATGGCCGCCGAGATCTGCGGCAGCCGCAGAGCCACGGCGGCGGGCACCCCGGCGTCCTCGCCGTTCATGAGCCGCGCGATGTCGAGGGTGGGCAGCGTGTCGATCTCGGCGAGCTCCGGCCGGAAGGCCTCGGTGGTGAGCGTTTCCAGCTCGCTGCGAAGGGAGCGGTGTTCGGTGGTCATTCGATACGGCTCTTTCTCAACGCGGACGAGTGCACCAACTCAGGGGCGCGGGGCTGTGTCGATGTGCGGCTCCGCCGCGCGGGCGCGACAGGCCACGACGAACCGGCACGCTCCCACAATGACCAAGCCCTACGGTCTATCGAGGCACATTCCGATGCCGGTGGGCCAGCGCCTCGTACGACGCCGCCAACGCCGGCGCCGCCGCCTCGTACGTCCGCTGCGCCACCCCCACGAACAGACAGTCCACCACCAGCAACTGCCCGGTCCGCGACGACATCGCCGCCGGCCGCAGCTCGCTCTCCCGCGCCGTCGACGTGGTCAGCACATGGTCGGCGTACTGCGTCACCGACGACCCCGGCCGCCCGGTGATCGCGACGGTCGTCGCCCCCCGTTCGAACGCCACCCGCAACGGCTCTATGACATCGCCGGTCGCCCCGGAGTGCGTGATCGCTATCGCCACGTCCCCGGCCCGCAACTGCACCGCGTTGGTGACCGCCAGATGCGGATCGCTGTGGGCGTGCGCTATCAGCCCTATCCGCAGCAGCTTCTGCGTGAGGTCCTGGGCGACCAGCCCCGACGCCCCGATGCCGTACACATCGGTCCGCCGCGCCCCGGCGAGCGCGCTGACGGCGGCCCCCAGCTGCACCGTGTCGAGGCCGGCCGCCGTGTCCGCGAGGGTCTGCTGCTCGTCGTAGGCGAGTTTCGCGACGACGTCGGCGATCGGGTCGTCGACGGCGATGTCGGTGGTGATGGCGGGCGCCCGCCCCGACTGCTGCTGGGCGGCGAGCCCGGCGAGGGCGAGCCGAAGGTCGCGATAGCCGGGGTAACCGAGCAGCCGGGCGGTGCGGACGACGGTCGCCTCGCTGGTGCCGGTCAGCTCCGCGAGCCCGGTGACCGTGAGGGCGGCGCAGCCGGCGGGGTCGCTCGCGACGGCCTCGGCGACGCGCTGCATGGAGCGGGTCATGGAGGGCGCAAGGGTCCGCACCTTGGCCGCCAGCGCGGCGGGAGCCGGGGGCGTACCGCCGCCGCCATGGCTGTTTCCACGGCCGCCTCTGGGGCCGCCCCCGGGGCCGTTTCCGTGGCCTCCGAAAATTTCCTTCACGTTCTCGGTCACGCTTGAAAGATATTTTCGGTTCGGGTACTCGGTCAAGACCGCGCACAATAGGACCATGGACCCCGTAAGCCCCTTGGAACAGGCGCTGCACGCAGCCCGCGCCCTCGTGCTCGCCGACCTGGTCGCGGGCGAGGTCGCCGAGGCGGACGTGGTCTCGCTGGTCGAGGACTCCGTCGTACAGCGCCGCTGGTGGGTGGAGCAGTGGCCGGAGGGTGTGGCGTACGTGGCGGGGCTGGTGGCCCAGGACGTACAGGACGCGCTGCTGGAGCGGTACGGCCGCTGGCCGCTGTGCCCGGTGTGCGGCTCAGGCGACCCGCACGCGCTGGACGTCGAACCCGAACTCGGCCCGAACCCGCACTGGGTGTGCCACAAGGCAGGCGTGAAGGTCGCCTCGGTCGGCTCACTGGGCGGTTCCCTGGGCGGCGGGATGCCCTCCTCGTGACGGAGTTCTCATGACGGAGTTCTCATGACGGAGTTCTCATGACGGAGTTCTCATGACGGTGTACATCGATCCGCCCAACTGGCCGGGCCACGGCCGGATGTGGTCCCACCTGGTCAGCGACGTCTCGTATGCCGAACTGCACGCCTTCGCCGAGGACATGGGCGTGCTGCGGCGCGCCTTCGAGCGCGACCACTACGACATCCCCTCGCACCGCTACCCGGACGCGGTCCGGGCCGGCGCCGTGGAGGTCAGCAGCCGCGAGGTGGTACGGCTGCTGCACGGGGCGGGGCTGCGCCGGCGCAAGAGCGACGTGCCCCGCCGGTAACCGCCCCTTCGGCCCCTACTGCGCCCGCAGCGCGAAGGCCAGCCGCTCCTCGTCCTCGCTCACCTTGACGAACCCGGCGCGCGTGACGACCGCCTGGGAAGGGGTGTTGGCCGACTCGATGGCGGCGAACAGGGAGCGCACGTCGTCGCGGGCCAGGGCCCAGCCGGCCAGGGCGCGGAGCGCCTCCGTCGCGTAGCCGTTGCCGCGGGCGGCCTCGGTCAGGTCGTAGCCGATCTCCACCCGGCCGTCCTCGTCCGGGGCGGAGTGGAAGCCCATGCCGCCGATCGCCCGGCCGTCCGCACGGCGGACCAGGACGAAGACGCCGAACTCCGGCCGGTGGACGCCCCCTTCGTACGCCTTGAGGAGGAAGCCGGCGGCTTCCCGGGTGCCCTCGTAGGGGCCGCCCTCGACCCACTCGAAGCCGCCGTCGCCGCCGAGGCGCAGGTCACGGGCTTCGGCAGGGCGGATGCCGACGAGGTCCAGGCGCTCGGCCGGGATGACCAGATTGTTGCGCCAGCGCCATTCGGTGACCGGGGCCCGGCCGGGCAGCTCGCCGCGGCCGGTGGCCCACAGGAGGGTCGGCCAGGCGGCGGGGCCCGGCTGGACATGCGGGAACAGCCAGGCCAGGACGGACTCGGCGAGCTCTTCGGAGGGCCGGTAGGGGAGCCCGAGGCCCAGTGCGATGTCGTGGGTGTGGAGCAGGACTTCGGCGACGCCCATAGCGGCGAAGCCCGCGCGGTCCGCGCTGCGGAACGGGTAGGGGTGGAAGGCGCGGACATCGCGGGGGGTCGTGCGGACGGTGGCGGCGAGCAGGGCGCCGGTCGTCTCGATCACGTGCAGCAGGCCGGAGTTGTCGGTCCCGTCGTCGAGCCTGAGCTCGAAGGGAACGTACGCGTCCTGGGCGCGCCCGGCCAGGTTCGCGGCGTACGCGACGAGGTCGTCGGCGACATGGACCGCCGTCTCGTGGCAGTTCCAGTCCAGCCTGCCGGCCGTCACCTCCGTCCAGTCCCTCGTCACCGCGGGCCGCAGTGCGGCCACACAGCCGGCGACGGCCTCTTCCACCTGATCCCCGCCCATTGCACGCATGGGCCGCACCCTAGGACGCCGGATCCTCCGCGGTCGACAGCATTTCCAGCTCCGCGGCGAGGTTGTAGCGGGCGGTCGGCTCCCACTCGGTGCGGCCGTACGGCGTTCTGAACAGCTGGGGCAGGTCGAGGAGTTGGCGCAGGATCGCGGAACGGCCCGCGCGGAAGGCGTCGTTCGGGACGAAGTGGTACTCCTCGCGCACCTCGGCGGTGTAGGCGGCGTACGCGGAGGGCGGGGCGGCGAGGATCGCGAGGTCGGCGTCGCACAGCACCTCGCCGTTGCGGTCGCCGGGGGCCGGGTCGTGGGTGACGGTGAGCCGGACCAGGCGGGCGACCTCGGCGGTCTGTCTCGCCGGGAGCCCGGCCTCGGGGAGGGCGCGTTCGGCGAGGCGTGCCGAGCGCTCCTCGTTCGTCGACCGGTCCGGCAGGTACACGGCGTCGTGGAACCAGGCGGCGAGCCTGACCAGGTCCGGATCGTCCGCGTACTCCTCCAGTACGTCGATGCGGTCGAGGACCGCGACGAGGTGGGCGACCGTGTGGTACCGACGCTGGGGCTCCTGCCAGCGGCGGAGCAGTTCGTCGGCGTACCGGTACGGGGAGGGCGCACAGGAGTCGTCGTCCCGCGCCCTGAGGAAGGCGCTGAGCCAGCGGGAGCGCAGATCCCTTTCCTGGAGATCGTCCATGCGCCCATTCTCCCGCCCGCCACCGACATCCCCCTAGCGTGGGAGTCATGACTGCTGCTGACGACACACGCGACCCCCTCCTCCCCGGCCGCCTCCTCACCGTCGAGCGCGACGCGCTCATCCCGCTCCTGCGCTCCCGGCCGGACGCGGACTTCGCGCTGCCGACCGCCGCCTGTCCGGGGTGGACGGTCCGGGACGTGCTCGCCCACTGTTCGGCCGCGCTGATCCGGGTGGTCGAGGGCCGCTTCGAGCCCGGGGTGTTCTCGCCCGAGTCGAACGACCGGGACATCGCCGAGCGCGCCGACTGGACGAACTCCCGGGTCCTCGACGAGCTGGAGCGCGGGATGACCGAGGCCGGCGACGTCATCGCGGGGCGGGCGGACGGGCGCCTCGACCCGGTCGCCTTCGGCGAGTGGGTGCACGCCGGTGACGTCCGCGACACGCTCGGCGAACCCGGCGCCTACACGGGCGCGGGCCTGCCCCACGCGCTCTCGCTGCTGACCCGGGTGACCCGGGTGCGCGGGCACCTGCGGCTCCAGGCCGACCTGGACGACGTGGACGACCCGCTGCACCTGGGCGAGACCAGCGGGACCCGGACCCCGGCCCGCTTCATGGGGGACGCGGCGACGCTCGTACGGCTGTACACCGGGCGGTCGCCGGACGGGGCGTCGTACGAGCTGATGGGAGCGGAGGAGGCAGAGCTGAACCTCTACGGCTGAACCTCTACGGCTGAACGTCTACGGCTGAACCTCTACGGCTGAATACGGACCCTGTGTGACGGGGGCGGTCTCGCGGCCACCGGTGTTCCCCGCGTACCCTGGATTGGACTAGACCTCCGGACTAGACCTCTCGGGAGAGGTACCCGGAGTGCACGGGGAACACCACGGAAGGGGCCCTATGAGCACGCGTGCAGTCCTGGAGGTGATCGCCCTCGACGCCGAGGACGCGGTCGCCGCCCAGGCCGGAGGCGCGGACCGCCTCGAACTGGTCACCGACATGGCGGCCGACGGGCTCACCCCGTCGCCCCGGACCTTCGCCGCGATCCGGGCCGCCGTCGACATCGACCTGCGCGTGATGCTGCGGCTGGCGGACGGGTTCGCCGCCGGCGACGCCGACCGTCTGGTGGGGGTGGCCGGAGAGCTGCGGGCGGCCGGGGCCGACCAGTTCGTGTTCGGGTTCCTGGACCCGGAGGGCGGGGTGGACCTGGACACGGTGGAGCGGGTGGTGGCCGGGCTGGACGGCTGCCGCTGGACCTTCCACCGGGCCATCGACCGGGCCGCGGACCGGGACGCCCTGCGCAAGCAGCTCGCCGACCTGCCGGGCCTCGACACCTACCTCACGGCGGGAGCCGCGGAGGGCGTGGACGAGGGGCTGCCCCGACTGCTCGCCGAGGCGGGACGGCGCGGCGAGCCGGGGTACGAGCAGACGCTCCTGGTCGGCGGCGGCCTGCGGCTCGACCACGTGCCCGAGCTCCTGGCGGCGGACATCGACGCTTTCCACATCGGCGGCGCGGCCCGGCCGGCGGGCTGGGACGGGGCGGTGTCGGAGGCGGCGGTGCGGTCCTGGCGCCGGGTGCTGGACGGGGCGGGTGTTGCACGCGCTCGGCGACCCGGTGCGGCTGATGCTGCTGAAGAAGTACGCGGGTGGTGAGCAGTTCAGCTGTGCGCCCGACGCGCTGGGCGTCGGGCATCTGCACAAGTCGACCGTCTCGCACCACATGAAGATCATGCGCGAGGCCGGGATCACCTCGACCCGCGCGGTCGGCCGCAACCGGTACGTCCAGTTGCGCCGCGCCGACCTGGACGCCCGCTTCCCCGGGCTGCTGGACGCCGTGCTGAAGGCGCTGCCGGAGGCGCTCTAGCCGCCGCCGGGGAAGGGGTGGGAGGCCGGTCGGCTCAGGTCAGCTGCGGCGGCAGGGGGGCCGCATGCGTCACGATCAGGCCCGACACCGCCCGGGTCAGGGCCACGTACAGGCGGCGCAGACCGGTGCGTTCGTCCGGTTCGCCGTCGACCACGGCCTGGGGCTCGTCGAGGACCACGTAGTCGTACTCCAGGCCCTTGGCCAGGGACGCCGGGACCAGGGTGAGGCGGGTCTCGGCCGTGGTCTCCTCGCCGGGGGCGAGATGGCCGATGCCGGCCGCCGTCAGCGCCGCCGCGAGCTCGGGCACGCGCGCGTCCGCCGCGATCAGGCCCGTCGAACCTTCGTTGCCCAGCAACTCCTCGCAGGCGGCGACCACGTCGGTGGTGCCCTGCGTTGCGCGGACCTGGAAGAACCCGGGGTTCTCACGGACCGATGCCACGGGGGTGAGGCCCGGCGCGATGTGCGGGAGGAGCCGGGAGGCGTAGGTGATGACGTCGGTCGGGACGCGGAAACCCGCCGTCAGTTCCTCGACGACCCCGTCGGCCTTGCCGAGGTGGGCCAGCGCCTCGGCCCAGCTCCGCGTCGCCCACGGCGTGGTGCCCTGCGCGAGGTCGCCGAGGACGGTCGCCGAGCCGGTGGTGCACCGGCGGCCGACCGCGCGGTACTGCATGGGGGAGAGGTCCTGTGCCTCGTCCAGGACGACATGGCCGAGCGAGTGCGTACGCTGCACGAGGTCCGTCGTCTCGTCGATCAGCACCGCGTCCGCGGCCGACCACTTGGCCGCCCTGACGCTGCGCACCGGCTTCGCCCACAGGATCGTCTTCTGTTCGTCCTCGTCGAGGATCCCGGCGGCGTGCTCCGCGAGGAAGTCCGCGTCCGTGAGCAGGCGCAGCACGAGCTTCGCCGGATCGACCGGTGGCCAGATCTGCTTGACGGCCGCCTTCACGGCCGCGTTGCGGGCCACCGAGTCCTGCACGCGGTCGTCGGGCGCCTCTCCCGAGCGTTCCATCTGGACCAGCACGGCGTGCGCGATGCGCTGCGGCAGGGCCTCGCGCGCGGCGCCGTACCGGATGTCCCGGTCCAGCAACTCCTGGACGATGTCCGCCAGCTCGTACGCCGGGACCCGCCAGCGCCGGGAGCCGCGCACCACCACGACCGGTTCGGTGGGCGGCGTGACGTGCGCGTACACGGCCCTGCGCAGGACCTCCGCCATCCGGGCGTCGCCCTTGATGATCGCGGCGGGGGCGTCGTCGGTCCCCTTCAGCTCGACGTGGGCCACCAGGTCGTCCACCGTCGCCTGCCGCACGGTCAGCTCGCCCAGCGCGGGCAGCACCTGCTCGATGTAGTGCAGGAAGGAGCGGTTCGGCCCGATGACCAGGGTGCCGGTGCGGGCGAGCCGCTCCCGGTGGGCGTAGAGGAGGTACGCGACCCGGTGCAGGCCGACGGCCGTCTTCCCGGTTCCCGGGCCACCCTGCACACACACCGTTCCACCGAGCCCGCTGCGCACGATCTCGTCCTGCTCGGGCTGGATGGTCGCCACGATGTCGCGCATCGGGCCGACGCGCGGGCGCTCGATCTCCTGCTGGAGCAGCTTGCTGGTGCGGGCGGCCTCGGCCGGGTCGGAGAGGTGCTCGTCCTCGTACGCCGTGATGTCGCCGCGGGTGTACCCGAAGCGGCGGCGCAGCGCGACGTCCATCGGGTCCTTCTTGGAGGCCCGGTAGAACGGCTGCGAGACCGGCGCCCGCCAGTCGATCACCATCGGGTCGCCGTCGTGGTCGTGCACGTGCCGGCGCCCGATGTAAAAGCGCTCGCCGTACGCGCCTTCCGCCTGGTCGGCGCCGGGGGCGTGCAGGTAGTCGAGGCGGCCGAAGAAGAGCGGAGTGTCGCTGAGGTCGGCGAGCGCCTTGATGCGCTCCTCCATCTGGCGGGCGAGGACCTCGGCGTTGACCCAGTTCGCGGTGACGTCGCTGATGTCCAGCGACTCGACGTCCTCGCGCATGGCGCGCAGGGCGGCGCGCGACTCGGCGAGGTGCGACCGTTCGCGGGAGAGGGGGTCGGGGTGGGGGTCGGAGAGAGCGTCCGCTAGCGGGTCGTGGGCGGGCGTGGACAAGGGGGTGCCTCCGAAGGCCTGCGAGTCGATGGCGCTCAGGTGTGGGTGGCGCACAGGTGGCGATCAGCCGACCGGTTTCCGTCCGGGCGGCGGCACTCCGGGAGGAGGCGGGCAAGAGCGGAGATTGTAGTGAGGTGGGGGCGGGGGAGGCCAATGGATTATCCGGGGCGGGCCGTCTTCGGGCTGTCCGTGCGCCGTCCCCTAGGGGGAGCGTCACCCGGAGGGTGGGGCCGGGGTCGGGGGTGGGGTCCGTCGGGGGGTGGACCGGAGGGTGCCGGAAATTGGACCCGTGGACCGATGCCGTTCCGAGGCCCGAAGTTCCACCATGGAGACATGAGCGCAGCAACCATCCACCCAGCCCCCAGCCGCCCCCCGGGCGCCACAGCCCTCGACGGAGTTCCCCAGCCACACCACCGCCTGGGCGACGCCCTGCGAGCCGTCAAGGTCTTCGTCAGCGCGGCGTTCAGCGTCGCGATACTCGGTGAATACGGCGAGGAAGCAGGCATACGCCGCAAGTGACGGCATAGGGTCGCCCCCGTGCCGAACCGGACGGTGACGTCACCCCCTGCCCCGCCCGCCTCCCTCCCCCTCCTCCTGTCCCTCTCCTTACTGACGGTCTCCGTCTGCTCCTTCGCCGCCCTCTGCATCCTGCTCCGCGCTCCGATGGCCGACCTGCTGGTCTACCGGGCCGAGGGCGAAGCCGTGGTCCACGGCGGTGACCTGTACGGCTTCACCGTCACCGAGTGGCGGCTGCCGGCGACGTATCCGCCCTTCGCGGCGGTCCTGTTCGCCCCGGCGGCCTGGATCCCCGTCCCGGCCCTGAAGGCCCTGTTCCTCGCGGGCAACGCGCTCCTGCTCGCCTGGCTCATCGCCCTCTCCGCCCGCCTGGCCGGCCGCACCGCACCCCTTCCGCTGCTGTGCGCGGCGACCGCACTGGCGCTCTGGCTGGAGCCGGTCTTCCAGACACTGCTCTTCGGGCAGGTCAACCTGGCGATCACCTGCCTGGTCCTCTGGGACCTCAGCCGCCCGCCCGGCGCCCGCGGCAAGGGCCTGGCCCTGGGCATCGCGGCGGGCGTCAAACTCACCCCGGCGATCTTCATCGCCTACCTGTTCCTAACCGCACGCAGAAAGGAGGCAGCCACCGCGACGGCGTCCTTCGCTGGTACGGCCCTGCTCGGCGCCCTTCTCCTGCCCGCGGCCACCGTGGACTTCTGGACACGACGCCTGTTCGAGACCGGCCGGGTCGGCAAGGCCTGGATCGTCGACAACCAGTCGCTCCAGGGCCTGGTGGCCAGGGCGACGGGCTCGGCGGCACCGGGCCTGGCCTGGATGCTTCCGGCGGCGACGATGGCGGCGACGGGCCTGTTCCTGGCGGCCCGCGCCCGCCGCGTCCACGGCTGCGACCGCTGGGGAATCCTGCTCACCGCGTTCACGGCCCTGCTGGTCTGCCCGATCAGCTGGTCCCACCACTGGGTGTGGTGCGTCCCGTTGCTGGCGGTCCTGCTGGCCGAGGGCCGCACACTCCTCGCGGCCACGGCGGCACTGCTGTTCACGTCCCGCGCGATGTGGCTGGTGCCCCACCAGGGCGACCTGGACCTGCACCTGCCGTGGTGGCAGCAGGCGTGCGCGGCGCCCTACCCCCTCCTGGGGCTGGCGCTGCTGGCGGGGGCCGCACTCGCTCTACGGCGGCGGAGCGGCAGCCTGGCGGACAGGCGGCCCGGCGGCGCCCTGCCGGACGGCTCTCAGCTCTCCGCCAGCAGCTCGTCCGCGTCCATGATCCGGTAGGCGTACCCCTGCTCCGCCAGGAACCGCTGCCGGTGGGCGGCGAAGTCCTGGTCGATCGTGTCGCGGGCGACGACGGAGTAGAAGTGGGCCTGGTGGCCGTCGGCCTTGGGACGCAGCACCCGTCCCAGCCGCTGGGCCTCCTCCTGCCTCGACCCGAAGGTGCCCGACACCTGGATGGCGACCGTCGCCTCCGGCAGGTCGATGGAGAAGTTGGCGACCTTCGAGACGACCAGCACGCTGATCTCGCCCTCGCGGAAGGCGTCGAAGAGCTTCTCGCGCTGGGCGTTGGAGGTCTCGCCCTTGATGACCGGGGCGTTCAGGTGCTCGCCCAGTTCGTCGAGCTGGTCGATGTACTGGCCGATGACGAGGATCTGCTGCCCGGCGAAGCGCTTCACGATCGCCTCCGTGACCTTCCGCTTGGTCGCGGTGGTCGCACAGAAGCGGTACTTCTCCTCGGTCTCGGCGGTGGCGTACGCCAGCCGCTCCGAGTCCGTCAGGTTCACCCGCACCTCCACGCAGTCGGCGGGTGCGATGTAGCCCTGCGCCTCGATCTCCTTCCACGGAGCGTCGAACCGCTTGGGCCCGATGAGGGAGAACACGTCCGATTCCCGGCCGTCCTCGCGCACGAGGGTGGCCGTCAGCCCCAGCCGCCGGCGCGCCTGCAGATCGGCGGTGAACTTGAAGACAGGAGCCGGCAGCAGATGGACCTCGTCGTAGACGATCAGACCCCAGTCACGGGAGTCGAAGAGTTCCAGGTGCGGGTAGACGCCCTTCCGCCTGGTCGTGAGGACCTGGTAGGTGGCGATCGTGACGGGCCGGATCTCCTTCCGGGTCCCGCTGTACTCGCCGATCTCGTCCTCGGTGAGGCTCGTCCGCTTCACCAGCTCGTGCTTCCACTGCCGGGCGGAGACGGTGTTCGTCACCAGGATCAGCGTGGTCGACTTCGCCTGCGCCATGGACCCGGCCCCGACCAGGGTCTTCCCGGCCCCGCAGGGGAGGACGACGACACCGCTCCCGCCGTGCCAGAAGTTCTCCACGGCCTGCTTCTGGTAGGGCCGCAGCGCCCAGCCGTCCTCGGCGAGCTCGATGGGGTGCGCCTCCCCGTCCACGTATCCGGCGAGGTCCTCGGCGGGCCAGCCCAGCTTCAGCAGGGTCTGCTTGATCTGCCCGCGCTCGGAGGGGTGCACGGCGACGGTGTCGGGGTCGATCCGGGCGCCGACCAGCGGGGTGATCCGCTTGGAGCGCAGGATCTCCTCCAGGACCGGCCGGTCGGTGGTGGTGAGCACCAGTCCGTGCGCCGGGTGCTTGCTCAGCGTCAGCCGCCCGTACCGGTCCATCGTCTCGGCGATGTCGACCAGCAGCGCGTGCGGCACCGGATAGCGGCTGTACTCGACGAGCGCGTCCACGACCTGCTCGGCGTCGTGCCCGGCCGCCCGCGCGTTCCACAGGCCCAGCGGGGTCACCCGGTAGGTGTGGATGTGCTCCGGCGCCCGCTCCAGCTCGGCGAAGGGCGCGATCGCCCGGCGGCAGTCGTCGGCCCGCTCGTGGTCGACCTCCAGGAGCAGGGTCTTGTCCGACTGGACGATCAACGGACCGTTCACGCGCTGCACCCTTTCGTCATGGACCAAAGTTCCAGTGTGCCTCATGGACGAGCGATCACCGTCGCCGTTCGACAGAACCTGCACCGCCCGCGATCGGCTTCAGCAGGCGTCTGATCGTCCGGCGCAACCTTGGGTCCGTTTCGGGTGTCATGTCCGAGGGAGCCACGGATGGGCGCGGCTCGGTGGGGAGGCTGGGGTGACGTCCGTACGCATCTGGGGTACCGGCGCGGGGGCCGTGGTGGTGCTGGTGGCGGCCGGGGTGTGGGCGCGCGGGTCGAGCGCGGTCGACGCCGGCCTGTGGGCGCAGGTGCGTCCCGCGATCGAGGCGCGGCTCGTGACGCAGTCCGCCGGGACCGGGGCGGGGGAGAGCGAGCCCGCTCTCAGATCGCGGTGGTTCTGCCGGGCGGAGGCGCTGGACCTGGAGGCGAGCGGGGGCCGGGTACGGGCCGGCATCAACACGCTGTGCGAGGAGTACGGGGAGCGCGCGGGTGCGCTGGTGCTGTGCGGCGGTGCGGAGACACCGGAGGTGGTGCGGCTGGAGAGGGACCCGGCCAACGGTGGCTATCGCGTCGTCTCCGAGGAACGGGCGCCGGAGGACGACAGCGCCGAGTGGTTGGAACACCACTTCAGCCACCACGCCGCCGCTCGGCTCGAGCAAGGGATGACGTCCGCCGCCCTGCGAGCTGCGGCCCGCACCCACTTCGCCCTGCCGACCGGGGCCCCGGTACGGGACTGCTAGCGGGGGCGCAACGCCCCGAAAGGGGCGCTGGGGGTACCCCCGGCCGAAGGCTGGGGGAGGAACTGCGCGACCGGCCCCCACGGCGCCGCAGCCGAACGACGGCCCGT
>NZ_JBVJNZ010000002.1:304601-522378 GCF_055583445.1 Streptomyces sp. NPDC104761 | reverse complement strand
GCGCGGCCGCGGCACCGGCGCCGGTACGGGACTGCTAGCGGGGGCGCAACGCCCCGATAGGGGCGCGGGGAACTGCGCGACCGGCCCCCACGGCGCCGCAGCCGAACGACGGCCCGTCGCGGCCGCGGCACCGGCGCCGGTACGGGACTGCTAGCGGGGGCGCAACGCCCCGATAGGGGCGCGGGGAACTGCGCGACCGGCCCCCACGGCGCCGCAGCCGAACGACGGCCCGTCGTGGCCTCTTCAACGGCGCGTGTCAGTCCTCCGCCAGTTCGGCCACGCCCGTCACCCGGTGCAAGGGATACGTGCGCACCTCGTCGGCCGTGTGGTCGTACGCCGTGACGAAGCCGCCCTCCACGCGGATGGGGGCGATGACGCGCTGGCTGGCCGTGCCCTCGGCGTTGACGTAGCCGATCCAGAGGGTGTCGCCGGTGAGGACGGCGGCCTGCATGGTGGCGAGGGTCTCGGCGGCGGTGGTGCGCGGGAGTTCGCCGCCCTTGACGGCGGCACCCGCGGACTTGCGCGGGGTGGTGGCGGCGAGGTCGCCCGCGCGGATCGCGCGGATCGCCGCCGCGAGGAGCGTGGGGTCCGGTGGCGGCGGGCCCTCCGGTACCGGCTCGGGGGCCGTGCGCGGCGGGGTCCGGTGCGCGTGGGCGCGGGTGATCAGGACGTCGCCCTCGGCGGACTCGGCGGCGGGCGCGTAGCCCATCGCGCGCAGGCCGTCCAGGAGGGCGGCCGGGTCGGCCTGGGTGGCGAGGACCGTCGGGGCCAGGCGGCGCAGGCGCAGGCCCGAGGCCCGCTTGTCGGCCATGATCTCGTTGAGGACGGTGTCGTCGTCGCAGCGGACGTACGCCGAGGCCGCGCCCACCCGCAGGTGTCCGTGCCTGCGGGCCACGTCGTCGATCAGGTAGGCGAGCGGCTGCGGGACCGGTGTCCGGGAGTGCGTGGTGAGGAAGGCGTGCAGGTCGGCGGCGGTCTGGCCGGCGTCCAGGGCGCGGCGGACGGAGGCGGGCGTGAAGCGGTAGACCGTGGCGCCCCCCTTCGACTCGACGTCGGCGAGGACGCCCAGCGCGTCGGCCAGCGGACGGCGCAGCGGGCCCGGGGCGACCGCGGTCAGGTCGGCCTGGAGCAGGACGTGGTCGAGGGGCTCGGGGAGCAGCGGGGCGAGCAGCCGGCCCGCGGTGGCGGTGGCGACGGCCTGCTCGGGCGGGGAGAGAGGTTCGAGGGCGGGGGCGAGGTGGTGATGGCGTACCGGGAGCTTGTCGCCCGGGCCGGGCGGCTGGGCCGCCTGCCCGCCGGGCGGCTTCTCCGCGGCCGGTGCGCCGAGGAGCGCGCGGCCGTGCGCCGACAGTGCCCCGCGCCCGGTCACGCCCAGCAGTTCGGCCTCGGACAGCGTCCAGCGGGCCAGCCGGGTGCGCAGGTCGTCGCCGTGCTGCTGGGGGCCGCGCAGCGGGCGTTCCCAGCGCAGCCGCGCCAGCACCGAGTCGGTGGCGGGGGCGGCGCCCTCCGGGAGCGCGGCGAGGAGGGACAGCACCCGGTGCCGTACCTCGGGGGCGGCGGAGCGGTCGAGGCCGGGGCCGAGCGCGGACAGGGCGCGGTCCTTGGCGTCCCGGCCGCCGACCAGGCCGGAGGTGCGGGTCGCGGTGAGCCAGGCCTCGGCCAGCTGGGCCCAGCGTTCGGCGGGCGGCCGGTCCAGCCACTCGTCGTAGGCGGGGGTGGCCGCGTAGCGTTCGTCGGCCTCGCCGTCGGAGGCGAGCAGCCCGGCCGCGTAGGCCAGCTCGACCCAGAACGCGGCGACCGGCTCGGGCACGTCGAGGGCGACGGCGGTCCGCTTGAGGTCCCGGACGCTCAGGCCGCCCGCCCGCAGCACGGCCGGGCCGCCCTCGTCCCAGTCCTTCAGCAGCTCCTCGACGGTCGCGAGCGCGGTGTACGCCTGCCCGGCGGCGGTCGCGTCCACAACCTGTGGACGGTGGGCGGCGGCCGGCTCGACGGGCGGCGGCACGGGCTCCGGTTGGCGGTGGGCGCGGCCCTCGCGCAGGTGCAGGGCGACCTCGCGGGGCAGGACCACGGTGCCTGGCGCGGTCGGCAGCAGCAGGCCGCGGTCGAGGAGCCAGCGCAGATGGGCGGCCGGCTCGGGGGTGATCTGCCCGTACGGCGGTCCCCAGACCAGCCGGGACAGGACCTCGCGGGACTCGGCGGGCGCGGCGGCGAGCAGCTTCGCCATCTTCTTGCGGTGCCCGAACAGCTTGGTGAGCGCGTCCACCGCGGAGACCGAGTCGTGCGTGGAGGGCAGCCCGGCGGCGGCCACGATCTCCTGGATCCGGCCCGGCGACATCCCCGAGGTGGCTTCCCGCACGGTCGGGCCGAGACCGGTCGGCGACGGGTGCTGCGGGGACGGGGCGAGCACTTCCCGGGCGGTCCGCACCAGCCGCAGCCGGTCGTCGCCGCCCCACACCAGCGCCTGGTCGCGGAGCGCGGCGACGGCCCGCGGCAGCTCGCCCGCGACGGCCGGGTCCCGGCCGTCCCCGCCGTCCCCGGCCATCAGGCCCAGCAGTTCCTGGTACGACGCCGGGTCGCCGGCCACCGCCAGCGCCTCCGCGGTCTGCAGGGCGAAGCGGTCAAGGCGTTCCAGGGCGCGCAGCACCGAGGCGCGGGTGCCGGCCCGGGTGGCCAGCTGGGTCAGGTCGGTGGGGACGGGGGTGACGAGGTCGGGGCGGGCACGCAGGAGTACGGCCAGGGAGGCGTCGTCCCTGGCCCGGAGCGCCTCCGCGAGGGAACGCGGCGGGGTGGCCGGGTTGCTCATCCGACCCACGGTAGCGGGTGCGGGGCGGGCACCGGGATCACCTGTCCCACGGCCGTTTCTGTGTAAAGGGCAGCCACCCGGCGAACAGGACGTTGCGCAGATGTCCGGCGAATGAATTTCAGCGGGAGGATCGCGGCACCGCTGGCACCCCTCGGCACCCGGTCGTCACCCTGGGCTCCCTGACCACCGCGCGATGTCAACCACGCGGTGTGACACGGCGATTCGGGGGATGCGGTCGTGCGAACGCTCGGCGTCGAACTCAACTTCAACAACGTCGTCGCGATCTTCAGCGTCGTGATCCCGGTGCTCGCGTTCTTCTGGGAGTTCGTCGTCATCCGCCGCAAGCGGCTCGGCTACCGCCTCCAGATGGACACCCTGGCCACGGACACCGCGCACGCGCCGAGCGCCGATGTGCTCGCGCGGATGCGGGACGACGGCCACGAACTGGTGGAACCCTCGTTCGTGCTGGTGCGGATCGAGAACGCCGGCTGGCGGGAGATCGTCTCCGGTGACTACCTGACCCCGCCCGACGACAAGACCGGCATCCGGGTGCTGTTCCGGGACCGCCGGGTCGTCGGCATGGCGGTGACCGAACTCAGCCAGCCCACCCTCCGGCACTTCTTCGTCACCACCCGCGACGGCCGGACCCAGGAGACCGACGGCTTCGGAAAGGACTGGGAGGACGGCGTCGGCGTCATCCGGCTGCCCAAGGTGACGCTGAACCCCGGCGCCCACTACAAGATCCTCGCGGTCCTGGAGCGGCGGGGCGGCAGCGAGCACGCGCCCTTCCCGCCGCCGGAGTTCCAGGCCGCCGTGACCGGGGGCATGGACCACTCCTTCGCCTGGGTCCGCTGGCTGGCCCGGCTCAAGCTGGCTCACACCGAGAGCCACACCTTCGCCTCCCGGCCGGCCGTGGGCGGTCTGGTCCTGCTGGCGGCTGCGGTCCTCGTCCAGGCGAGCCTCACCCTGTTCTTCCCCGCCAAGCCCGCCCCGCTGGACTGCGTCGGCGGCACGCTCCACCTGTCCGGCTCCACCGCTTTCGCGCCCGCGGTCACGGCGGCCGCGCAGGAGTACACCAAGCTGTGCTCGGCCAAGGGCGCGCGGATCCCCATCGGCGACGGCACGTTCGTGAACAGCACGGACGGCGTCACCAGGCTGGAACAGGCGGGTACGGACGCCGGGATCAAGGGCGACGACGGGCTCGGCAACCACATCGCCTTCTCCGACGGGCCGTCGCAGGGCAAACACCCCCAACTGCTGCCCCGGCCGGTGGTCTACACCCTGTTCACCCTCGTCGTGAACGAGGACGCGCACGTCAGAACCCTCTCCCTCCAGCAGGTCCGCGACATCTACGCGGGGAAGATCACGCACTGGTCCCAGGTGGGCGGCAACCCCGAACTCCCCATCCACCTGATCAACCGCAACGTGGGATCCGGCACCCGCAACGCCCTCGAACAGCGGGTCCTCGGGAACAAGCCCGTGCCGTCGGCGAAGGTCGCCGACTGCACGGCCCTGGACGACGACCGGTACGGCGTCTGCGAGGTCACCGGCACCGACAACCTGCTGCAGGCCGTGAGCAGGGATCCCGGCGGCCTCGGCTACAGCGAGGTCAGCAGCGTGCCGTCCGGCAACCTGGTCAAGCTGGAGATCGACGGCATGCCGCCCACCCTGGTCGGCGTCGAGCAGGGGACGTACCCGTACTGGCAGACCGAGTACGCCTACACGTACGGCGAACCGCCCGCCGGCTCCATCGCCGCCGCCTTCCTGCGCTACCTCACCGACCAGGGCGGCAAGGACATCCTGCGGGAGTACGGCAACCGCCCCTGCTCGGAGACCCGCTACCCGCTGGTGTGCCGGCCGGCATGAGCCGTGGCCTGCGCTACCGTCGTCCCGACGGGGTAATCCAAGTCGTCCAGGGCAACGCACCGGCCCCGGAGGGGACTTCGTGGGTATCGAGAGCGATCAGGTCGTCTACGAGTATCTGAGCCGCGTCGGGGACATCGCGCACCAGCGCCAGTTGTCGTCGGCCGAGCGGATGCGGCTGGTCTCCGGGCTGCGCAACGACATCGACCGGCAGCGGGCGAAGGCGACCGTCGACAGCCCGGCCGCGGTACGGCGCATCCTGGACCGGCTGGGCACGCCCGACGAGGTCGTCGAGGCGGCGGGCGGTACGGGTACGACGTCGGCGAGGGCAACGCAACCGCCGCCGGGCACGGTCCCCGTCCAGCGGGACGCTGAGCCTTCTTCACCGGCCGAGGACCTGCGGCGCGTGGTACCGCGCCCGCGGCC
Organism: Streptomyces sp. NPDC104761; assembly: GCF_055583445.1. NCBI lineage: Bacteria > Bacillati > Actinomycetota > Actinomycetes > Kitasatosporales > Streptomycetaceae > Streptomyces > Streptomyces sp. NPDC104761. The sequence goes on along the minus strand of NZ_JBVJNZ010000002.1, from coordinate 517,286 downwards.
CGCGGAGCCGGACGGCGGCGGGGCGACGGCGCCGCCGGACTGGTGGCGGGTGGACAGCAGCCCGTTCGGGGACGGCGACGGGGTGCCCGGGTTCGTCGGCGGGGTGGAGATTCCCGAGCTGCTCAGCAGGCCGAGCCTGCGGAAGGCGGAGCCGCCGGACGAGCCGGGCGAGCCGGGCGAGCCGGAGAAGGCACCGGTGGTGGAGGAGGCCGCACCGTCCGGACGGCGCCGGATCCGTGTCGTCCCCCGCCCTGCCACCGGCTGGAGCAACCCCCTCCTGCTGCTCGCCGCCGCCGCGCTCGTGGTGGGCGCGGTCCTCGGCAACTGGTTCGCGCTCGTCCTCGGCTGGGCCATCGCCTACGGCTCCCGGCGGCTCACCCCCGCGGAGACGAAGCTGGCGGTGATGTGGGTACCGGGACTGTCCGTCGCGGCCGGGCTGGTGTGGCTGTGGGGGCGCAGCGCAGGGCGCTGGGGCGCGCCGATCGCCCAGGGGCAGATGAGCGGTGCGGTGGGGGAGACGTGGCCGTGGGTGGTACGGGGCGCTGCGCTGGCCTCGGCCGTGTATGTGGCGTGGCGGTCACAGAGGGCGCGGTAGGGGTAGGCCGGCGCGGTAGGGGGAGGCCGACGCCGTAGGGGGTGGGGCGGTCGGTTGTCGGGCGGCTGCGGGTGGTTCGTGGCTGGTCGCGCAGTTCCCCGCGCCCCTTACGGGGCGCTCCCGCCACCGCTTCTCCCCAGCCGCGCGTCTGTCACAGCTCACAGCCGAGGGCAGCGTCACAGCCTCCCAGCCGCGGGCAGTCGTGCCGCTGGGGCGGCACGGGTGGGCGCGGGCGGCACCCGGCCAGCGCCGGTGAGCGTCCCCACCCCGGCCCCAGCCCCCACCCGCGCAAGCGCTTCCTGCCCACCCCAGCCCCCCACCCACAGTCACCCTCCACCCTGCACAATGACCCATATGACTTCTCGCCCCCTCACCGTCGGCTTCGATCTCGACATGACGCTCATCGACTCCCGGCCCGGCATCCACGCCACCTACGTGGCGCTCGCCGAGCGGACCGGGACGTTCATCGATGCCGATCTGGCGGTGACCAGGTTGGGGCCGCCGCTCGCGGAGGAGCTGGTGCACTGGTTCCCGGCCGAGCGGATCGCGGAGATGAGTGGGCTGTACCGGGCGATGTATCCGGAGATCGCCATCGCGGCGACGCCCGCGATGCCGGGTGCGCGGGAGGCGATCGCGGCGGTGCGGGCGGCCGGCGGCAAGAGCGTGGTGGTCACCGCCAAGTACGAGCCCAACGCGAAGCTGCACCTCAGCCACCTCGGCATAGTCCCCGACGCGGTCGTGGGCGACCTGTGGGCCGAGCAGAAGGCGGTGGCGCTGCGCGAGCACGCCGCGGGCGCGTACGTCGGCGACCACGTCGGAGACGTACGCGGGGCACGCAAGGCGGGAGCCCTGTCGGTGGCGGTGGCCACCGGGCCCTGTGACGCCGAGGAGCTGCGCGCGGCCGGTGCCGACGTGGTGCTCGCCGACCTCACCGAGCTGCCCGGCTGGCTGGCCCGCTACCAGGAGGACGGTTACCGGGAGGACGCCTCCCGCGCCTGACGGCGGCCTGCCGCGACCGACTGGAGCACTCCGGCGGCCGCGACCAGGAAGCCGACGCCCATGAGCATGCTCAGCAGGTACATGTACGTCGGAAAAGGCTTCGCACCGAGGAACAGCGGTATCACGGTGACGAGTGTGGCCACCGTACCGATGAAGAAGACCACGGCTCCGGCACGGACCAGTCGGTCACCGGGCCCGGCGGAATTCGCTTGGGTTTTGTCACGCACTCGACCAGGGTAGTTCCCTGCCCGAAGGAACAACCGGGCGACGTCTTGTCACGCGCCCGAAGACCATTAGCCTTGGTACCGGCGGGTCGTGGTCGACCCGCCCGAGTGCTATCAAGGCCCGTTCCAGAGCTGTTGCATTCAGAAGTTTTCCGAGCAGTTTCCGACGAGATACGAGGACGAGGACAGACGTGCCTACCGGCAAGGTCAAGTGGTTCAACAGCGAGAAGGGCTTCGGCTTTCTCTCCCGTGACGACGGCGGTGACGTCTTCGTCCATTCCTCGGTTCTCCCCGACGGGGTCGACGCTCTCAAGCCGGGCCAGCGCGTGGAGTTCGGTGTCGTCGCCGGTCAGCGCGGTGACCAGGCGTTGTCCGTGGTCCTGCTCGACCCCACCCCGTCGGTCGCCGCCGCCCAGCGCAAGAAGCCGGACGAGCTGGCCTCGATCGTGCAGGACCTGACGACCCTGCTCGAAAACATCACGCCGATGCTGGAGCGCGGCCGTTACCCGGACAAGGCCGCCGGCGCGAAGATCGCCGGGCTGCTGCGCGCGGTCGCGGACCAGCTGGACGTGTAGCCGGGAAGCCGGGCGACCGCGCAGCGGCATATGCCTCTCGGAAGCGGGTAAGTCCCGTGCTTTTTTTCAGGGGAAATCGAGTGCGTGCGGGCCGAGGGGCGGGACGAGTCCCTCGGCCGCCGCGCGGGTGAGCAGTCCGCGCACCGCCGCGTAACCGTCCTCGCCGAGTTCCGAGGTGAACTCGTTGACGTAGAGCCCGATGTGCTGGTCGGCGACGGCCGGGTCCATCTCCTGGGCGTGCGCCATGACATACGGCCGGGAGGCCTCGGGATCGTCCCAGGCCGCGTGGACGGACGTACGGATCGAGTCGGCGAGGCGGGTGAGCGCCTCGGCGCCCAGCGAGCGCTTCGCGATGATCGCGCCCAGCGGGATCGGCAGGCCCGTCGTGTTCTCCCAGTGCTCGCCCATGTCCGCGAGCTTGTGCAGGCCGTAGTTCTGGTAGGTGAAGCGCGCCTCGTGGATCACGAGCCCCGCGTCGACCTTCCCGTCGCGTACGGCCGGCATGATCTCGTGGAAGGGCATGACCACGATCTCGCCGACACCGCCGGGGAGCGTGTCCGCGGCCCAGAGGCGGAACAGCAGGTACGCCGTCGACTTCTCGCTCGGCACGGCGACCGTACGGCCGGTGAGGTCCGCTCCGGCCTCCCGGGTCAGCACCAGCGGCCCGCAGCCCCGCCCCAGCGCACCCCCGCAGGGCAGCAGGGCGTACTCGTCGAGGACGTACGGCAGGACGGCGTACGACACCTTCAGCGCGTCCGACTCGCCGCGCTCGGCCATGCCGTTGGTGATGTCGATGTCCGCGAAGGTCACGTCGAGCGCGGGCGCGCCCGGGACTCGGCCGTGGGCGAGGGCGTCGAAGACGAAGGTGTCGTTCGGGCAGGGCGAGTACGCGATCTGCAGGGGCTCACTGGTCATGCTGGTTCCAACTCTCCAGGGCGGGCACGAGCTTCCCGAAGGCCTCGGTCAGGGCGGCCAGGGCGTCGCCGATGCGCCAGGCGGCGCGGTCGCGGGGGCCGACGGGGTTGGAGACCGCGCGCAGCTCCAGCACGGGTACGCCGTGCGCGGCGGCCGCCTCGGCGACGCCGAAGCCCTCCATGGCCTCGGCGAGGGCGCCCGGATGCCGGCTCCGCAGTACGGCCGCGCGGGCGGCCGTTCCGGTCATCGTGGAGACGGTGAGTACCGCTCCCGGGCGGGCTCCGGTGACCTCGGCTGTCACTCGTACGAGTGAATTTGACGGACGGTGGCTGACGGTCCCGAAGCCGAGTTCGGTGACCGGGAGGAATCCGTCGGCCGTCTCGGCGCCCAGATCGGCCACGGTGATCTCGTCGGCGACGACCAGGGAGCCGACGGGGGCCTCCGGCTGGAAACCGCCGGCGATCCCGGCGGAGACGACCAGTGCGTAGGGGCGGCCGTCGAGCGCGGCGGCGGTGAGGGCGGTCGCGGTGCCGGCGGCGGCGAGGGCCGGACCCACCCCGGCGGCGAGCAGGTCGTACCCGGCGGTGGTGCGCAGCAGTGTCGCGCCCGGCAGCCGTACCTCCGCCGCCGTACCGTCCGGGAACGCCCGTGCCACCGCGTCCCGTTCGGCCGGGACCGCGGTGGCTACGAGGATCCGCGCGGCGGACGTGGTCAGGCGTCCTTCTTGAGCTTGAAGGACCACAGACCCAGCACCGACTTGTCGCCCTCCTTGATGGAGACCAGGGTCGAGTTGCCGGAGGCGCCGTACTGGGCGTTGAAGAACACGCTGCCCGGGATGGTGCGGTAGGTCTTGGTGCTGGAGTCGGTCAGCGCCTGACCGTTCATCAGGATCGTCCAGCCGTTGTCCGCGATCTTCGGGTCGACGCCGAAACGGACCGTGTCGTCCGGGTCCACCTTGATGGACTTGATCCCGGTGTCCTTCAGGCACTTCGTGAGGGAGGCCGTGTCCAGGGCCTTGCCGTCGTTGTAGCAGGTGGCCTCGGAGTTGACCGAGGACGTACCGACCGTGATCGTGGCGATCGGCGTCGGCTTGTCACAGGCAGACAGGACGAGCAGTCCGGCGGAAACGGCGCCGGCGGCGGCGACGACGCGGCGGCGTCGCGAGCGGGAGTGCAGCGTGGTCATGGCCGAAGGCTATCGGGCGGTCCGGGCCGTCTCCCCATGTGGGGTACGGCGTGCCCGGTTCGTTACGCCACTCGCGGGCGGCTGCGGGTGCCGTGCCGGGCGGAGCCGAGCAGGCCGCGCAGGGTGGCCAGCCAGCCGGCCGCCACGATCGCGGCGGCCACCACCAGCCCCAGGGTGCCGTTCAGCGGCATCACGATGCCCACCGCGCCACCGAACACCCAGGCCACCTGGAGCAGCGTCTCCGAGCGGGCGAACGCGGACGTGCGCACCAGTTCCGGAACGTCCCGCTGGATCAGCGCGTCCAGGGACAGCTTGGCCAGCGCCTGCCCGAAACCGGCCGTCGCCGCCAGCACCGCCACCAGGAAGGCGCCGAAGAACAGCGCCGCGACGATCGCCGTACCCAGCACCAGGGCCACCGCCGCCACGATGATGATCTCCGGCGCCCGGGAGCGCAGCCACGACCCCACCGCCGTACCGAGCGCATTGCCCGCGCCCGCCGCGACCCCCACTATCCCGAGCGACACGGCGGCGCTCTCGCCGGTCAGCGGGTGCTCGCGGAGCAGGAACGCCAGGAAGAAGATCAGGAAGCCGGAGAGGCAGCGCAGGGCCGCGTTGGCGCCGAGGGCGTGGGTGACGGCGGGCCCGACCGTCCGCAGCCCCGGCCGCCGCGTCTCCTTCCGGAGCGGGCCGTGCAGATGCTCCTCGTCGGCGGCGAGCAGTGCCACGTCCTCGCCCTTGGCGGAGTCCACCTTGGGCGGCAGCGAGAAGGAGAGAAAGGTTCCCGCCACGAAGATCACGAAGGCGCCGTAGAGCGGCCACGGGTCGCCGATCGCGTGCAGCCCGGCCCCGACCGGGGCGGCCACCCCGGTGGCGAGCAACCCGGCCAGGGTGACCCGCGAGTTGGCCTTCACCAGCGAGAACCGGGGCGGCAGGAGTCTGGGCACGACGGCACTGCGCACCACGCCGTACGCCTTCGACGCGACCAGCACCCCGAGCGCGGCCGGATACAGCTCAAGGCCGCCGCCGGCCACCGCGCCCGCGATGATCAGCGCGAGCAGCGCCCGGGCGAGCATCGCACCGGCCATCGCGGCGCGCCGCCCGTGCGGCAGCCGGTCGAGCAGGGGGCCGATGACCGGGGCGAGGACGGTGAAGGGCGCCATGGTGATGGCGAGGTAGAGGGCGACGCGGCCGCGGGCCTCGTCGGTGGGCACCGAGAAGAACACGGTGGAGGCGAGAGCAACGGTGATCATGACGTCGCCGGCGCCGTTGACCGCGTGCAGCTCGATCAGTTTCCCCAGCCCGGACTCGCCGGCGCCGTGCGCGTGGGTGGCCTTGCGGATGGAGCGGGCGGTACCGGTCACCGGAAGGTGCAGGGCACGCCCGACCGAGCGGACGGCACCGCGCATCCGGCCCGCACCGCTACCGACCCCGACAGCGCGTTGGGGTGACCTCGCGGTTGCCACGTGCTTCATAGTGCCCTGAGAGTGCGGTTCCTAGTGCACTTTGTGGCCAAGCGAGTCGGATGGGGCCGGGGGCGCCGGGGGTACTCCTGGCCGAAGGCCGGGGGAGGAACTGCGCGACCAGCCCGCACCCACCCGCACCCACCCCACAACCCGCCACCACCCCGAAAAAGGCCGCCCCCGCCCTCAGAAAGAACGCCCTCCCCGCGCCCACCCCAAGACCCACCCACGCCCCGTCTCGGAACCGGCCCCCGCCCCACCCCGTCGGCTCTCCCCCTCCCCGCTCGCACGCCGGACTGTCCCCCACCACCGGCGACGGGGTAGCGTGCGTATCTCAGCCATAAAGCAGAATGGATGGCATAGGTGCGCCCGAGCGCGATCGGACGCGGACGTCGATGCGGCCCACAGGTCCGCTCCGTCCGCCCCACCGCCGGAGGCAACCGCACTCGTGAGACGGCGTAGGAGAGAAGCGATACCTGTGAGCGCAGCGACAACGCGAAGCCGCACCCCCGACCGCCTGTGCGCCGAGGCCGTCGACCTCGCCCGTGGAGCAGCCGAGGAGGCCGCCGCACCGGGGGTGGTCGGCGAGCACGCCGGGGCGGTGGCCGAGGGCGATCGCGTGGTCACGCACTTCTTCGAGTGCAAGGAGCTGGGCTACCGCGGCTGGCGCTGGGCGGTGACGGTGGCCCGTGCCTCCCGCGCCAAGGTCGTCACCCTGGACGAGGTGGTCCTCCTCCCCGGCCCCGACGCCCTCCTCGCCCCCGAGTGGGTGCCGTGGAGCGAGCGGCTGCGACCCGGCGACATGGGTCCCGGCGACCTGCTGCCGACCGAGGCCGAGGATCTCCGCCTGGAGCCCGGTTACACCGGCGAGGACGAGCCGGAGCCGAACTCCCCGATCTCCGAGGAGATGGAGGAGCTGGCGGAGGCGGAGGACGCCGAGGTCACCGCGGGCACGCCCGCGCACCTGCCGACGGTCCCCGCCCGCGGCACGATCGCCTCGGTCGCCGAGGAACTCGGCATGCGCCGCGCCCGGGTCCTGTCCCGCTACGGCCTGCACATCGCGGCCGACCGCTGGGAGGAGGCGTACGGCGCCAAGACCCCCATGGCCCAGGCCGCCCCCGCGACCTGCGTGAGCTGCGGCTTCCTCAGCCCCATCGGCGGCTCCCTCGGCCAGGCCTTCGGCGTCTGCGCCAACGAGTTCTCCCCGGCCGACGGCCGGGTCGTCTCCCTCTCCTACGGCTGCGGCGGCCACTCGGAGGCCGCGGTCATGCCGAAGACCCCCCAGCCGGCCCCGCCGGTCATCGACGAGACCAGAGTCGACCCCTTCCCCCTCCGCCCCGCGTCCGACTCCGGTTCGGTACCGACGACGGAGGACGAGACGTCGGCGGAGCTGGGCCACTCCTAGCCGGCCCTCGCCCGGCCTGCCCCCGTCGGCGTGGAGATCCCGTGCAGCATGCTCGGGATCAACACCCCGCTCCGGCTCACGGCCCGCCCGATCCGTCCGCTCCGGCTCACCGACCCGCCGGTCCGCCTGCTCCGGCTCACCGCCTGCCCGGTCCGCCTGCTCCGGCTCACCGCCTGCCCGGTCCGCCCGCTCCGGCTCACCGACCCGCCGGTCCGCCTGCTCCGGCTCTGCGACTGCCTGGTCGGCGCCGCCTTCCGGGGGAGGCGTCGAGCACCGGGGCGACGTCAACCCGGAGGTCCCGCCCGACAGCGTCCGGATGCGGACCCTCGGCTTCAGGATCACCGCGGGGCTGCCGTCCGGCGGCGGAGCCGGCGGCTGAACCGTCCCCGTCGCTCCCGGTCACGGTCGGCGGCCTCGAGCCGACGCTTCCCCGGTGAGGCGGTACCTTCGTGCTCACGTCGACGAGGAGAGACAACGTGAGCAAGTTCGTGCGGCCCGCAGCCGAGGGTGCCGACCCGTTCGGGACCGCTCGTCTTCGGCGAGGTGTCCTCGACGCCTGGGCCACCAGCCCCGCCCGGTTCCGGGAGGACGCCAACGCCGAGGAGGACCTGGTCCTCGGCGGGTACCGGGACCGGCTCGTCGTGGAGCTCGCGCAGAACGCCGCCGACGCGGCGGCCCGGGCCGGGGTGCCCGGACGGTTCCGGCTCACCCTCCGCGACGGCGTCCTGTTCGCCGCCAACACCGGTGCTCCGCTGGACGCGGCCGGCGTCGAGTCCCTCTCCACCCTGCGCGCCTCCGCGAAGCGGGGGGACAGCGAGGGGGCGGTGGGACGGTTCGGCGTCGGGTTCGCCGCCGTGCTGGCCGTGACCGACGAACCCGCGGTCGTGGGCCGGCACGGAGGGGTCCGCTGGTCGCTCGCCGAGGCCCGGGAGCTGGCCGAGGAGACCGCCAGGAACAGCCCGGGGCTGGGCGACGAGATCCGCCGGCGGGACGGTCATGTCCCGCTCCTCCGGCTCCCGTTCGCCGCCGAGGGCACCGCCCCCGACCCGTACGACACGGTCGTGATCCTGCCGCTGCGGGACACCGCCGCCGCCGATCTCGCCGAGCGCCTCCTCGACGCCGTGGACGACGCCCTGCTCCTCGCCCTCCCCGGCCTCGAGGAGGTCGTGGTCGAGAACGCCGACACCACCCGCACCCTGCGCCGCAGTACGGACGGCGCGCTCACCGTCGTGGCGGACTCGCGGGAGGGCACCACCCGCTGGCGTACCGTCTCCGCGCACGGCCCGCTCACCCCCGACCTGCTCGCCGACCGGCCGGTCGAGGAGCGGCTGCGGCCGCACTGGTCGCTGACCTGGGCCGTGCCCACGGACGGCCAGGGCGCCCCCGACCGGCCGCGCACCGCAGCCGTCCTGCACGCACCCACCCCCAGCGACGAGCCCCTCGGGGTCCCCGCCCTGCTCATCGCGTCCTTCCCCCTCGACACCACCCGCCGGCACGCCGCCCCCGGCCCGCTCACCGACTTCCTGGTGCAGCGCGCGGCCGACGCGTACGCCGAACTCCTCGCCGACTGGCGGCCGGTGGGGGAGGGGATCATCCACCTGGTGCCCGGCCCGCTCGGCAAGGGCGAACTGGACGGCGCGCTGCGCCAGGCGATCCTGGAGCGGCTGCCGCGCACCGCGTTCCTGCCGCCCGCCGTGGCGAGCGACGACTCCGACCTCCCGGAGGCGCTGCGGCCGCGCGACGCCGAGATCGTGGAGGGGGCCGGAGCGGACACCGTCCGGGTCCTGGCCGAGGTGCTGCCCACGCTGCTCCCCGCCGGTCTCGAACGCCGTGTCGAACTGCGCACCCTCTCCGTCGCCCGGCTGCCGCTCGCCGACGCCATCGACCGCCTGGCCGGGCTGGAGAGGGACCCGGACTGGTGGTGGCGGCTCTACGACAGCCTCGCCGGCGTCGACCCCGACCGGCTCTCGGGGCTGCCGGTGCCGCTCGCGGGAGGCAGGACCACCATCGGTCCCCGGCAGGTTCTGCTCCCCACCGCGGACGCGGCCGCCGTCGACCTCGAGGTGCTGGCCCGGCTCGGCCTCAAGGTCGCCCACCAGGACGCCGCCCACCCGCTCCTGGAGAAGCTGGGCGCCCTGCCCGCGAGCCCCCGCGCGGTCCTCACCACCCCGCAGGTGCGGGCGGCGGTCGCGGCCTCGCTGGACGACGAGGGGGGCGCGCTCTGGGAGGAGGACGCCCTGGACGCCGAGGAACTGGCGGACACCGTGCTCGCGCTGGTCCGGGACGCCGGTCTCGAACCCGGCGACGAGCCCTGGCTGGGCGCGCTCGCACTCCCCGACGAGGACGGCGAGCCCGCCCCGGCCGGCGAACTGGTCTTCCCCGGCAGCCCGTTCGCCCAGGTGATCAGGCAGGACGAACTGGCCTCGGTGGACGCCGAGCTGGCCGAGAAGTGGGGCGAGGGACCGCTCGCCGCCTGCGGGGTGCTCGCGAACTTCGCGCTCGTCCGCGCCACCGACGTCGTCCTCGACCCGGACGAACTGGAGCCCCGCGAGGGCGACTTCGCGGAACCCGACGACGCGGGCCTGCTCGACGCCGTCGACGTCTGGTGCGAGGACATCCTCGACCGCTTCCCGGACACCCCCGTCCCACCCGTCGCCACCGAGCTCGTCGCCGTCCGCGACCTCGACCTCGTCGACGAGGACCACTGGCCCGAGGCCCTCGCCCTGCTCGCCCAGCCGCCGCTGCGCGACGCCCTCACCCAGCCGGTCCGCATCCTGCTGCCCGACGGCACCCACGAGGTCGTACGCCCGTACACCGCGTGGTGGCTGCGCGGGCACCCGGTCCTCGACGGCCGCCGCCCGGCCGGGCTGCTCGCGGCCGGCGGCGACCCGCTGCTGCGCGGCCTCTACGAGGAGGCCGACGCGACCGGCTTCGAGGACGAGCAGGTGCTGCGGGCGCTGGGCGTACGGACCTCGGTGGCCGCCCTCCTGGACGAGCCGGGCGGCGCCGCCGAACTCCTCGACCGGCTCGCCGACCCGGACCGCTCCGTCTCCGGCGCCCAACTCCACGCGCTGTACGGCGCGCTGGCCGACCTGGACCCGGAGCAGGTGACGCTCCCCGACGAGCTGCGGGCGGTGATCGACGGCCGGGTGGAGGTCGTGGACGCGGCGGACGCGGTGGTCGTGGACTCACCCGACCTGCTGCCGTTCACGGCCGGTGTCCCGCTGCTGCCCGTCCGCCCGTCCCGGGCCGCCGAGCTGGCCGAGCTGTTCCAGGTGCGGCGGCTGAGCGAGTCGGTGACGGGGTCGGTCGACTCGGAGGGCACCGAGCACGACGTCCCCGATCCGGTGCACGTCCTGCTCGGCCCGCGCACCCCGCGGACGTACGTCGAGCACGAGGAACTGGTCGTCGACGGCGTCGAGATCGACTGGCGCCTCACCGGCGACGGCGTCCTGCACGCCGCGACCCTGGAGGGCGTGGCGGCCGGTCTGGCCTGGGCGGCGGGCCAGTGGCCCCGCCGCTTCGAGGTGGCGGCCCTCCTGGAGGACCCGTCCCGGACGGAGGAACTGGCGCGGGACCGCTGGTTCGACTGATCTTCACGGGCCGAGCACAACTCTCAAAGTCTGTACAACTGTTCCCCGGCCTCCGGAGTCTGATCAGCGAGTCAGCAAGACTCGCTGATCAACTCAACGTGGGGAACTCATGCGTATACGCGTCACCGTGGCCGCCGTCTCCGGCGCCCTGGCCCTCTCCGCCCTCGCCGTGCCGGCCGCACAGGCCGGCGGCGGTTCCTCGTACAGCCCCTCCGGCCTGGCGAAGCTCGTCCAGGAGCACCAGGGCACCGTCGGCCGGTCGGCGTACACCGCCTCGACGGCGGACGACGCCGGGGACCCCTACCCGCTGAACCTGACCTTCTCCGCCGTGAAGGTCAACAAGGGCAAGCCGCTCGTCGCGGGCACCACCACCCACGGGACGTTCCCCGTCACCTACACGGTGACGCACGGCGCGGACGTCGACATCCACGCCGACGACTTCCTGATGGACGTCGAGATCTACCGCGGCAATCCCCTCGACCCCACCAACGAGCTCTTCGGCGTCGACTGGCCGACCTGCACGGACACCTCGGCCACCACCGCCGACTGCAAGGGCACCATCGACGTCTACGCGGACGAGGAGCTCTCCAACGCCGACGCCACCACCTGGAAGGCGCTCGGTTTCGCGATCGCCCTCAACGGCCAGGACCCGACCGGCGACGACTGGAGCAAGATCGGCTACGCAGAGCAGGACAACCTGGCCACCACCAGGCTCCAGCGCCTGTCGAAGCTGACCGTGAACGCCGCCCCGGAGCCGGTGAGGAAGGGCAAGACCGTCACGGTCACCGGCAAGCTGTCCCGGGCCAACTGGGACGACGGCAAGTACCACGGCTACGCCGGCCAGTCCGTGCGGCTGCAGTTCCGCAAGAAGGGCTCCAGCACCTACACCACGCTGAAGACCGTCAGGACGTCCTCGACCGGCACCCTGAAGACGACGACCAAGGCGGCGAAGGACGGCTACTACCGCTTCTCCTTCGCCGGTACCGCCAGCACCCCGGCGGTCAACGCGACGGGCGACTACGTCGACGTGAAGTAGCGGCACCGCGAGTAACCCCAAGGGCACGTAATCCGGCCGTCAAAAGAAAAACAACCTGGCCGGATTACGTCTCACTCGTACAACCTTGCTCACCCCTCGTGGATCTGATCACCCGAGTCAACAGACTCCCTAGATCACTTGGGCCTCGCGCCCACTGTTCCCACTGGGGAATCCATGCGCATTCGTGCCACCGTGGCCGCCGTCTCCGGCGCCCTGGCCCTCTCCGCGTTCGTCGCCCCGGCCGCGCACGCCGCCGGCAGCACCACGCTGGACATCACCTTCTCCAACATGACGGTCAACGCCGGCAAGGCGATCGTCGTGCCCGCCACGGGCACCGTGAAGGTCCCGGTCACCTACAAGGTGACCCACGCCGCGAGCCTGAAGACCAGCGACTTCTACGCCGTCCCGGTCATCTACCACGGCACCTCGATCAAGACCTCGGAGTACGGCGTCGCCCCCGACACCGACCCGACCTGCACGGACACCTCGTCCACCGTCCAGAGCTGCAAGGCCACCCTCAACGTGAGCCGCGCCGACCTGGTCAACAGCATCGCCGGCACGTGGCAGAAGGGCGGCATCGCCTTCGACAAGGACGGCAGCCCGACCTTCCAGGACGCCATGGGCAAGGTTCTGGTCCAGCGCCAGTCCAAGCTGACGGTCAACGCCACCCCCGAGCCGGTCAAGAAGGGCAGGACCATCACGGTCACCGGCTCCCTGACCCGCGCCAACTGGGAGACCGGCAAGTACGCCGGCTACGGCAGCCAGTCGGTGAAGCTGCAGTTCCGCAAGAAGGGCTCCAGCACCTACACCACGCTGAAGACCGTCAAGTCCTCCTCCACGGGCGCCCTGAAGACCACGACCACCGCGTCGGTCGACGGCTACTACCGCTACTCCTTCGCGGGCACCTCGACCACCCCGGCCGTCAACGCCACGGGCGACTACGTCGACGTGCAGTAGAGCATCCCCGTAAGGGACAGGGCCCCGTAAGGGGCGCTGGGGGTCCCCCCGGCCGAAGGCTGGGGGAGGAACTGCGCGACCAGCCCCCACCGGGCCCGCGCAGTTCCCGCCACCGCATCACACCGGGTACTTCCGCTCCACCCACTTCCAGAGAAGCTCCAGCACCGCCGACCCCACCACGGCCACGCCGACGGCAGTCCACGGCATCGCCACCCCCACCAGCTTCAACGCGAAGAAGCTCTGCAGCGCGGGCACGGCGAGCACGAACACGAAGGCCACGCCCATCGCGGCCACCAGGGCGATCCGCCACCACGTGTACGGGCGGGCGATGATCGCCAGCACCCACAGCGAGATCAGGAACAGCGTCAGGGTCGCGGCACTGGTCTCGGCGTCCAGGGACCCCGCCCCCGTGTAGTAGTGCCGGGCGACCAGGTACGTCACGAAGGTCGCGACGCCGGCCACCACGCCACCCGGGATCGAGTAGCGCATCACCCGGCGCACGAAGTGCGGCTGGGCCCGCTCCTTGTTCGGTGCCAGGGCGAGGAAGAAGGCCGGGATGCCGATGGTCAGGGTGGAGAGCAGGGTCAGGTGCCTCGGCAGGAACGGGTACTCGACCTGCCAGCAGACCACCAGCACCGCGAGCAGCACCGAGTACACCGTCTTGACCAGGAACAGCGTGGCGACCCGGGTGATGTTGCCGATCACCCGCCGCCCCTCGGCCACCACCGAGGGCAGCGTGGCGAAGCTGTTGTTCAGCAGCACGATCTGGGCGACCGCCCGGGTCGCCTCGGAGCCCGAGCCCATCGAGACCCCGATGTCGGCGTCCTTGAGGGCGAGTACGTCGTTCACGCCGTCGCCGGTCATCGCGACCGTGTGCCCGCGCGACTGCAACGCCCCCACCATGTCCCGCTTCTGCTGCGGGGTGACCCGCCCGAACACGGTGCCCGCGTCGAGCGCCTCGGCCATGCCGTCCCGCTCGGCCGGCAGCCGGCGCGCGTCCACCGTCGTACCGCTGAGGCCGAGCTTGGCCGCCACCGCACCCACCGACACCGCGTTGTCACCGGAGATGACCTTGGCGCGGACGTCCTGGTCGGCGAAGTAGCGGAGGGTGTCGGCGGCGTCCGGGCGGAGCCGCTGCTCCAGGACCACCAGCGCGGTGGCGCGGGCCCCCTGCGACACCTTCGGGTCGTCGAGGTCCCGGCCGGCGCGGGCGAGCAGCAGCACCCGCAGTCCCTGCTCGTTGAGGCGCACGGTCTCGGCCAGCGCCGGATCGTCGGCGCCCAGCAGCACATCCGGCGCTCCCAGCAGCCAGGTACTGGTCTCCCCGTCGCCCTCGCTGAACGTCGCCCCGCTGTACTTGCGGGCGGAGGAGAAGGGCAGCGACTCCACGCACCGCCAGTCCTCGCTGTCGGGGTAGGCGTCGATGATCGCCTGGAGGGAGGCGTTGGGACGCGGGTCGGACTCGCCGAGCGAGCCCAGGACCTTGCGTACGTACGTCTCGTCGACGCCGTCCAGCGCCCGCAGCTCGGTGACGTCCATGCCGCCCTCGGTGAGGGTGCCGGTCTTGTCGAGGCAGACGGTGTCGATGCGGGCGAGGCCCTCGATCGCGGGGAGTTCCTGGACCAGGCACTGCTGGCGGCCCAGCCGGATCACGCCGATCGCGAAGGCGACGGAGGTGAGCAGCACCAGGCCCTCGGGGACCATGGGGACGATGCCGCCGACGGTACGGGCGACGGCGTCCTTGAGCCCGTTGTTCTTGACCACGAGCTGGGTGGCGACCAGGCCGATCGCGGCCGGGACCATCATCCAGGTCACGTACTTGAGGATGGTCGAGATACCGGTGCGCAGCTCGGAGTGGACGAGCGTGAACCTGGACGCCTCCTCGGCGAGCTGGGCGGCGTACGCCTCCCGGCCGACCTTCGTCGCCGCGAACGCGCCGCCGCCGGCCACTACGAAGGAGCCCGACATCACCTGGTCGCCGGGGCGTTTGACGACCGGGTCGGCCTCACCGGTGAGCAGCGACTCGTCGATCTCCAGGCCGTCGGCCTCGGCGCAGACCCCGTCCACGACGATCTTGTCGCCGGGGCCGATCTCGATCAGATCGCCGAGCACGATCTCGCTCGTGCTCACTTCGACGGCGGCTCCGTCCCGGCGCACGGTCGGCCGCGACTCGCCGATCACCGCGAGCGAGTCCAGGGTCTGCTTCGCCCGCCACTCCTGCACGACGCCGATGCCCGTGTTGGCGAGGATCACGAAGCCGAACAGGCTGTCCTGGATCGGCGCGACGACCAGCATGATCAGCCACAGCACACCGATGATCGCGTTGAACCGGGTGAAGACGTTCGCGCGCACGATCTCGCCGAACGAGCGGCTGCTGCGGACCGGTACGTCGTTGACCTGGCCGCGCGCGACCCGTTCCGCGACCTCGGCGGTGGTCAGGCCGGCCGCCCGGCCCGGCGGCACCGGCAGCGGTACGGGATGCACGGGGTCGAGCTCGGCGCCCGCGTCGATGTGCTGCATGCATTCGACGGTACGTGCGGATTTGCGCGTTCACCTGCCGAGTGCCCGGAAGATCCGACCAGGGGAGGACCGAACTCGTGCGCAGGTTGTAGACGCCGAGGCCTTTGCCCACCCGCCCGCCCGACTCGGTCCTCTGAAAAGCCGGGGCACTCCCCGTCCTGCCCGGCTTCGAGCAGGACGCCTGGGCGCTCCGCCGGAAGTGCCGCGATCTGCCGACTGCCGCGCCGTCGTGGCTGGTCGCGCAGTTCCTCCCCCAGCCTTCGGCCGGGGGGGACCCGGTAGCGCCCCTCACGGGGCGCTGCCCGTCCGGCGTCCGAGGGCGAGGTCCCTACTCGGCCGTCGCCCGATGTGCCTTGATCGCCGCGTCCCGTCGCTTCACGTAGTACACGCCGATCAGGCCGAGGCCGCCGCCGGCCAGGCAGGTCCAGATCCACCAGGTGTGGCCGTGGTCGGAGTACCAGCCGTAGAAGGGGAGCTGGGCCAGGAAGAGGACGAACCAGATGATCGTGCCGCCGATGATCGTCGGGACGACAGGGCCCTCAAGGGGCTCGGGTGCCTCGTGCTGGGGGGTCCACTTCGCCATGGCGCTCAGCTTACGCACTCGCCAGGTCTACGCGCGGAGATAGCGATCTGGGCATCATATGTTCATACTGAAACCGTTTATGTTTGACCACTTTCGATCGTAGGAACCTCCAATGTCGACCCCGGCTTCCACTCAGGCCCCCGCCCCCGAACAGCCGGGTGCGACCCCCGCGTACGGCGCGCTGGATCGTTACTTCAAGATCTCCGAGCGGGGCAGCACCCTGGCCCGCGAGGTGCGCGGCGGCTTCGCCACGTTCTTCGCCATGGCGTACATCATCGTGCTGAACCCGATCATCCTCGGCAGTGCGAAGGACATGTACGGCCACCACCTCGACCACGGTCAGCTGGTCACCGCCACGGTCATCACCGCGGCCTTCACGACGCTGCTCATGGGCGTCATCGGCAACGTCCCGATCGCGCTCGCCGCCGGCCTCGGCGTCAACTCCGTCGTCGCGCTCCAGCTGGCCCCGCGGATGTCCTGGCCGGACGCCATGGGCATGGTGGTGCTGGCCGGCATCGTCGTGATGCTGCTGGTCGCCAGCGGTCTGCGCGAGCGCGTGATGAACGCCGTCCCCTACAGCCTGCGCAAGGCGATCTCGATCGGTATCGGCCTGTTCATCATGCTGATCGGCCTGGTGGACTCCGGCTTCGTCACCCGCATCCCGGACGTCGCCCAGACCACCGTCCCGCTCCAGCTCGGCACCGACGGTCACCTCAACGGCTGGCCGGTGCTCGTCTTCGTGCTCGGCGTGCTGCTCACCCTCGCGCTGATCGTCCGCAAGGTCTCCGGCGCGATCCTGATCTCGATCGTCGCGATGACCGTGCTGGCGCTGGTCATCAACGCCGTGGCGCACGTGACCACCTGGGGCCTGACCGTCCCGACCTGGCCCGGCAACCCCGTGGCGACCCCGGACTTCGGCCTGCTCGGAAAGGTCAGCCTCTTCGGCGGGTTCGGCAAGGTCGGCGTGCTGACCGGCATCCTCTTCGTCTTCACGGTCCTGCTGTCCTGCTTCTTCGACGCCATGGGCACGATCATGGGCGTCAGCGACGAGGCCAAGCTGACCGACGCCCAGGGCTACATGCCGGGCATCAACAAGGTCCTCTTCATCGACGGTGTCGCGGTCGCGGTCGGCGGTGCCAGCTCCTCCTCGGCCACCACCTGCTTCGTCGAGTCGACGGCGGGCGTCGGCGAGGGCGCCCGCACCGGCTTCGCCAACGTCGTCACCGGCGGCCTGTTCGCCGTGGCGCTGTTCCTCACCCCCGTCGCCACGATGGTCCCGTCCCAGGCGGCCACCCCGGCGCTGTTCGCGGTCGGCTTCCTGATCCTGGCCGGGTCGGTCAAGGAGATCGACTGGGCCGACTACACGCTCGCGATCCCGGCCTTCGTGACCATGGTGATGATGCCGTTCACCTACTCGATCACGAACGGCATCGGCATGGGCTTCATCACCTTCGTGGTGCTGCGCCTGGCCGCCGGCCGGGCCCGCGAGATCCCGGTCGCGATGTACGTGGTCTCGGCGGTGTTCGCCTTCTACTACCTGATGCCGGCGCTGGGTCTCACGTGACCTTGACCTGGTCGCCGTAGAACCTCTCCGTCTCCTCGACGGCGGCCGAGAACCGTTCGTCGAAGTCGTCCCGAATGAGCGTCCGGACCACGTAGTCCTGGACGCTCATTCCCCTTTTCGCGGCGTGGCACCGGAGCCGGTCGAGCAGCTCCCCGTCTATCCGCAGGCTGAGCACACTGGTCCCCATGGGTACGAGGGCGCCACATCCGGGCGCCCGATGCGTCACTTTCCGGTGATGACTCACCCGGAAGGGTGATCGGAGGGGTTCAGTGGCCGAGGTCACGGGCATATCGGCGTGTCCGAGTGGTCTTTAGGAAGAGTAATGAGTTACTCTAAAGAACATGCCGGACCTTACCCATGGCGACGACGCGGCCGCCGTGAACTCCCTCCGCTCCGCCGTGATGCGACTCTCGCGACGGCTCAAGCACCAGAGGGTCGACGAGTCACTGAGCCCCACCGAGATGTCGGTGCTGGGCACCCTTTCCAACTGCGGCCAGGCCACCCCCGGTGAGCTGGCCCGCAAGGAACACGTGCAGCCGCCCTCGATGACCCGCATCGTGGCGCTGCTGGAGGCCAAGGGACTGGTCCGGCTGGAGCCGCACCCCGAGGACCGGCGCCAGAAGGTCGTCACCAAGACCGAACAGGCCGAGACGATGCTCGAAGAGAGCCGTCGCAAGCGCAACGCGTTCCTGGCCGGCCTGGTCGACGGTCTCGACGAGGACGAGTGGGCGAAGCTCCGCGCCGCCGCCCCCGTCCTGGAGAAGCTCGCACACCTGTAACAGCCGAGAGAAGGAGGAGGCGAATCCGTTTGAGTACGGGACCCGGAACACCTTCCGCCCCCGCACCGACCGCCCCTACTACCCCCGCAGCCCGCAAGTCCTCGATGTTCAGCTCGCTGAGGGTCAGGAACTACCGGCTCTTCTTCGCCGGCCAGGTCGTCTCGAACATAGGCACCTGGATGCAGCGGATCGCGCAGGACTGGCTGGTCCTCAGCCTCACCGGCTCTGCGACCGCCGTCGGCGTCACCACCGCCCTGCAGTTCCTGCCGATGCTCCTCTTCGGCCTCTACGGCGGGGTCCTGGTCGACCGCCTCAACAAGCGGCGCGCCCTCCTCGTCACGCAGACCTCGATGGCCCTGACCGGCATCGCGCTGGCCCTGCTGACCCTCTCCGGCCACGTCCAGGTCTGGCACGTCTACCTCGCCGCCTTCGCCGTCGGCCTCGCCACGGTCGTCGACAACCCGGCCCGCCAGTCCTTCGTCTCCGAGATGGTCGGCCCGGACCAGCTGCAGAACGCGGTCAGCCTGAACTCCGCGAACTTCCAGTCCGCCCGCCTCGTCGGCCCGGCCGTCGCCGGCCTCATGATCACCGGCGTGGGCACCGGCTGGGCGTTCCTCTTCAACGGCCTGTCCTTCGTCGCCCCGCTCGTCGGCCTGCTGCTCATGCGCGGGCGTGACCTGTATGTCGTGCGCCGCACCCCGAAGGGGAAGGGCCAGCTCAGAGAGGGCCTGCGCTACGTCGCCGGACGCCCGGACCTGACCTGGACCATCATCCTCATCGGGTTCATCGGCACCTTCGGCTTCAACTTCCCGGTCTACCTCTCCGCCTTCGCGGACGACGTCTTCCACGCCGGCGCCGGCTCCTACAGCCTCTTCAACACCCTGATGGCGGCCGGTTCCCTGGCCGGCGCCCTGCTCGCGGCCAGACGCGGCACGGCGAAGATGCGGGTGATGCTGGCGGCGGCGGTCGCCTTCGGCGGGCTGGAGCTGGTGGCCGCGGCCGCCCCCTCCCTCTGGCTGTTCTCCCTGCTCATGGTCCCGATCGGCATGTTCGGCATGACGGTCAACGTCACCGCCAACACCACCGTCCAGATGGGCACCGACCCGGCCATGCGGGGCCGGGTGATGGCCCTCTACATGATGGTGTTCATGGGCGGCTCCCCCATCGGCGCGCCCATCGCCGGCTGGATCACGGACACCTACGGCGTCCGGGCGGGCCTCGCCGTCGGCGGTGCGATCGCCGCCGCGGCGGCGACCGGCATCGGCCTCGTCCTGGCCCGGGTCGGCAACCTCCGCCTCTCGGTCGGCTGGCACGGCGGCCACCCACGGGTCCGTTTCGTCCCGAGAGAGCAGCAGGAAGAGCTCGCACCGGCGGCCTGAGACACCTGAAGCCGCGACTGCCGGCCCGGAGGCGACTACAGCCTCCGGGCCAGCACCTGTCCCGGCCAGTCGCGCAGCGCCGTGTAGGTGTCGGTACGGGTGAAGCCGTTGCTCTCGTAGTAGCGGACGAGCTTCCCGTCGGCGCCCGCGTAGCAGTCCACCCGCAGCAGCGCGACGCCCGCCCGCCGGGTCTCCTCGGCCGCGTGCGCCAGCAGGGCGCTGCCGATGCCGTGGCCCTTGAAGCGGCGGTCGGAGGCGAGCCAGTGGATGAACCGCTCGGGCTCACCTGGAGACGGCAGATGGGCCAGGTAGGCGCCGGGCGCGTCGGTCAGGGTGAGCGTGGCGGCCGGTACCCCGTCCGCCTCGGCGAGGTACGTGACCCCCTCGGCCATGTACCGGGCGACCGACTCGGCGGTCTTCTCGTTCGCCGACAGCGGCGTCGTCCCCCACTGCTCGGTCCGCCCCTGCCCCACCAGCCACTCCACGCAGCTGTCGAGCATGCCGAGAATCACGGGTATGTCGTCGGGTCCCGCTTCTCTGATGGTGATCCGCATCGCCCCATGATGGCAGGGTGGTCCGCATGAGACTCTTCGCCGCCGTGCTTCCCCCGGAGGACGTGGCCGCCGAACTCGCCCAACGTGTGGCCGAGTTGAAGAAGCTGCCCGGTGCGGGGGCGCTGCGCTGGACCGGCCGGCCCGGCTGGCACTACACCCTCGCGTTCTACGGCGAGGTCGACGACGACGTCGTACCGGACCTCTCGGACCGCCTCGCCCGCGCCGCCCACCGCACCCCGCCCTTCGCGCTGGCCGTCGCGGGCGGCGGGCAGTTCGGGCACGGCAGGGCGCTGTGGGCGGGGGCCGAGGGCGACCTGGACACCCTGCGCCTGCTGGCCGACCGCGTGGAGGCGGCGGCCCGGAAGGCAGGCCTGCCGATGGGGGAGCACCGCCGCTACAAGGCCCACCTGACGGTGGCCCGCAGCCGGGACGCGGTGCAGGTACGGCCGTACGTGGCGCTGCTCGCCGAGTTCGCGAGCCGGACCTGGACGGTCGGGGAGCTGGCGCTGGTGCGGAGCAGTCTGCCGACGTCGGGGGTGCCGGGGGAGCAGCCGCGGTACGAGGTGGTCGGCCGCTGGGAGCTGGGGGCGGCCGGTTAGGCTCGGTGCCGTGGACCCGAAGACCAGGAACCGGATCATGGCCGGTGCGCTCGTGTTGTTGTTCGTGGTGGTGGCAGTGGCGTCGGCCATGAGGTGAGGGCCGGCCTGCTGGGGAACTGCGGCCGCCGTTGCCGGCCGCGGGCCGTCTGTGGCTGGTCGCGCAGTTCCCCAGCAGGCCGGCGGGGCGCTTACCAGGCGAAGGCCTCCGGAGAGGGGCCCGGGCCCGGGAAGATCTCGTCCAGGCCCTCCAGCAGGTCCGCGCTCAGTTCAAGCTCCACGGCCCGCAGCGCCGACTCCAGCTGCTCCGCGGTCCGGGGGCCGACGATCGGGCCGGTGACGCCGGGGCGGGTGAGCAGCCAGGCCAGGGCGGCCTCGCCGGGCTCCACGCCGTGCTTGTCCAGCAGGTCCTCGTAGGCCTGGATCTGGGCGCGGATGGTGGTGTTGGCGAGGGAGTCCGCGGCGCGGCCACTGGCCCGGCGCCCGCCCTCGACCTCCTTCTTGATCACACCGCCGAGCAGCCCGCCGTGCAGCGGCGACCAGGGGATGACCCCGAGGCCGTACTCCTGCGCGGCCGGGATGACCTCCATCTCGGCGCGGCGCTCGGCGAGGTTGTACAGGCACTGCTCGCTGACCAGGCCGATGGTCCCGCCGCGCCGGGCGGCGATCTCGTTGGCCTGGGCGATCTTGTAGCCGGGGAAGTTGGAGGAGCCGACGTAGAGGATCTTCCCCTGTGTGACGAGGGTGTCGATCGCCTGCCAGATCTCCTCGAAGGGTGTCCGCCGGTCGACGTGGTGGAACTGGTAGACGTCGATGTAGTCGGTCTGCAGCCGCTTGAGGCTGGCGTCGACCGCGCGCCGGATGTTCAGCGCGGAGAGCTTGTCGTGGTTGGGCCAGGCGTCCCCGTCGGCGGCCATGTTGCCGTAAACCTTGGTGGCGAGCACGACCTTGTCGCGGTGGACGGGGCTCTTGGCGAACCAGTTGCCGATGATCTCCTCGGTCCGCCCCTTGTTCTCACCCCACCCGTACACGTTGGCGGTGTCGAAGAAGTTGATGCCGGCGTCGAGGGCCGCGTCCATGATCGCGTGGCTGTCGGCCTCGTCGGTCTGAGGGCCGAAGTTCATGGTGCCGAGGACGAGTCGGCTGACCTTGAGTCCGGTACGTCCGAGCTGCGTGTACTTCATGGTCACCCAGCCAACGGCGTGGAGTGCGCTCTAGGCAAGGGCTTCGGGGCGGTCGGCCGGGGGGAACTAGTCGGTCGGGAACTCGTCGGTCCTGAGGACGAGGCCCACCACCGTGCCGGTCAGGTCGATGTCGGTGCCGAAGTCCACCCTCGTCTCGGTCGCGTAGTCCTCGCCCTTGGGGTTGGTGAAGACGTGGCAGCGGCGCTGGTAGGGGTCGGCGATCAGGTAGACGGGGACCTCGGCCACGGCGTACGCGGTCTTCTTGAGGCCGTAGTCGTTGGCCGCGGTGCCCTTGGAGATGACTTCGGCGACGAACTCGACGTCCTGATGCCGCCAGAGCCCGCTCTCCGTCTTGGCGGCGTCCTCGGCCATCACCGTCACGTCCGACGCGAACCCGTTGAGGTGTCCCGGGTAGTCGATACGGACGTCGGACTTGACCCGCTTCCGGGGATACTTGGTCCGCAACTGCTCGTAGATGGCCGCGATGATCTCCCAGTGGGTGTCCCGCTGCGGCGACATGAAGACGGTCCCCTCGACGATCTCGACCTTGTATCCCTCGGGGGCGGGCATCTTCTCGATCTGCTCGAACAGCTCGTCGAGCGTGATCTCGTCGTCGCTCTTGGCCATCGCGATCCTGTCTTCGAGGACGGTCATCCTGGCGCTCCTCCCCGGCTGCTCTCCGCACGAGTGCAGCCGCGCGGTTCAACGATACGCAGGGTGACCGGGTAGCGGCCGAATTCGGTCAACTGCTGCCGGCCGCGTACTCCCCGCCCAGGTCCCAGCCCTGCCACATCGCCTCCGCGAACGCCGCCGCGATCCGGTGCTCGCCGTTCGCGTTCGGGTGCGTGCCGTCGTAGGTGTCCGTGTCGATGTCGTACGGCTCCGGCGGCGCGGCCATGAGGACCGGGGAGCGTGGCTCGTCGAGGTCGGCCGCCGTCTTCGCCAGGAGTTCGTTGAAGAGGGCCACCTGTTCCGCGAACGGCTCGTCCGTCATCGCGCGGATATTGGGGATCACGGGGAGCAGCACCATGTGGATGCCCGCGTTGGCCTCCCGTGCCGCTGCGACGAAGGTCCGCGCGTTCGCCGCCGTCTGCTCGGCGTTCGTGTAGAAGCCCAGGTCGATCAGGCCGAGGGAGACGAGGAGGACGTCGGCGCGGCAGGCGCGCACCGCCTCCTTGATCAGCGGCGCCATGTGCAGCCAGCCCTCGCCCCAGCCGGCCAGGTGGGCGCGGGGGAAGCCGGGGTCGGCGTAGGCGTACGAAGTCGGCGCCTCGGCCGTCTTGTCGTACAGCGTCTCGCGGGGGCCGACCAGCGTGAACGGGTCGCCGTACGTCGCGCACAGGTGCCGCCACATGCGGTACCGCCATGTGTGCTCGCCCGCGCTGCCGATCGTCATCGAGTCCCCGACGGGCATGAACCTGAGCATCCGCTCATGATGGACGATCAGGGGGAGCGGCGGGGTGTGAGGACCGCCACGTCCGCCGCGTTCGGACACAGCGCGGGATGGCAGGCTTGGGGCCATGCGTCCACGATCGCTCGCCCTCCTCGCCGGTGTCCTGCTCACGGGCGCCCTCGCCGCCGCACCCGCCTTTGCCGCCGGTGACGGCACCGGTGACAAGGGATTCACGATCACGGACCCGCGGATCGCCGAGTCCAGCGGTCTCGCCGCCTCCCACCTGCACCCCGGCATCTACTGGACGCACAACGACAGCGGCGACGGCCCGTACATCTACGCCGTCGACAGCGCGACCGGGAAGACCGTCGCCAGGATCACGCTCAGCGGCGTCGGCACGCCCAGGGACGTAGAGGCCATCTCCATCGGCCCCGACAACCGGATCTACGTCGGCGACATCGGCGACAACCTCGACGGCAGCTGGCCGTACGTCTGGATCTACCGGCTGCCCGAGCCGAAGAAGCTGGTCGACCAGACCGTCCGGGCCACGCAGTACGTCGTCAAGTACTCCAACGGCGCCCGGAACGCCGAGTCGCTGGTGGTGCAGCCCAAGACCGGGCGGGTGTACATCATCGACAAGAAGGAGGACGGCGGGCACCTGTACGAGGGCCCGGCGACCCTCTCCCCGACGGGCACGAACATCTTCAGGCCCGTCGCCTCCGTCGACCTCTGGGCCACCGACGCCGCCTTCTCGCCGGACGGGAAGCAGCTCGCCGTACGCGGCTACTTCGGTGGCATCTACTACGACTGGAACGGCGGGAAGATCAAGCGCGAGGGCCGGCTCGACGTGCCGCTCCAGAAGCAGGGCGAGTCGGTCACCTACTCCGCCGACGGCACCAAGCTGCTGTACGGCAGCGAGGGCGCCGACAGCCCGGTGCAGGCCGAGGACGTGCCGGGCGGGTCGGGCAGGGCGTCGTCGCCGTCGGCCGGCGGCTCGGCCGCCGGGGGCGACGGCGGGAGCTCGCCGAGCGCCGGGGCCAAGGTCGGTGCCGTCGCCGTCGGGGTCGCCGTGCTCGCCCTCTTCGGGCTGCGGCGGCTGCGGCGCCCGTCCGCCCGCCGGCACTGACCGGGCGTACCCCGCACGGCCGCCGGATGTCACTCGTCCGGCCCACCGGCCGGGCGCCCCCGCACCGGGCCGGGCAGGCTGGGAACCGTCCCGCGGGACGGAGCGGCACCAGGCGGCACCGGGTCCCGCCGCACGGAACGGGAGCACCCATGCGCCGTAACGCCCCGCGCCTGACCGCACACGTCGGCCTGCTCACGGCCGCCCTGGCCCTGACCGTCCCCGTCACCGCGGGCCCCGCCGCGGCCGGGAGCGCCCCGCCGGCGCGGGCCGCCGCCGTCGCCGTCCCGCAGGTCCGCTCGGTGCGCCTGCCGATCAGGGGCACCTTCAAGGGCCCGGCCGAGAACATCGCCGTCACGGGCACCCTCGACGTCTCCGTCATCACCGTCCCGAACGCCGCCGGCGGCGGCACCGCGCAGATCATCAGCAGCCTGGACGACACCTCCGGCACCGGCGACCCGAGCGGCGGGACGTACGACCTCGTCGGCGCGGACCGGGCCGGCCTGCCCTTCTCGGCGGCGGCGACCACGACGCTCAAGATCAGTCCCCGCTTCCTGCTGATCTCCCCTCTGGTGCCGCCGAACCCGGTCGTCCCGCCCAACCCGATCCGGCCCGTCACGGTCTCGGTCACCCTCGCCAGCACCGGCGCGATCGGCGCCGTCACCGCCACGGTCGGCAACCCCAGCACCTGACACCCGACGCGGGCTGGCCGGGGTGCCGCCGGGCGGCACCGTGCCGAGCGCGACCTCTACGGCAGGCCCGAGGCGGGCGGCGGGCCTGCCGTACCGCACGGGAGGTGACGCGCTGTCACCTGCATGGTCGACCACGGTGCCCGAAATGCACGGATGTGCGGAGAGGTGACGTCAGGCTGTTCCCGATCGCACCGCGACCGCCGAAGGAGCCCCGACATGTCCCTAGTGCCTGCCGAGCTGCGCTACACCGACGAACACGAGTGGATCCGCACCGAGGCCGACGGCAGCGTGACCGTCGGCATCACCGACCACGCCCAGAACACGCTGGGTGACATCGTCTTCTTCGAACTGCCCAAGGTCGGCAACGAGGTCCGGGCGGGTGACGCCATCGGCGTGGTCGAGTCGGTCAAGGCCGCGTCCGACATCTTCAGCCCGTTGGACGGCGAGATCGTCGCGGTCAACGAGGAGGCCGTCGAGACCCCCGAGGACGTCAACTCCGATCCCTACGACACGTGGCTCTTCAGGATCAAGGCCAAGGGCGGGGCGTCCAGCAGGCTGACGCCGTTGTAGACGCGGCTGCGGATGGCGAGCGCCGGAGTGACGGCGAACGTGACGAAGACCGAGACGACGCTGACCGGGAACAGGGCCGGCAGCGACTGCCCTTCGGGCAGGGTCCTGCCGCCCTCGTGGACGGCGTAGGCCAGGGCCGCGAAGAAGGCGACCACGCAGAGGGCGGCCAGGACGCCGAAGACGACCCTGGTCCTTCGGGCGCGGGCCTCGGTGCGGACCTCGGCCAGCAGGGACGCGTCGCAGACGGGGCAGGTGAGCTCCACGGTCTGCTTGCCGGACTGCGGGCGACGCACCCGGAAGACGCCGTCCTTCCAGGTGATGCGGCGGGTCCTGACGAGGAAGCCCGTGACCTTGTCGCTGAGGATGTGGCGCACCGCGACCTCGACGGTGCCCGGTATCGGTCTGTTCATGTACGCGTGGATCCCCTTCGTCGCACGGCCCGGCAGGGGCGCATGGGGCACACAGTGTCCGGTGTGCGACGAAGGGGACTCAACGGTCCGCGGAAGGCTTTGCCCTGATCATGCCTTCCGCGTAAACCAGCAGCTTGTTACGGGAGTTGGCGTCGGGAAGGCAGAGATCCCCGGGATGCGGCCCGAGGTGCGGGTCAGAGCTTCTCGATGACGAAGTCGATGCACTTCGTCAGCGCCTCGACGTCCGCCGGGTCGATCGCCGGGAACATCGCGACGCGGAGCTGGTTGCGGCCGAGCTTGCGGTAGGGCTCGGTGTCGACGATGCCGTTGGCGCGCAGTGCCTTGGCGACGGCGGCCGCGTCGATCTCCTCGGCGAAGTCGATCGTGCCGATGACCTGGGAGCGCTGGGCCGGGTCGGCGACGAACGGGGTGGCGTACTTGGCCTCCTCCGCCCAGGTGTACAGGCGGGTCGAGGAGTCCTTCGTGCGGGCCGTCGACCAGGCGAGGCCGCCCTGGCCGTTCAGCCACTGCAGCTGCTGGTCGAGCAGGAACAGGGTGGCGAGGGCCGGGGTGTTGTACGTCTGGTTCTTGCGGGAGTTGTCGATCGCCGTGGGGAGGCTGAAGAACTCCGGGACGTGGCGGCCGGACGCGTGGACGCGCTCGGCGCGCTCGATCGCGGCCGGCGAGAAGACGCCGATCCACAGGCCGCCGTCGGAGGCGAAGGACTTCTGCGGGGCGAAGTAGTAGACGTCGGTCTCGGCGATGTCGACCGGGAGGCCGCCGGCACCGCTGGTCGCGTCCACGAGGACGAGCGCGGTCTCGTCGGCGCCCTCGACGCGCCTGATCGGCATGGCGACGCCGGTCGAGGTCTCGTTGTGCGTGAAGGCGTAGACGTCGACGCCGGGCTCGGCCTGCGGCTGCGGGTGGGTGCCCGGGTCGGAGGCGATCACGGTGGGGTCGGCCAGCCAGGGGGCGAGCTTGGCGGCCTTGGCGAACTTGGAGGAGAACTCGCCGAAGTTGAGGTGCTGCGACTTCGCGTCGATCAGGCCGTGGGTGGCGACGTCCCAGAAGGCGGTGGAGCCGCCGTTGCCGAGGACGACCTCGTAGCCGTCCGGGAGCGAGAAGAGGGAGCTGATGCCCTCGCGGACCCGGCCGACCAGGTTCTTGACCGGGGCCTGGCGGTGGGAGGTGCCCATGAGGGAGGTACCGGTGGCGGCCAGCGCGTCCAGCGCTTCCGTCCGCACCTTGGAGGGGCCGGCGCCGAATCGACCGTCGGCGGGCTTGATGTCAGCGGGGATCTGGATGTCAGCCACGGGGTGAGGTTAGCCGGTGGGGGAAACCTGGGCGAAACCTCGTCCGTCGGGTGAGACGGGAGGGCCGAACCCCGAACTCGTGGGCTAGTACGACGATATTCGCGTGGCTGTGGACAAGTGCCGGTGACCGAGCGTGAGCGGATGCATCCTGGACGCATGACAGAACTGGCGGCGGAACTGCGCGGTGCGGTCCGGGGCGAGGTCGGCTTCGATGTCACGTCCCGGGCGCTGGCCACCATGGACGCGTCCAACTACCGGCGGGTTCCGGCCGGGGTGGTGGCCCCCCGGGACGCGGACGACGTCGCGGCCGTACTGGAGGTGTGCCGGGCCCGTGGCGTGCCGGTGGTGGCCCGCGGCGGCGGCACGTCGATCGCGGGCCAGGCGACGGGCACGGGCGTGGTCCTGGACTTCACCCGCCACATGAACCGCCTGGTCGGCCTC
This sequence comes from Streptomyces sp. NPDC104761, assembly GCF_055583445.1. NCBI lineage: Bacteria > Bacillati > Actinomycetota > Actinomycetes > Kitasatosporales > Streptomycetaceae > Streptomyces > Streptomyces sp. NPDC104761. The sequence goes on along the minus strand of NZ_JBVJNZ010000002.1, from coordinate 489,241 downwards.
GACCCAGCCACCCGTACGGCCGTCGTCCAGCCGGGTCTGGTCCTCGACCGCCTCCAGGAGGCCGCCGCCCCGCACGGCCTGCGCTTCGGCCCGGACCCCTCCACGCACGGCCGCTGCACGCTCGGCGGGATGATCGGCAACAACTCCTGCGGCGCGCACAGCGTGGCCTGGGGGACGACCGCGGACAACGTCCGGGAGCTGGACGTGCTCACCGCGCGGGGGCGGCGGCTGCGCCCGGGGCGGGACTGGGCCGGGGCGCCGGAGGGCCTGCGGCAGCTGGTCGAGGGGGACTTGGCGCGGCTGCGCACGGGCTTCCCCGACCTCCCCCGCCGCATCTCCGGCTACGCCCTGGACGCGCTCCTCCCCGAGCGGGGCGCGGACGTCGCCCGCTCCTTCTGCGGCAGCGAGGGCACGCTGGGGATCCTCACGGAGGCGACCGTACGGCTCGTGGACGCGCCACGGGCGCGTGCGCTGGCGGTGCTCGGCTACGGCGACGAGAGCGCGGCGGCGGAGGCGGCGGCCGGGCTGCTGCCGTACGGACCGCTCACCGTCGAGGGCATGGCGGCCGACCTGGTGCCGTCCCCGGCCGGACTGCCCCGGGGCGGCGCCTGGCTCTTCGTCGAGACGGGCGGCGGGACGGCGGCGGAGGCACGCGCGCGTGCGGAGGCGATCGTCCGGGCCGCGGACGTCCTGGACGCCCTGGTCGTCACCGACGCGGCCGGGCAGCGCGCGCTGTGGCGCGTCCGCGAGGACGCCTCCGGTACGGCGACCCGGATGCCGGACGGCACAGAGGCCTGGCCGGGCTGGGAGGACTGCGCGGTGCCGCCGGCCCGCCTGGGCGCGTACCTGCGCGACTTCCGTGCCCTGCTGACGGCCCACCACCTGCGCGGCACGCCGTACGGCCACTTCGGCGACGGCTGCATCCACGTCCGCATCGACTTCGACCTGCTGAGCGAGGCGGGCGTGGCCCGCTTCCGGCGGTTCTCGGAGGAGCTGGCGGACGTGGTGGTGGCACACGGCGGCTCCCTGTCCGGGGAACACGGGGACGGCCAGGCACGGGCGGAACTGCTCCCGAAGATGTACGGCGCGGAGCTGGTGACCCTGTTCGAGCGGGCCAAGGGCGTCTGGGACCCGGACGACCTCCTGAACCCCGGCATGCTGGTCCGGCCCGCGCCCCTGGACACGAACCTCCGCTTCGCCGTCCTCCCGCGCGAGCCGGTGCCCGTGGCCTTCGGCTACCCGTCCGACGGCGGGGACTTCGCCGCGGCGGTCCGCCGCTGCGTGGGCGTGGCGAAGTGCCGCACGACCGGGCCGTCCGGCGCTTCCGTCATGTGCCCGTCCTTCCGGGCCACGGGCGAGGAGGCGCACTCCACGCGCGGCCGCGCCCGGCTGCTGCACGAGATGCTGGCGGGCGAACTGGTGACGGACGGCTGGCGCTCGACGGAGGTCCGCGACGCCCTCGACCTCTGCCTGTCCTGCAAGGGCTGCCGGTCGGACTGCCCGGTCGGGGTGGACATGGCGACGTACAAGGCGGAGTTCCTGCACCACCACTACGCGGGCAGACGCCGGCCGGCCGCCCACTACAGCATGGGCCGGCTGCCGCAGTGGCTGGGCTGGGCGGCCCGGACCCGCACGGCGCGGCTGGTCAACGCGCTCGCCTCGGTACCGCCGCTGGCGGCGCTCGCCAAACGGCTGGGCGGGATCGCGCCGGAGCGGCGGATCCCCCGCCTGGCGGCGCAGCCGTTCAGCCGCTGGGAGCGGCGCCGGGAGCGCGGGCGCCCACGGGAGCGGACGGCGTACCTGTGGCCGGACACGTTCACCGAGCACCTGTCGCCGTCCGTGGGCCGTGCCGCCGTACGGGTCCTGGAGGCGGCGGGCGTGACGGTCCTGCCACTGCCGGACCGGCGGGGGACGCGCGGCGGCGGGGCGTTCCCCCAAGGGACCCGCAGGGAGCGCGCCTGCTGCGGACTGACGTACCTGTCGACGGGCCAACTGGACCAGGCCCGCGCGGTGCTGCGCCGGACGCTGGACCTCCTGGAGCCGCTCCTGCCGCCGGCGGCCCCGGACCCGGCCCCGGACCCGGCCCCGGACCCGGCCGACGGGGCCGGGTACCCGCCGCCGTTCGTCGTCCTGGAGCCCAGCTGTGCCGCGGCCCTCCGTGCCGACCTGCCGGAGCTGCTCCCGGACGACCCCCGGAGTGCCCGGCTCGCCGCGCGGGTGCTCACCTTCGCGGAGGCGCTGGAACGCCTGGCCCCCGACTGGACCCCGCCCCGCCTGGACCGCCCGGTCACCGGCCAGACCCACTGCCACCAGCACGCGGTCCTCGGTGACGCCCCCGACCGCCGTCTCCGCGAGGCCGCCGCCCTCACCGGCGACCTCGTCGGCGGCTGCTGCGGCCTGGCCGGCAACTTCGGGTTCGAGAAGGGGCACTTCGAGGTGTCGAGGACGTGCGCGGAGGAACAGCTCCTGCCGGCGGTACGGGAGGCGGAGCCCGGCACGGTGGTCCTGGCCGACGGCTTCTCGTGCCGGACGCAGCTGGAACAGCTGGCGGGGGTGCGGGGGAGGCATCTGGCGGAGATGCTGGCCCAGGCGCTGGACGGAGAGGGCGAGTGACGGGCGGCGAGGCCGGGCTGGGCCGGGTGGCGGTGCTCTCCGACGTCCACGGGGTGCTCCCGGCGCTGGAGGCGGTGCTGGCGGAGCCGGAGGTGGCGGCGGCCGACCGCATCGTCCTCACCGGCGACGTCACGGCGGGCCCGCAGCCGGCCGAGACGATCGACGCGCTGCGCGGCCTGGGCGACCGGGTGCTGTGGCTGTCGGGGAACGCCGACCGGGAACTGGTGGAGTACCGCAGGGGGGAGCGCGCCGGGATCCCGGACCCGATAGGCCCGTTCGCGGCGGACGCGCTCCGGGACGACCAGGTCGACTTCCTGGCCGCCCTCCCCGGGACGGCCACCCTTGCGGTCCGGGGCCTCGGCCGCGTCCTCTTCTGCCACGCGACACCACGCGACGACGAGGAGATCGTCCTGGTCGACTCCCCGCTGGAGCGCTGGGCGGAGGTCCTCGCCGCCGTCCCGCCCGACGTCGGCACCGTGGTCTGCGGCCACACCCACATGCCCTACCTGCGTCTCGCCCACGGCCGCCTGGTCGTCAACCCCGGCAGCGTCGGCATGCCGTACGGCCGGCCGGGCGCCCACTGGTGCCTCCTCGGCCCCGGAGCCGACCTGCGCGTCACGCGGTACGACGTCCCGGCGGCCGTCGCCCGTCTCGTGGCGGAGTGCGCCTACCCGGGCATCGGGGAATGGGCCGACTACTTCCTGCGGGCCCGGGCGTCGGACGGGGAGGCGCTCGGGGTGTTCGGGGCGAGAGCGCGATAGCGGGCCAGGGCCTCGCGGGCGTCGGGGACGAAGGAGTCGCGGGCGGCAAGGCCGGAGAGTTCGGACTCCGTCGCCCACGCGTACCAGGCGACCTCCTCGGGATCCGGCCGGAGCGGTCCCGTGACGACGACCTCGTGCAGGCCCAGCCAGTAGGGGGAGATCGCGCCCCGGCACAGGAACTTGAGCACGAAGCGCGGCCGGGCCCGGACCCCCAGCTCCTCGGCCAGCTCCCGTGCGGCGGCCTCCTCGTACGACTCGCCGCTGCCCGCGCCCCCGCCCAGCATCCAGTCGAATTGTCCGGGGAAGCGGGGCATGGTCTCGGCTCTGCGGTGCACGAGAAACCGCCCGTCGGCGTCCCGGCACACGGTCGTCGCTATCCGGTGCAGGAGCCGGCGCCGGACGGCCTCGCCCCGCTCCACCACGCCCACCACTCGGTCCAACTCGTCCACCTGGTCGACCAGTTCGCCCATGACTCCAGGATGGCAGGCACCGGCGCGGCGCCTGCCGTACCGCGGGGCGCGCGCCCGGAGGCGTCCCGGGCCGCCCGCTTGCAGCATGGAGGGGAGTGATCTGTCCACGTTTGACTCTGAGGATGATGAGCGTCATCCTCATTGCGGGTGAGTCCCCGGCAGCGCGGAGATCGTGCGCGGGCCAAGCCCCCCGTGACCTGGGGGTTCGTGACCTGGGAACAGACCGAACAGGAGACCGCCATGGGCTACGACGCCTCGACCACCGCCATTCTGCTGGTCGACCCCTACAACGACTTCCTCAGCGAGGGCGGCAAGGTCTGGCCCCGCGTGAAGGCCGTCGCCGAGGAAGTGCACCTCCTCGACCACCTGCGGGAAGTGGTGGCGGCCGCGCGCGCCCGCGGCCTGAAGATCGTCTTCGTGCCGCACCACCGCTGGGAGCCCGGCGACTACGTCTCCTTCGACTTCCCCACCCCCTACCAGCTCGTAGCGGCCGAGAAGGAGGTCTTCGCCAAGGACACGTGGGGCGGGACGTTCAGCGACGACTTCCAGCCCCAGCCCGGAGACGTCGTCGCCCACGAGCACTGGGGATCGAGCGGCTTCGCCAACACAGACCTCGATCTGCAGCTCAAGCAGCACGGCATCCGCCGCATCGTCCTGATCGGCCTGATCGCCAACACCTGCGTCGAGGCGACAGGCCGCTTCGGCATGGAGCTCGGGTACCACGTCACCCTGGTCAAGGACGCCACCGCCGCCTTCGCCCAGGAGGGCATGCACGCCGCCCACGCCCTCAACGGCCCGACCTTCGCCCACGCGATCCTCACGACCGAGGAACTGCTCGCACAGCTGGGATGACGGCCCGGACACCCCGGAGGCGCCGGACACCCCAAATGTGCCGGACGCGCCGGACGCCCCGGATGGCCGGGGCGCATCGGCGGCGGGTGCGCCGTGGCCGTGCTGCCCGAGGACGTCGGCCCACGCCGACGGGCGAACGCGGGCCGCGTCGGGCGCCGGGTGCCCGCACCAGGTGCGCGCCGTCCCCGCACTCCGCCGACACGCCCTGGCCCACCTGCGCGCCGACACTCCTTGGCCCACCTGCGCGCCGACACTCCTTGGCCCACCTGCGCGCCGAAACGATTCCCGGCAGGCGTGCGTCTGTTGTCCTGGAAGCCGACGCCACCGGTCCCGTCCGCATCCCGTCCGCCGCCCGGCCGGTGGGCGTCGCCCAGTGAGCCGTCGCCGACCTGCCGAGGAGCACCGCCCATGACCGCAGCCCTCCGCCTCCAGCCCATCTCCCGTGCCGAGCACCTCGCCTTCGCCGGGTCCCGCCCCTCCGTCAGCCATATGCAGCTGCCGTCCTGGGGGGACGTCAAGCCCGACTGGGCGGCCGAGAGCCTGGGATGGTTCGACGGGGAGGGACGGATCGTCGGGGCCGGGCTGGTGCTGCTGCGGGCGGTGCCCAGGGTGAAGCGGTATCTGGCGTACCTGCCGGAGGGGCCCGCCATCGACTGGCACGACCCGGAGCTGGAGCGGTGGCTCGACCCGCTGCTGGCGTACCTGAAGGGGCGCGGGGCGTTCGCGGTGAAGATGGGGCCGCCGGTCGCCGTACGGCGGTGGAGCGCGGAGGCGGTGAAGGAGGCCATCGCCGATCCGGCCGCCCGGCGGCTGGGGGACACCGAGCCGACGTCGTACGACGCCCTCGGCGCCGGCCTCGCCGAGCGGCTGCGCCGGACGGGGTGGCGGCAGGCCGAGGCGGGCGGCGAGGAGGGGTTCGCGGCCGGGCAGCCCCGGTACGTGTTCCAGGTGCCGTTCGCGGGGCGGTCGTTGGAGGACATCCAGCGCGGGCTCAACCAGCAGTGGCGGCGCAACGTGAAGAAGGCGGAGAAGGCCGGGGTCAAGGTGGTCCGGGGCGGGTACGAGGACCTCCCCGCCTTCTACGGCCTGTACACGGAGACCGCCGAGCGCGACCGCTTCATCGCGCGCCCCCTCTCCTACTTCCAGCGCATGTGGACCGCGCTCACCGCCGAACACCCCGACCGCATGCGCCTCTACCTCGCCCACCACGACGGCGACGTCCTCGCCGCGGCCACCATGCTCACCGTCGGCGACCACGTCTGGTACTCCTACGGCGCCTCCACCAGCCGCCGGCGCGAGGTCCAGCCCAACAACGCCATGCAGTGGCGGATGATGTGCGACGCCCACGAACTCGGCGCCGCCGTCTACGACTTCCGGGGCATCACCGACACCCTGGAGGAGTCCAACCACCTGCTGGGGCTGCTCCGCTTCAAGGTGGGCACCGGTGGTGAGGCCGTCGAGTACGCCGGGGAGTGGGACTTCCCGCTCAACAAGCTGCTCCACAAGGCGTTCGACCTGTACATGGCCCGCCGCTGAGGCCTGTCCTGGGTTCGCCCGGCCCGGGTTCATAAGCTGGCTCTCAGGTTCATAAGAGAACTCTCAGGTTCGGGGTCGTTATACAGCTGTTACCCAGGTATTCACAGCGCCTGTTTGCCGTTCGGAAGCCGACTTTGCCGTTGCTTGGGAGCTGGGCCGTGTAAGTTTCTCGGTGTCGGGCGGCGGGGATTGCCGAGGATGACGATCCGAAATCCCCGGACGTTGCCCCAAGAGAATTCTCGTACCATCCCGCACCACTTGCACTTCGAACTCTCAAGGAGTCGGAATGAGCCTCAGGAAGCTCGCCCCGCTGCCCCCCAAGCCCAAGAAGCAGCTGCCCCCGCCCCCGCCGCCGAAGCCCAAGAAGAAGGCTCCGAAGCCGGCTCCGAAGCCGATCCCCGGCGGCCAGGACAACTGAGCCGACCGTAAAAAGGACCGACGGTTCGCCGTCGGTCCTTTTTCGCTCGCGAATATCGGTAATTCGTTGGTTCTGGCGTCGGAGGGCGGAGGTGGTGCGAAATGCGCGCGAAGGAGAGCGAAGAAGCGGAATTCGAGGACGAAGTCGCCGGCTCGGAATACGAGGTCGACGACGAGGAGCACGACGAGGGCAAGGATGAGAACGAGGACGAGTACACGCCCACCATCCCGGCCCGCGTCGCCTTCCGCCGTTTCTGGCCGCTGACCAGGGGCCTGCGCGGCTGGCTGGTGATCGTCTGGGTGTGCACGGTGATCGCCGCGCTCGCCGAGACCGAGGCCATCCTGCTCTTCAGCGACCTCACCGACCATGCCCTGCAGAAGGGCTCGCTGAGCGCCTTCTGGAGCCCGGCGGGCACATGGCTGGCCCTCGCGATCGTCGGCGCGATCGTCGCGTACGCCGGGAACTCGCTGGCCGCCTGGGTCACCGAACGCTTCGTCATGCGGCTGCGCGAACACGTCTTCGACCACGTCCAGCAGCTGCCTCCGCACTTCTTCCAGCGCCATCGCCAGGGTGACCTGCTCTCCCGACTGACCAGCGACGTCGAGGCCATCGAGACCATGGTCGTGTCCGGGCTCGTCGGCGCGGCGTCGGCCCTGTTCAGCGCCGTCTTCTACGCGGCCGCCGCGTTCTGGCTGCGCTGGGACCTGGCCGCCGCCACCTTCGTCCTCGCGCCCCTGTTCTGGCTCGCCGCCCGCCGCTTCTCCGGCTCCATCAAGGACGTCTCGCGGGAGGGCCGGGTCGCCGACGGCGCGATCACCTCCGTCGTCGAGGAGTCCCTCGGCAACATCGTGCTGACGCAGGCGTACGACCGCCGCGACGCCGAACGCCGCCGGCTGAACGAGGAGGCGAGCGCCTGGTTCCGCGCCTCCGTGCGCTCCACCCGGCTCAACGAGGCCTACGAGCAGCTCGTCCAGGTCATCGAGACGATCTGCGTCCTCGCCGTCATCGGCATCGGCGCCTGGGAGATCTCCACCGGCCGCATGACCCTCGGCCAGCTCCTCGCCTTCTCCGCCTTCCTCGGCTACCTCTACCCGCCCGTGCGGGGCCTCGCCCAGCTCGGCCTCACCGTCACCGCCGCCACGGCGGGCGCGGAACGGCTGATCGAGATCCTGGACGTGCGGCCTTCGGTCACCGACCCCCGCCGCGGCTCCGGCACCGACGCCGGCCGCCCGGACGGCGCCGTCGAGGTCCGCGACGTCGGCTTCCGCTACCCCGGCGCCGACCGGACCGCCCTGGAGGGCCTCTCCTTCGCCGTCAGCCCCGGTGAACTCGTGATCATCACCGGCCCGAGCGGCGCCGGCAAGTCCACCGTCTCCAAGATGCTGCTCCGCTTCTACGACCCGGACAGCGGCGAAGTCCTTCTCGACGGCGTCCCGATCCGCGACTTCCCGCTGGCCCGGCTGCGCGAGTACGTCACCCTGCTCCCCCAGGAGACCCTCGTCCTGCACGACACCGTCCGTGCCAACATCGCGTGCGGCCGCCCCGGCGCCAGCGACCAGGCCATCGAGGACGCGGCCAGGGCGGCCGACGCCCACGACTTCATCGTCCGGCTCCCCGACGGCTACGACACCAGGGTCGACCCCAACTCCGCCCGGCTGTCCGGCGGTCAGCTCCAGCGCCTGGCCATCGCCCGCGCGATCCTGCGCGACGCCCCCGTCCTCGTCCTCGACGAACCGACCACCGGCCTGGACGCGATGGCCGCCCGCCGGGTCGTCAAGCCGCTGCGCCGCCTGATGGCAGGCCGGACGACCATCATGATCACCCACGACCTCAACCTCGCCCCCGACGCCGACCGCATCCTCGTCGTCGACCGCGGCCGCATCGTCGAGACCGGCCGCCACGACGAACTCCTCGCCCGCGGCGGCGCCTACGCCCGCCTCCACCGCTCCCAGAACAACGCGGTGATGGACACCGGCGAACTCCGGCTCCCGCTGTTCGTGGAGCAGGGCGGCACGGCACCGGCGGCGAACGCCGTGGGGGCCGGAGTACCCCAGGCCTCCTATGCGGCGGTGCAGGGCGGCGGAGACGGTGGGTACGCCTACCAGCAGCCGTACGGGAACATGTACGACTACGACGCGTACGCGGCCGCGGGGCTGTGGCCCCAGCCCGTGTACGAAGCCTCCATGGAGTCAGCGCACATGCAGTCCGCGCATATGGAGTCCGCGCATATGGAGTCGGTCCCTGTGCAGGCCGACTACGGGGCGAACGTGCCCACTGCGCTCCCCGACGGCCGGCCTCTGTTCCGTGACGAGGAGCCCTGGGCCGGCGGCTGAGTCCAACGGGGATGGCGGGCAACACTGGTGAGTCTCCGTCACATAGGTGTTGTTACACACCTATTGCACAAGGGATCTTCAAGATTCCTCCACTTGGTTCGTAGGCTGCGTACGCCAATGGGCTCGGCCGGGGGCGACTCGCCGGGCCCCTCGCGATCCCAGGGGGATTCACATGCGCATACGCGTCGCGGCCACCGTTCTCTCCGGGGCGGTCGTCCTGTCCGCACTCGCCGTTCCGGTGGCCGCTCAGGCGGCGGAACGTTTCGGCCTGCACGATGGGCTCGCCTCCTTCTCCGCCAAGGCCGTCCATCCGAAGGACGCGACCGGGAACATCAAGTTCTCGAAGGGTGTGGTGAACGGCGGGAAGGACATCGTCCTCGGCACCACGACCAAGAAGTCCGTCACCGCCACCTACACCGCCACCAGCGACAACGGCGTCGCGCTGACGGTGGCCGCCCTCTGGCAGGGCACCGACAGCTCCAGCGCGGACGGCATCACCGGCGAACTGGACACCGACGACAACCCCAACTGCGTCGAGTCGACCACCCAGACCGGCGTCTACAGCTGCAAGGCCGTCTTCAACCTCGACGCGTCCACCGACCTGAAGAACAACGGTGCCGCCGGCACCTGGAAGCTGTTCCTCGGCGGCTTCGATCTCTCCACGAACGTCAGCATCGACGACAACGTCGCCACCGCCAAGATCAAGAAGGCGTCCAAGCTGACCGTCAACGCCACCCCGGAGCCGGTGAAGAAGGACAAGACCATCACCGTCACGGGCAGGCTGACGCGCGCCGACTGGAACACCGGCAAGTACACCGGCTACGCGTCGCAGAAGGTGCAGCTGCAGTTCCGCAAGAAGGGCAGCACCACGTACACCACCCTCAAGACCATCACCGCCGGCTCCGGCGGCGCCCTCAAGACCACCACCAAGGCCACCGTCGACGGCTACTACCGCTACTCCTTCGCCACCAACGCCACCACCGGCGCCTCGACGGCCACCGGCGACTACGTCGACGTGAAGTAACGTCCGGCCACCAGCCGAGGATCTCTGAAGATTCGTTTCACTACGGTCGGCCTCGCCCCACACCAAGGGGGCGAGGCCGACCGCGTACCGGCTCGGCGGCGCCGCATCTCACGATCCAGGACAGTTCCATAAGGGGTTCACGCGCCTGTCGAAGTCCATTACCCTGGACTGAGAAGTCCATCGTAATGAACAGCGAATCTCCAGGACCGCCCGTGACCACCCCCAGCACCTCGCAGCCGACGCCGACGTCCACGGCCGCCCCGGTGTCCGCCCCCGCCCCCGCCGCCTCCGGCCTCCCGGGCCGGCTCGGCGCGCTCGGGCCCGTCGGGCTGGTCCTGGCCGGCGGGATCTCCGTGCAGTTCGGCGGCGCCCTCGCGGTGACCCTGATGCCCCGGGCGGGCGCGCTCGGCGTGGTGACCCTGCGGCTGCTCGCGGCCGCCGTGATCCTGCTCGTCGTCTGCCGGCCACGGCTGCGCGGCCACTCCCGCACCGACTGGGGCACGGTGATCGTCTTCGGCATCACCATGGGCGCGATGAACGGCCTCTTCTACGAGGCGGTCGACCGCATCCCCCTGGGCCTCGCCGTCACCCTCGAAGTCCTCGGTCCGCTCGCCCTGTCGGTGCTGGCCTCCCGGCGCGCGATCAGCGTGCTGTGGGCGGGACTGGCGCTGGGCGGTGTCTTCCTGCTCGGCGGCGGAGACTTCAGCGGCCTCGACCCCGTGGGTGTCGGCCTGGCCCTGGCCGCCGGAGCCATGTGGGCCACCTACATCATCTTCAGCGCCCGCACCGGCCGCCGCTTCCCGCAGGCCGACGGGCTCGCCCTGGCCATGGCGGTCGCGGCCCTGCTCTTCCTCCCGCTCGGCATCGTCGGCGCCGGCGGCAGGCTCCTGGACCCGACCACCGTCGCCCTGGGCTCGTCGGTCGCGGTCCTCTCCTCGGTCCTGCCCTACACCCTCGAACTCCTCGCGCTGCGGCGCCTGCCCGCCCACACCTTCGCCGTCCTGATGAGCCTGGAACCGGCCATCGCCGCCCTCGCCGGCTTCCTCGTCCTCGGCCAGGCCCTGTCGGCGACCCAGGCGGCCGCCGTCGCGCTCGTCATCGCGGCGAGCATCGGCGCGGTCCGCTCCCAGGTGGGGCGCGGCCGGCGGCAGGCGGTCGCCGCACAGCCGGGCTCGGCGGTCGCCGCGCAACCGGACTCGGCGGGCGGGGTCCGGCCGGAGCCGGCGGCCCCGACTCAGCCGGAGGGGAACGGCAGCGCGTCCTGATAGCCGTTCGACGGCCGCTGGATCTTCTTCACGGTCTGGGCGTCCAGCGCGACCGGCGCGGACTTCGTGCCCAGCTTCCCACCGGGATGCCAGTTCCCGGTGACGGACACCCAGGTGTTGGCCGCCGGGATGCTGTCGCTGTAGATCCGCACCTTCACGGACTGCGCGTCGGCCGCGCAGCAGGAGATGATGATCCGGGTCAGGTCCCAGGACCCGCCCCCGGGGACGGGCGTGACCAGCCCGCTCATCTCCACGGTCCGCGCCTTGATGGCCAGCGAGCGGTCCTGCTGCACCCGGGTGGTGAAGTCCGTGAGGGTGATGGGCAGCGGCGAGGTCTTCGGCAGCGGGTCGAAGTCGTCCTGCTCCGCGACGACTTTGGCGGGCTGCCGGGACGCGGTGTACGCGCCGAGCGCCGGCGGGGCGTAGAAGAGCAGACTCAGCGCCGGGAGCAGGAGCAGCCAGGCGATCCGGGGGACCGTCGAGTGGTCGTGACCATGGTGCTGTTCGGGCTCGTTGTGGGGTCCGGTCCCCTGTGCGGTGGCTCCATGTCCGTGGGGGCCATGTCCGTGGGGGCCATGTGCGTGGGGGCCATGTGCGTCGGCTCCATGTGCATGGGCGCCATGCCTGCCGTGCCCCTTCCGCTCGCCCCGCCCCTTCCGTGCCGCCGCCTCCACGACGCCCAGTGCCAGCAGCACGAACCCCGACGCGATCAGCAGCGGCCGCATCCCGGGCTTGACGTAGCGCAGGCACAGGTCGGTGAAGAGGGAGGCGTGCAGCAGGCCGAGGCCGCTGAGGACCAGCAGGGTCACCTGAAGCGGACGTCTCACAGCAGCACCCCTCCGACCAGCACACTGCACAGGACCGCGACCACCGTCGTGGCGGCCGAGAAGCGGGCCGCGAAGGCCCGCCCGAACGTGCCCGCCTGCAACGCGATCAGCTTGAGGTCGACCATGGGCCCCACCACCATGAACGCCAGCCGCGCGGTGGGCGAGAAACCGGTGAGCGACGACGCCACGAACGCGTCCGCCTCCGAGCACACCGCGAGGATGACCGCCAGCGCGGCCAGGAACAGCACCGACAGCCAGGGCGAACCGGCGAAGGTGTCGAGGACCGAGCGCGGTACGGCCACGTTGAAGGTGGCCGCGGCCATGGCGCCGACCACCAGGAAACCGCCGGCCTGGAGGAAGTCGTGCTGGAAGCCGCGCCGGAACTCCGTCCAGCGGCTGTGCCCCGGTTGGTGCCCGGTGTGCCGTACGGCGGGCCGCAGCCACTCCTCCCGCCCCAGCCAGAGCCACAGCCACCCCATCACGGCCGCGGTGACCAGCGAGGCGACCAGCCGGGCCAGCACCATGAGGGGGGTGCCGGGGAAGGCGATGGCGGTGGCGGTCAGCACCACCGGGTTGATGGCGGGCGCGGAGAGCAGGAACGCGAACGCGGCGGCCGGGGTGACCCCGCGCCCGATCAGGCTGCTCGCCACCGGCACCGACGCGCACTCGCACCCCGGCAGCACGACCCCGGCGACCCCGGCGACCGGCACGGCCAGCGCGGGCCGCTTGGGCAGCAGCCGCGTGAACACCCGCTCCGGCACGAACGCGTTGATCGCCCCCGAGAGCGCGGTACCGAGCAGCAGAAACGGTGTCGCCTGCACGATCACCGCGAGGCACACCGTCTGCCAGGCCTGCAGCGCGGCCTTGCTGACGCCCTGGCCCACGAGGAAGAGGGCGGTACCGGGCAGGACGGCGGCGGCGACGAGGAGGAGCGGCCAGAAGCGGGGCGGTTCGCGCGGGGGCGGATCGGCCTCGGTCCCCGCGTCCGCGTTCCCCGCGTCCACCAGGTGACCGCTCGCCGGAAGCGCCAAGGCGACGGTCGTCTCCGCCGCTACGGCGAGTTCATCTGTCCTCCGCACGCCCCGCACGCCTCACACATCACTCCATCGCCGGATGTTCGCATCGAACATAGGGCATGCCGGTCCCCCTGCCGTGACGGGTTGGGCCAAGTATTGCCCCAGGGTGACTCCCGATGTCGCCAAGGGCGCCGCCCGGGGCGGCGCTTCCGTGCTCCCGGCCGTGGCCGTGACTGTGCCAAATTCATGCAAGCGTGCTTGATTGTTTCCGGGGGCGCTGCCATGCTCCCCCCATGTCCGATCCGACGCCCGTCATCGACGACCTGCGTGAGGAAGGTGCGGAACTCGACCGGCTGGTAGCCGGGTTGGGAGCCGAGCAGTGGGCTCTCGCCACCCCCGCACCCCGCTGGACCGTCGCCCACCAGATCGCGCACCTCGCCTGGACCGACCACTCCTCGCTGCTGGCCGTGACCGACCAGGACGCCTTCTCCCGCGAGGTCGAGAAGGCGCTGGCCCAGCCCGGGGACTTCGTGGACAACGGGGCGGAGGAGGGCGCCGCCAAGCCCCCCGCCCGGTTGCTTGCGGACTGGCGGGCCGGACGCGAGGCCCTGGACCAGGCGCTGCGCGCGGCGCCCGCACGGGCGCGTTTCCCCTGGTACGGCCCCCCTATGTCGGTCGCCTCCATGGCCACCGCCCGGCTCATGGAGACCTGGGCGCACGGCCTCGACATCGCCGACGCGCTGGGCGTGACCCGCACCCCCACCGACCGGCTCCGGCACATCGCCCGGCTCGGTGTCCGCACCCGGGACTTCGCCTTCGGGGTGCACGGACAGCCCGTGCCCTTCGAGGAGTTCCGCGTCGAACTGACCGCCCCCTCCGGCGAGCTGTGGACGTACGGCCCCGAGGACGCAGGCGACCGCGTGACCGGCCCCGCCCTCGACTTCTGTCTCCTGGTCACCCAGCGCGCCCACCGCGCCGACCTCGCCCTCGAAGCCGCCGGGCCGGACGCCGACCGCTGGCTGGACCTCGCCCAGGCCTTCGCGGGCCCGCCCGGCACCGGCCGCGCCCCGAAGGGCGGCACCCCGTGACCCTGCGGATAGGCAACGCCTCCGGCTTCTACGGCGACCGCTTCGACGCGCTGCGTGAGATGCTCACCGGCGGCGAACTCGACGTCCTCACCGGCGACTACCTCGCCGAGCTGACCATGCTCATCCTGGGCCGCGACCGTCTCAAGGACCCCGGCGCCGGATACGCCCGCACCTTCCTGAGCCAGCTGGAGGACTGCCTGGGCCTCGCCCACGAGCGGGGCGTGCGGATCGTCACCAACGCCGGCGGCCTCAACCCGGCCGGACTCGCCGACGCCGTACGGCGGCTGGCCGACCGGCTCGGCATACGGGTGCGCGTCGCACATGTGGAGGGCGACGACCTCACCGCCGCCCACCCCGGCAGCCTCGCCGCCCACGCCTACCTCGGCGGCTTCGGGATCGCCGAGTGCCTGCGGGCCGGCGCCGACATCGTGGTCACCGGCCGGGTCACCGACGCGGCCCTGGTCACCGGCCCCGCCGCCGCGCACTTCGGCTGGCAGCCGGGGGAGTACGACCGGCTCGCGGGCGCCGTCGTCGCCGGGCACGTCCTGGAGTGCGGAACCCAGGCCACCGGCGGCAACTACGCGTTCTTCGCCGAGGCGGCGGCCGCGGGCCGGGACCTGCGCCGCCCCGGCTTCCCGCTCGCCGAACTCCACGAGGACGGCAGCTGCGTCATCACCAAGCACCCCGGCACCGGCGGCCTCGTCGACGTCGGCACGGTCACCGCCCAGTTGCTGTACGAGACCGGGGGAGCCCGGTACGCGGGCCCCGACGTCACCGCCCGGCTGGACAGCGTCCGGCTGAGCCAGGACGGCCCGGACCGGGTGCGGATCGAGGGTGTCCGGGGCGAGGCCCCGCCGCCCACCCTCAAGGTCGGCCGCAACCGGCTCGGCGGCTTCCGCAACGAGGTCGTCTTCGTGCTCACCGGACTCGACATCGAGGCGAAGGCCGCGCTGGTGCGCGAGCAGATGACCGACGCGCTCGCGCTCGCCAAGTCACCGCCCGCCGGGATCCGCTGGGAGCTGGTCCGCACCGACCGCCCCGACGCGGACACCGAGGAGACGGCCGGCGCGCTGCTCCGGCTCGTCGTACGGGACCGGGACCAGGAGACGGTCGGCCGGGCGCTGACCGGAGCCGCCGTGGAACTCGCGCTCGCCAGTTACCCCGGATTCCATGTGCTGGCCCCACCGGGAAAGGGCGCGCCCTATGGGGTCTTCGAGGATGTGTACGTCCCCCATGGGGAGGTGCCCCATGTGGCCGTCCTCCATGACGGGCGACGGATCCCGGTGCCGCCGGCCCAGGACACCCTCGTACTCCAGGACCCGCCCGAACCACCGCTGCCAGAGCCGCCGACCGAGCCGTACGCGGCCGGTGGTCCCACCCGGCGGGTGCCGCTCGGGCTCGTCGCCGGGGCCCGCAGCGGGGACAAGGGCGGGAACGCCAACGTCGGCGTCTGGGTGCGCTCGGACGAGGCGTGGCGCTGGCTCGCGCACACCCTGACCGTCGACACCTTCCGCCATCACCTGCCGGAGACCGCCGAGCTGCCGGTCACCCGGCACCCGCTCCCCAACCTCCGTGCCCTCAACTTCACCGTCGAGGGCATCCTCGGCGAGGGGGTGGCCGCCCAGCACCGTTTCGACCCCCAGGCCAAGGCCCTCGGCGAATGGCTCCGCTCCCGCCACCTGGACATCCCGGAGGCCCTGCTGTGACGGTCATCGAGACCACCCTCGACACGCACACCCCCGACCACCGGGCGAACCGCGAGGCCATGCTCGCCAAACTCGCCGACCTGGAGGCCGAGCACGCCAAGGCCCTCGCGGGCGGCGGCGCGAAGTACGTCGAACGGCACCGCAAGCGCGGCAAGCTCCTGGCGCGCGAGCGCATCGAGCTCCTCCTCGACCCCGACACCCCCTTCCTGGAGCTGTCCCCGCTGGCCGCCTGGGGCAGCGACTACGCCGTCGGCGCCTCACTGGTCACCGGTATCGGGGTCGTCGAGGGTGTGGAGTGCCTGATCACCGCCAACGACCCCACCCTGCGCGGCGGCGCCAGCAACCCCTGGTCGCTGAAGAAGGCCCTGCGCGCCAACGACATCGCGCTGGCCAACCGGCTGCCCTGCATCAGCCTGGTCGAGTCCGGCGGCGCCGACCTGCCCTCCCAGAAGGAGATCTTCATCCCGGGCGGCGCCATCTTCCGCGACCTCACCCGCCTCTCGGCCGCCGGCATCCCCACCGTCGCCGTCGTCTTCGGCAACTCCACCGCAGGCGGCGCCTACGTCCCCGGCATGTCCGACCACGTGATCATGGTCAAGGAGCGCGCGAAGGTCTTCCTCGGCGGACCGCCCCTGGTGAAGATGGCCACCGGCGAGGAGAGCGACGACGAGTCGCTGGGCGGCGCGGAGATGCACGCGCGCGTGTCGGGTCTCGCCGACTACTTCGCCGTCGACGAACCCGACGCGCTCCGCCAGGCCCGCCGCGTGGTCGCCCGCCTCAACCACCGCAAGGCACACCCGGATCCGGGCCCCGCGGAGCCCCCCAAGTACTCCGCCGAGGAACTCCTGGGCATCGTCCCCGGTGACCTGAAGATCCCCTTCGACCCGCGCGAGGTGATCGCCCGCCTGGTCGACGCCTCCGACTTCGACGAGTTCAAGCCGCTGTACGGCACCAGCCTCGCCACCGGCTGGGCGAGCCTGCACGGCTACCCGGTCGGCATCCTCGCCAACGCCCAGGGCGTCCTGTTCAGCCAGGAGTCCCAGAAGGCCGCCCAGTTCATCCAGCTCGCCAACCAGCGCGACATCCCCCTCCTCTTCCTCCACAACACCACCGGCTACATGGTCGGCAAGGAGTACGAGCAGGGCGGCATCATCAAGCACGGCGCCATGATGATCAACGCGGTCAGCAACAGCCGCGTCCCGCACCTCTCCGTCCTCATGGGCGCCTCCTACGGCGCCGGGCACTACGGCATGTGCGGACGCGCCTACGACCCCCGCTTCCTGTTCTCCTGGCCCAGCGCCAAGTCCGCCGTCATGGGCCCGCAGCAGCTCGCCGGCGTCCTCTCGATCGTCGCCCGCCAGTCGGCCGCCGCGAAGGGCCAGCCCTACGACGACGAAGGCGACGCGGCCCTGCGCGCCATGGTCGCGCAGCAGATCGAGTCCGAGTCGCTGCCCAAGTTCCTGTCCGGACGGCTCTACGACGACGGCGTCATCGACCCGCGCGACACCCGCACCGTCCTCGGCCTGTGCCTGTCCGCCATCCACACCGCCCCCTACGAAGGCGCACGCGGCGGCTTCGGCGTCTTCCGGATGTGAGGGACCACGTGATGTCCACCCTGCTCGTCGCCAACCGCGGCGAGATCGCCTGCCGGATCTTCCGCACCTGCGCCGAACTCGGCATCAGGACCGTCGCCGTGCACTCCGACGCCGACGAGAACGCGCTCCACGCGCGCGTGGCCGACACCGCCGTACGGCTGCCGGGCTCGGCCCCCGCCGACACCTACCTGCGCGGCGACCTGGTGGTGAAGGCCGCCGTGAACGCCGGCGCGGACGCCGTGCACCCCGGATACGGCTTCCTCTCCGAGAACGCCGACTTCGCGCGCGCCGTCATCGACGCCGGCCTGGTCTGGATCGGGCCGCCCCCCGAGGCGATCGAGGCGATGGCGTCCAAGACCCGCGCCAAGGAACTCATGGGCATCGCCCCCCTCGGCGAGGTCACCGAGTCCGACCTGCCGGTCCTGGTCAAGGCGGCGGCCGGCGGCGGCGGGCGCGGCATGCGCATCGTGCGCCGCCTCGACGAACTGGCCACCGCACTGGACGGCGCACGCGCCGAGGCCACCAGCGCCTTCGGCGACGGCGAGGTCTTCGTCGAGCCCTACCTCGAACGCGGCCGCCACGTCGAGGTGCAGATCCTCGCCGACACGCACGGCACGGTCTGGCCGCTCGGCACCCGCGACTGCTCACTCCAGCGCAGACACCAGAAGGTCATCGAGGAAGCGCCGGCACCCGGACTCCCCGAAGGACTGGTGAAGGAACTGCACGCACTGGCCGTGCGCGCCGCCCGCGCCGTCGCCTACGTCGGCGCCGGCACCGTCGAGTTCCTCGTCGCCGACGGCAAGGCGCACTTCCTGGAGATGAACACCCGCCTCCAGGTCGAACACCCTGTCACCGAAGCCGTCTTCGGCCTCGACCTCGTCGCCGAACAGATCCGCGTCGCCGAGGGCCACACCCTCCCCCTCGACCCGCCGGCCGCGCGTGGCCACGCGATCGAGGCCCGCCTCTACGCCGAGGACCCCGCCCGCGACTGGGCCCCGCAGACCGGCACCCTGCACCGCCTCGCCGTACCGGACAGCGTCCGCCTGGACACCGGATACACCGACGGCGACGAGATCGGCGTCCACTACGACGCCATGCTCGCGAAAGTCGTCGCCCACGCCCCGACCCGCGCGGAGGCCCTCCGCAAACTGGCCCACGCCCTCGAACAGGCCACCCTGCACGGCCCCACCACCAACCGCGACCTCCTCGTCCGCTCGTTGCGCCACGAGGAGTTCACGACGGCCCGCATGGACACCGGCTTCTACGACCGCCACCTCACCGAACTGACGACACCCACCCCCGACCCGCACGCCCCCCTCGCCGCCGCCCTGGCCGACGCCCACGGCCGCTCCCGCTTCGGCGGCTGGCGCAACCTGCCCTCCCAGCCCCAGGCCAAGCGCTACCTGATGGCAGGCGAGGAGCACGAGGCCCACTACCGGCACACCCGCGAGGGCCTCACGGCGGACGGCGTACGCGTCGTGCACGCCGACGCGCGTCTCGTCGTGCTCGACATCGACGGCGTACACCGCAAGTACGAGGTGACGGGCTACGGCGACCAGGTCCACGTCAACAACACGACCCTCACCGTCCTGCCCCGCTTCCCCGATGCCAAGGCTCAGTTGGCACCGGGTTCCCTGCTGGCCCCGATGCCGGGGACGGTCGTACGGACGGCGGAGGGGCTGGAGGCGGGGGCGCCGGTGGAGGCCGGCCAGCCTCTGCTGTGGCTGGAGGCGATGAAGATGCAGCACGTCATCTCCGCTCCGGCGTCGGGAACGCTTGAGGCCCTCCACGTGACCGAGGGCCAGCAGGTTGAGCCCGGCTCTCTACTGGCCGTAGTAAAAGCGCCCCTTTAGGGGCGCGGGGAACTGCGCGAGAAACCACGACGCACCCGCACCCGAAGGAGCCCCCATGCCCCCCCAGATCGAAACCGACGAACACAAGGCACTCCGCGCAGCGGTAGCCGCCCTCGGCGCGAAGTACGGCCGCGACTACATCACCCGGACCGTCGCCGAGGGCCGCCACCCCACGGAACTCTGGCAGGAAGCCGGAAAACTCGGCTACCTCGGCGTCAACCTCCCCGAGGAGCACGGCGGCGGAGGCGGCGGCATCGCCGAACTCTCCATCGTCCTGGAGGAACTCGGCGCGGCAGGCTCCCCGCTCCTCATGCTCGTGGTCTCACCCGCGATCTGCGGCACCGTGATCGCCCGCTTCGGCACCGAGGAACAGAAGCGGACCTGGCTGCCCGGACTCTCCGACGGCTCCCGCCTCATGGCCTTCGGCATCACCGAACCCGACGCCGGCTCCAACTCCCACCGCATCACCACCACCGCCCGCCGCGACCCGGCGAGCGGCGACTGGCTGCTCACCGGCCGCAAGGTCTTCATCTCCGGCGTCGACATGGCCGACGCCGTCCTCATCGTCGGCCGCACCGAGGACGCCCGCACCGGCCGCCTCAAGCCCTGCCTGTTCATCGTCCCCACGGACGCCGAGGGCTTCCACAAACGCCCCATCGACATGGAACTGAACGCCGCCGAGAAGCAGTTCGAGCTGACCCTGGACGACGTACGGCTGCCCGCCGACGCGCTCGTCGGCGACGAGGACGCGGGTCTGCTGCAGCTGTTCGCCGGACTCAACCCCGAGCGGATCATGACCGCCGCGTTCGCGATCGGCATGGGCCGCTACGCGCTCTCCAGGGCGATCGAGTACGCGTGCGACCGCACCGTCTGGAAAGCCCCCATCGGCGCCCACCAGGCCATCGCCCACCCCCTCGCCCAGGCCCACATCGACCTCGAACTCGCCCGCCTGATGATGCAGAAGGCCGCCCACCTGTACGACGCGGGCGACGACACCGGCGCGGGCGAGGCCGCCAACATGGCCAAGTACGCGGCCGGCGAGGCCTGCGTCAGGGCCGTCGACCAGGCCGTGCACACCCTCGGCGGCAACGGACTCACCCGGGAATTCGGGCTCGCCTCATTGATAACGGCCGCGCGCGTGGCTCGTATTGCTCCGGTGAGCAGGGAGATGATTCTCAACTACGTCTCCCACCAGACCCTCGGCCTGCCCAAGTCGTACTGAGGTCGCACGCAGGCCGAACCGAGCCGTGACGAGGCCCGAGGCCGCCTTGGAGGAACCGTGTTCCGCAGTGAGTACGCCGACGTTCCACCCGTAGAACTCCCCATCCACGAGGCCGTGCTCGGCCACGCCGCCGAGTTCGGCGACGCGCCCGCCCTGATCGACGGCACCGACGGCACCACCCTCACGTACACACAACTGGACAGGTTGCACCGCCGGATCGCGGCCGCGCTCGCCGACGCCGGCGTCCGCAAGGGCGACGTCCTCGCTCTGCACAGCCCCAACACGGTCGCCTTCCCGACCGCGTTCTACGCGGCCACCCGCGCGGGTGCCTCCGTCACCACCGTGCACCCGCTCGCCACGCCCGAGGAGTTCGCCAAACAGCTCAGGGACTCCGCCGCCCGCTGGATCGTCACCGTCTCACCACTCCTCGCAGCCGCCCGCCGGGCCGCCGAACTCGCGGGCGGCATAGCGGAGATATTCGTCTGCGACAGCGCCCCCGGACACCGCTCACTGATCGACATGCTGGCCAGTGAAGCCCCGGAGCCCGAGATCGACATCGACCCCACCGAGGACGTCGCCGCCCTGCCGTACTCCTCCGGCACCACCGGCGTCCCCAAGGGCGTGATGCTCACCCACCGGCAGATCGCCACCAACCTCGCCCAGCTCGAACCCGCCGTCCCGGCCGGCCCCGGCGACCGCATCCTCGCCGTCCTCCCCCTCTTCCACATCTACGGCCTCACCGCCCTCATGAACGCGCCGCTGCGCAAGGGCGCCACCGTCGTCGTCCTGCCCCGCTTCGACCTGGAGACCTTCCTCGCCGCGATCCAGAACCACCGCATCACCGGCCTGTACGTCGCCCCGCCGATCGTCCTCGCCCTCGCCAAGCACCCCGCGGTCGCCGGCTACGACCTGTCCTCCCTGAAGTACGTCATGAGCGCCGCCGCCCCCCTGGACGCCCGCCTCGCCGCCGCCTGCTCCGAGCGCCTCGGCCTGCCGCCGGTCGCCCAGGCCTACGGCATGACGGAACTCTCGCCCGGCACCCACGTCACCCCGCTCGACGCCCTGGACCAGGCACCGCCCGGCACCGTCGGCAAGCTCATCGCCGGCACCGAGATGCGGATCGTCTCCCTCGACGACCCGCACAAGGACGTCGGCACCGGCGAACCCGGGGAGATCCTCATCCGCGGCCCCCAGGTCATGAAGGGCTACCTCGGCCGCCCCGACGCCACCGCCGACATGATCGACACCGACGGCTGGCTGCACACCGGCGACGTCGGCCACGTCGACGCCGACGGCTGGCTGTTCGTCGTCGACCGGGTCAAGGAACTCATCAAGTACAAGGGCTTCCAGGTCGCCCCCGCCGAACTGGAGGCCCTCCTGCTCACCCACCCGGGCATCGCCGACGCCGCCGTCGTCGGCGCCTACAACGAGGACGGCAACGAGATCCCGCACGCCTTCGTCGTCCGCCAGCCCACCGCCGGCGACCTCACCGAGAACGAGACCATGCTCTACGTCGCCGAACACGTCGCGCCCTACAAGCGCGTCCGCAAGGTCACCTTCGTCGCCGGAGTGCCCCGCGCGGCCTCCGGGAAGATACTCCGCCGCGAACTGCGCGCCCTCGCGAAGACCGCGGAACCCGAGGAGCGCCCATGACATCGCCCGGAACACGGCCCGTCGCACCGACCGGAGCACCGACCGGAACGCCGGTCGGACGGACACACGCGCGGGCCGTCACCACCCTCAGCCTCGACGCCACCACCACCCGCAACGCCCTGTCCGCCGCCCTCGTCGCCGAACTCGCCCAGGCCCTCACCGACAGCGCCAAGGACCCCGACGTCCGCGCCGTCGTCCTCACCCACACCGGCAACACCTTCAGCGCCGGCGCCGACCTGCGCGACCCACCCGACCCCGACGCCGTCGTCGGCCTCCTGCGGCAGATCGTCGCACTGCCCAAACCCGTCGTCGCCCGCGTCACCGGCCACGTCCGCGCCGGCGGCCTCGGCCTCCTCGCCGCCTGCGACATCGCCGCCGCCTCCACCGGCTCCACCTTCGCCTTCACCGAGGTACGCATCGGCGTCGCCCCCGCGGTGATCTCCCTGCCCCTGCTCCCGCGCACCGACCCGCGCACCCTCGCCCGCTACTACCTCACCGGCGAACGCTTCGCCCCCGCCGAGGCCGTCCGCCTCGGCCTCCTCACCACCACCGCCGACGACGTCGACACCGCCCTCGAACCCATCCTCGACGGCCTCCGCCGCTCCGCCCCCCAGGCCCTGGCCGAGACGAAACAGCTGCTCACAGCTAGGGTGCTGGAGACATTCGACCGGGACGCGGCCACCCTCACCGCACTCTCGGCCCGGCTGTTCTCCTCCGACCAGGCCCGCGAGGGGATGACGGCCTTCCTCGAACGACGGGACGCAGCGTGGGTGGTGTGAACACGGGGGCGAGCACGGCGGAACGCGCCCCCAAACAGGACCGCAGCCGGGCCACCCGGCAGCGGCTCCTGGAAGCCGCCGTGGCCTGCCTCGCCGAACACGGCTGGACCGGCTCCACGGTCGCCGTCGTCGCCGAACGCGCCGGCGTCTCCCGGGGCGCCGCCCAGCACCACTTCCCGACCCGCGAGGACCTCTTCACGGCCGCCGTCGAATACGTCGCCGAAGAACGCTCCACAGCCCTGCGGGCCCTGTTCCCGCAGGGCGCGGCCGACGACCGCAGAGCAGTCGTCTCCGCCCTCGTCGACCTCTACACCGGCCCCCTCTTCCGCGCCGCCCTCCACCTCTGGGTCGCCGCCTCCAACGAGGACCAGCTCCGCCCCCGCGTCACCGAACTGGAAGCCCGCGTGGGCCGCGAGACCCACCGCATCGCCGTCGACCTCCTCGCCGCCGACGAATCCCACCCGGGCACGCGCGAGACGGTCCAGGGCCTCCTGGACATGGCACGAGGCCTCGGCCTCGCCAACCTCCTGACCGACGACAGGGCCCGGCGTGAGCGGGTGGTGACGCAGTGGGCGGCACTGCTGGACGAGGTGCTGTGAAAATCAGGGCGCGCAGCGCCCGGTTCTCAGGGGCGCGGGGCTGTATCTGATGTGCGGCTCCGCCGCGTGGGCGCGACCAGCCCCCACCAACCCGCACCCGCCCACGCACCCCAAGAGGCAACTCAGTGGGCGATGTCCCCGTACCCCTCGATGTCCTGAGGCCTCCGCACCCCCGGCCCCACATACTCCGCCGACGGCCGCACCAACCGCCCCGTCCGCTTCTGCTCAAGAATGTGCGCCGACCACCCGGCGGTCCGCGCACACGTGAACATCGACGTGAACATGTGCGCCGGCACCTCCGCGAAGTCCAGCATGATCGCCGCCCAGAACTCCACATTGGTGGCGAGCACACGATCGGGCCGCCGATTGTGGAGCTCCTCCAGCGCCGCCTTCTCCAACGCCTCCGCGATCTCGAACCGCGGCGCCCCCAGCTCCCGCGCCGTCCGCCGCAGCACCCGCGCCCGCGGATCCTCCGCCCGGTACACCCGGTGCCCGAACCCCATCAGCCGCTCACCCCGGTCCAGCGCCCGCTTGACGTACCCCACCGCGTCCCCGGTCCGCTCGATCTCCTCGATCATCCCGAGCACCCGCGACGGCGCACCCCCGTGCAACGGCCCCGACATCGCCCCCACCGCACCCGACAGCGCCGCGGCCACATCCGCACCGGTCGAGGCGATCACCCGCGCCGTGAAGGTGGACGCGTTCATCCCGTGCTCGGCGGCCGAGGTCCAGTAGGCGTCGACGGCCGCCACATGCTTGGGATCCGGCTCGCCACGCCACCGGATCATGAACCGCTCGACCACCGAGTGCGCCTTGTCGATCTCCCGCTGCGGCACCATCGCCAGCCCCTGCCCGCGCGCCGACTGGGCGACGTACGACAGGGCCATGACCGCGGCCCGCGCCAGATCCTCCCGGGCCTGCGCGGCATCGATGTCCAGGAGCGGCTTCAGCCCCCACACCGGCGCGAGCATCGCGAGCGCCGACTGCACGTCCACCCGGATGTCACCCGAATGGACGGGGATCGGGAACGGCTCGGCCGGCGGCAGCCCCGGATTGAAGGCCCCGTCCACCAGCAGCCCCCACACGTTCCCGAACGAGACGTGCCCGACCAGATCCTCGATGTCGACGCCCCGGTACCGCAGGGCGCCTCCCTCCTTGTCCGGTTCGGCGATCTCCGTCTCGAACGCGACGACTCCTTCGAGCCCAGGCACGAAGTCGGACATGGGGCGGCTCCTCATGGGTGTAGGCGGAGGCAACTGCACCATAACTCCGAGTGCCACACTTGGGGACCCCAGCGGCACTCAGTGCCACAGCGGGTATGCGTCACATGTGCCCCGGACCCATATGTGCATACGGCAGGATGACCGCGTGACCGATCGCGACGCCGCCGCCTCCGACGACCCCATCCTCGACCCCGCCGCGATGCGCAAGCACTACCGGGCCGAGGGACTCGAAGAACACGACCTGGCCGCCCACCCCATGGACCAGTTCACCCGCTGGTTCGAACAGGCCGCCCGGGCCGCCGCCGACGGCATGATCTACGAACCCAACGCGATGGTCGTCGCCACCGCCGACGCCGACGGCCGCCCCAGCTCCCGCACGGTCCTGATGAAGCAGTACGACACCCGCGGCTTCGTCTTCTACACCAACTACGACTCCCGCAAGGCCGAGGACCTCGCCGCGAACCCGTACGTCTCGCTGGTCTTCCCCTGGCACGCCATCGCCCGCCAGGTCGTCGTCACCGGCACCGCCCGCCGCACCGGCCGCGACGAGACCGCCGCCTACTTCCGCACCCGCCCGCACGGCTCCCAGCTCGGCGCCTGGGCCAGCACCCAGTCCACGGTCATCTACTCCCGCGCCGAACTCGACGCCGCCTACGCGGAGCTCAGCGCCCGCTACCCCGAGGGCGAACAGGTCCCGGTCCCCCCGCACTGGGGCGGCTTCCGCATCGCCCCCCAGACCGTCGAGTTCTGGCAGGGCCGCCAGAACCGCCTCCACGACCGCCTCCGCTACGTCGCCGACCCCGACGGCACCTGGCACGTGGAACGCCTCAGCCCCTGAGCCGTACAGGGGGGCGAAAACGCAGACGACCCGCGAGCTCGGGTCCCTCCGCCATACGGCGGAGAAGCCGGCCGGACGTACCGGCGAGCTCGCGGGTCGGGTGACTGCGTTGGATTGGCCGGCTGCGTGCAACGCTCGCACGCTGGTCCGGCACCGCACTGGTGTGGTGACGGGCGCTAGCCCGCAGCCACCTCCGACGTCCGGTGTGCATACATGCTCCGAACCACCTCCTCTCCTCGGTGCTCCACACATTACGAGGCTGGTTGGCAGGGCTCAAGGGATTTTTAGAGATGCTGGCGGGGCTGCCTCCGGCCGGGTGGAGTAGCCGTAACCGTCGCTGCGTTGCAACAGTCGCAAATTCCGGTGCCGGACGTCGAAACGGCCGATTGGCGTCGTGAGGCTGTGCTGCCCCATCGCTCGCACAGAGATCCGCCCGGTCCATGTGCCGGCCCACCTGCCTGAGAGGACGACGGCACGGACGAGGTCCCCGGTGATGTACCCGAAGTGCTGCTTGGTACGGGAGCGCCGTAGGCGTGGGAATCCGTACCGGTCGGGTGTGGTGCGTGCGTATGAGCCGCGTCCGGTGGCCTTTGCGACCAGGACCTGGTCTGGGAACCGTACGATCGCGTCTCCGCCTTCGTGGTCGAGGTGGCCGACGGACAGTGCGTCGAGGGTGTGTGTCTTCCCGAGGCCAGTCGCCACGCGGTTGGCCATGGTGAGGTGGCCGGGCCAGGCATGTACGGGTCGGCCCAGCGTCTCCAACGCCTCCGTGAGTCGCGCCTGCGTCGAGTTCATCGCGGCGGCGTCTCGCAGGGGCGCCCTGAGCTGGTCAAGGATCTTGGCGAGTCGGTCGGGGCGGTGGGCGAGGAAGGACTCGACCGAGCGGTTGTCCTTGGCCTTGTTGCAGGGGACGCAGGCGAGGACGAGGTTGGTGATGCGGTTCGAGCCGCCTTGGCTGCGGGGCCGTACGTGGTCGATGTTCAGGGGGACGCCGGTGGTGTCGCAGTAGGCGCAGGCGCTGTTCCACCTGGCGTGGAGGTACGTGCGTGTGGTGCTTCCGGCGAGTGGGCCGTGGGTGTGTTCCGCGCCGTGGAGGCGGCGTCCCGCGCTCATGGAGTGGGTGTCGAAGGCGGTGCGTTCGAGGTGGATCTCGGTGATGGGTGCGTAGCGGCAGAGGCGGTTGGCCTGGGAGAACGTGGTGTCGACGCGGTGGTGGAGGGATGGCGGGAGCCAGCCCTGGGCGACGACGCGGTTGTTCGATCGCGGTGCTCGGTAGCGGCAGTTTGCCGACCGCCGTCGATGTCGGTATCCCGCGCGTTGCCCCATGGTGCGGTGGATCTGGTCGCCCCGGTGCTGGAGTTCCATCGAGAAGAGCCCGCGACGGACGGTGACGAGACGGCCGTCCGTGCCGGTCTCCTTCTTTTCGTCGGTGAGGGCGAGTCCGGTGTTTTTGGAGCCGGGGTCGACGCGCAGCTGCAAGCCGTCGACGGCCGATTCGGCGAGTGTGCGGTCCCTTAGCCGGATGGCGAAGGGTGTCTGCCGTACGACGACGGCTCGTCCTTTCCGGAGGAGTTCGCGGGCGCGGGCCGGGTGGCAGGGCATGAGTGGGTGCCCGTCCTTGGAGAGGACGAAGACCCTGCTGTCGCCGCTTGCGCCCGCGTATTCCGGTGGGTGGGTGGGAGCGTCACCGCTCCCGTTCTCTGCCGCCCGCGCCACCGTGGTGGCGCGCTTGGCGTGTCGCCGACGGGCCTTGGTGCCGGCCCGGTCGGTCTCCCCTCGCCCATGTTCCCTGCCGGTGCCCCGCGCGGTGGCGGGGTGTCCGTGAGCCGTTTCGTCCCTGCTCCCTGGGGTGTCTGCTCTCACGGATTCCAGAGCAGGCTGCTGAGGAAGCACAGCCTGGTGGGTCTGCTCGCCTGCGGGAAACGTAGTCATCGGGGGGGCACCTCCCTGATCCTGCGATCGTGATGACTGGGGCTGGTCACTCGAGGGCCTTGCGGCTGGGGAGCGAGTGACCTCCTTTCCGAAGTGCTTTTGAAACTACTGATCCGGACCGTAGCTGGTGCCTTGATCGAACCGGAGTCGCTCGTTTATGCGGATTTCGCCGTTTTCCCGAACGCGCTGGTGATTTTCCTGCTAGGCGACCGAGGCTCACCTCTTGCGGGCCAGTATTTGCACGGCCTGCGACTGGTGGCCGTTCATCGTGGTGACCTTGATCGGGCGCTCGTCCACCAGGTCGAAGTCGGACAGGAGGGTGTGCAGCTCGGAGATGTCGTGGTGTCGGCAGACCGCGCCGTCGTCGGTGGTGAACACCCCGTAGGGGGTGTTGAACCGGTTGGCGTGGGTGGCGTAGCGATTTCGGTTTCGTTCGTCGTCCTGCAGGACCATGTCGCTGATGTAGAGCAGCCCGCCGGGGGTCAGGAGGCGGTTCAGCTCGGTGACGAGTGCCCGCTGGGTGTCGTCGTCCGGGATGCAGGTCAGCACGGCGAACAGCAGGACGACTTCGAAGGTCTCGGGCTCGGATGGCAGTTCCGGCGGGGACGTGAGGACCGTGAACCGCAGGTCCGGCCTCAGTCGGCGGGCGCGTGCGATCAGTGTGGGAGAGGGGTCCGCGCCGGTCACGTCGGAGAAGCCGTGTTCGCTCAGTTCGGCGGTGACGCGTCCGTATCCGCAGCCGTAGTCCAGGATTCGCGCGGTCCGGTTCACTCCGGTCAGCCAGGTGAGGTTCACGGGGTGGGTGAACGTCTTCGTGGCTCCGACGCCGTCCCAGTACGCGCTCTGATTGCCGAGATCCTTCATGCGCGTGCAGCGTACGGCTCCGTGGTGCTTTGCTGCGGTGCTGGTTGATCGGTTTCCGAGTCGGAGGGTGAGGCGTGAGCGGGTTTCGGGTGGGGCTTGTGGATGGGGACGGTGAGGCGCTGGAGGGGTGGCGGTACGTGCACAATCTCGTCGTGCCGCCTGCTGCGATGTCGGTGGAGGAGGCGCGGGAGCGGCTTGCGCGGGGGTATCGGCTGGAGAACGCGTACGACGGGGACGTGCTGGTGGGGTGTTCGACCGTGCGGCCTGTCGTCGGTGGGGTGGGGACGGTGATCGCGCGGGTGATGCCGGAGTTCCGGCGGCGGGGGTTCGGGGCGGCGTTGTACGAGCATGTGCTCGCGTACGTGCGCGGGCAGGGGGCGGAGGCCGTCGAGACGTGTGTGCTGGGCGTGAACGAGGACGGGTTGCGGTTCGCCGCGCGGTACGGGTTCGCCGAGGTGGAGCGGTACGTGCTCGACGGGGAGAGCGACGAGTGGGTGGATCTGCGGCTCGTGCTGTGAGGCGGTGGCGGGCGCCGGGTTGCAACGATTCCTTCAATCTTGCGGGAACACAGTGTGGGCTGCGTCACGTTCGAGTTGAATGAAGGGCAGTGAGTGAGCCTGATGGGGGTCCAGGTGAGTGCTTCCCGGCGTAGTGGGGCCACGGACGAGCTGGGGCCCGACGAGCCCGAGCCGGAGCCGGAGCGGGATGTTCCGGAGGACTCGGGTGGGTCGGACCTGCTCGCGGCGCTTCTCGACGGCATGGACGCGGCACTGTGTGCCTTCGACGCGGACGGATTCGTCACTCACTGGAACCGTGAGGCCGAGCGGATCCTGGGGTGGACGGCGGCCGAGGCGGTGGGCCGGCACGGCTTCGCCGGGTGGGCGGTGCGCGAGGCGGACGCGGACGAGGTCGAGGGGCGGCTGTTGTCCGCGATGCATGCCCCGGGGCGTCAGGTGCACGAGTTCGCGCTGCTCACGAAGGACGGCGGGCGGGTGCTCGTACGGACGCAGTCGGCGGCCGTGCGGGGGCCGGACGGGAAGCCCGCGGGGGTGTACTGCGCGTTCAGCGAGGTGCACACGCAGATCGACCTGGAGCGGTCGATCGCGCTGAGCGAGGCACTGTTCGAGGACGCGGCCTGGGGTGTGGTGGTCGTGGACGCGGATCTGCGGCCGGCCGTCGTCAACGCGTATGCCGCGCGGGCGCTCGGTATCGGGCGTACGTCGGCGCTGGGGCGGCCGCTGGGGGAGTTGCTGGCGCTGGGTGTGGAGGATCTGGAGGGTGCGCTGACGCATGTGCTGGCGGAGGGGGCGCCGCCCGCGCCGGCCGAGATGTGGGTGAGCGTGCGGACGGCGGAGGGCGAGCAGCGGCGTTGCTGGCGGTCGGGGTTCCTGCGGCTGGCGTCGCCGCTGGCTGAGGAGCCGGTGCCGCTCGGGGTGGGCTGGCTGTTCACGGACGTCACGGAGGCCAAGCAGGCCGAGCAGGAGGCGGCGGTGCTGCGCTTCCGGGCCAATCAGCTGCATCGTGCGGCCCGTGCGGCCGCGGAGTGCGAGGACCCGGCGGAGGCGGCGACCGTCCATCTGGACTTCGCGCTGGCCGGGTTCGCCGACCATGCGGTGATCGACCGGGTGGTGGGCGGTTCGCGGGCCGACGGGGAGGTGGGGCCGGTCCGGCTGGTGCGGATCGCGGCCACGCCGTCGGGGGCGCCGGGGCCGAGCATGCTGACGGGTGCGGCGGGGCTGCCGGTGCGGTACGAGGAGGGGCATCCGGCGTTGCAGTGCGTGGCGCGGGCGGGGAGCGTGCGGGCGGACGCCGGCTCGGTGCCGCTGGACCGGGCGCGGGCGTGGGCGCTGGACCGGCAGTGGCCCGGGGACGCGGTGCACGCGTTGTGCGCGGTGCTGCGCAGCCGGGGGCGGACGCTGGGTGTCGTGACGTTCCTGCGCGGGGCGGCCCGCAACCGTTTCGAGCGCGCGGACGCGACGTACGCCGAGGACGTGGCCGTACGTATCGCCACCGGGCTGGATCTCGCCCATCTGGCGAAGGACCGTCCCGCGGGCTGAGCCGGTCGTCAGACGCCCTGCAGGACACGGTCGAGGGCTGCCCGGCCCACCGGCCCCCAGTGCGGCTTGCCGCCGGGAAGGCCCCGGTCCCCGTTCTGGCCCATGAGCATCAGGAAGAGGCTCTTCATCGCGGCCAGTCCGCGGGCGCGCCGGATCGCCGCCTCGTCCGCACGCGCGTACGTGTCGAAGAACCGTGCGGCCGTGCCCTCGGGCAGCAGCACCCACGCGGCGGCGAGGTCCCACGCGGGATCGCCGGCGAACATGTCACCGAAGTCGACGACGCCCGCGAGTGTTCCGTCCGAGACGACGACGTTCGCGGGATGGAGGTCGCCGTGCACCCACACCGGCGGGCCCTCCCACGCATGGGCCGCGACGGCGTCGTCCCAGACGGCCCGGACGTCGGCGGCGGTCTCGGGCGGGGCGACGGCCCGGAGGAGGTTCTCGAAGCCCTCGGAGTAGTTCCCGGGCTGGCCACCGCGGTCCGTGGCGATCGGGGCTTCGGCGGGCGCCGGCACATGGAGCGCCCGGAGGAATCCCGCCAGTGTGTCGGCGGCGTGGGTGCCGCGGCTGATCGAGCCGTGGTCCAGCGGCTCGCCGGGAACCCACGTCATCACGGTCCAGTGCTTGGGGAAGCGCTCGGACGGTGCGCCGAACCGCACCGGGGTCGGCACCGGGAGCGGCAGCCGTGGGGCCAGCGCGGGCAGCCACCGCCGCTCCTTGAGCTGGAGTTCCGGGGTGGGGTCCATGCGCTGCATGCGTACGGCCAGCTCGTCCCCGAGCCGCCACATCTGGTTGCCCCAGCCGCCCGCCACCTCCTGGACGGCGAGCCCAGCAAGGTCCGGATGCTGTTCCCGCAGGAGGTCGCGGACCAGGTCCGCGCTGATCTCGATCTCGGTGCCGGTCACGCGAAGCCACAGTACCGAGGCGCCGGGCGGCGCGGCTGCGGTTCCCGGCCTTCAGTGCTGGTAGAAGATCCGGTCGTGGTACTGCTCGAAGACGCGGGCGTTCCACTCGTGGCCGCCGTCGACGTTGCCGGAGCGCAGCAGCGGGGGTTCGGTGCCGCGGTCGGCGAGGGTGGCGGCGGTGGTGGCCAGGACCGCCTGGAGCAGGGCGCTGGTGACGACGGTGGAGGCGGGCGCGAAGGGTGCCGGGATGGTGTCGAGGGTGAGTTCGGCGTCGCCGACGGCGATCTTCGAGTCGAGGACGACGTCGCAGTGGTCCTTGAGGTAGGTGCCGGAGGCGTGCCGGGAGGTGGTCTCGGTGGCGTATGCGACCGAGGTCACGCCGATGACCCTGGCGCCGCGGTCGCGGGCGCTGATGGCCATCTCGACGGGCAGGGCGTTGCGGCCGGAGAGGGAGATGATCACTAGGGCGTCGCCGGCGCGCAGGGGTGAGGTGTCGAGGACGGCGGTGGCGAGTCCGTCGACGCGTTCGAGGCGGGAGCCGAGGGTGGCGGGCATGACGTCGACGCCGACGAGGCCGGGGGCGGCGAGGAGGTTCATGAGGGCGAGGCCACCGGCGCGGTAGACGACGTCCTGGGCGGCGAGGGAGGAGTGCCCGGCGCCGAAGGCGAAGAGGCGGCCGCCTGCGTCGACGGTGTCGGCGAGGAGGGTGCCGGCGGCGGTGATGTTCTCGGCCTCCTCGTCCCTGACCCGTTGCAGGAGACCGATGGCGGCGTCGAAGAACAGGTCGGCGGGCGTGCCGTCGCTCATGCGGTGCCCCTTCGCAGCGTCAGCGTCTGTGTCAGCGTCTGTTTCGGCGTCTGTGTCGCGGATCACCCTCAGGTCTGGACCATGGTGGTGTCAATACGGCCTGTGCCGACGGGTGCCGGGCCACGCGGCCGCGGCGGCTGCAGCGCCCTGCACGGGGCGCGGGGAACTGCGCGAGCCGCCACCACAGGCCCGCAGGTGCAGGACGGCTCCGCACCCCCCGTTCGTCCGGTGTCCCCCGCTTGTCAGTGGGATCCGGCAGAATTGGTTGCAGGGCCAGCGCACGCCGCCGGGGCTTCCGGCAGAGGTAACCGAGGGGCACGAATGTCCGGACTGATCGACACCACGGAGATGTATCTCCGCACCATCCTCGAGCTCGAAGAGGAAGGCGTCGTCCCCATGCGCGCCCGCATCGCGGAGCGGCTCGACCAGAGCGGGCCGACGGTGAGCCAGACGGTGGCGCGGATGGAGCGGGACGGTCTGGTGTCCGTCGCCACCGACCGGCACCTGGAGCTGACCGACGAGGGGCGCAGGCTGGCGACGCGCGTGATGCGCAAGCACCGGCTCGCCGAGTGCCTGCTGGTCGACGTGATCGGTCTGGAGTGGGAGCAGGTGCACGCCGAGGCGTGCCGCTGGGAGCACGTGATGAGCGAGGCCGTGGAGCGGCGGGTGCTCGAGCTGCTGCGGCACCCGACCGAGTCGCCGTACGGCAACCCGATCCCCGGGCTGGAGGAGCTGGGCGAGAAGGACGGCGCGGATCCGTTCCTGGACGAGAGCATGGTGTCGCTGGCCGACCTGGACCCGGGCGCGGACGGCAAGACGGTGGTCGTACGCCGGATCGGTGAGCCCATCCAGACCGACGCGCAGCTGATGTACACGCTGCGGCGGGCGGGGGTGCAGCCCGGTTCGGTGGTGAGCGTGACGGAGGCGGCCGGCGGGGTGCTGGTGGGCAGCGGCGGCGAGGCGGCCGAGCTGGAGGCGGACGTCGCCTCCCACGTGTTCGTCGCCAAACGCTGAGCGCCCGAAGCGCGTCGTTCAACTTCCTTTGCTCGTGGGGGAGTTGGCGTCTGCCGTCGGTGTTACTCGCCGGTGCGTCGAACGCGTCGAATCCAAGATCCAGTGCGCCGAATCGCAGCGCCGGAACGTTTCGCGTGCGAGGCTGTCGCGAGAGGCATATGACCTGAGGGGGGCGGGGAGGATGTGCCGAAGACATGGGGTTGGCCCCGGCACCCTTCGGTGCCGGGGCCTGTCCTCCCCAGTGCTGACCCGGAGCCCCGAGCTCCCAGGGTCATCCCCGCGGACCGTTTTCCCCGAGCGGCCCGCCCCCCGCAGAACAAATCCCCCCGGTGCGGCCGATCATGCCTGGCGAGGGGTCACTCGAATGAGGGGTGTTGCCCGCCGGAACCCGATTTTCGAATAGGAGTTCGATAGTCTGCAGAGGTACCGGAGCATCACGAAGCGATACGAGGCGACACTAGGCACGCGGAGCTAGGGGGGTGCCAGGCCCATGGCACGGCGCATCGACGTGACAGGAGCCGGCGGCGTACACCTCGCCGCCTGGGAGTTCGCGGACCCGCCCAAGACGGAGGATCCGGACCACCCGTCTCCCGGCGCGCTGTTACTGCACGGCCTGATGGGCCGCGCCTCGCACTGGGCGTCCACCGCCCGCTGGCTCTCCGGCCGGCACCGTGCCGTCGCCCTCGACCAGCGCGGCCACGGCCAGAGCGACAAGCCCCCGCAGGCCGCCTACACCCGCGAGGCGTACGTCGAGGACGCGGCGGCCGCCGTGGAGCAGCTGGATCTCGCCCCGGCCGTGCTCATCGGCCACGCCATGGGCGCGCTGACCGCCTGGCAGCTCGCCGCGAAGCGCCCCGAACTGGTGCGGGGTCTGATCATCTGCGACATGCGGGCCTCCGCGCTCGGCGCGGCCTCGCAGCGCGAGTGGGCCGACTGGTTCAGCTCCTGGCCCGTTCCCTTCGCGACGCTCGCCGACGTACGCAAGTGGTTCGGCGAGGACGACCCCTGGGTGGAGCGGCCGAACCCCGCGCGCGGCGAGTTCTACGCCGAGGTGATGCACGAGTGCGCCGACGGCTGGCGCCCGGTCTTCGACCCCGACCGGATGCTGCGGTCCCGGGAGACCTGGGTGTACGACGCGCACTGGGAGGAGCTGGCCCAGGTGTCGTGCCCCACGCTGGTCGTGCGCGGGGTGGACGGGGAGCTGGGGCGGGCCGAGGCGCAGGAGATGGTCCGGGTGCTGCCGAGGGGGGAGTACGCCGAGGTGGCCGATGCGGGGCACCTGCTGCCGTACGACCGGCCGGACGCCTGGCGGGCGGCTGTCGAACCCTTCCTCGACCGGGTCCTTGACCGAGTGGGGGACTGACGGGTCCGCTCCGAACCGTTCCGAACCGCTCCGAACCGCTCCGTGCTGTGTCCGGGCGGTCAGGACGAGCGGCTCGGCGATGAACCGGCGGGCGGACGCGCAGTGGCCGTCGCCGTCAGCCCTTGCTGACGGCCGTCAGGATCTCCGGCAGGCAGGCGGCCGTGCGCGGTGCCGCCAGGCGCAGCCCCGCCCACGTCACCCCGGCCCCGTACGCGGCCCCCACCGGCAGCAGCAGCCAGGTCCACTCGTCGCCGCCCGCGCTCACGTTCAGCGCGATGGCCAGGGCGATGACGGGCGAGCACAGCAGGGCCGCCGAGACCATGCCGCCGAAGATCGCGATCCAGGCGAGGCCGGCCTGGCCGGGAGCGACGTTCTTGTGGCCCTCCTGGGGGATGGAGTACGGGAAGCGGGCGGAGGTCCAGGCGCCGGTCGCCAGCATCGCGCCGAGCAGGGCGAAGGAGAGGCCGAGCACCTCGGGCAGCCGGGGCCAGTCGCCCAGCAGGGCCGTGGTCAGGACGGTCACCAGGGTGGCGTACGGCAGGGTGATCACCAGCAGGGCCAGCGCCCGCCCGCGCAGTTCCGCGTAGGCGTCCCGCGGGGACGAGATGGTCGTCGCCACCATCCAGAAGGCGGAGGTGTCCTGCCCGAACTGGTTGTACATCTGGATGCCGAGCATCCCGGCGGCGAAACAGGCGAAGTAGATCGACCCGGTGCCCTGCAGGGCGTTGAAGACGGGCACGATCAGGCCGATGGCCAGCGAGGTCACCCAGGCGGCCTTGGTCTTGGGGTCGCGCCAGACGTAGCGCAGGCTGCGCGTCATGACCGTACCGGTACGCCCACCGGGCAGCAGCCGCCCCAGACCGCCGCCCTGTGGCGAACGGCTCCGGCCGGCCGCGTCGGGCGCCTGGAGCGTGGAACCGTCGGGTGAGGTCATCAGCCGGGTCAGCGTCCGCGCCCAGGCGCCGACGAGCAGCGCCAGCGCGGCCAGCGACAGGCCGAGCTGGAGGACCGCCGTGCCGTACGAACCCACGCTCGCCGAGTGCACCGCGCCGATCGCCGACGCGGGCGGCAGCCACCGCACCACGTCGGCCACCGGCGTGAGCCGCCCGAGTCCGGCCGAACCGAGGCTCTGGGCACCGAAGTTGACGAGCTGCGCCCCGACGGCGATGACCAGGCCGCTCAGGACGGCCAGGTCCCGCCCCTTGCGGCTGCTGAGCAGCCGTACGTTCGCGGTGGCCACGGTGCGCGCGAGGGCCACGCAGACCAGCAGCGCGAGGACCACGGCGACCACCGCGACGCCGTAGCCGGCCGCACCGTGCGCCACCGCCACCGCACAGCCCACCAGCAGCAGCAGGCTGAACAGCGGGCCGATGCCGACCAGCGAGGCGGCCAGCAGGGCCCGCACCAGCGGCCGGGGCCGCAGCGGGAGCATCACCAGCCGGGTCGGGTCCAGGGTCTCGTCGCCGCTCGGGAAGAACAGCGGCATGAAGGCCCACCCCAGGGCCAGTACGGCGGCCCCCAGGACGGCCACCGCGTCCGCGTGCGCGTGTCCGCGGAGCAGGACCAGGCCCAGCAGTTGCAGGGCGGCGAACAGCAGCGCGACGACCGCCGACGCGACGAACGCGGCCCGCCGGCCGCCGGACTGCCGCAGCCCGTTGCGCAGCAGCGACAGCTTCAGCCGTAGGACGGTGCCGGTCACGTCCGTCATCGGGGCGCCCCGCCGCCCAGCCAGTCCAGGTCGGAGGCCGTGTCCCGGCCGCTCGCCCCGACGAGTTCGAGGAACGCGGCCTGGAGGGTGGGATGCGCCCCGCGCACTTCCTCCAGCGTGCCGGTCGCGCGGATCCGCCCGGCCGCCAGCACCGCGACCCAGTCGCACAGCGACTCGACGAGCTCCATCACGTGGGAGGAGAAGACGACGGTCGCGCCGGAGGCGGTGTACCGCTCGAGGACGCCCCGGATGGTCTGCGCGGACACCGGGTCGACGCCTTCGAACGGCTCGTCCAGGAAGAGGACCTCGGGGTTGTGGAGGAGAGCGGCGGCGAGTCCGATCTTCTTGCGCATGCCGGTCGAGTAGTCGACGACGAGTTTGTGCTGGGCGCCGGCGAGGTCGAGCACGTCGAGGAGCTGGGTGGCCCGCTTGTCGACCTCGGCGCCGGGGAGGCCGCGCAGGCGGCCGGAGTAGCCGAGCAGTTCGCGGCCGGAGAGCCGTTCGAAGAGACGGAGGCCTTCGGGGAGGACGCCGATGCGGGCCTTCACGGCCACCGGGTCCCGCCACACGTCGTGGCCGACGACCTCGACGGAGCCCTGATCCGGGCGGAGCAGTCCGGTCACCATGGAGAGCGTGGTGGTCTTGCCGGCGCCGTTGGGTCCGACCAGCCCGACGAACTTCCCCGCGGGCAGCGACAGGTCGATCCCTCCGACGGCCACCTGCTGCCCAAACCGTTTCCAGAGCCCACGAACGCGTACGGCATCGGTCATGTGTGAACCCTAAGGGGGGCGGCGCGATTTCGAGGGTGCGGGTGGGCGGGGGCTGACGTGGGGGTGGGGACGCTTACCGGCGCTTGCAGGGTGCCTCCCCCAGCCTTCGGCCGGGGGGACCCCCAGCGCCCACCCGTGCCGCCCTGCGGCACGCCTGCCCGCGGCTGGGTAGCTGTGACGCTGCCCGCAGCCGTGTGGCTGACGTGACAACAGCGCCCTGTAAGGGGCGCTGGGGGTACCCCCGGCCGAAGGCTGGGGGAGGAACTGCGCGATCAGCCACGGCGAAACCGCAGTCGCCGACGAGACAGGTACCCGGCAGATGGAGCCGCGGCTACCGATCCCTCCCGCACGCATAAGCCAACGGCGAGATCAACTCCTCCGCGTCCGGCAGCCACCGGTTCGCGGCCGTCGGCCGGCACGCCCACTGCACGGCCCCCCGCGACCCGTACCGGGTAGGCGGAGCGGGGACGTACGCCCCCTCGCCCAGCGCCGTGAGATCCAGCGACGCGGGCGACCAGCCCAGCTTCCGGACCAGGTCCGGCACCTTCACCGCCGCCCCGGGAAGAACGAAGAACTGCATCCGGCGGTCGGGCGTCAGCGTCACCGGCCCCAGCGTCAGCTCCATCCGCTCCATGCGCGCCAGCGCGAGAAACCCCGCCGTCTCCGGGACGGACAGCGCGTCGAAGGTACGTCCCGTCGGCAGCAGGATCGACGCCGTCGGCTGCTTCTGCCACATCCGGCGCGCCACCGTCGCACTACCGGTGGCCTGCGTCGCCCAGTCCCGGCGCGCCGCGTGCGCGCCGGGCGCGCCGCACGCGACCTCGCCACAGGAACAGCGTTGCACCCCCTCGACCGCTTCCAGCCAGGTGCCGGGAAAGACGTCCCAGTGGCGCTCCTCGGCGTAGCGTACGGCGGTCTCCAGCAGCGATTCCCCGCGCTGCTTCGGAATCTGAGCGGCTTCGGCGCCGGCGATCGTCTCTTCCACGCTCAACACAACTCCCGCACCCACCTGGAGTTACGGGCGTAACGCGCGCGGGGGAGGAGCATCCTCTCCGCAACTGGGGCGCATGGATGCATGTGTGGGGGCGCGCAGGAGGAACCGGGGCGTGAGCGGGTAGTCACACGTGGGGGGTTGGCGGCGGCCGTGCCCGCGATTCCGCTGCCTTTACCCGGCAATCCTCGCATGTCCCGCATTTTCGGTATGTCCGCTGGGCAGTGATCGCAAAGGCCGGATCTTTTCCCTACAGGGAGTTCGCAGGGGGTACGCCATGGCCGCAAGGCCGCTTGTCGCGCGGCAGCCGAACGAACGGTTGCAGGCGCTCATCCAGGAGGCGGGGTGCTCGAACGCCGGGCTGGCCCGCCGGGTCAACATGTGCGGCGCCGAGCACGGTCTCGACCTGCGGTACGACAAGACGTCCGTGGCGCGCTGGCTGCGCGGCCAGCAGCCGCGGGGCCGGGCGCCCGCGATCATCGCCGAGGCGCTGGGCCGCAAGCTGGGCCGTACGGTCACGATCGACGAGATCGGGATGGCCAACGGCAAGAACCTCGCCTCGGGTGTCGGTCTCCAGTTCTCGCCGACGGTGCTGGGGGCCATCGAGCAGGTCTGCGAGCTGTGGCGCAGCGACGTGGGCCGCCGGGACTTCCTGTCCGGGTCCTCGGTCGCCGCGTCCGCGCTGGTGGAGCCCAGCCGGGACTGGCTGATCTCGGCGCCGGACGCGCAGGTGGCGCGGCAGGCGGGGCCGCGGGTCGGGCAGTCGGACGTCGCGGCCGTGAAGGCGATGACGCAGGCGCTCACCGACCTCGACCACCAGTTCGGCAGCGGGCATGTGCGCCCGGTCGTCGTGCACTACCTCAACAGTGTCGTCTCCGGTCTGCTGGCGGGCTCCTACCGGGAGTCCGTGGGGCGGGAGTTGTTCGCGGCGGTCGCCCGGCTCACCGAGCTGGCCGGGTACATGGCCGTGGACACCGGCCAACCGGGGCTCGCCCAGCGGTACTACATCCAGTCGCTGCGCCTCGCGCAGGCGGCGGGCGACCGCGGCTACGGCGGCTACGTGCTCGCCTCCTCGATGAGCCACCTCGCCGCGCAGCTCGGAAACCCGCGCGAGATCGCCCAGTTGGCCCGGGCGGCGCAGGAGGGGGCGCGGGGTCGCGTGACGCCGCGCGCGGAGGCGATGTTCTTCGCGGCCGAGGCCCGCGGCCACGCCCTGCTGGGCGATGCGCGGTCGGCGCAGCTGGCGTCCGGGCGGGCGGTGTCGGCGATGGAGGCGGCCGACCCGGCGTCCGGGGACGACCCGGCGTGGATCAGGCACTTCGACGAGGCCTATCTGGCCGACGAGTTGGCGCACTGCCACCGCGACCTGGGCCAGGCCGACGCGGCCGCCAGGTGCGCGCAGCAGTCGCTGGACGGGCATCCGGAGACCCGGGCGCGGCGCCGGGCGATCGGCTATGTGCTCCTCGCCACAGCGCAGGTGCAGCAGCGCGAGATCGAACAGGCCTGTGCCACCGGGACGAAGGCGGTCGAGCTGCTGGAGACGGTCCGCTCCAACCGGGGTGCCGAGTACCTGGAGGACTTCCAGCAGCGGCTGGAGCCGTTCCGGGACGAACCCGTGGTCAGGGAGTTCGGAGCGCGCCTGGACCTCCAGGCGGCCGCATGAATTCCTGCCCCGCGGCCGCGTGAACGTGTGGGAAACCACACGTTGCCGCGCAAGAAGCGGCATATACAGCGCACCGCGGGGCCGATCCGTTACAGCTGCGGCAGGGAACAAGATCGCGCCCTTGGCTGCGTGGCACCTGACTGAGGGGACCCGGTAGCGTGAGCCCGATTCACAAGGTCCCCCATTAGTAGGAGTCCCGGTGACGCAGAGTGGACAGGGCGAGCCC
Organism: Streptomyces sp. NPDC104761; assembly: GCF_055583445.1. NCBI lineage: Bacteria > Bacillati > Actinomycetota > Actinomycetes > Kitasatosporales > Streptomycetaceae > Streptomyces > Streptomyces sp. NPDC104761. The sequence goes on along the minus strand of NZ_JBVJNZ010000002.1, from coordinate 449,270 downwards.
GCGCGCGAAGGCATCGTGCTGCCCTCCGACGGTGGCGAGCCGCTGCTGCCGGGTATGACGGGCACCCCGGTCCCCGCCGCGCAGCCGCCCGCCCCGGCCGCCGCGCCGTCCGAGGGCCAGTCCTGGGGCCAGCCGTGGGGTCCCGGCCACCAGAGCCACCAGCAGAGCCCGCAGCCCCAGCAGCCCGGCCAGGGCTGGCCGCAGGCGGCCGGCCAGGAGTGGTCCGCGCCGGAGCAGCTCCCGGCCGCCTGGAACGCCCAGTCGCACGCGCCCCGCGCCCACACCGACCAGCCGGCCCAGGCCCCCGGCGCCGGTCCGCTCCCGCCGGAGGGAGCGCCCGCCCCGTCGTACGGCGGCGGCTACGAGCAGTCGTACGGCTACGGCGCCGCCCAGCCCCAGCAGCCGTACGGCGCCCCGCTGCCCCCGGCCGCCGGCCAGGACCCCTACGGTGCCTCCGGCGCCGCGCTGCCGCCCGCCGTGCCGCAGGGTGGCCACGGCGGCTACGGCGGTGCGCTGCCGTCCGCCGACGAGGGCGCGACCCAGTACATACCGCCGGTGCCCGCCGCGCCGGCGGACGAGGGCGCCACACAGTTCATACCGCCGGTGCCCGCGGGCTCCGAGGGGGCCACCCAGCTCATACCGCCGGTGGGCGCCGGGGCGCTGCCGCCCGAGATGTCCCACGAGCAGACCGCCTACCTCGGTGGCCGGCCCGCGCCCGCCGCGCACTCCGACGCCGAGGCCACGCAGTACATCGCGCCGTACCCGGCCGCCGGCGCGCAGGACGGCGGCGACCGGCAGCCGCCCGCCGAGTTCGACAACCTCTTCCGCAGTGCGCCCGGCGGCGAGCCCCCGGCCGCGTCCACGGCGCAGCTGCCGCGCTTCCAGCAGCAGCCCCAGGGCGGCTACCAGCAGCCGCCCGCGTACACCCCGCCCCCGGCGTCGTACGACCACCACGACGACGGCGGCGCCGACGGCCGGGGCGGCCGCGGCGGCAGGTCGAAGGTGCCGCTGATCGCGGCCGTCGGGATCGGCATCGCGGTGCTCGGCATCGGCGCCGGGGCCCTGTTCAGCGGGGGCGGCGGGGGCTCGGACGACGCCGGCAAGACGGTGGCCGCGTCCGCCCCGGCCTCCGACGGTGCCACGGCGGACGCGGCCGACCCCGCGAAGGCGCAGGCCGTCGCCCTGGACAAGCTGCTCGCCGACAGCGGCAGCAGCCGGGCCTCGGTGATCAACGCCGTCGCCCAGGTCAAGCAGTGCAAGAACCTCGACGGCGCCGCCTCCGACCTGCGCAACGCCGCTCAGCAGCGTGCCGCCCTGGTCACCCGGCTGTCGAAGCTGTCCGTCGACAAGCTGCCGGGCAACGCCGAGCTGACCGCCTCGCTCACCCAGGCCTGGCAGGCCTCCGCGAACGCCGACAACCACTACGCGGCCTGGGCCGACCAGGCCAAGGGCAAGCACGGCTGCCGCAAGGACCAGGCCCGCACCACCGGCCAGACCGCCGCCGGCAACCGGGAGAGCGGCACCGCCAGCAGCCAGAAGGTGAAGGCGGCCGCGCTGTGGAACACGATCGCGAGCAAGTACGGACTGACCCAGCGGCAGCCGACCCAGCTCTGACGACGGCCGGGCCGGGGGAGCCGGCGGAGGGGATCAGCTGAGGTCGGCGTTCTCCAGGATCTGGGTCATGTCCAGGGCCTGCTTGTTCGCCGACTGCAGCAGGCCGCTCCTGACGGTCTGGACGTTCACGTCGGCGTTGGCCAGCCGGGCGAAGCCGGCCGCGGCCAGCTTGCCCTGGTAGGGCCAGGACAGGGACGGGGTGAGGCCGCCGGTGGAGACCTTCAGGCCGTCGTTGAGGGCATGCCGCACGCTGTCGGAGCTGACCTCGCCGTCGCCGATCTTCTCCAGTGCGGCGGTGAGTACCTGGTAGGCGATCCAGGTGGTCTGCACCCCGGCGTCGGCCGGGTCGATCCGGTTGTCGCCGAAGGCCTCCTTGCTGATGACCTTCTTCATCTCGTCCCAGCGCCGGTCCGAGGCCACCGGGTACCAGCCGGTGATGTACGAGCCCTCGTACGGGCCCGCCGCGCCGCCGGTGGAGTTGATCACCGTCTGGTCGACGCTGCCGACCTCGGCGGCCGTCTTCACCTTCGGGTAGTCCTGGCGGGCCCGCTGGAAGTTGTCCATGAAGGTGGCCGTGCGGTCGCCGAGCTCGGGCACCACGCAGCCCGTCTTCTGCGGGTCCGAGGTGGCGCTCTCCAGGGCCTTCTGCGACTGCTGGTCGTACTCGGTGAGGTCCTCGGCCGCGAGCTGGTCGATCGCCTTGGCGTGGCCGCCCGCGTGCAGGCCCGAGTCGAGCAGCTGGGGCAGCTGGTCACCGGCGATGCTGTCCGGGCGGACCAGGGTGACCGGTCCGCAGGAGTCGGCCAGCGCCTCCCCGAGTCCGGCGAGCAGGGTGAGCGAGCCGCCGTTGACCGGGTAGGAGACGGGGCTGGTGAACTCCTCGTTCGACGCCCCGTAGCCGCCTATGTAGGGGATGGCCGCGCCCTCCAGCGGGGCGAAGTAGGAGTCGCCGAACTGGCTGTAGGAGCCGACCACGGCGGCGACGTTCTCGTCGACCGCGCGCTGGGCGCAGGTCGCGGCGCCCACGCTGGTGTTGTGGTCGTTGCAGGTGAGGAGCTTGAGCCTGTGGCCGTGGATGCCGCCCTGGGAGTTGATCCACTTGATGTAGGCGGCGGCCATGGCGGGCATGCCGGGTTTGTTGGTGGCGCTGGTTCCCTGCGGCGCCCAGGTCATGACCTTGATCGAGTCGTCCGTCGAGGTGGACAGTCCTGAGACGACGCCGCAGCCGGCCGCGAGCGAGGCGCAGGCCGTCATGGCCAGGGCGGACAGAGCGGTGGCTCTGACGCGCCGCCGGGCCGCGGGGAGGACGCTGCTGGGGGCGGTGCTGAGGATGGGGCGCCTGCCGGTCATGGACACGCACGATTCCGTCACATCACTAACCCGGAAGTGACCCATGGTCAACGAAGAGTGACGTGCAGGTGAATTGCGGGGGGCATGTCACGGGGGTGTGACGAGGAACGTACGATCGACGACCGTGCAAGGTTCGGAGAACTCTTCCCGTCGCGGCCGTCGCTCCTCCACCATGGGCGGCATGCCACTCAATGACATGCCGTGGTGGCGCTGGCGCAGCAATGTGCGCTCCGCGCTGCACATGCTCTCCGACCCGGACTTCCAGCGGAACGTCTGGCTGGCCGGGCAGGAGGGGTACGGGGACGTGACCGACGCGGTCTACCGGCTGGTCGAGGACACCTGGCTGGACAACTGGTCCGCGGAGAAGTACGTCGGGACGATATTCCGCGACTCGCAGGAGGCGGCGCTCGTCGACACCGCCGTGCTGCGGGTGCTGCGCATCATGCACCAGGTGGGGCCGGACGCGCCCGTCTCCGCCTATCTGGAACACCAGGGGTGGCCGGACGCGGTCCGGGCCGCCCGGGACGCGCACATACGCCTGGCGGCGAGCGACGGCGACGACCCGGACGTCCCGCCACGCAGCCTCGACGTGCTGCGGATCATGACGCGGGCCGCCTGAGCCGCCGGTCCGCGTCGCGGACAGGAACCGCCGGGGCGGGCGGGGCATGAGATTCTGTCGGGCATGACCGATCAGTCCACCCGAGTCCAGGCCGCCCCGGCCGACCAGTACGTCCTCACGCTCTCGTGTCCGGACAAAAAGGGCATCGTGCACGCCGTGTCGAGCTATCTGTTCATGACCGGCTGCAACATCGAGGACAGCCAGCAGTTCGGGGACCACGACACGGGCCTGTTCTTCATGCGGGTGCACTTCTCGGCCGACGCGCCGGTGACGGTCGACAAGCTGCGGGCGAGCTTCGCGGCGATCGGCGACTCGTTCCACATGGACTGGCAGATCAACCGGGCCGACGAGCGGATGCGCATCGTCCTCATGGTCAGCAAGTTCGGCCACTGCCTGAACGACCTGCTCTTCCGCGCCCGCATCGGCGCGCTTCCGGTGGAGATCGCGGCCGTGGTCTCCAACCACACCGACTTCGCGGAGCTGGTGGAGTCGTACCACGTCCCCTTCCACCACATCCCGGTGACGAAGGAGACGAAGGCCGACGCCGAGGCCCAACTGCTCGCCCTCGTCCGCGAGGAGAACGTCGAGCTGGTGGTGCTGGCCCGCTACATGCAGGTCCTCTCGGACGACCTGTGCAAGGAGCTGAGCGGCCGGATCATCAACATCCACCACTCGTTCCTGCCGAGCTTCAAGGGTGCGAAGCCGTACCACCAGGCGCACGCGCGGGGCGTGAAGCTGATCGGTGCGACGGCGCACTACGTGACGGCGGACCTGGACGAGGGCCCGATCATCGAGCAGGAGGTCGAGCGGGTCGGCCACGACGTCACCCCCGACCAACTGGTCGCGATCGGCCGCGACGTGGAGTGCCAGGCGCTGGCACGGGCGGTGAAGTGGCACGCGGAGCGCCGCATCCTCCTCAACGGCCGGCGGACGGTCGTCTTCGCCTGAGGGCACCTTTCCCTGCGGGGGGGCGAGCGGCGCCCAAGGGGCGGGGTGGTTCCGTCGTACGGCGACTGCGGACGCGTGGGGGCCGTTCGCGCAGTTCCCCGCGCCCCCAAAAGAAAGGGTGGACTGCAGCTCCCTTCTTTTCAGGGGCGCGGGGAACTGCGCGATCAGCCACGAACCACCCGCAGTCGCCGTACGACGCAAACCACCCCGCCCCGTGGGCGAACCCCCTACATCCGGCTCAGGCTCGCGGCGGCGAACAGCACGTCCCTGATCGCGGCCCGGTCCCCCAACTGCCCCGCGGCGGCGTCCTCCGGCGGCACATGGCCCGCGGCCAGCCGGCAGAACTCCACGTCGTCGAGGGCCACGTGGGCCACCTCGAACTCCGGTGAGCCCACCGCCCCCGGCGAGTCCAGCGGGATCAGCCACTCGCCGCCGCCGTTGCCCTCGATCTCCAGCCGCAGGCTGCGGCCGGGCCGTCCCGCAGGGACCAGGTGGGGCGTCTGGCCCGGCGACGCCAGCCCCGCCCGCCGGCGCTCGGCCAGCGCAGCGGGCAGCATCCGGGCCGCGAGGTCGATCATCCGGTGCAGGTGTCTGGGAGACGGCGGCCCGTAGGGATAGTCCACGGCCTCCGCGATGTCCTCCGCGTGCACCCAGCACTCGAAGGCGCGGTCCAGCATCGCGTCGTGCAGGGGCAGTTCGAAGTCGCCGTACGACACCCCGAGGCGTCCGGCGCCGCCGCCGGTGAAGGAGACGGTCTGCACCAGCCGGTGGCTCTGCTCCCGCCAGGGCACCCGCACCGCACGCGTCGGCGGGAAGTGCGAGGCCTGCCAGAACGCCTCGGTGCGGGCGGCCGGACCCTGCGCGCGGGCCTCGCCGAGCGGGTCCTCGAGGCCGAGCGCGGTCGCCACCAGCCCGTCGACGGTCAGCAGATGGGCGATCACCCCGGCGACCGTCGTGCGGCGGGTCGCGGCCGCCGCGCCGTCGAACCAGCGCAGCCGCACCGGTGTGTGCCACTCCGCGTCGCCGATGTCCTGGAGCAGGGCGTCCAGGCGGGCGGCCTCCGCGTCGTAGGGCGCCGCCCAGTCGGGGATCGGGATCCTGGCCGGACGGCGGTCCAGGCAGGCCTCCAGGACCCGGGTGCGCAGGCCGGGGTCGAGGTCCAGGCTCTCCGGCTGGTGCAGCAGGCCGACCGCCTCGCGCAGCCGCCGCGCCTCGTCCGCACAGGCCCCGCAGTCCCCGAGGTGGGCCTCGACGGTGAGGGACTCCGCCGCCGAGCACGCGGCCAGCGCCCACGCCCCGAGCAGCGACTTCAGGACGTCGTGCGACAGCTCCAGCGGTACGGGCGGCGGGCCGGCCGGCCCGGGCAGCGGCTGCCCGCCGTCCTCGACGGAGGCCCGGGGCAGCGGTATGCGCGGCGGCCGGCCGACGGCGCCGCCGCCGTCCCGGGGCACGTCACCGTCCCCGGAGCCGGTGCCGTCGTGCGCCCCGGAGAACTCGGCGCCGGTCACCGGCCACCTCCGTACCCGGGAGGCGTCCCGGCGTCGTGCGCGGTGGACAGCAGTTGCAGGCCGAGGCGCAGCCGGCGGCGGGCCTCGTCCTCGGTGACGCCGAGGTCCACCGCGGTCTGCCGGTAGTCGCGGCGCTGGAAGTAGGCGAGCTCCAGGGCGGCGCGCAGCGGGGCCGGCATGGAGTGCACGATGTAGTCGGCGCGGGCCGCGACCGACGCCCGCCGCACCTTGTGCTCCAGCTCCTCGGCGGCCTCCGGGGAGCCGCTGTCGCCGGGGGCGAGCGCGGCGGTCTCGGTGGCGCGCAGGCGCTGCACGGCGAGCCGGTGGGCCAGCGCGGCGAGCCAGGAGCGCAGCGGTCCCTGCCGGGGGTCGTAGGCGTCGGGGTGCTCCCAGACCTGGGCGAAGACCTCGCGGGTTATGCCGTCGGCGGCCCGTTCGTCCCCGAGGACGCGGTGCGCGAGACCGTGCACGAGCGAGGCGAAGCGGTCGTACAGCTCACCGAGGGCGGCCGCCTCGCCGCGGGCGAGCCGCTGCTGCATCTTGCGGTCCCAGCGGGGCGGTGCGTCCTTCTTCGCCATACGGCCCCCTCCCCGTGTCCGTGTCCAGCGTGTCTGCACCGTCACCTCGAATGTAGTCGGCACGTCGGAGGACGCACGCCCCTTTGTGGCAATGCGCGCCCCCTGGCGGGCCGCGGGTGGTAGTGGGCGTTCCCGGTGCGCTCCCGGTACCTCTCGGCTCTCACCCTCGTCTCCGGTCAAACCTTCCGTTCCTGATCGAACAGGACTGACCATGACCGAAACAAGCCCCTTCCTGTTCGATGCTCGTTTGCCGTTCGGGGTTTCGGGGAACGGCCGCTGGGCAGCCGCGCGAGAAGAAGCGTAGGAACACGCTCCGTTTCCGGGCGGTTCCGGAGATCCGGCGAGCGGAGGGCTGAGCCGTGGCTTTCAAGGTGACCGGCGACGAACAGGGCGAGTGGGCCGTGCTCGAGGTGTCGGGCGAACTGGACCTGGTGACCTCGCCGGCGCTGCGCCAGCGGGTGCACGACGTGGTGGCCGAGGGGCACCACAGCCTGGTCCTCGACCTGTCGGACGTCTTCTTCTGCGACTCCAGCGGGGTCGGCGTCCTCATCGCCGTCCGCCGTCTGATCCGCTCCTGCCGGGGCCGGCTGCGGCTGATACTGCCCGCCCAGGGCGCCAGTGACGGTTCTCACGTCAACCGGGTCCTCGGCGCCCTCGGCGTACGGCGGCTCTTCGACGTCTACGCCGACATCGACAGCGCGACCACCGACGAGGAGGACCCGCTGTCCGCCTAGCGAGCCGCGCACGCCCATATCCGACGATCACGACAGTGCCACGTTGTTGTCGCGGAATTCCCCCGGTCTTGGCACAACCGTCGTTTTCCCGCTCTCCTGCCGCCGCCGCGTCGTACGCTCCGATGCGAGATGAACCCCCACGTCACGTAAGGCGGCCCGAACACACATGGTCAGCACCGAGTACGAGCGACGGATCGCCGCCCGGTTCGCAACCTTCGACCAGGACGGCAACGGCTGGATCGACCGCGAGGACTTCAACTCGGCGGCCAAGGCACTGCTCGCCGAGTTCGGCGCGCCCGCCCGCTCCGACAAGGGCCAGGCCCTGTACGCGGGCGCGGAGGCCTTCTGGCAGGGCATGGCCGGGATGGCGGACCGGGACGGCGACCAGCGCATCACCCGCCAGGAGTTCGTGAGCGGCGCCGTCAAGCGGCTGCACGACAACCCCGAGCGGTTCGGCGAGATCGCCCGCCCCTTCCTGCACGCGGCCCTCGCCCTCGCGGACCCCGCGGGCACCGGCACGGCGACCGTCGCCGACACCGCGCGCGTGCTGCGCGTCCTCGGCGTCGCGCCCGAGCTCGCACAGGCGATCGCGTCGGGCCTCGACACCGACGGCGACGGCAACGTGGCGGAGGCCGAGATCGTCCCGGCGTTCGCCCGCTACTTCACGATCCCGGAGTAGGGCTCCCGGAGCTCCCGGAGGCGGGAGCCGGGGCCGGGGCCGGAGTCGGGGCCGGAGTCGAAGCCTCGGAGAAGCGCTCGCGCAGCTTGTACTTGAGCACCTTGCGCAGGGTCTCGTTGCGCGGCAGGGCGTCCACCACCTCCAGCCGCTCGGGCAGCTTGTGCACCGACAGCCCCGCCGCCCGCAGGTACGACACCACCGCCGGGAGCGTCAACGCGGCCGCCCCCGGCGGCTGCTCGACCACCGCGCAGACCAGCTCCCCGCGCTCCGCGTCCGGCAGTCCGACCACCGCCGCGTCGGCCACCGCAGGGTGCGCGGCGAGCAGGTCCTCGATCTCCTTCGCGGAGATGTTCTCGCCCTTGCGGATGATCACGTCCTTGAGCCGTCCGGTGAGGACGAGATGGCCGGTCGCGGTCACCCGGCCCAGGTCGCCGGTGCGCAGGAAGCCCTCCTCGTCGAAGGCCGCGGCGGACTGTGCCGGGTCCAGGTACCCCTGGCACACCGCCTCCCCGCGCAGCCGCACCTCGCCGCCCTCCGCGATCCGGATCTCCATGCCCTCCGGCGGCCTCCCCTCGGTCGTCGCCAGGTTCTCCGCGGTGTCGTCCGGCGCCCCCATCGTGATCATCGGCACCTCGGTCATGCCGTACCCGTGCGTCAGCTGCACCCCCATCTCGCGCACCACCGCGTGGTACACCTCCGGCGGCTTGGGCGCCCCGCCGCCGGCCAGCAGCCGCAGCGAGGGGATCACCGGCACCCCGGGCCGCTTGCGCTGCTCCGCCAGGAACATCGAGTAGAAGGCCGTCGACCCGCCGGCCACCGTGACCCCGTGCCTGCGGTACTCCGGCAGCGCGTCCGGCAGCGCGAACTGCTCGAACATCACCGCGGGGAAGCCGTACAACAGCAGCATCACCGTGTAGTCGGGGCCGGCGATGTGCGCGTACGGGAACGCCATCGAGCCCACGTCGTCCGCCGTGAGCCGCAGCGCGTGCGCGAGACACGAACCGCCCGCGATGAGTGACCGGTCCGTGTGGAGAACGCCCTTGGGGTCCGAGGTGGTTCCCGAGGTCCAGTAGATCCACCGGACGGAGGTGCCCTCGGCGGGCGGGGCGGGCAGCACGTCCGGGTCGCCGTCCGGCAGCTCGTCGTACGCCTCGAAGATCCCCTTCGCGCCCAGCCGCCGCGCCAGCTCCGTGTGGTCGAAGCCGCGCCACACGCCCGGTACGGCGAAGAACTCGGCCCTGGACTCGCGCAGCGCGAAGCCGACCTCGCGATGCCGGTAGAAGGGGATGACGGGGGACTGCACGGCGCCGAGCCGGGCCAGTGCGAAGGACAGCACGGCCGTCTCGATCCGGGTCGGCAACTGCCACGCGACCACGGTCCCGGGGCGCACGCCCATGCCGTGGAGGCCGGCCGCGACGCGTTCGGCGCGTGCGCGCAGCCCGCCGAAGGACAGGGTGCGGTCGCCCTGGAGGAACACCGGCCGGTCCGGGGTGAGTTCGGCGCGGCGGGCGACCAGGTCCCAGAGGGTGCGGGAGGCGCTCAGTTCGTGTGCGGTGGCGTCCATGGAGTCCCCCTGACAGCGGAACTGACGAGTCGTCAGATCGTAGGTCCTGGCACCTTGCCGGTCCAGGGGTGCGGGGCTAGCCTGCGGAGACCTGACGAGCCATCAGCTCCATCAGTTCCGTGGGGGTGTCTGCCGGTGGACCTGTCCTACACGCCCGAGGAGGAGGACTTCCGGGCGCGGCTGCGGGAGTGGCTCGCCAAGGTGCTGCCCGGTCTGCCGCCGAAGCCGGGACCGGAGGACTGGCCGGGCCGCCGCGCCTACGACCTCGGCTGGCAGCGCACGCTGTACGACGCCGGGTACGCCGACGTCCACTGGGACGCGTCGCCCACCATGCGGCTGATCTTCCTCGAGGAGACCGAGCGGGCCGGCGCGCCCTACGTGGGCGCCAACTTCGTCGGCCTGCTGCACGCGGGCCCCACCATCGCGGCCGAGGGCACCGAGGCGCAGCGGGCCCGCTGGCTGGCGCCGATCCTGCGCGGCGACGAGGTGTGGTGCCAGGGCTTCAGCGAACCGGACGCCGGCTCGGACCTGGCCGCGCTGCGCACGCGCGCGTGGCGCGACGGCGACGACTACGTGGTGAGCGGGTCCAAGATCTGGACCTCGCACGCGGAGGTCGCCGACTGGTGCGAGCTGCTGGTGCGCACGGACCCGAAGGCGCCCCGGCACCGGGGCATCACCTGGCTGGCCATGCCCATGGACGTACCGGGCGTCACAGTACGGCCGCTGCGCACGCTCGCCGGGTCCGACGAGTTCGCCGAGGTGTTCCTCGACGAGGTACGGGTGCCCGTGGCCAACCGGGTCGGCGCCGAGAACGACGGCTGGCGGGTGACCATGGTGACCCTCTCCTTCGAGCGCGGCACCGCCTTCGTCGGCGAGGTCGTCTCCTGCCGCCGGGTCCTCGGCGACCTCGCGCGCGCCGCGCACGCGAACGGCAGCTGGGACGACCCGGAGCTGCGCCGCCGCCTCGGCCGCCTGCACGCCGAGTTCCGGGCGCTGTGGCGGCTCACCCAGTGGAACGTCAGCGAGGCGGAGGGCAGGGGCGTGCCGGGCGTCGGGGGCTCGGTCTTCAAGCTGCGCTACTCGCACGCCCGCCAGGAGCTGTACGACGCGGCCGCCGACGTGCTCGGGCCCGACGCGCTCGACCTGGACCGGCCGTGGGTCCTCGACCGGCTCTCCTCGCTCTCGTACACCATCGCGGCCGGGACCTCGCAGATCCAGCGGAACATCGTGGCCGAGCGGATCCTCGGGCTGCCGAAGGGGCGGTGAGCGGACGTGCGCTTTCGACTGACCCGCGACCAGGAGGCGGTGCGGGAGGGCATGCGGGAGCTGCTCGGGCGCCGGTTCGACGGTGCGGCGCTGCGGGCGGCGGCCGGCGGGCCGGCGCGTCTCGACCGGGGCCTGTGGCGGGAGCTGGGGGCCGCCGGGTTCTTCGCGCTGCGGCTGCCGGAGGCCGACGGTGGGGTCGGACTCGGGCTGCCGGAAGCCGTGTTGGTGTTCGAGGAGGCGGGGCGGGCGCTGCTGCCGGGGCCGCTGGTGGCCACCCATCTCGCGGCCGCCGACGTGCCCGGCGCGGCCACCGGGGAGGCCGTGGTGGCCCGCGTGGACGGCGGCCTGGTGGAGTGGCTGGCCGAGGCGGACGCGGTGACCGGGGACGCGTCGGGGGCCGTACCGGTGCGCTCGGCGGACCCGTTGACGCCCCTGCACCGGGTATCGGGGCCGGTCCCGGGACCGGCCGATCCGGTCGCCGTACTGCTCACCGCCGCCGAGCAGCTCGGCACGGCCACGCGCGCGTGCGAGCTGGCCGTGCAACACGCCCGCACACGCGTGCAGTTCGGCCGGCCCGTCGGGGCGTTCCAGGCGGTCAAGCACCTGTGCGCCGACATGCTGGTGCGCGCCGAGACCGCGCGGGCGGCCGTCTACGCCGCCGCCGTCACCGCCGACCCCGTGGACATCGCGGCGGCCCGGCTGCTCGCCGACGAGGCCGCGGTGCGCGGCGCCCGGGACTGCCTCCAGGTGCACGGCGGGATGGGCTTCACGTGGGAGTCGGAGGTGCATCTGCATCTGAAACGGACATGGGTACGGGCGCAGCGTGGTGGAGTGAATGCGGAGCGTGAGGAAATGCTCGCCGCGGAGCTGCTCGGCTGAGCGTTCGAAGCGGCTCTGGCCTGCGGAATCGTGGGTCCGGGTGGCCCGGATGTCGCGGATTGTGGCATACCGGTATCACTGAGCGTGATACCAGGTTGTGTCCAACGCGTGACTCGTCACGGCCTGGAGTCGGCTGCCCCCTCGGGTACCTTCTGTGGGATGCGAGTGGTTCCGAGGACGAGCCATGCCGGCGGTGCCGTCGAAGCGGCCCCGCCGCTCGGGGTGCGTACCGCCGCTCGCAGGGCGGTAAGGGCTTGTGCCCCCGCTTGTTCGACTCCCCGCCGCGAGCGTCGCACAGTATGCCGCAGGCGTACTCCTTCGCGCTGGAATATGCCCGAAGCGCTTGTTGGGGTGACTGTACGTCAACCATGCTGTCTCGTAAGGGAATCACGTTCCGTGAGCCTTGCTCTGGCCGTTGTTCTGGCCATGCAGAAAATGGCTACGATCGTGGCCCTCGCCGTCCTCGTGGTCGCGACCCTCGTCGCGGCCCTGGCTCGGCGCGGGTTCATGTGTCCGCCGGTTCGGATGGTGTGAGCGGTGCAGGTGCTTCAAGTGCAGCTGGAGATCCGGCCCGACCCCACGGAGGTGGGACGGGCCAGAAGGTGGGCTCGCTCGCGCCTCGCCGGGTCCGGTATAGCGGCGGACGAGCCGCTTGCCGAGACGCTGATCCTGCTCGTCTCGGAGCTGGTCACCAACGCCGTGGTGCACACCGGCTGTCCGGCCGTGCTGCGGCTCTCGCTGCCGGGCGCGGACCGCGGCGGTGCCGACGCGTCGGCCACCGTACGGCTGGAGGTCGCCGACGCCAGCGACCGCGCGCCCGTGCCGCGGTGCGCCGACGGCGACGCGACCGGCGGCCGGGGCCTCGCCCTCGTCGACGGGCTCGCCGACCGCTGGGGCTGGAGCCCCGAAGGTGCCGGCAAGCGCATCTGGTGCGAACTCGACCGCTGCTCCGAGACCAGGCAGGGCGCTGCGGTGGCGTACGGGGGCGGGCTGGCCTCGTACGAAGGGCTGGCCTTCGAGGCGGTGTGATCCCGGTGTGCGGTCATGCGCCGGGGTTTGCATCCGTGCGCGCCCATGGTGAACCGGGGCATACGTCGTAAAACCCCGTGCGGGTGTTGACGCCTTGTGACCGTGTGCTCACGCTTGAGGTCTGCGATTCGCCGCGAGGGGACGGCGAGGGTCTGGCTGACGGACGCCCTCGTCGAGTGTGGGTCGAGCCGGACGGCGGCGCGCGGGACCGGGCTCGGGGCGGGCCGGTGCGCGCAGCCGTCCGGATGTGGGGGGAATGGGGGAGGGCCGGTGTCACGCCCCCTCGGGCGTGACACCGGCTTCCCGTGGGGCGCCGTTCACAGGACGGCCACGGGGGCGACCGGGGTGCCCGTCGCCCCGACGAACGGCTCGGGCATCGCCGACAGCAGGAACGCGTACCGGCCGGTTTCTCCACAGGCTGTGGACAACTCTTCGAGGTTCCAGTTCTGCCCCTGCAGCATCCCCATCTCCACCAGGTCCAGGGCGTGCACGGGCAGCCACAGGTCCTCGATCTCGGGCGGGAAGATCTCGAACGTGAGGGTGTCGTTCGCGACGGCGGCCACGTCGCGCGCGTGGAACCACTCCGGGGTGTGCACCGAGAGACCCGGTGACGGGTAGCCGTACCCGTGCTTGTCCCCGGCGAGGTAGACCTGCACCTGCCCGGTCCGTACGAGGACGATGTCGCCGCCCCGGACGCGCGTCCCCGCGAGTTCCTCGGCCGCGTCGAGATCCTCCGGGGTGACCGCGTGCCCGCCCGCCAGCCGGTCCACCCCACGCGCGCGTGCCACGTCGAGCAGCACCCCGCGCGAGACGACGTGCCGCGCCTTGTCGATCCCGCAGAACTCGGCACCCCCGTGCGCGGTCACCGTGCCCGCCGGGCGGCCGTTGTAGAGCCTCCCCGAGTGCGAGACGTGGGGGAGCGCGTCCCAGTGGGTGCCGGCCTGCAGCCCCATGGTCACGGCGTCGTCGCTGCACGCGACCGTCCCCGGGCCGAAGAGCTCCTGGTTGATCTGCACCATGGCGTGCAGCGGGTTGACCCGCCCGGGGATCATCCCGGTCTGCACCCCGTCCTCCCGGAGCGGAAGGGCGAGTGGCACGCGCCGCCCGCTCCGGACGGTCGCCGCGGCCTCCCGCACCACCTCGTCGGTGATCAGGTTCAGCGTGCCGATCTCGTCGTCGGCCCCCCAGCGGCCCCAGTTGTTGACGCGCTTGGCGATGTCGTGGAACGCGGGATGAAGCGCCGGCAGTGACATCTGGGTCCTCCCCAGGCCTTGTGTCCGCACATCTGACGGGTCATAAAATCTAACGGTCCGTCAGAAACCGCGGGAAGGGGCCGGGCGTGGGGAACTTCTTGGCAGGCAAGGTCGTCGCCGTGACGGGTGCGGGGCGCGGTATCGGACGGGCGGTGGCGCTGGCGGCGGCGGCCGAGGGGGCGAAGGTCGTCGTCAACGACTACGGCGTCGCGGTCGACGGCGCCTCGCCCACCAGCGAGGTCGCCGAGGCCGTCGTCAAGGAGATCGAGGCGGCGGGCGGGGAGGCGGTCGCGGTCGCCGACGACATCTCCACGATGGCGGGCGGCCAGCGGGTCGTGGACGTCGCGCTGGCCTCGTACGGCCGGCTCGACGGGGTCGTGTGCGTGGCGGGGATCCTGCGGGAGCGGATGCTGTTCAACATGGCCGAGGAGGAGTGGGACCCGGTGGTCGCCACTCATCTGAAGGGCACGTTCACGGTGTTCCGGGCGGCGTCGGCGGTGATGCGCGCCCAGCGCGCCGGCACGCTGGTCGGCTTCACCAGCGGCAACCACCAGGGGTCGGTCTCGCAGGCCAACTACAGCGCGGCCAAGGGCGGGATCATCTCCCTGGTCCGGAGCGCGGCGCTCGGCCTGCACAAGTACGGGGTGACCGCGAACGCGGTGGCGCCGGTGGCCAGGACCCGGATGTCGGCGGGCGTGCCGACGGAACTGACCGAGATCGGCGAGCCGGAGGACGTCGCCGCGTTCGTGGTCTACCTGCTGTCGGACGCGGCGCGGGACGCGGGGATCACCGGGCAGGTCTACACGGTGGCCGGACCGAAGATCGCGGTCTGGGCCCAGCCGAGGGAGCTGCGCGCCGCGTACGCCGACGGTGGTTCCTGGACGCCGCAACGGATCGCGCAGGCGCTGCCGGGGAGCGTGGGGACGGATCCGATGCCGATGCTGGCGCGACTGGCGGCGATGGAAGCGGCCGCACGCACGGGGAGCCGGCCGAACGCCTAGGGGGCAGGGGGTGCGGACCATGCGCGGGTGCGGCGCCGACGTGGTTGTTCGCGCAGTTCCCCGCGCCCCTGAGGGGGTGCGTGGTGCGTGGTGCGTGTTCGGGTGCGGCGCCGACGTGGTTGTTCGCGCAGTTCCCCGCGCCCCTGAAGGGGTGCGTGGTGTGTGTTCGGGTGCGGGTGTGGCGTCGTGGTGGTTGGTCGTGTGGTTCGGCGCGTCCCTGGGTGGTTGTGCCCGGCGGGGTTCAGAAGCTCGGGCCCCTGCCTCCCTCCTTCCCTGGTCCCTGCTCTTTCCGGCCCCCTGCCGGTCCCTCTCCTTTCTCCGCCGCGACGGCGATCAGCCGCGACGGTGGTGTCCGGCGGTTCTCGTACGGCCCCAACCCCGACGCATCTCTGGAGGTCACCGTGGAGTTCGGCGTCATGCCGGAGGACGAGGTGTTTCGCACCGAAGTCCGGGCCTGGCTCGATGCGCATGCCAACGCAGCTGTGGACCGGCGCAGTTGGGAGCGCACCCTCGGGGCCGACGGCTGGATCGGGATCGGGTGGGCGGAGGGCGGGTACGGGAACCGGACCGCGACGCTCACCCAGCAGGTCGCCTGGGCCGAGGAGTACGCGCGGTCGGCCGCGCCGCCCCGCTCCGGGCACATCGGGGAGAACCTGCTCGCTCCGACGCTCATCGCACACGGCAGCAGTGAACAGAAGGCGCGGTTCCTGCCGGCGGTCGCCGCCGGGCAGGAGCTGTGGTGCCAGGGGTACAGCGAGCCCGGCGCGGGGTCCGACCTGGCCGGTGTACGCACGGTGGCGGTACGGGAGGCGGGCGGGTACCGCATCACCGGGCAGAAGATCTGGACCTCGCTCGCCCACGAGGCCGACTGGTGTTTCGTGCTGGCGCGCACCGAGGCGGGCTCGCGGCGCCATCACGGGCTGAGCTTCCTGCTCGTGCCCATGGACCAGCCGGGCCGCATCGAGGTCCGCCCGATCCGGCAGCTGACCGGCACCAGCGACTTCAACGAGGTCTTCTTCGACGGCGCGCACGCGCGCGTGGAGCACGTCGTCGGCGGTGCGGGCAACGGGTGGCGGGTCGCGATGAGCCTGCTCGGGTTCGAGCGCGGGGTGTCCACGCTCGCCCAGCAGATCGGGTTCGCGGAGGAACTGGGGCGGGTGGTGCGGGACGCCGTGCGGAGCGGGGCCGCCGACGATCCCGTCGTACGGGAGCGGCTGGTGCGGCTGTGGGCCGAGTTGCGGGTGATGCGGTGGAACGCCCTGCGGACGCTGGGGAACTCGGCCGCCGAGCCCGGCGCGCCCAGCGTGGCCAAGCTGCTGTGGGCCGGCTGGCACCAGCGGCTCGGTGAGCTCGCCGTGCTGGTGCGGGGCGCCGCCGCGAGCGTCGGCCCGGCCGGCTGGTCCGCCGCCGCGCCGTACGAACTGGACGCCGCCCAGCACCTGTTCCTCTTCGCCCGGGCCGACACCATCTACGGCGGCTCGGACCAGGTGCAGCGCACGATCATCGCCGAGCGGGTGCTCGGCCTGCCGAGGGAACCGAAGGGGGTCGAGTCGTGATGCGCGGAGTCGTGTTCGACGGGAAACAGGTGCAGGTCGTCGACGATCTGGACGTGCGGGAGCCGGGGGCGGGTGAGGTGCTGGTCGCGGTGTCCGCGGCTGGGCTGTGCCACAGCGATCTGTCCGTGGTGGACGGGACCATACCCTTCCCCGTTCCCGTGGTGCTCGGGCATGAGGGGGCGGGCGTGGTGGAGGCGGTCGGTGTGGGCGTCAGCCATGTGGCGCCGGGGGACCATGTGGCCCTGTCCACGCTCGCCAACTGCGGTGCCTGCGCCGACTGCGACCGGGGGCGGCCCACCATGTGCCGCAGGGCCATAGGGCGCCCGCAGCAGCCGTTCCTGCGCGGCGGCCGGGCCGTGTACCAGTTCGCATGCAACTCGGCCTTCGCGGAACGCACGGTCGTCAAGGCCGTGCAGGCGGTACGGATCCCGAAGGACATCCCGCTGACGTCGGCCGCCCTCATCGGGTGCGGGGTGCTGACCGGGGTGGGCGCCGTCCTGAACCGCGCCCGTGTCGACCGCGGCGACACCGTACTGGTCATCGGCACCGGCGGGATCGGCCTCAACGTCATCCAGGGCGCGCGGATCGCGGGCGCGCTGCGGATCGTGGCCGTGGACGCCAACCCGGCGAAGGAGGAGGCGGCCCGGCAGTTCGGCGCGACCGACTTCCTGACCTCGACGGACGGTGTGAAGGACCTGCTGCCGACCGGGGTGGACCACGCCTTCGAGTGCGTCGGCCGCGTCGAACTGGTCCGGCAGGCCATCGACCTCCTCGACCGGCACGGCCAGGCCGTCCTCCTCGGCATGCCCGCCCCCACCGCCGAGGCGTCCTTCGC
Organism: Streptomyces sp. NPDC104761; assembly: GCF_055583445.1. Taxonomy (NCBI): domain Bacteria; kingdom Bacillati; phylum Actinomycetota; class Actinomycetes; order Kitasatosporales; family Streptomycetaceae; genus Streptomyces; species Streptomyces sp. NPDC104761. The sequence continues at coordinate 431,857 of NZ_JBVJNZ010000002.1, read as the reverse complement.
GGTCGCCTCCATGTTCCTCGACAAGTCCATCCTGGGCTGCCGGTACGGCTCCTCACGGCCGCAGCACGACATCGCCCGCTACGCCGGTCTGTACCGCCAGGGCAGCCTGTTGCTCGACGAGTTGGTGACCGAGACGTACCCGGTGGAGGACTTCGAGAAGGCCCGCGCCGACGCCGAGGCGGGGCGGGTGGCCCGGGGGGTGCTCACCTTCTGAGCGGGCGGTTCACCGAAGAACACGCAGGACGTCACCGAGGCACAGGCGGCGGTGGAGGCTCTCAGAGCCGCCCTGGACTCAGCGGGGATCGTCTTCCCGTCGTTGAGGGTGGACCCGGCGTCGCCCGGACTTCAGCTGGTCGAGCTGGGGCGGGTGCGCGCCGACCTGGCCGTACGCCTCACCAGGGCGCTGGAGCAGGGGGCCCGTGAGTGACGGCCGAGGAGCAGGAAGCACCAGTCGGCACCCTGGTCATCGACGCCGCCCGCGACAGGCTCGGGTATGTCATGGGCCGGGAAGGGCCGTACGTCCAGCTGCGGCCGGTGGCCGGAGGGCGAGAGTGGGACGCCGACCCCGCTCACGTCCGGCGCGCCACGGACGAGGAGCGGCTGCGGGCGGTGGCCGAGCGCACCCGCGCCATGAACTCGTTCAGCAGCGGCGGCATCTTCCGGTGACCGCGCCGACCGAAGACACCTCGACCATGAGCGCCGAATGTGCGCTGGCCCATCAGCTGGGCTATCGGAACCTCCACCTCGAGTGCCGTCAAACCAAGGACATCCCCTCCCTCACGGCCGGGGGATCCTCCTGATACCTCGCTGCACCTGCTCTCACCATCGCTACACCCATCCAGGGTGACCCGCCACCAGCGCCCCGGACCAGCAACTGAGCTGCGGGAGCAGCAGGCGGAAAGGGATCGGGGAAGAAGCCGTCCCCCTAACAGGACCGGGGAGGCCGGTGAGTATCCGGTTGTCCGTCGGCCCGAAATACTCCGGGGCACTGTCACCGTGTCTCCCTATCGTCGTCCCATGACCTACCGTGACGTCGCGTCCAAGCAGGTCCTGGTCTGGGCCGGGACCGCCGTGGGGGCCCGGATGCCGGTCGCCATGGCGCCGTTGGCCCTGGTGTTCCTGGTGCGCGAGCGGCCCGGCGGCTACGCGCTGGGCGCGCTGCTCGCGGCGGCCTACGCGCTCGGCGAGATCGTGGGCGCGCCGGTGCTGGGGATGCGGCTGCGCCCGGAGCGGGCGCGGGCCCAGCTGACCGTCGGACTCACGGTCGGGGCCGCTGGATTCTCGGGGCTCGGTGGCTTCCCGGCCGCGCCCCCGGCCGTCCTCGCCGCCTTCGCGTGCGTCGCCGGTGCCGCGCCGGCCGCCGCCACCGGGGGCCTGCGCACCCTGCTCATCAGGCTGGTCCCGGAACGCGCGGCGGCGCAGGCGCTGTCCGTCGAGTCGATACTGACGGCCGCCGTGTGGGCCGTCTCCCCGGCCGCGGTGGCCGGTCTGGCCCTCGGTGTCGCCCCCGCCGTCCCGCTGCGGTTCGCCGCCGTCCTGATGGCCTCGGCGGTCGTCGGACTGCGGTTCCTGCCGGCGGCCTGGGGCCCGGCCGGGCGCACCGCCGCGCCCCTCGTCCGTGTCCTGGCAGGCGCCTGGCCCGTGTACATCACGGGCGCGGCCAGCCTGACCCTGCTCGGGCTGTCCGAACTCGTGCTGCCCGCCCTGCTCGAACAGCGCGGGATCGACGTCGGCTGGTCGGGTCCGCTGCTGACCGGGATGGCGGTGGGCGGCGGGCTCGGCGCCTTCCTGCACGGCCTGCGCACCTGGCCGGGCCTGCTGCGCACCCACAGCGTGCTCCTGATGACCGGTACGGCGGTGTGCGTGACCCTGGCCGCGCTGATACCGCACCCGGCCGGGATCGCGGCCGTGCTCATCGTGGGGGGCGTGCTCCAGTCGGCCGCGATGCTCACCCGCAACCTGTCGCTGCGCGAGGTCCTCCCGCCCGGTGCCCTGGCCGCCGGGTACTCCGTCATGTACGCCGCCGCGGGCGTCGGTTACGCGGCGACCGGCTCCCTCGCCGGGGCACTGCTGCGGGTGGTCGCCCCGTCCACGGCCGTACTGGCCGGGGTCGGGGTGACCCTGGTGCTCAGCGCGCTCGGGTGGTGGAGCGAGGTGTGGCGGGCCGGGAGATCAGCGCGGGGCGTCGACACCGACGGGGCTGTCGCCGGCGCTCGTCGCGGCCCGGAAGGTGCGGCGGTACGCGGTCGGGGTGACGCCGAGGGCCGACTGTAGGTGCTGGCGCATCGACTGGGCGGTGCCGAAGCCGGCGTCGCGGGCCACCTGGTCGACGGAGAGGTCGGTGGACTCCAGGAGGTGGCGGGCGCGTTCGACGCGCTGCTGGGTGAGCCACTGGCCGGGGCTGACGCCGGTCTCCTCGCGGAAGCGGCGCGTGAAGGTCCGTACCGACATGGCCTCCTGCTCGGCCATGTCGCGCAGCTGGATGGGCTCGTGGAGCCGGCCCAGCGCCCAGGCGCGGGCCGCGGTGGTGGTGGCTGCCTGGAGGTCGGGGACCGGGCGGTGGATGTACTGGGCCTGGCCGCCGTCCCGGTGCGGGGGGACGACCGTACGGCGGGCCACCTCGTTGGCGACGGCCGTGCCGTGGTCGCGGCGGACCATGTGCAGGCACAGGTCGATGCCGGCGGCCACCCCGGCGGAGGTGAGGATGTCGCCGTCGTCGATGAAGAGGACGTCCGCGTCGACTTCGAGCTGCGGGAAGAGCCGCTGGAGGTGTTCCGCCTCGGCCCAGTGCGTGGTCGCCGGGCGGCCGTCGAGGTAGCCGGCGGCGGCCAGCACGTAGACGCCGGTGCAGATGGAGGCGAGCCGGGTGCCGGGGCGGATGTGGGCGAGGGCGGCGGCCAGTTCGGGGGTGAGGACGCCCTGCTCGAAGACCGGGCCCAGCTCGTAGGAGGCCGGGATGATCACCGTGTCGGCGGTGGCCAGCGTCTCCGGCCCGTTGGGTACGTGGATCGCGAAATCGGCGTCGGTCTCGACCGGCCCGGGCGGGCGGACCGAGCAGGTCACGACCTCGTAGAGGTGGCGCCCCCGCGCGTCCTTGGGGCGGCCGAAGATGCGGTGCGGGATGCCCAGCTCGAAGGGGAGCAGGCCGTCGAGGGCGAGGACGACGACGCGGTGCGGGCGGAAGCCGGGGCCGGGATCGCTGCTCATGGCCCGATCCTAACGAATGCTGTCCTTCGGGCCGCTCGATGGAGGGAGTCGGTTGGCCGGATATTTATGGCGTGACCCAGACAACCGAAGCCGCAGCCGCCCTCGCCGAGGACCCGAAGCCGACCCGGTCGCCGCGCATCCACCGTGCCTGGTTCGTCGCCGCCGTCACCTTCGTCACGATCATCGGCGCGGCCGCCTTCCGTTCCCTGCCCGGCCTGCTCATCGACCCCCTGCACGCGGAGTTCGGCTGGTCGCGCGGCACGATCGGCGCGGCCGTCTCCGTCAACCTCGCGCTGTACGGGCTCACCGCGCCCTTCGCGGCCGCGCTGATGGACCGTTTCGGCATACGCCGGGTGGTGGCCGTCGCGCTGACCGTCATCGCGATCGGCTCGGGCCTGACCGTGTGGATGACCGCTGCCTGGCAGCTGATGCTCTGCTGGGGCCTGCTGGTCGGCCTCGGGTCCGGCTCGATGGCGCTCGCCTTCGCCGCCACGGTCACCAACCGCTGGTTCACCACCCGCCGCGGCCTGGTCAGCGGCATCCTCACCGCCGCCTCCGCCTCCGGCCAGCTGATCTTCCTGCCGCTGCTGTCCTGGATGGTCGAGACGTACGACTGGCGCCCGGCCGCCGTCACCGTCGCCCTCGCCGCGCTCGCGGTCGTCCCCTTCGTGTGGCTGCTGCTGCGCGACCACCCGGCCGACGTGGCCCAGAAGCCGTACGGGGCGACGGAGTTCGTCCCGAAGCCGGCCCCGGTCACCGGAGCCGCGCGCAGGACGGTCGGGGTGCTCCTCTCCGCCGTCCGCACCGGGCCGTTCTGGCTGCTGGCCGGCACCTTCGCGATCTGCGGGGCGTCCACCAACGGCCTGATCCAGACCCACTTCGTGCCCGCCGCCCACGACCACGGGCTGCCGGTCACCACGGCGGCCTCGCTGCTCGCGGTCATCGGCGTCTTCGACGTCGTCGGCACGATCGCCTCCGGCTGGTTCACCGACCGCTTCGAACCGCGCCGCCTGCTCGCCGTCTACTACGCCCTGCGCGGCGTCTCCCTGCTCTTCCTGCCGATGCTGCTGGGCCCGTCGGTCCACCCCTCGATGGTCTTCTTCATCATCTTCTACGGCCTCGACTGGGTCGCCACCGTCCCGCCCACCCTGGCCCTGTGCCGGGAGCAGTACGGCGAGGACAGCGCCATCGTCTTCGGCTGGGTCCTCGCCTCCCACCAGATCGGCGCGGCCCTCGTCGCCTACCTCGGCGGCGTCGCCCGCGACGTCTTCGGCACCTACGACATGGTCTGGTACGCCTCCGGCGCCCTGTGCGCGGCGGCGGCCCTGATGGCCCTCGTGATCCGGCGGCGGCCGGTGGCCCCGGCGGCGGGACCCGGTGCCGTGGCGGCCTAGGCCAGGCGCTCCGCCGGAAGTGCCGCGAATGTGCCGTCTGCCGTCTTCCGACTGCCGTCTTCCGACTGCCGTCTTCCGACTGCCGTCCGCCGTCCGCCGTCCGCCGTCCGTGCCGTCGGCGGGGCCGCTCGCGCGGTTTCCTCCCCCGCCCGCCGGGTGTATCTCCAGCGCCCCCTCGGGGGCGCGTTGCCCCACGGCAGCGGACGTCGCCGGCCCCGCCTGGCGCCCCGGTCCGGTCCCGCGCTCCCGTGGCGGGCGGGTGCCGGGCACCGTTGTGGAAGGATCGCCGCGTGAACGTGCATCGGCCGGCCGGCGCGGGCAACGCCGACGGTGACCTGCGGGGTGTTCTGCGGCGCTTCGACGTGGGCGTCGTGGTGCGCAGGATGGAGGCCGATTTCGCCCGGCTCCCCGCCTACACAGACTTCCAGTGGCCGGTGGACCGGGCCGCGGTGGTGCGCTGGAACGTCGACCTGGTCCTGCGCTGGCTGGTCGACGGCCTGCCCCCGGACGACTACCTCCGGTCCGAGCTCCACGAGTTCCTGCGTGTCCGCGCGATGGCCGGGCAGCCGATCGAGGGCAGCATCCTGGTCTACCGCCGCGGTGCGCGCATGTTCTGGGAGGCGCTGCTGGATCTCGCGTCGGACGCCGACCGGGCGGTGCTGCTCGCCCGGTCGGAGACCGTCTGGAGCTGTCTGGAGGACTACCTCGACCTGGTCGTCGAGGTGTTCGCGCGGGCCTACGCGGACCAGGAGGACGCGCCGTCCACGGCCGGTGACCGGCGCGCCCGTACCCTGTTCGACCGGCTGTGCGCCCGGCTGCCCGTCACGATCGAGGACCGGGACCGGGCCGCCCGGCTCGGCTTCGACCTGGTGGAGCCGTACCGGCCGTTCACCGCGCAGCTCGCCGGGGCCTCGGTTGCCGCGCACGCCGACCTCGCGTTCCGGCTGCGTGCGGCGGGGGCGCTGGCCTTCACCGAGGGGCTGCGGGTCACCGGGCTGACCCCGTCGGGATTCGGCTGGACGGAGTTCCTCGAAGACCCGCGGCTGCTGCTGGCCGAGGACGAGCCGCTGGCCCGCGACCGGCTCGGGGCGGCGGTCGACGGGCTGCGTGCGCTGATCGCCATCGGGGCCCGGTCCGGGCGCCGGGGCCGGGTGCTGGCCGACGACCACCTGCCCGAACTGTTGCTCGCCGACGCCCCGGAGACCGCCGACCGGATGGTCCGGCGGGTCTTCGGGCCGCTGGAGCGTGCCGACGCCGTGGACCTGGCGGCCACCCTGCGCTGCCTCGCCGCCCACGGTTTCGACAGTACGGCGGCCGCGGCCGCGCTGCCGGTGCACCGCAACACCCTGCTGTACCGGGTGGGCCGGATCGAGAAGCTGACCGGCCTGTCTCTCCGGGAGCAGCGGGACCGCACCCTCGTCCTGCTCGCGGTCACCTGGGAGACCCTCGGCCGGGACCTGCGCCCGGCCGGCGCGGGGCCCGACGGTTCCTAGGCCGGCCGCACGGTGTCCCGCAGCCGGCGCGCGAGGCCCAGCTGCATGGCGCCGAGCATGATCATCCAGAGGCCGGCCAGGAACGCCAGCGTCAGCAGCGACAGCTGTGGCCAGGTCAACAGCATCAGTCCGGCAACGACCCCGAGCAGGCCGATGAAGACGTTCCAGCCCCGTCCGGGCAGACCGGGACGGTCCAGCGCCACGAACACGGCCGTGAAACCGTCGACCACCCAGTAGATGCCGAGCAGCAGCCCGAGCGCGAGCACCGTGATCAGCACGTGCCGCAGGCTGTACAGCCCGAGCAGCAGACTGACCACGCCGAGGACTCCCGTCAGGGCGCGGGCGGTGTCCCCTGCGCCCAGGCTCACCGATCCCACCAGGCGGAACACCCCGGTGGCGACGAGCTGTACGCCGAAGACGACCGCGAGCACGACCAGGGTCGGGCCGGGCCAGGCCACGGCGATGACGCCGGAGCCGATCGAGACCAGCCCGAAGAGCAGGTGCCATGTCCAGGAACGGCCCAGGCGGGCCAGGGGGCTCTTGTGCATGCGGCGAAGCTACGGGCGCTCCCGGTGGGCGGTCTTCCAAAAACCGGGCGGGTGTTCGTGCCCGGGCACAAGGCGTCAGGGCGTTGAATGACGGCAGAGCACCAGTACGGGAGGGGAGCCTGTGTCCGAGCTCGATCCGCGCGGGAGACCGGTCAGGACCCCGGAGGCGACTCTCCGGCAGCTGCCGGCCGGGACGCTCCCCGAAGGCGTTCCGGAGGCGGCCAGGGCGTGTTGCGAAAGTCCCGGGCGTGGCGCCCGGCCCCGGCCGTCTCTGCCGGGGGTGCGCGGCGTATGAGCGTCTCGGCCGACTGGGAGAGCTTCGCCGTGATGACCGGAGGAGCCAGCGCCGCCCTCACCGGGCTGCTGTTCGTCGCGGTGTCCGTGGACGCCGGCCGGATCGCCCGGCACCCGGGCCTGCGGGCGGGCGCGGCGCAGACCCTGGTGCTGTTCGTCGCACCGCTGCTCATGGCCACCGTCCTGCTCGTGCCCGGCCAGCCCGGTCCGGTGCTGGGCGCCGAGCTCATCGCCATGGGGATCGGCGCCTGCCTGAGCCTGCTGGCCATCGGGCGGAACAAGCGTGAGTCGGCCGTCGACGAGGGGCGGCTGACCGACATCTTCGACCGCCGGGACACCAACGTGGTCGTCATGCTGCTGTTCGTGGCGGCCGGGGCCCTGCTGGCCTTCGGCCACGACGCGGGCCTCTACCTGCTGCTGCCTGCCTCCGCCGTGGCGTTCGTCAGCGGGGTGCTGAACGCGTGGCGCTTCCTGCTCCCGCCGCCGGACGCGCACCCTCGGCGGGGGCCGGACAGCTGACCGCCGGTGCCGACGGCGAACCCGGAGCCGGGCCGCACCGGCGACCGCGCGAGCCGGGCCGCACCGGCGACCGCGCGAGCCGGGCCGCACCGGCGACCACGCGAGCCGGGCCGCACCGGCGACCACGCGAGCCGGGGCACACCGCCCCGCATCGAGCCCTCCGGAAGGTGACGCGCATGTACGCCACGCCCCGCGCCGACGCCTGCTCCGGGGTGGCCGGCCGGCTGCGCGGCGTACTCCGTCGCCTGGACCCGGACCTGATGGCGCATCAGCTGGCCCGCGGCCTGGCGGAGGTGCCGACCGGCCGGATACCCGGACCCGGCTGCCAGGCCGGGTCCCGGGAGGACCTGATCCGCCGTAGCGTCGAACTGATCAGGAACTGGCTGCTGAGCGGGCAGGAACCTGCCGGGGACACGCTGTCGGAACTCTACGAGGCGGCGCGCGCGGCGGCCGGGCACGGCCTTCTCGCCGAGGACGCGTTCCGTGCCTGCTCCGGGGCGGCACGCGCGGTGTGCAGCGCGCTGCTGGAACTCAGCCCGGCCGAGGACAGGGTGTGGCTGATGCCCCAGCTGGACGTGGCGTGGGCGTTCCTGGACATCGCCCTGACGACCGTGAGGCGGGCGTTCGCAGATCAGCGGGAGCTGCCGTCCGCCGACGGCAACTCCCGCGCTGCGGCGCTCTTCGCCCGGATCTGCGCCCGGTCGGCGACGACCGTCGAGGACCTGGACCGCGCGGAACGGCTGGGCTTCGACCTCGCCGGCCCGTACTGCCCTTTCGTGACGGCGCTCGACGGCGGCTCAGCCGCCGCCCACGCCGGCCTGGCGGCGCGGCTGCGGACCGCGGGGGCGCTGGCCTGCGCGGAGGGGCACCGGGTGGCCGGCCTGACCCGGCCGGGGTTCGACTGGACGGACTTCCTCGCCGACAGCGCGCTGGTCCTCGCCGCCGAGTCGGCCACCGGCCGAGCGGCACTGGCGGAAACGGTCGCCACCCTGCACGACCTGGTCACCCTGGGGAGCAGGGCGGGACGCCGGGGGCGGATCCGCCTCGACGACTTCCTGACCGAGGTCATGCTCGGCAACTCCCCCCAGCTCGCCGACGGCGTCATGCGGCGCGTACTGGGCCGGCTCGATGCCGAGGACCCCTCCGGAACGCTGTCGCAGACACTGGCGTGCCTGGTCGCACACGGTTTCAACCGGACGGCGGCCGCGGCGGCCCTCCCGGCCCACCGCAACACCCTGCTGTACCGGATCAACCGGATCGAGAAGCTGTCCGGCCTCGACCTCGACCGGCATGCCCACCGGGAGCTGGCCCGGCTGGCGGTGGTCCGGGCGGCGACGACAGGCACGCGCACCGCGCCTCGCTCCGCGTGACCGGGCCGTCCGCCCGCGCCGGCCGGCCCCGCGCCGTTCCGGGAGCCCACCGTGTGTCCGGGCGCCGTCATGGTGCCCAACGGCGGCCCCGCTTCTTGTCCCCGTGCACAACGGGGCAGATGCCACGCTGTCCGGCGGCAGGGTCCGGCGGAGCCGGGATTCCCGCCCTGCCGGCCCCCTTACCGCGATGGAGGAGATGCGGGCATGACGACGGCCCCGGACACGATCGTCCTGATACACGGCCTGTGGATGACGCCGCTCGCCTGGGAGCACTGGGTGACCCGGTACGAGGAGCGCGGATTCACCGTGCTGACGCCCGGATACCCGGGGACAGGGCCCGGGGAGGCCGGGGTCGCGGCGCTCCGGGAGGACGCCTCCGCGATCGCCGGGGTCGGGGTCCGCGAGGTGCTGGACCATCTCACCGGCCTCATCGAGGAGTTGGACAGCCCGCCGATCATCATGGGGCACTCGTTCGGCGGGACCTTCGCCCAGCTGCTGGTGGGCGCCGGGCTCGGGGCGGCGGGTGTGTCGCTCGACGGCGCGGCGGTCAAGGGTGTGAACGCGATGCCCCTGTCCGAGCTCCGTTCGGTGCTGCCGGTCCTGAAGGACCCGGCGAACGTGCACCGGGCCGTCCCGCTGACGGCCGAGCAGTTCCACTACGCCTTCACCAACACCCTGGACGAGGACGCCTCCCGGCGCGCCTACGACCGCTACGCGGTGCCGACGCCGGCCCGCATCCTCTTCCAGGGCGGTCTCGCGGCCGTCACCCGTCACGCGGCCACCACCTTCGACTTCGCCGACGACGACCGGGCGCCGCTGCTGTTCGTCTCCGGCGGCAGCGACCACATCCTGCCCCCGGTCGTCCAGCGGCAGAACTACGAGAAGAACGTCAAGCACTCGACGGCGGTCACCGCGCACACCGTGTTCGCGGGGCGCGACCACTTCACCTGCGGCGAGCCCGGGTGGGAGGCGGTGGCCGACTTCGCCCTCGACTGGGCGCTGGACCCGCGCCCCGGAGTCCTCGACTCCGCGACCGGCGACCCGGTGTGACCGGCCGACCTCCGAGAACGGAAGGTGCGCGATGTCCAGGACAGTGGCCGACGGGCTGTGGGAAATGCTGGTCAGCGCCGGGGTGCGGCGCTGTTACGGGATCGTGGGTGACGCGCTCAACCCGGTGGTCGACGCCCTGCGCCGCAACGGCCAGGTCGACTTCGTGCATGTGCGCAACGAGGAGTTCGGCGTCTTCGCCGCCGTCGCGGAGGCCCGGCTGACGGGGCAGCCCGTCGTGGTCTGCGGAACGGCGGGACCGGGGGTCGTCCACCTGGTCAACGGCATGCTGGACGCCCGCAAGGAGCGGGTGCCCGTCATCGTCCTGGCCGGCGACACCGAGACCGGCCTGCTGGACAGCGAGACCGTCGAGGAGCTCAACCCGTACCGGTTCTTCGCCACCTCCGCGGTGTACGTGGCCCGGCTGGTCAACCCCGCCCAGCTCCGGCACGTCGTGACCTCGGCGGTCACGGCCGCCGTGACCCGGGGCGGACCCGCGGTCCTGTCCCTGCCCGGTGACGTCGCGGCGGCGAGCGCGCCGAAGGACCGCTACGAGATCCGGCTGCCCCGGCCGGTCCGCGCACCGGCCGGGGCGGAGGACCTCGCCGCCATGGCCGAGCTGATCAACGCGGCCGGTACGGTGGCGGTCTTCGGCGGCCAGGGCTGCGCCGGGGCGCATGCGGAGGTGACGGCCCTGGCCGGGAAGCTCGGTGCGCCGGTCGGCTACTCGCTCAAGGGCAAGCAGTTCCTGGAGCACGACAACGCGAACGCGGTCGGCATGACCGGGCTGCTCGGCTACGGCGCTGCCATCACGCGCTGCACCACGCCGACGTCCTGCTGATGCTCGGTACCGACTTCCCGTTCGCCGAGTTCCTGCCGCACGGCAGGACCAGGATCATCCAGGTCGACCACGAACCGGAGCGGCTCGGCAGGCGCGTTCCGGTCGACCTGGCCGTGGCCGGTGACGTACGGGCGACCGTGCAGGCGCTCCTGCCGCTGGTCGAGCCGAAGCCCGACGGCGGCTTCCTCGCCCGCTGCGTGGAGGAGACAGAACGGTTCCACCGCCGGATGCGGCACTACACGGAGAAGGGACCGCGCATCAGGCCGATCCGGCCCGAGTACGTCGCCACCGTCCTCAGCGACCTGGCCGACGAGGACGCGCTGTTCTTCGCGGACACCGGCACCCCCGTCATCTGGGCCGCCCGGCACATCAGGTACGGGCCGCGGCGGCGGCTGTCCGGATCGTTCTCGTGGGCGTCCATGGCCACCGCGTCGCCCGGCGCGTTCGGTGCGCAGCTCGCCTTCCCCGGACGGCAGACGATCGCGCTGTGCGGCGACGGCGGGTTCACCATGCTCGCGCTCGGCGACCTGCTCACCGAGGTGCAGCGCAGGCTGCCGGTCGTGCACGTCGTCCTGAACAACAGCGGCCTGGAGTTCGTCAGGATCGAGCAGCAGGAGGCGGGCCTCGTGCCGTTCGGGACCGACTTCGCGACCCCGGACTTCGCCGCCGTCGCCGAGGCGATGGGCGCCAGGGGCATCCGCATCGAAGATCCCGGCGAGGTGGCGGACGGCCTCGCGGCCGCCCTGGCCCACACCGGCGGCCCGGTCGTCGTCGACGTCCTCGTCGATCCCTATGCGCTCGCGATCCCGGCCCGGGTGCCCGCCGGCACCGCCGCGGGTTTCACCCTGAGCGCGGCACGGCAGGTCTTCGCCGGCCGCCTGGACGACGTCGTCGAGACCGTCACGCACAACGCCCGGCTCGCCTGACCGGCCGACACGACAGGAAGACCGATATGACCGGCCCATCCGCAGCGGAGGACAACGCGTCGTGACAGAGAAACAGGGCTCCCCGGCCGCCACCCGGCCCGGCTGGCGCGAGATCTACCACGGCGGCTCACCCGAGGCCGAGGAGAGGCACTTCCGGGACCTCGCCGACGTCATCGTGGGCGTGCAGCGGGCGAACCGGCGCAGATCCGGTTCGCCGGTCTCCCACCGCACCTTCCACGCCAAGATCGTCGTCGGTGTGGACAACGCCGAACTCGCCTTCCGGGACGATCTGCCCGCCGCACTGTGCGCCGGGGACTTCACCCCCGGCGCCCGGTTCCCGGTCACCGTCCGGCTGTCCAACGCGAGTGGCGCCGTCCGCGCGGACAGCAGCCCGGACCTGCGCGGCGCGGCCCTGAAGATCAGGCTGCCGGGCGGCAGCGAGCACGACCTGCTCATGACCAGCTACCCGGTCTCCCACGCCCGCGACGCCACCCAGTTCGTCGAGATCGCCAGGATCGGCGCCGGACCCAGGCCGCTGGTGCTGCCCCGCATGCTGCTGAGGTTCGGCCCGTCGGAGACCGCGCGCATCCTCGGCAACCTGAGGAGGGCCAACCGCCCGTCGGCTGGCCTGGCGCAGGAGTCGTACTGGAGCCGGGGGGCCGTCCTGTGGGGCGACGCGGGACCCGTACGGTTCCGGCTCAGCCCCCTCGGCGGTCCGGCCCCGGCCCTCGCTCCGTCGGCGGATCAGGCCGACGGCCTGCGGGCCCGCTTCGCAGCCGGGCTGAGCGGCGCCCCGGTCCGGTTCGCCCTGCACGTCCAGAAGTTCGTGGACGAGCGGCTCACCCCGATCGAGGACGGCGCGGTGGAGTGGCGGGAAGGCGACTCGCCCTGGCTCGGCGTGGCCACGCTGACCATCCCGGCGCAGGATCTGCTCGGCGCGGCGGGCCAGGCCACCCGCGACCACGTCGACACCCTCGCCTTCAACCCGTGGCACGCCCCGGCGGAGTTCCGCCCGCTCGGCAACCTCAACCGGGCACGCCGCGCGGTCTACGCGGCCAGCGCCCGGGAATGGCAGGCGGGTTAGCCGCTCGCACGCGGGAGGAGGTTCAGCGGAACCGCCCCCGGTGGAACAGCAACGGTTCTTCGGGGGCCTCGCCCGTCCCCAGCGCGGTCACCCGGCCGACCACGATCAGGTGGTCGCCGCCCGTGTGGACCGCGTGGATCGTGCAGTCGATCCACGCGGCGGCGCCGGTCAGCCGGGGGGAGCCGGAGACCGGGGCCGGGTCGTGGGCGACGCCGGCGAACTTGTCCGCGCCGCTCACCGCGAAGGCGCGGCACAGGTCGCCCTGGCCCGCGCCGAGGACGTTGACGCAGAAGACGCCGGCGCGCGCGATGCGCGGCCAGGTGGCCGACGTACGGCCGACCATGAAGCAGACCAGGGGCGGGTCGAGGGAGAGGGAGGAGAACGACTGGCAGGCGAAGCCGGCCGGGGCGGACTCGCCCTCGGCGGCCGGTGCGGTGATCACGGTCACCCCGGTCGCGAAGGTGCCGAGCACCCGCCGGAACTCCGTCTGGTCGACCGGCGCCCGCTCGTCCGCGCGCACGCACCGCAACTCCGGGCGCGGCAGCGACTCCACGGGCCCCGCCGCGGGGACCGACCTGAGATAACGGACGGCAGCCGCGGCCGCCCCTGCGTGTCCCATCACCTCTTCATTGAAGCTGACGGAACGTCAGATGGGAAGGGCGGTGCGGGGCACCGTACGACCGCTTCGTACGCTGCGTACATGGGGTGGGAAAGCGTACGGGGGCGGGGCGGGTCGCGGGAGCGGACCGGTGAGCGGCGGCCGGTCTGGTCCGGGGGTGATCTGAGCACGGCGGTCGCGCTGGCCATGGCCCAGCTGCCGGCGGCCGGACTGCTGACGTTCATCGGCCTCTCCGGCCGTGACGACTACGGCGCCGGGAACGGCGGTGCCCTGGGCGCGGTGTTCCTGTTGTTCCTGGCCCCGGTCCTGCTGCCGTTGCTGGGCGTCGCGCAGGCGTTCCTGCTGGACCTGCCCTCCGTGGTGGCGGCCCGGCTCGCGGGCCGGCGCCTGGGCGGCCCTTCCTGGCCGTGGTACCTGGTGGCGCCGGTGGTGCCGGCCGCCTTCTGGAGCGCACTCGTCGCAACACTCGGGTCCTGGCCGTTCACCACGACGTTCGCGGTCCTGGCCGGGCTGGGCGTGCTGCCGACGCTCGGCGTCGGCTGGGTCCGGCGACGCGCCCTGCGGCCGGCGGGCGTCTGGTGGCGGGCCGCCGCCGGCTCGTCCGGGCTGGCCGTTCTCGCCTTCGTCGGCGGGGTGCTGGCGTCCGAGGCGGGCCTGATCCCGCAGTACGAGCCACCGCGGCTGACCGCCGCTCAGCTGACCGGCGTATGGCGGGACGGAAGCGGCGCCGAGCTGCGGCTGCGTGCCGACGGCAGCGCGGAGGCCGTCAAACTGCCCACCGAACCGGCGCCCTTCACGGACGACGACTTCACTGATTACGTCGTGTGCGCGGGACCCGGTACCTGGGCACCCCGGAGGACCTCGCGCGACGGTGTGCTGGTCGAACTGGACGGGGACTGCGGTCAGGACACCCAGTGGTCGGTCGGCGGCAGCGAGGACGCGCCCCAGCTCTTCGTGCTCTTCGGCGACCCCGATGCGGGCACCCTGCGCATCCTCGAACGGGCATAGCCGGGCCGGTCGGCCCCCGGTCGGCCTCACCTCCCGAGGAACTCCGGGTTCCTGCGCTCCACGAAGGCCCGTACCCCTTCCTGGGCGTCACGCGTCGTCATGTTGATCTCCTGGGCGGCGGCCTCCGCGGCGAAGGCGGTGCTCCGGTCGGTGTCCAGGGAGGTGTGGACCAGGTGCTTGGTCAGGGCCAGGGCGCGGGTGGGGCCGGTGGCCAGGCGGACGGCCCAGTCGCGGGCCGTCCTGGGCAGGTCGGCGTCCGGGACGACCCGGTTGACCAGGCCCAGGCGTTCGGCCTCCGGGGCGGAGAGCGCGTCGCCGAAGAACATCAGCTCCTTGGCGCGGTGCGGGCCGATCAGGCGGGGGAGGAGGTAGGCGCCGCCGCCGTCGGGGACCAGGCCGCGCCGCACGAACACCTCGATGAAACGGGCCGATTCGGCGGCCAGCACCAGGTCGCAGGCGAGCGCGAGGTGCGCGCCGAGGCCGGCGGCGGTGCCGTTGACGGCCGCGATCACCGGTTTCTCGCAGTCGAGGACGGCGGCGACCAGCCGCTGGGCGCCGAGCCGGATGGTGCGGGCCACGTCACCCGGCACGCGTTCGGCCGGGGTGCCGCTGCCGCGGAGGTCGGCGCCCGCGCAGAAGCCGCGGCCGGTGCCGGTGACGACCACCGCGCCGATCCCGGGGTCCGCGGAGGCCTCGCCGAGGAGACGGATGACGTGGTCGCGCTGGTCGGGGGTGAGGGCGTTGAGGGCGTCGGGGCGGTCGAGGGTGAGATGGCCGACCCGCTCCGCGGTCACGTACCGGACGGTGTCCATCAGCGGCACACCGCCAGCGCGTCCAGCGCCACCGCGCCCTGGCCCTGCTCCAGCACCATCAGCGGGTTGACGTCGAGCTCGGCGAGCTGGTCGCCGAGTTCCAGGGCCATCCGCTGGACGCGGAGGATCACTTCCACGAGGGCGTCCAGGTCGGCCGGCGGGCGGCCCCGCACCCCGTCCAGCAGAGCCCGCCCACGCAGCTCCGCGAGCATGTCCCGGGCCTGGTCCTCGCCGAACGGCGGCACACGTACGGCCGCGTCGTGCAGGACCTCGACCAGCACCCCGCCCAGCCCCACGGTCACGGTCGGCCCGAACAGGTCGTCGTGGGTGACCCCGACCACCATCTCCACGCCCCGCTCCACCATCTGGCAGACCAGCACGCCGTCCAGGGCGACCCCCTCGTAGCGGGCGATGTCGGTCAGGTCCCGGTACGCGTCCCGGACCTGGCTGGCCGAGGTCAGGCCGATCTTCACCAGGCCCAGCTCGGTCTTGTGGGCGATCTGGCCGCCGGACGCCTTCATCACCACCGGGTAGCCGACCAGCCCGGCCGCGCGCACGGCCGCCGCCGCGCTGGTCACCAGCTGCTCGCGCGGCACCCGGATGCCGTACGCGCGCAGCAGCTGCTTCGCCGCGTGCTCGCTCAGCTGCTGTCCCGGCCGCATCAGCGCGAGTGCCTTGCGGTAGGAGGGCGAGGGGGTGCGCGGGGCCTCGTCGAAGGGGGAGCGGTACTCGCTCACGAAGCGGTGGTGGTCCAGGTAGGCGCGGACGGCGGTGAGGCAGTTGCCGACCGTGCGGAAGGTGGCCACCCGGCGGGAGCCGAGCAGCACCTCGCGGTAGGCGGCCTCGGTGCCGACCGGCGACCCCCACACCACGCACACCAGCTTGTCGGTCGCCTCGGCCGCGTCGACCAGGTCCTGCACGAGCTTGTCGCTGAGCGGCGGGAAGGGGCCGGTGATCGGGCAGATCAGCACCCCGACGTCCGGGTCGGCGAGGATCGCGTCGATGATCTTCCGGCCGCGCCAGTCGCCCACCGGGTGCCCGCCGTTGTCGACCGGGTTGGCCACGCTCAGGTACTCCGGTATCCACTGGTGCAGCTCGGCCTGCCGGGCCGCCGACAGCACCGGCAGCTTCAGGCCCAGGCCGGCGGCCAGGTCGGCGACGTGCGCGCCGGTGCCGCCCGAGATCGAGTAGACGACCACCCCGTCGGCGCGCGGCGCCCGTGCCCGGGCCAGCAGGGCGGCGGTGTCCTGGAGTTCGTCGAGGCCGTCGACGCGGATCACCCCGTACTGGCGCAGCGCCGCGTCCACCACGTCGTCCGCGCCGGTCAGCTTGCCGGTGTGGGAGGCGGCGGTGCGGGCGCCTGCCTCGGTGCGGCCGACCTTCACGGCGACCACGGGCACCCGGCGGCGGGCCGCGCGGTCGGCGGCGAGCAGGAAGGCGCGGCCGTCCTTGAGGCCCTCGACGTAGCAGGCGATGGCGCCGACCTCGGGGCGCTCGGCGAAGTAGGAGATGAAGTCGGCGGTCTCCAGGTCGGCCTCGTTGCCGGTCGGCGCCCAGTGGGAGAGGCGGATGCCGAGTTCCTGCGCGGCGAAGACCGGGCGGCCCTGGTGGCCGGACTGGGTGATCAGCGCGATCGCCGGTCCTTCCAGGTCGTCGCGGAAGCGCTCGAAGGCGTTCAGGTTGGTGTTCGGGCCGAGGAGCCGGAGCCCGGAGCGCCGTACGGCCGCCGCAAGACGGGTCTGGGCCGCGGCCCCCTCCTCGCCGGTCTCCGCGAACCCGGAGGCGAAGGCGACGGCGAACCGCACCTTGGCCTCGGCCAGTTCCTCGATCACCGGCAGCGGGTCGGCGACCAGGAGCACGGCGAGGTCGACCTCTTCGGGGAGGTCGGCGACCGAGGGCACGCAGGCGATGCCGAAGACCGACGGCCGGGTCGGGTGCACCGGGTGCACCCGGGCCCCGACCCGCCCGGCCCAGTCGAGCAGCTGCCGGGTGATGCCGGTGTTGGGCCGCCCTTCCGCGTCCGAGGCGCCGATCACGGCGACGGACTCGGGTCGGAAGAACCTGTCCAGATCAGGTACGTCCGCGTACAGCGGCCGTCCGCTGACGTCCAGCGCGTCCGCCTCGCCCGCCTCGGCCGCGCGGCCGTGGACGGCGGGCCCGGGACGCTGCTCACCGCAGGCGATGACCCGGGCCCGGCGGGAGTCGGTGGTGAGGGTGCCGTGGGTTGATCCAAGCATCGTTCCGCCCGCTCCTGTGTGACAGCACAATTACCTGACGCAGTGTCAGATTACTGAACTGACGCTGCGTCAGGAACTGCTCTGCACGCAAAGTTGAGGACCGGAGCAGCTCCTCTTCTGACCGGGTCACCCTCGGCCGGGTCACCCGAGGGCGGCCAGCACCTCCTTCGCCACCCGCTCGCCCGACCGCACCGCCCCGTCCATGTACCCGGTCCAGAACGTCGACGTCTCCGTCCCGGCCCAGTGGATCCCGCCCACCGGCTCACGCAGCGCGGCCCCGTACTCGGTCAGCACCCCGGGCGGCGCGTAGGCCACCGGACCGCCCCGCGAGAAGCCCTCATTGTCCCAGCGCTGCAGCACGAAGGAGGTGGGGGATTTCGCCTTGTCCCCGAAGTAGTTGGCGTAGTCGGCCAGCACGGCGGCCCTGACGTCGGCCTCGCCCGCCGCGTCGTACGCCCGCATCTCGTCGGCCTCGATGAAGCCCATCAGGGCGCCGTAGGAGCCGTCCGGCGGGGAGTTGTCGAAGGTCGAGCGGACCACGCCGGAGTCGCTGACCGCCTGCCCGTTGAGGCCGTCGGCCCGCCAGAACGGGGTGTCGTAGACCGCGATGGCCTTGCCGATCGAGCCCATCGGCATCCGCTGGGTGAGCTGGTCGCGGGCGGCCGGGAGCAGCGGGTCGTAGGTGATGCGGGCGGCGAGCGGGGGCGGCAGGGCGACGACGACCCGGGTCGCGTTGACGGTGATGCCGTCGGCCGTGACGACGTACGCGCTGCCGGACTTGGCGATCGACCGCACCGGCGCGCTCAGTACCACCCGGTCGCCGAGGGTCGCGGCGAGCTTGATCGGGACCTGCTGGCTGCCGCCGACGAAGCGGGACTCCTGGGCGCCGCCGGCCGTGTCGGTGAGGCGTTCCAGGGTGCCGGCGTTCGACTCGTCCCCGGCGGCGGCGATGTAGTAGAGGACGTAGAGCAGGGAGAGTTCGCGGGGCTGGGCCGAGAAGATCGACGTGCAGGCCAGGTCCAGCAGGAACTTGGCCGAGGGCACGATCGCGTGGGCGTTCAGCCAGCTCTCGAAGGTCTGCCTGTCCCACTCGGCGGCCTTGGCGGCGGTCCAGGGCGCGTCGACCGGGACCTGCGCGGCCATGCTGTCCAGCTCCGACTGGACGATGGCCGCGTTGGCCAGCCCCGCCGCGTCCACCGGCGGCACCGAGCCGAGCAGGCCGCTGGTGTCGTACGGGGTGCGCTTGCCGTCTTTGTAGAGGAGGTTGTTCCCCGTGTTGTACGTGGTGAAGGTGGCCACGCCCAGGGAGTCGGCGAGGGCCTTGACGCGGTTCTGGGTGGGGCCGACGAACTCGCCGCCGCCCTCGGTGAAACCGCCGTTCGCCAGCTTCAGGTTCACCACCCGGCCGCCGACCCGGTCCCGGGCCTCCAGCACGGCCACCGACCTGCCGCCGGCCACCAGGTCGCGGGCCGCGGTGAGCCCGGCGATGCCGCCGCCGACGATCGCGACGTCGACGGTCCGGGAGGCGGCGGCCGGGGCGGCCGTGGCGGCCGTGGCCGACGGGGCGGTGCCCGCGGTGAGGCCGGCGGCCCCGGCGGCGGCGCCGCCGAGGAGGGAGCGGCGGGAGAGTCGGGGAGCGGGCTCGGGGGCGGGCCGGGGAGAGAGCTGTCTTTCGCGTGCCACGTGCGTCCTCCGTGCTGGGCGAGAGGGGTGGAACCGGAAAGTTGAGCAGGGCTCACATTCTGGTGCCGGGCACGGGTGCGATGCTACCGCCGGTAACAAAAGGCGCCCGTCGCATGCGTCACATGAGTAACAGGCTTGATGTGCACAGGGGTTGATGTGTGCAGGGGTTGATGTGTACAGGGGGGGCGATGTGTACGGGGGCGCTGTGCAGGGGAGCGGCTGGTTACGCCGTCGGCTGGCGCTCGGACCGGACCTGACGCCGCTGCCGTTCGGCGGACGTCTTCGCGGCTCTCCTGGCGACCGCCTTCGCGATCTTCTCCGCGTCGATGGCCATCTCGCGCAGGTTGCCGCTGATGGGGTTGGTGTAGCCCGTGAAGTAGAGGCCGGGGGCGTTCTCCGGGGTGCGGGGGCCGTGGGCGACCGGGCGGCCGCGGTCGTCGAGCACGTCGAGGTGGCCGACCAGGCCCTCCAGGGCGCGGACGTATCCGGTCGCGGCGATCACCGCGTCGGGGGTGAGGCGGGTGCCGTCGGCGAGGGCGACCTGGCCGTCCTCGAAACCGTCGACGGCGGCCACGATCTCGACCTTCCCCTGGCGCACCGCCTCGATGAGCCCGACGTCCAGGATCGGGATGGCGCCCTGCTTCACCCGGCTGTAGAGCCCGCTGTCGGGGCGGGGCAGGCCGTGCGCGGCCAGGTCGGGCACGCTGACCTTGGCCATGGTGCGGGCCAGCCGGTCGACGAAGGCGGTCGGGAGCCGTCGTACCAGGACGGAGTTGTACTGGGCGGCCCAGCCTGCGGTGGAGCGGCGCACGATGTGCGGGACCGTGCGGACGGCGAGCCGCACCCGGGAGGCGCCGCCCTCGGCCAGGTCGACGGCGATCTCGGCGCCGGTGTTGCCGGCGCCGACGACGAGGACGTCCCGGCCGGCGAAGGGATCGGCGTTGCGGTAGGCGCCGGCGTGCAGGAACTCGCCGCCGTAGGCGTCCCGGCCGGGCCAGTCGGGGAGGTGCGGGGTGTGGTTGAAGCCGGTGGCGACCACCACCGCGGAGCCGGTCAGCTCCCGTCCGCCGGAGGCGTGCAGCAGCCAGCCGTCGCCGTCGGGCGAGCGCTCCACGCGGGAGACCTCGACCCCGGTGACGATCTCCAGCTCGTGGTGCTCGGCGTACTTCTCCAGGTAGCGCACCACGTCGTCCCGGGAGACCCAGCGGCCGAAGCGGCGCGGTATCGGCAGCCCGGGGAGCGCGGACAGGCGCCGGGTGGTGTGCAGGTGGAGGCGGTCGTAGTGGCGGCGCCAGGACGCGCCGACGCCGTCCGACTTCTCCAGGATCACGGCACGGACGCCCCGGGCCCGCAGCACGTACGCGGCGGCGAGCCCTCCAGGGCCTGCGCCGATGACGTAGACGGGCGAAACGGTGGGGGGAAATGCGGCCATGAGCGGGAGCGTAATCACGCGTCACGTTGATGGGTCTCGGTCAAGACCGGAATTGGTTGCGGATTGATCACACCCGTAGGAGAAGTGGGTGGGGCTTGTGACGTAGGACACCTCATCTGTCGGAAACGGCAGCGAATCCGTGGTGAACCGGCCGGAAAAGCGAAAGGCCCGTGACGTCGGGCCCCGGTGCGCTGGGGCCCGACGTCACGGGTGGGCGGTGTCCTTGGACAGGCGGGAAAAGGGCACCGCGTTTCGGGAAGGCTGTCGCGGCTTCGAGAGTGCCATCACGAAGGTGAGAGCTTCTTGAAGTCGTCAACAATTCCCCGGGATCTCACGGGGGACCCACAGGGCCACGGGAAATGCACAGGCTTTGCCCGTCCGGGTCTGGGCTGTGCTTCAGGATCTGACGTAACGTCAGATTCATGGATGCGACGAGTACGGACGCGAGGAGTTCCGGCGGCGGCTCCGACGTCGGTCCCGAGGGCATACGCGGCGATCGCCCGCGATACGACCGCCCCGAACAGGACGCCTTCACCCGGCCCTACTGGGAGGCGGCCGCCGAGGGGCGGCTGCTGCTCCGCCGCTGCGGCTCCTGCGGCCGGACCCACCACTACCCCCGCGAGTTCTGCCCGCACTGCTGGAGCGAGGACGTCGCCTGGGAGCGGGCGAGTGGCCGCGCGACCCTCTACACCTGGTCCGTCGTCCACCGCAACGACCTCGCGCCCTTCGGTGACCGCGTCCCGTACGTGCCCGCCGTGGTCGACCTCGCCGAGGGTCCGCGCATGATGACGGAACTGGTGGGCGCCGACCCGGAGGCCCTGTGCGCCGGGCTGGACCTGGAGGTCGCCTTCCGGGAGGGGGTGCCGGTGTTCAGCCCGGTGCACGGGATTCAATGACCCCATGGCCCTCACCGACGAACAGCCCGCCGTCCCCCGCCCGCAAAGCACCCCGCACGGTCACGGGCTGCGGCTCGACCGCTGGGACCCGGACGCGGAGGTGCAGGTGGCGGCGTGGCTGCGGTCCCGCACCGACCCGGACTTCCGTCGCTGGAACACCCCGCTCACCGTGGTGAACGACCTCGCTGGTGCCCGTGCCGCCCTGGCCGCGCAGCGCAAGCAGGCGGCGGACGGCACCTGTGCGCCGTTCCGGATCACGGACGCGGAGAGCGGTACGACCCTCGGTCACGTCGGCGTCAACATGATCGACCACACCTTCCGGACCGCCCGGGTCGGCTACTGGGTGCTGCCCGAGGCGCGGGGCCGCCGGGTCGCCACCCGTGCGCTGGCCCTGGCGACGGACTGGGCCTTCGCCGAACTGGGCCTGCACCGCCTGGAGCTGGGCCACGCCCTCGGCCATGACGCGTCCTGCCGGATCGCCCTGACGTGCGGCTACGGCTACGAGGGGACGCTGCGCGGGGCCATGTTCGAGGAGGGCCGACAGGACGCCTTCCGGGACGTGCACCTGCACGGACGGCTGGCCACGGACCCGAGCCCGGACCTGGACCGGGCCCCGGCGCGGGACTGAGCCGGACCGACCAGGCCCCACCGATCAAGCGGGGTCAATTCGGATGCGGGACCTGGCGGTCCGTCGCGACCATGGACCATGAATTCGCAACTTCGGTCCGCTCAATGGCACTTCACCGACGACGTCGACGAATTCCTCGCCCGTGCCCGCGACTTCCTGCACTCCCGCCCGGACCTCCACGCCGTCCACCTCACGGTGACGGAGCAGCTCAGGCGGCGGGGTCCGCGGGCGTACGGCGGTGACCCCCCGTTCCTCGGTGTCCTGACCCGCGGCGACGGCTCAGTGGCCGCGACCCTGCTCCACACGCCCCCCTACGCCCTGAACGTCACCCGTCTCGCGGCCGGCGAGGCCGAGGCGCTGGCCGAGCGCCTCCTCGCCCTCGGCCACCCGGTGTCCGGGATCTGCGCCGACGGCGCCACGGCGGAGGCGTTCGCGGCGGCGTGGGAACGGCGGACGGGTCTGCCGGGGAAGGTGGAGGAGCTGCAACGCCTCTACCGGCTGGCTGAGTTGACACCTCCCACCCCGGCGCCGGAGGGGCGGGCGAGGGTGGCCGAGGCGTCCGACCGGGACCTGCTGATCCGCTGGTACGAGGGGTTCGTCGCCGACGCGGGTCTGCGGGGCGGTCGGGATGGCGGGGAGTGGGCCGACTTCCGGCTCTCGTACGGCGGCGTCACCCTCTGGGAGACCCCCGACGGCACCCCCGTCTCCCTGGCCGGCCTGACCCCGGCGGTCGCCGGCCAGGTGCGGGTCGCGCCGGTCTACACCCCGCCGGAACTGCGCGGCCGCGGGTACGCCGGGGCGGTGACCGCGGAGGTGAGCCGGGCGGCGCGGGCCGCAGGCGCAGCCGAGGTGCTCCTCTTCACGGACCTCGCGAATCCGACGAGCAACGCGCTCTACCAGCGCATCGGCTACCGGTAGGTGGCCGACTGGGCGGTGTACGAGTTCGGGGCATGAGGTCGGGTGTCCGCGGAGCCTTCGGGGCATGAGGTCGGGCGTCCGCGGCGCCGTCGTGGCTGGTCGCGCAGGTCCCCGCGCCCCTTCGGGGCGCTGCCGGACCGTCGCTCGGACAGGTCCTGGGACGGGTCTTCGGGGCGCTGCTGCTGGCCGCGGCCAACCGCGACCCCGTGCGCTTCCACGACCCCGAACCGGTGCGACCCCGACTGCAAGACCGCCAGCACCTGGGCTTCTGCACCGGTATCCACTACTGCTTCGGCGCTCCGCTCGCCCGGATCGAGCTCCACGCGGCCGTGCCCGAGCTGGTCAGGCGGGCCAGGTTCACAGGGCTCGTCGAGGACCCGCCGACGGCCCGTCCGACCCGCCGACAACGTAGGACCGCCCCAGCGTGGGCGCTCACGGCCACAGCAGGTGCTTGCGCCACCTGCCGTCCCCCGCCGGGACGTACCGGAGCCGGACGTGCCGGCGGTCCGGGTCGCCCTGGAAGAACTCCGCCTCCTGCGGGCGCAGACGGTAGAGGGTCCAGGTCGGGGAGGGGGCGGCCGGGTCGGCGCGGGCGCGTTCCCAGGCCGCCTCCGACTCCTCCCGCAGTTCCTCCAGCGAGGACAGGAGCCCGCTCTGGCGGCCGGTGAGTGCCGCCGCCAGGGCGCCCGTCGAGCGGGCGTGCAGGTCGGCCTGGCTCTCCTCCGAGGGAGCCGCGGTGACGGGGCCGCGGAGCCGGACCTGGCGGCCCAGCACCGGCCAGTAGAAGGCGAGGGCCGCGTACGGGCGGGCGCTCAGCTGGTGCCCCTTGCGGCTGGTCGCGTGCGACGCGAAGGACCAGCCGTCCGCGTCCGCGCCGTGCAGCATCACGATCCGGACGTCGGCCCGGCCCTCGTCGTCCGACGTCGCCAGCGACACGGTGTGCGGCTCCGGCTGTCCAGCCGCCACCGCCTCCGCGAACCAGGCGGTGAAGAGCGGGAGCGGGGCGTCGGGCGCCGACTCGGGGTCGAACGGCCGTAGCTCCGTGGTCCCGGGGGACCAGACGCGGAGCGACCTCAGGAGCGCGTGAAGATCCGTTGCTGCCATGTGCCGAGTATCACTCGGTACCTCCCGTACCCGCGTCATCAGCCACCTCGTGCGGTGGTGCGGGGGCCTCGCGGCCAAACCCCGGGGCACAACCGGGCGAACCGCTGCGAACACCTGTGCCCCGGCCCCACACTGTCCGGCATGAGGGGACCGCAGACCGTGAAAGTGGCCGTACGCCACGTAAGCGGTGATGCCGGGCGGCGCAGGACACGGGCCGTCACCTGGGCCGCGCGCGACTTCCGGCTGGTGCGGCCGGCCGAGGGCCGGGACCGGGTCGAGCTGGAGTGTCCCGTCTGTACGGCGGCCGTCCTCGCCGAGGTCGCCGACCACGCGCGCACCCGGCGGGTGCGGAACGGGTGGGCGGCGGCGTCGGGGTTCTCCCTGCTCGTCTCCCTCGCCGCCCTCGGCTATGCGGTCCACGAGGGCGGCAGGGCGCTGCCGGCCCTTTTGTCGGCCAGCGTGCTGGTCGCGGTCGTAGGGTTCGTCATGGCGCCCACGGCGTGGGTGCGCAGCCGCCACCACATCGGCGTCGTGCTGCTCGACGGGCCCGCGCCGCGGCGCGGCCACCGGATCGTGCCGGTGCGGTAGCCGCTTCGCGGGCCGGGCCGGTCGTTCACCGCGGGCCGGTGGGGGCTGGTCGCGCAGTTCCTCGCGCCCCTTCGGGGCGCTGTCCGTCAGTGCCTCGCGAACTGGACCCCGGTGTGCTGGATCACGTCCGGGCGTACGGCCAGGGCCGGCACGGTGAGTTGTTCGCCGTAGATGTCGGTGAGGCGGATCTCGCCGCCGCAGCCGGTGCCGTGTTCGGAGAGGAAGTAGTTGTACCCGGTGCGGGTCAGCGCCAGCCAGCCGCCGCCGGTGCGGACCTCGAGGCGGGCCAGCGGGTTGCGGTGGCCGATCGCCTGGATGCCGCACCAGTACTGGCTGGAACCGGTCTTGTAGCGGATCGAGACGGTGTCGGAGACGGCGGGGCTCAGCAGGCTCCAGGTGATCGCGATCCGGCCCGCCGAGAGCGGTGCGAGCTTGGCGAACGCCTGGTGGCTGAGGTCGAGTTGGCCGGGCGCACAGGGGGCCGGGCACTCGTTGGTGATCCGTACGGTGACGGACGTGCCGCTCGCCGTGCGGACGGAGACGTACGCGCCGCAGGCCTTCGCCGTCTCGTAGTCCGCGGTGTTCATCGCCGCGGTCAGCACGTCGGAGGTCGGGCCGTAGGAGCAGGCGCCGTCGCCGTTGCCGGCGTCGTAGGAGGTGGCGACGCCCTGGTAGGCGGTACCGGGGCGGATCCGGCCGGCCGCGGGCGCCGTGGTGGTACGGGTGGTGCCGTTCGCCGCCGCGCGGGAAGGGGCCCTGGACGCCGTCGCGGAGGGCGAGGGCGACGCGGTGGTCCGCCTGCTCGCGGTGGGGCCCGGTGACGCCGTGGACGGTTTCGGTGACGGTTCCTTCGGGGTCGCCGCCGCGCTCGTCACGGCTTCGGACGCGGGCCCGGACGCCGCCCGGTCCTGTCCGGTGGCGCCGGCCGCGTCACCGGGCCGGAAGGCCACGACCAGGGTGACGACCAGGGCGACGGCGGCCACGGCGGCGACCGCGAGCAACGGGCCGCGGACCGGGCGCCACTCGAAGTTCCGGTCCGGCTTCGGCTGTGTACGGCGGCGATGTGAGGAGGAGGCCACGGAGGGGATCCTTACGCGGTTCGGCGGTGCACGTCCTTCGAACGACTCGAAGCTTCCGGTACGACAGTTGCCGCCGGAGCCGGAAAGGTTGCCGCCGCTCGTCGGGGAATCCGTCCTCCCGCTCACCCCCGCCCCAGCACCACCGTCCCCGAGGAGCAGAACCAGCCCCCCGTCCCCGACGCCACCCCCAGTTCCGGCAGCCCCCCGTCCGCCCGGCGCACCTGCCGCCGCCCGGCCTCGCCGCGCAGCTGCCGTACCGCCTCCACGAGGAGGAAAAGGCCCCGCATGCCCGGGTGCTGGGCCGACAGGCCGCCGCCGTCCGTGTTCACCGGAAGCTCTCCGCCCGCGACCCGCAGCCGCCCCTTCTCCACGAACGCGCCGCCCTCGCCCTTCGGGCAGAAGCCGAGGTCCTCCAGGGTGACGAGGGTCATGTAGGTGAACGCGTCGTAGATCTCGGCGAAGTCGATGTCGGAGGGCGTGACGTCCGCCCTGCGGAAGGCCAGTCGGCCGCTCACCGCCGCCGGGGAGACCGTGAAGTCCTCCCACTCCGACATGGTGGCGTGGGAGAGGCACTCGCCCGTGCCGAGGACCCACACCGGGGCGGTCCGGCAGTCCCGTACGTACTCCTCGGCCGCCAGCAGGACCGCCGCGCCGCCGTCCGAGCGGATGCAGCAGTGCAGTTTGGTGAAGGGGTCGGCGATCATCGGTCCCGACAGGACCTCGTCGACGGTGATCGGGGTGCGGAACAGCGCGTCCGGGTTGAGCGCCGCGTTGGCCCGTGCCTGCACCGCGACCTCGGCCAGCTGCTCGACGGTGGTGCCGTGTTCGATCATGTGGCGGCGGGCGGCCATCGCGTACTTGGCGATGAGGGTGTGACCGTAGGGGACCTCGAACTGCAGGGGGCCGCGGGCGCCGAAGGACAGGTTCCCGGTGCGCCGCCCCGCCCTGATGTCGGCGCGGGCCGTCGAGCCGTACACCAGCAGGACCGCGTTGGCGTGGCCCGCCGCGATCGCGTCGGCGGCGTGGGCCGCCATGACCTCCCAGGTCGAGCCGCCGACGGAGGTGGAGTCGGCCCAGGTGGGGCGCAGCCCCAGGTACTCGGCGACCTCCACGGGTGCCAGGGTGCCCAGCCCCGCCGACGCGAAGCCGTCCACCACCTCACGGCCGAGGCCGGCGTCGGCCAGCGCGCGCCGGGCCGCCTGGGCGTGCAGGGCGTAGGGGGTGGCCTCGTCCACCCGGCCGCAGTCGGACAGGGCCACGCCGACCACGGCGACCTTGCGGGCTCCAGTCATGGATCTGACGGTACATCAGATAAGCTGGACTCCACCCCTGTGCATCCGCATGCATCGCCCCTAGCATGACGGACCGTCAGATCGTCAGGAGGTCCGGTCATGGACGCCCGCTTCACCGACGAGCAGGACGAGATCCGGCGCGCCCTGCGTGAACTGCTCCACAAGCGCTGCGGTCCGGAGGACGTGCGGGCCGCCGTCGACAGGCCCGAGGGGTACGACCCCGGCCTGTGGACCACCCTCGGCGAACAACTCGGCCTGCCCGGCCTCGCCCTCCCCGAGGCGTACGGCGGCACAGGTTGCACGAGCACCGAAGTCGTACTCGCCGCGGAGGAGCTGGGGCGGGTCCTGGCCCCCACCCCGTTCCTCGCCACCGCCGTGCTCGCGGCCCCCCTGCTGCTCGCCCTCGGCACCGGGGCCCAGCGCGCCGAACTGCTCCCGAGGATCGCCGACGGCAGCCTCACCGCCGCCCTCGCCGTCCCCGGCACCCGGCTCGGCACCGCCCTCGCGCTCACGGGTCCCCCCGGCGGCGACTGGGCGGGCGGCGGGCGGGCAGGCGGCGTACAGGCACGGCACCGGGGGGACCGGTGGCGGCTCTACGGCGAGGCCGACCAGGTGCTGGACGGGCACAGCGCCGGGCTGCTGCTCGTCCCCGCGCGCACCGGGGGGTACGCCCGCCCGCGCGTCCTGCTCTTCCTGGTGGCGGGGGACGCCGACGGGGTCGTACGGACCCGGCGGACCGCCCTCGACGCCACGCGCGGTCAGGCGTGTGTGCAACTGCGTGACGTGCCGGCCGAGTTGGTCGGGGCGGACGAAGGGGCCGACATCCAGCCGGCCCTCGCCGCCCTCGGCGACACCGTGGCCGCCGTGCTCGCGGCCGAGGCGGTGGGAGCCGCCGACCGGGCGCTGGAGCGGACCGTGGAGTACGTGAAGCAGCGCGAGCAGTTCGGGCGGCCCATCGGGTCGTTCCAGGCGGTCAAGCACCGGCTGGCCGACGTGTACGTGGCGGTGCGGGCGGCCCGGTCGGCGGCCTACTACGCGGCCTGGGCGACGGCGCACGGGGAACCGGTCGGCGCGGTGGCGCTCGCGCAGGCGCTGGAGGCGCTGCGCACCGCCGCGGGGGAGGGCATCCAGCTGCACGGGGGGATCGGGTTCACCTGGGAGCACGAGGCGCACCTGTACTTCAAGCGGGGCGCCGGGGACGAGCTGCTGTTCGGGCCGGGGCACCGGCTGCGCGCGCACGCGGCCGAGGCGGCCGGGCTGTTCACGGGGCGGGAGGTGGCGGTGTGATCGGCGAACGGCTGGTGCAGAGGGTGTCCGCGACCCGGGGGTTCGCCCAGGTGGCGCCGCATGTGATCCCGGCCCTGGACCGGGCGGTGCACCGGCTCAGCCGAGGCCGGATGCTGCTCAGCGACCGGATGCTGCCCGGGGTGATCCTCACCTCCACGGGCGCGCGCAGCGGACAGCCGCGCCGTACGCCCCTTGCGTGCATGCCCTCGGGCGACGGCTGGTTCCTCGTCGGCTCCAACTTCGGCCGCGCCGGTCATCCCGCCTGGACCTACAACCTCCTCCACCGTCCCGACGCCGAGATCAGCTGGAAGGGCCGCGACATCCAGGTCACCGCCCGCTTGCTGGACGGGCCGGAACGGGAGGACGCCTGGCAGCAGCTCCTGGAGTTCTGGCCCCCGTACGCCGCCTACCAGAAGCGGGTGGACAGGGAGATCCGCATCTTCCGCCTGACCCGCCGGTAGCCCCCCCGGCTGACTGCCGTCTCCCGTCTGCGGCGCCGTCGTGGCCGGTCGCGCAGTTCCCCGCGCCCCTGAAGGGGCGCTACGGCAGCGCCCCTTCTTTTAGGGCCGCGGGCTGACCCGCTGGTAGGCCCCCCGCCAACTGCGGTCTCCCGTCTGGGGCGCCGTCGTGGCCCCTGAAGGGGCGCTACGGCAGCGCCCCTTCTTTTAGGGGCGCGGGGAACTGCGCGACAAGCCCCCACCGGCCCGCGGTCGAAGGTGTACGGCCGTCGGTGTTCATGTCGGGTGTTCCGCGGAGCGGCACACGCGGTGCCGGAGTGCGTAACCGGACGCTGAAGCGGCGCGTTGAGCATTCCCGCCTCCGAAAGGCCGACGAATGACCACACGTGAACCGCTCCCGTCCCAGCGGCCCGCCCGCTCCTCCACCCGCCGGCTGCGGCTCGCGGCCGGCCTCGTGAGCGCCGTGACGGTGACCGTGTCCGCGCTCGCCGCGCAGCCGGCCGGCGCCGAGTACGGCGGCCGGGCGTCCGGGCCCGCCTGCGCCGACCTCGCGCAGACGGTGCTCGCCCGCTCCCACGTCAAGAGCATCAGCTCCGAGGTCGTACCCGCCTCCGGCACGCTCCCGGCGTACTGCCAGGTCGACCTCGTGCCCACCCGGGCCGTCAACGTCCGCGTCACCCTCCCGCTCAGCACCGCCGACGCCGGTGCCGGCGGCAGCTACACGGGCGCCTGGAACGGCCGTGTCCTCAACATGGGCGGCGGCGGGTACGCCGGCAACCTCGGCGACCTCAGCGTGGCGGTCCAGCGCGGTGAGGTCGGCTCGGTCACCGACACCGGCCACAGCTCGGCCTGGTGCGACGCGACCGACCCGAGGACCGGCGAGGCCAACGCCCAGCCCGGCTGCGGCGAGGCCGGCGGCGGCTTCGTGCTGTCCCCCGCGGGCAAGCTGAACACCGGGCAGGTCGACGACTTCATCGACCGCAGCCTGCACGAACAGACGGTCTGGGCGCTCTCCCTCGCGAAGAGCTACTACGGCCGGGCCGCCCGGCGGAACTACTGGGTCGGCGGTTCCACCGGCGGCCGGCAGGGCTGGCAGATGGCCCAGAAGTACGGCGACGAGTACGACGGCTTCCTGATCGGCTACCCGGCGGTCAACTGGAACCGGTTCATCATCGGCGAGGCCTGGCCCGCGGTCGTCGTCAACGAACTCCTCGGCCCCGCCGGTCTGCCACCCGCCACGAGCGACGCCGCGAACGCCGCCGCCGTCGCCGCCTGCGACTCCGAGGACGGCGTCACCGACGGCGTCGTCGCAGACCCCCGCCGCTGCACCTTCGACGCCCGCCAGGTCAAGGGCCTCACCCCCGCGGAGACCGAGGCGATCGACCTCATCTGGGACGGCCCGCGCGACGCCGACGGCCATCGGCTGTGGGGCGGCATCACCCGCGGCACCACCTTCTCGGTCCTGCTGCCCGGCGGGAACACCATGAGCCCGCTGATCGAGACCTACGTCCGCAACTGGCTGGAGCAGGACCCGGACTACGACTGGCGCAAGAACGTGACCATGGAGAACTTCCCGCGGTTCTTCGAGGCGTCGTACCGCAAGTTCGAGAAGACCGCCGCCACCGACAGCACCGACCTGTCCAAGGTCCGGAAGAACAACGGCAAGATCCTCTTCTACGCGGGGACCGGCGACCCCCTGATCCTGCCGTTCAACTCCTACAACTACCAGCAGCGCCTGTTCGACCGGTACGGCGTCCCGGGCACCCGCTCCTTCGTCCGCACCTTCTACTTCCCCGGCGTCGGCCACACCGAGCCGTCCTTCGCCGGCACCGCCGACCCGCGGGCGCGGCTCCTGGACACCCTGGAGGCATGGACCGAGCACGGCAGCGCCCCCGAGTCCTTCGACCAGGAGGGACCCGTCCCGGGCACCGAGCGCACGGTCTGCGCCTACCCGGACACCGCCACCGCTCCCGGCGCGGACGCCTCCTGCGAGACCAGGACGAGCGTGCCGGCCGACCTGGCCGCCCAGTCGAGGACCGTCCTGGACCGGCGTTGAGAAACCGGGGGAGCGACTAGAACAGCCGCTCCCCCAGCAGCAGCGCCCCGATGCCCAGCATCGCCGCCCCCGAGGTGCGGGTCACCGCGCGGGCGGCCCGCGGGCGGGCGGCGAGCAGGGCGCGGGAGAGGGCGCCGACGGCCAGGTAGACGGCGGCGCAGGCGGCCATGTGCAGGGCGCCGAGGACGGCGGTCTGGGCGGCCACCGGGAGACGGGCGCCCGTCGTGACCAGGAACTGGGGGAGCACCGAGAGGTAGAGCAGCAGCGCCTTCGGGTTCAGGCCGCTGATCGCGGCGCCCCGCCAGAAGCCCTGTGCCCCGGCCCCCGCCTCCTCGGCCTCCCGCGGGACCATCGGGCGGCGCAGCACCCCCCAGCCCAGCCACAGCAGGTATCCGGCGCCGGCCAAGGTCAGGGCCGTGAGCAGCCGTGGCGACCGGGCGACCAGCACCGCGAGCCCCGCGACCGCCAGCGAGGTGTGCAGGGCGTATCCGGCGATCAGGCCCGCGACCGCCCGCGGCACCGAGCGGCCACGCACCCCGGCGGCGATCACGTACGCCCAGTCGGCGCCCGGCACGCACACCAGCAGCAGGTCCACGGCGAGGAAGGAGAGCAGGAGTGCGGTGTCCATGGAAGGGACATTAGGCGCGATTGTCCCGAAGGTGTTCCCGGAAATTGCTCGGGAGTGCCGGTTCTGGGGGAGAATCTTGCTCATGGACGACGTGGACCGGAAAATCCTTGCCGAGCTTCAGCAGGACGGGCGGCTGACCGTGACCGAGCTGGCCGGACGGGTGCGGCTGAGCGTCTCGCCGTGCCACCGGCGGCTGCGCGAGCTGGAGCGGTCGGGGGCGATCAGCGGGTACCGGGCGGTGGTGGACCCGGCCGCCGTGGGACTGACCTTCGAGGCGCTGGTCTTCGTCTCCATGCGGCAGGAGGACCGGGACACGGTCGCCGACTTCGAGCGGGCGCTCGCGGACATCCCCCATGTCCTGGACGGGCAGCGGCTGTTCGGCGAACCCGACTACCTGCTGCGGGTGGCCACCGCCGACCTCGCCGCCTTCCAGCGGCTCTACGACGAGCGGCTCGCGACCCTGCCGGGCGTGCAGCGCCTGACCTCGACGCTGGTGATGAAGCACGTGGTGCGGGACCGGCCGTTGCCGGCCTAGGGCGGCAGGCGGTGGTTCACCGCTGCACGGGAACCACCGCCTGCCAGACAGGACCCAGGGCGCGACTACTTCGTGGGCTTCTTCCCGGTCACGCCCAGATGCACCAACAGCGCGAGGTTCGGCTTGAGTTCGGCCTGCTTCACGCCCCAGGTCTGGAAACCCTTCTGGTGCGCGGCGACGGCCGCGAGCATGGCGACCAGCGAACCGGCCACCGCGGCCGGGTTCACGTCCTTGTCGACCCTGCCCTTGGACTGCAACTCCGCGATGGAGTCGGTCAGGGAATTGTTCACCGAGTTCAGGATCTTCATCCGGATCTTGTAGAACCGTTTGTCCCCCTCGGCGGCCCCGAGATCGACCACGCGCAGGATCGCGTCGTTCTTGCGCCAGAACTCCAGGAAACCGTCCACGAGTTCCTGCGCGGTCGCCCAGCCGGCCTTGCCGACCCAGGAGCGGCCGGCCAGCAGCTCGGTCAACTGGCCGCCCTCGGTGGCCATGTGCTCGGCGATCTCCAGGACGGCGCCCTCGACGTCCGGGAAGTACTGGTAGAAGGTCGCGGGCGAAGTGCCCGCCTTCCGGGCGACATCGATGACCTTGACGTCCCGGTAAGGGGAGGAGCTGAGCATCTCGCTGAGGCAGTCGAGCAGCTTCTGCCGGGTCGCCTGCCCACGCCGGCCGGCCACGCGGCCGTCGACGGTACGCACTTGTCCTGTCATGCCGTCAGCTTACCGAGGGGTGATCGGAGCGCGATTCGGCCGACTGCAAATGGGGTGCGCGGGTGTATAGGGGCCGGTGCGGCTGGTCTGCGCGGTGCGGGCCGGGCGGTTACTTTGACGACATGGCCGAAAAAAGGGCATCCGGATACACGGCGGGGTACGCGGAGGGCGTCCCCTGCTGGGTGGACGTGCAGCTCCCCGACGTGGAGGCGGGCAAGCGGTTCTACGGCGGGCTCTTCGGGTGGACCTTCGAGGACGCGGGACCGGAGGCCGTGTGGGCCCGCCTCGACGGCGCGGCCGTCGCCCGGCTGGCCCGGAAGCGGGACGGCCGGATGCCCACCGTCTGGACGGTGTACTTCGCGACCCCGGACGTCCGGGACCTCGCCCGCCGGATCGTCGCCATCGGCGGACAGATCGTCAACGACCCCGTGCCCGTCCGCGACCTCGGCACCGCCGCCCTGGCCGCCGACCCCACGGGCGCCGTCTTCGGCCTCTGGCAGGCCGCGGGCCACCCCGGCTTCGGCGTCCGGCACGCCCCCGGCACCTTCGCCTGGGCGCAGCTGTACACCAGCGACCCCGAAGCGGCCAACGCCTTCTACGGCCGGCTCTTCACCGCCGCCCTCTTCGGCGCCGGTGCCAGTCCGGACTTCGGCCGCGCCCCGGTGACCGACGTGTTCGCGGCCGGGATGCCGTCCCAGTTCGTCGTCCACTTCCGCACCGGGGACGTGGCGGCCGCGGCCCTGGCCGTGCAGCAGCTGGGCGGCCGGGTCCGGACGCCGCCCTTCGAGACGTCGTACGGAAAAGTGGCCGTCGTGACCGACAATCAAGGGGCGTTCTTCGCGCTGCTGGAACGCTGAGGCCGGAAACAGCCGGGTCTCGGCGGATAAATGTCTCACTTTGTCATGAGACACCCCGATTCGTCGCCGGGTTCGCAACCTGTGCCCGGGCCAGGAAGAATCGGGGTGCGCGCCGCCATGGCGGTGCGGTGGTGAGACGCTGCACGGGGTCGCGTACATATGTGGGTGGACGGGGCCCGTACGGGGAGGTGGCAGGCAAGTGGTGGATCAGCTGACGCAGCACGATCCGCGGCGGATCGGGCCGTTCGAGGTGCTGGGACGGCTGGGGGCCGGCGGCATGGGGCTGGTCTATCTGGCGCGCTCGGCGTCCGGGCGGCGCGTGGCGATCAAGACGGTCCGGACCGAGCTCGCCGAGGACCAGCTGTTCCGGGTCCGCTTCACCCGTGAGGTGGAGGCGGCCCGCGCGGTCTCCGGCTTCTACACGGCCGCCGTCGTCGACGCCGACCCGCGCGCCGCGGTGCCGTGGCTGGCGACCGCCTACGTCCCCGCGCCCTCCCTCGAAGAGATAGTGAACGACTGCGGGCCGCTCCCGGCCCAGGCGGTCCGCTGGCTCGCCGCGGGCGTCGCCGAGGCGCTCCAGTCGATCCACGGCGCCGGTCTTGTCCACCGCGACCTCAAGCCGTCCAACGTCCTCGTCGTCGAGGACGGCCCCCGGGTGATCGACTTCGGCATCGCCTCGGGTGTCTCCAACACCCGGCTGACCATGACGAACGTCGCGGTCGGCACCCCTGCCTACATGTCCCCGGAGCAGGCCAAGGACTCCCGCAGCGTCACCGGCGCGAGCGACGTCTTCTCCCTCGGCTCCATGCTCGTCTTCGCCGCCACCGGCCACCCGCCCTTCCACGGCGCCAACCCGGTCGAGACCGTCTTCATGCTGCTCCGCGAGGGCCCGGACCTCGAAGGCCTCCCGGACGAGCTGCGCCCCCTCATCGAGTCCTGCATGCAGATGGAGGCCACTGCCCGCCCCAACCCGGCCGACCTCCAGGCCCAGCTGGCGCCCCACCTGTTCGGCTCCGGCTCCGACGACAGCGGTACGGCGTCCGCCTGGCTGCCCGAGAAGGCGGTCGGGCTGATCGAGTCCCGCCGCGGCGGGCGCCCCGCCGTCAAACCCTCCGCCAGCCCCTCCGGCGGGCGCAGCGCGGGCCGCCTCGCGGTCCCCCCGCCGCCCTCCTACGACCCCGTGGTCCCCGCCCCCGTCCCGGTGGGCGCCCCCGACACCGGTCCGGTCCGCCTGGCCGGCGCCCCGGTGCCGATCGGACCGGGACCGCGCGTCGCCGACGCCCGCGCCGCCGCCGTGAAGGCACCTCCGCCCGAGGCCGGCCTGGTGGCCAGCTGGTCCCGCCCGCGCCCCGGCGTCAACGGCGCCGACCCCGCCGTAGCGCCGGTCCCCGCCCTGCCCCCGGAGACGGCCTCCGGCTGGCGGCCCTGGCGGTTCCGGATGTCCAACGACGTCTGGGGCACCCCGTCCGTCGACGGCGACCTCGTCTACGTGACCTCCTTCGAGGTGCACGCCCTCGACGTGGCCACCGGCCGCCGCCGCTTCAAGACCCGCGACGTCGCCTGGTCCATGGCGGTCGCCGACGGCCGTGTCCACGCCTCCGACGGCCCCACCCTGTTCGCCCTGGAGGCCCGTGAGGGCGGCGACCTGTGGCGGCTGTCCACCGACGCCTGGGTGTACTCCCTCAAGGCCGACCGCGGCACCCTCGTCACCGGCACCCGGGGTGGCGGCGTCCAGGCCTGGGAGGCCTCCAGCGGGCAGAAGCTCTGGGAGCTGTCCGGCGCCCAGACCGACTTCGAGGCCCCCGAGTCCGGCCCCTCCCTCCACGACGGCACGGTGTACGTCTGGCAGGACGCGCGCCTGCGTGCCCTCGACGCCCGTACCGGCGACGAACGCTGGTCATATCCCATCGGCGACGCGGCCTCCTGCGGCGGCGTCCCGGTCCGCCTCACCCACGCCGACGACGGCTTCGTGTACGCCTCCGCCGGCACCCGCGTCATCGCCCTCGACACCACGACCGGCCGCGTCCGCTGGCACTTCGAGGCGCCGGCCGTCTTCCTCTCCCCGCCCGCCTACGTGCCCGGTCCCGCCGTCACCGGCGGCGGCATCTACCTCGCGGACTACCTCGGCACCGTCTACGCCCTCGACGCCACCGACGGCCGCGACCGCTGGCGCATCGCGACGGAGGCCCGCGCCTCGATCGAGCCGGTGCTGGTCGCGGCGGGCCATGTCCACGTCGGCAGCGGCAAGGGCCTGTACACGCTCGACGCGGTCACCGGCACCCCCAAGTGGCGCTTCCAGGCGGGCGGCGACGTGGTGGGCGCCCCGGCGGTGGCCGAGGGCCGCATCCACTTCGGGTCCACGGACCACCTGCTGTACACGCTGAAGGCCGACGACGGCAGGCTGCGGTGGAAGCTGGCCACCGGCGGGGAGATCACCGGGTCGCCGGTGGTGCGGGACGGCGTGGTGTACGCGTGCAGCAAGGACCGGTGCGTGTACGCCCTGGACGCCGAGAAGGGCACCGGCACAGCCCGGACCGCGTGACCGCCGCGGGGCTGCGGCTCGCAGGACCACTGCGGCGCCGTGGTGGCTTGTCGCGCAGTTCCTCGCGCCCCTGAAAGACGGGGGTGCTGCACTCGTGCCCGTTCAGGGGGCGTCGTGGGGGGGTGCGGGTTGCTGGGCCACTGCGGCGCCGTGGGGGCTTGTCGCGCAGTTCCTCGCGCCCCTGGGAGACGGGGTGCTGCACCAGCGCCCCTTTAGGGGCGCGGGGAACTGCGCGATCAGCCACTGCGTACCTGCAGTCGCCCGGGGGCAGTCACTGGCAGCCTCTTGGGCGCGCGGTGGCTCAGCGGGTGCGCGGTGTCGTGCGGGGGCGGTCGGCGAAGAGCTCCGCCTGCCGTTCGCCCGGCAGGTTGCCCAGCGTGATCAGGGGCGGCGCCTGGGCCCAGCCCCGGTCCCGGTCCGCCCCCTTCGCCGCCCACAGCGCCCGCACGCTGCCCTGCACGCCCTCCGTCGGGTACCGGGCGATGACGGTCGCGCACCGCACGGCCGCCGCCAACGCCTCCCCGGCAGGCGTCACTTCGGACACCAGCCCCACCTCGTACGCCCTGCGCGCCCCCACCCGCTCGGCGTTGCCCATCAGCACCATCCGGGCCACCTCCCCGTACGGCATCCGCTGCGCCATCAGCACCGACTCGTACGCGCTGACCATGCCGTAGGAGGTGTGCGGGTCGAAGAAGGCCGCGGTCTCGTCGGCGACGACGAAGTCGCACTCGCCCAGGAGGTAGAAGGCGCCCCCGCAGGCCATCCCGGCCACCGCGGCGATCACCGGCTTCCACAGGTCGTTCGCCTTCGGCCCGACGGCGATGAGCGGGTCGTCCTGGCTGTAGGGCGAGGCCGGCTGCGGCACGACGGCGTCCCGGTCGAGCCCGGTGCTGAAGGCGCGCCCGCCGGCCCCGGTGAGCACGACGGCCCGTACCGCGTCGTCGAAGCGCAACGCCCGCCAGGTGGACGAGAGTTCTGCGGCCGTCGGGAGGTCGATGGCGTTGAGGCGCTGGGGGCGGTCGATGGTGACGACGGCGACGCCGCTCTCCTCGTCCGTGTCCAGGCGCAGGCTCACGGCCGCTCCAGGACCCACTGCGGCAGACCGTCGGCGAAGACCGCCTGCACCCGGGCGCCGATCCGGATCCGGTCCGGGGGAAGGGAGCCGAGCGGCGCCCCGGCCTCGGTCACCACGTTGCCCACCAGCCGTATCCGGGGCGCGTCGTCGAGTTCCACGACGACCACGTTGTACGGCGCCTGCGCCGCGTACTCGGGCAGCAGCGGCGGGTGCGGGACGACGTACGACCAGATCCGGCCCCGCCCGCTCGTCGGCCGCCACTCGCTCGCGAAGGACTGGCAGTGCGGGCAGCAGGGGCGGGGCGGGAAGCGGGGTTCGCCGCAGTCGGCGCAGGCCTGGACGCGGAGTTCGCCGCGGGCCGCGTACTCCCAGAAGGGGGTGCCGTCGGGGTCGGTGACCGGTCGCAGCATGTCAGCTCCGGTTGGTGAGGAGGAGGGCGGAGGTCGGGACGCCCTCGCCGGCGGTGACCAGGCAGGTGGCGGCGCCCGGCACCTGGGCGGTGCTGGTGCCGCGCAGCTGTTTGACGCCCTCGGTGATGAGGTTGAACCCGTGCACGTAGGCCTCGCTGAGGCCCCCGCCGCCGGTGTTGACCGGCAGCCGTCCGCCGATCTCCAGGGCACCCTGCTCGGTGAAGGCCCCGCCCTCCCCGCGGCCGCAGAAGCCGTACCCCTCCAGGGAGAGCGGGATCAGGGCGGTGAACGCGTCGTAGATCTGGGCCACGTCGACGTCCTCGGGGGTGAGGTCGGCGTGCTTCCACAGGTGGCGGGCGGCGGTCCAGGCGGGACCGGTGAGGGGGTCGTCGTTCCAGTAGTTGACCATGCCGTGGTGCTGGGCGGGGAGGCCCTGGGCGGCCGCGTGGACGTAGACGGGGGGCCGTCGGCAGTCCCGGGCCCGCTCCCTGCCGACCACCACACAGGCCAGCGCGCCGTCCGTCTCCAGGCAGTTGTCGAAGAGGCAGAGGGGCTCGCTGATCCACCGGGAGGTCATGTACATCTCGCGGGTGAGGGGGCGGTCGTACATGACGGCGGCCGGGTTCTGGTTGGCCCGGTTGCGGCAGGCGAGGGCGACGTTGAAGAGGTGGTCGCGGGTCGCGCCGTACTCGTGCATGTAGCGGCGGGTGAGCATGGCTATCTCGTCGGCGGGCCTGAGCAGGCCGAAGGGGCGGGTCCACTGGGCGGGGGTCGGGAGCTGGACGGTGGTGTTGGTCCAGGGGCGGGGGCCGGAGCCGCGCTTCCGCGACCGCCATGCCACGCCCACGCTCGCCTGCCCACTGGCTATCGCGGCGGCGAGGTGCGCGACCGTGGCGCAGGAGCCGCCCCCGCCGTACCCCGCCTTGCTGAAGAAGGTCAGGTCGCCGAGGCCGACCGCCTTGGCCAGCTCCACCTCGTCGGTCTCCTCCATGGTGAAGGAGGCGAGCGCGTCGACCTCGCCGGGCGCGATGCCGGCGTCGTCGAGGGCGGCGAGGACGGCCCGGCAGGCGAGGGTCCTCTCGTCCTCGTCGAGCCGTTTCGCGAAGGGTGTCTGCCCGATCCCGACGATGGCGGTGGCGTCCTTGACGCCTCTGAGACCGGCCATGTGCCCGCACCTCCACGGCTGTCACGGTTTGCTGACAGGTCGTCAGGCTACAGCTAATCTGACGGTTAGTCAGCTATGCGTCCGGGAGGCCGGTTGTGCGCGGTGACATGGAGTGGGGGACCGTTCCGGGACTGGTGCGGTCGGCGGCGGAGCGGTACGCGGACGTCGAGGCGGTGGTGGAGGGCCGTACCCGGATCACGTACGCGGAACTGGGCGCCCGGGTGGAACGGGCGGCGGCCGCCTGCCTGGCCGCCGGTGTCGGGGTGGGCGACCGCGTCGGTATCTGGGCGCCGAACTCCCTGGACTGGATCGTCGCGGCGCTGGGCGCGGTGTCGGCGGGCGGTGTGCTGGTCCCGCTGAACACCCGCTTCAAGGGCGCGGAGGCGGCGGACGTGCTGCGCAGGAGCGGCGCCCGGCTGCTGTTCGTGACCGGGACCTTCCTCGGGACCTCGTACGTGGCGTCGCTGCGGAGGGCGGCGGGGGAGGGGGCCGGTCCCGGTCCGCTGCCCGGCCTGCCGGACCTGCGGGACGTGGTGGTGCTGGCCGAGGACGCGCCCGCCGACTTCCGTACCTGGAAGGACTTCCTGGCGGCGGGCGAGGGCGTCGGGAGCGGTAAAGTCGCCTCCAGGTCGGCCGAGCTGGACGGCGACTGCCTCTCCGACATCGTCTTCACCTCGGGTACCACTGGCCGCCCCAAGGGCGCGATGATCACCC
Organism: Streptomyces sp. NPDC104761; assembly: GCF_055583445.1. Lineage (NCBI taxonomy): Bacteria > Bacillati > Actinomycetota > Actinomycetes > Kitasatosporales > Streptomycetaceae > Streptomyces > Streptomyces sp. NPDC104761. The sequence goes on along the minus strand of NZ_JBVJNZ010000002.1, from coordinate 392,398 downwards.
ACGCGCAGACCCTGCGCGCCTACGAGGTGTGGGCCGACCTGGCGGGTCTGCGCGGCGACGACCGCTACCTGATCGTCAACCCCTTCTTCCACACCTTCGGCTACAAGGCCGGGGTGATCGCCTGCCTGATGCGGGGCGCCACGATGATCCCGCAGCCGGTGTTCAACGTGGCGACGGTCCTGGCCAACGTGGCCGCGGAACGGGTGTCGGTGCTGCCCGGCCCCCCGACCCTGCACCAGTCCCTCCTGGACCACCCGGCGCGCGCCGCCCACGACCTCTCCGCGCTGCGCCTGGTGGTGACCGGAGCCGCCGTCGTGCCCCTGCGGCTGGTCGAGCGTCTGCGCGGTGAACTCGGCGTCGAGACGGTCCTCACCGCCTACGGCCTCTCGGAGGCGAGCGGGATCGTGACCATGTGCCGCCGGGGCGACGACCCGGCGGTGATCGCGTCGACGTCGGGCCGCGCGATACCCGGCACGGAGGTACGGGTGGACGAGACCGGCGAGGTGCTGGTCCGGGGCTTCAACGTGATGCGCGGCTACTACGAGGACCCGGCGGCGACGGCCGCCACCCTGACCCCGGACGGCTGGCTGCGCACCGGCGACGTAGGGGTCCTGGACGCGGCGGGCAACCTCCGCATCACCGACCGCCTGAAGGACATGTTCATCGTCGGCGGCTTCAACGCCTACCCGGCGGAGATAGAGCAACTGCTCGGCCTGCACCCGGACGTGGCCGACGTGGCGGTGATCGGCGTCCCGGACGGCCGGCTCGGCGAGGTCGGCAGGGCGTACGTGGTGCGGCGGCCGGGAGCGGTGCTGACGGCCGACGACCTGATCGCCTGGGCCCGCCGCGAGATGGCGAACTACAAGGTGCCGCGGACGGTGGAGTTCGTGGCGGAACTCCCGCGGAACGCGAGCGGGAAGGTGCTGAAGGGGGAGCTGCGGGGGTGGGGCTAGGGCCTGTCTGACAATTCCCGTCGTCGCCCGGAGGGCGGCCTCGCGGCGTCAGGTGCGTGCTCTCGGTGTGCCGGGCCCTGGCCCACGTACTGGACGTACTTGGGTCAGGGCCCGGTGCGGCGAGAGTGCGTGCATGGCGTCGCGAGGCAGGCGGGAATTGTCAGACAGGCCCTAGGGGCATCAGGGGCCCGGCTGGAGCCGTTGTTGCCGCAGAGCCTCAAGGCCGGGCCGACCTCCGGTGCGGATGGGGCGGCAGCCGGGCGCGAACCCTCACGATCCAGGAGCCCTGTTGTCATCCGCAGGTCATCCGACCGGCGAGAGGGCGTGCCCTCCACGCGATATCTCCGGTCCGAGGTCGAGGTCGGTCTCCTTGAACGAGAGCAGCCGGGATCCGCCGCGCCACACCTGGATCCCCTCCTGGCCCGTGACGACCAGCTCGGCCGCCCGGCTGCCGTGGGTGTCGAGCAGTACGGCCGAGCCGCCGGGCACGGCCCGCGCCCCCTCGGTGGTCAGCCCTGCGGCACTCCCTCTCAGCAGGATGACCTCCTGCGGCCCCGTCCTGGGCACGACCGAGAACGCCACATCGGGGTATCCGTCGCCGTCCACGTCCCCGACCGCCGGTGCGCTGCCGAACGTGCAGGGCATGAAGGGTCCCTTCACCGGCAGGCCCGCGGTGTCCGCGGTGATGCGTGAGGTCTTCAGCGTCCCGCCGTAGAGAATCATCAGCCGGCTGCCGCCCACGGGGACCATCGAATCGCCGAGCATCTCGCAGGGCAGCCCCGCCACGACGTCGGCGTAACCGTCGTGGTTCACGTCCGCCGTCTTGAGCATCGAGCCGTAGAAGCCGCCCTCCAGTCGCGGCCCCTTGACCAGCTTCCCGTCGGCGGCGCCCCGGTACACGACGGTGGCGCGGGCGACCGGCGCATAGTCCGCCAGGATGGACCAGCTGACCAGGAGATCGTCCTTGCCGTCCCCCGTGACGTCCCCCAGTGCGGCGGGAACCGCGACGGGATACTCCGGGTCGCTCGGCGTCAGGTCGAGAGAGACGGTACGGCGCGGTGTGCCCTGGCGGCTGAAGGGGCCCAGGAGGATCCGTACGGCGTTGTCCTTACCCGTACCGACCACGAGATCGGTGTGTCCGTCGCCGTCGACATCGCCCGCGAGGGGCGCCGAGCCCGTCAGCCGGGCCGCGGCACCGGTCAGCCCCTTGTCGCTCCCCCAGACGACGAAGACCGTCTGCCGGCCCGCCTGGGTGACGAAGTCGGCCCGCCCGTCACCGTCGAGGTCGGCGGTCACGCTCGTGGCCGGGCTGCCGAAGGCGCCGCCCTCGCCCGCCTTGCCCAACCCCAGATCGTTCTGGGTGACGACCCGTGGCCCCTCGAGCCGCGGGCCCCGCGCGGACCCTCGCAGGACGGCCGCGAACCCGGCCGCGTACTTCCCGTTCACGGTCGAGGTCGTGTCACCGACCACGAGATCGCCGTAGCCGTCCCCGTCGAAGTCGGACCGAACCCCCGGATGACGTGCCGGCCTTTCCTCCGACCCGCCCGAACCGCAGGCCGACAGCAGCAGAAGCAGGACGGCACCCATGCCATACGCTCTCTTCATGCCCACTCGGACCGATGGGAGCGGCCTTGGGTTGCACAAAGGCGTGAGGCACGCGGAACGCGTCGGTCAGCACCTCGCGCCAGTCCCGGTCTCGCCTTCGTACACGGGCGAGTTGACCCGGACCTCTCCCCGAACACACCTCGGCCGCGACGGCTCCCCCTCCGCGCCGCCGCGGCCGATCCCCGTCCCGGTGTGGTTCGGTCAGGCCTTCTCGTCCGTGGCGTGCGAGTTGTCCGGCGTGACGGTGGTGTCCTCGTCGTCCGCCTTCAGGATCGTGGCGCTGAGCGGCTCGCTGGTGGCGTGGCTGTTCAGCGTGGTGATCTCGGCGCCCTCGACGGCTGCCTCGGCCTCGGTCGTCTTCGTCTCGTCGCTCATGGTTCGCTCCCCTGGATGTCCTTGACGCTGTGGGTGGGAAGGCCCGCCCGGCGGCTCCCCCGTAGGGCCGCCGGGCGGACGCTTCCGGGCCGCTACACCTTAAGGCGCGGGCCCGAGCCGAACCGTCTGCCCCCCGACGCGACGGATCGACAGGACGAGAGTGCCGTGGCGCGATAAACGAATGATGAACGCCCGCCGGGCGCCCGGCCTCAGGCGACGGCGCTCGGGCTGAGCAGGGCCTTCACCTCTTCGGCCTCGGCCGCCCCGAGCCCCTCGAAGATGGCGAGCGCCTCCCGCCAGCAGACCTGGGCCCGGCCCGGATGCCCGATCAGGGTCAGGGCCCGGCCGAGCACCGTGAGCACGTTCCCGCGGCGCCAGTCGCCACCGATCCCGCGCAGCAGGGTGAGGGCCGACTCGGCGTTGGTCGCGGCCTGCGCGGGCCGCTCCGCCGCGAGGTCGAGCTCGGCGAGCCGGAACAGGGACATCCCCTCCCACAGCCGCATCCGGCTGTCCCGGAACACCTCCAGGGCCTCCTGGAGCCGCTCGGCGGCCTGGTCGTACTGGCCGCCCTGGGTGAGCGCGAGGCCCAGCGCGTACCGGCCGTTGGCACCCTTCAGGGCGTGCCCCATGGCGTCGTACATGCCGGTCCCCTGCTGTGCCAGGGAGACAGCGCTCACGGTCCGGCCCATCGCCAGGTGGATCCGGGAGAGATTGCACAGCGCGCTGGCCTCGCCGGGCCCGTCGCCGCAGGCGCGGAAGCTGTCGATCGCGCGGCTGAGGTGGGCCTCGCCGTCCTCCAGCCTGTTCTGGTACAGCGAGATGATGCCCAGCATGTTGGACGCCCAGCACCCGGGCAGCGGGTCGCCCGCGACGTCCGCGAGCCGGACCGCCTCGGTCGCCTGCTCGTTCGCCGGCCCGAAACGGCCGATCAGGTGGTAGGCGTTGGCCAGCACGACGTGTGCGCGGGCCTGCGCCCGCACGTCCGCCGAGGTGCGCGCCGCGTCCCGCACGAAGACCGCCGTGGTCTCGTACTCCCTGGAGTTGGCCCCCGACTCCGCGAGGTCGACGGCCGCCCACAGCAGGTCCACGGCTCGCCTGAGCAGTCCGGGCGCCGTCGACTGCCGGACGCAGGCCAGCACGGGCATGGCCTCGGCGTAGAACCAGTCCTGTGCCTCGTGGCGGTCCCGGAACGCCAGCCCCGGGTACCCGGTGGCCTCGAGGTGGTCCACCAGCCGGTCCCCGGGCCGGTCGATCGCGTAGAACGCCGCCGCGGTGGCCAGGTAGAAGTCCAGCAACCGCGACATCGCCGCCTCCCGCTCGCTGGGCGGCTGTTCGTCGCGTTCCGCGCACGCACGCGCGTAGAGCCGTACGAGGTCGTGGAAGCGGTAGCGGCCCGGAGCCGCCGATTCCAGCAGCGAGGTGTCGACCAGGGCCTCCAGGAGGTCCTCGGTCGCCTCGGCCGGCAGACCGAGGACGGCCGCGGCCGCCGCCAGCGAGATGTCCGGGCCGTCCGCCAGGCCGAGGAGGCGGAACGCGCGGGCCTGGGCCGGTTCCAGCTGGCCGTAGCCGAGTTCGAAGGTGGCCTTCACGGCGAGGTCGCCGGCCTGTAGTTCGTCGAGGCGGCGGCGTTCGTCCGCGAGCTTCGCCGCCAGCACCGAGACCGTCCAGGTGCGGCGGGCCGCCAGCCGGGACGCGGCGATGCGGATGGCGAGGGGGAGGAAGCCGCAGGCCGCCACCACGTCGAGGGCCGCCTCGCGCTCGGCGGCGACCCGCTCCGCGCCGACGATCTTCGTGAACAGCTGCAGCGCCTCCTCCGGGGACATCACGTCCAGGTCGACCAGGTGGGCCCCGGCCAGGTCGACCATCCGGACGCGGGAGGTGACCAGCGCCGCGCAGCCCTCCGTGCCGGGGAGGAGGGGGCGTACCTGCGCCGCGTCCTTCGCGTTGTCGAGGAGGACGAGCACCCGGCGGCCGTCCAGGACCGAGCGGTACAGGGCGGCCCGGTCGTCCAGGGAGTCGGGGACCGACGAGTCCGGGGTGCCCAGGGCGCGCAGGAAGGAGCCCAGGACGGTCTCCGGCTCGGCCGCCCGCGGGCCCGCGCCCTGCAGGTCCACGTACAACTGGCCGTCCGGGAAGGCGGACCGGGCCTGGTGGGCGACGTGTACGGCGAGGGTCGTCTTGCCGACGCCGCCGATGCCCGCCAGTGCCGAGACGGCCATCACCCGGCCCTCGGCCGACGCCAGCACCTCGCTCAGCTCGGTGACGAAGGCGGACCTACCGGTGAAGTCGGGCACGGTGGCGGGGAGTTGGGCGGGGCGGACCTGGACGGCGGCGGGTTCCGCCGCCGGGGTCGGGGGCTCCGCCAGGGCCGGGTCGGCCTGGAGGATGCGCTGCTGGAGTTCGCGCAGGCCGGGGCGCGGGTCGACGCCCAGCTCCTCCGCCAGCAGGCGGCGGGTGTCCGCGTACACCGCGAGGGCCTCCGCCTGCCGGCCGCTGCGGTACAGGGCGAGCATGAGGAGTTCACGGAGGCGTTCGCGGAGCGGGTGGGCCGCGGTGAGTGCCGTCAGCTCGGAGACGGCCTCCGCGTGGCAGCCCTGCTCCAGGTCCATGTCGAGGCGGGATTCGAGGAGTTGGAGGCGCCACTCCTCGAGCCGGGCCCGCTGGGCCTCGGCGTACGGCCCTGGCACTCCGGCCAGCGGCTCGCCGTCCCACTGGGCCAGCGCCCGGGCGAGCACCTGCCGGGCCTGGTGCAGGTCCCCGGCGCTCTTCGCCTTCTCCGCGTCCGCCGCCAGGTCCTGGGCGACCGCCAGGTCCAGGGCGCCCTCGCCGAGCCCGCGCACCGCGTACCCGCCGGACTCGCTGACCAGGACGCCGGGGTCCAGGATCTTGCGCAGCCGGGACGCGTACGTGCGCACCGCAGCCAGCGCCTGCGACGGCGGCTCGGGACCCCACAGGGCGTCGATCAGCTCGGCCGCGGTCGCCGTGCGGCCCTCGCGCAGCAACAGGGCGGCTAGCAGGGCGCGTTGCTGCGGGGAGCCGGTGTTGAGCGGCTCCCCGGCACGCCAGGCGCGCACCGGACCGAGCACGGTGAAGCGCAACGCCGCCGCCTCCGTCGCGGCGGAGGCTCGCCGCTGCTCCGGCACCCGCGGTCCACCGTCCATGCCCGTCCCCCTAGACATCCCGCTTCACCCCGTCAGTCTGCCTTGTCCGGGCGGGTTGCGTCAGCCGGGGGAGACGCCGATCACAGGGCGACACGCGGTGGTCCACACGGTCTTCACACGGCGGCGTCCCGCCTCAGCAGGCCCGACTCCTGGCGTAACGATTCCGCGGGCAGACCGGTGTCCTCCGCGCCGGGGCCGCGGACCGCGTCCGCGGTGGGTGGCGTTGATGCCTGACGAACAGTCATCGCGGTAGCTGACGGTTCGTCAGATCGGCGCTACCGTGAGCGCCATGGACACCCAGGACGGCACCTTTCCGCTGATCATCTCCGTCGACGACCACACCGTGGAGCCGCCGGACGTCTGGCAGTCCCGCCTCCCGAAGAAGTACCTGGACACCGGTCCGCGCATCGTCCGGGCCCCGCTGAAGGACATGACCTTCCTCGGCGGCCGGTTCAAGCCGGTCATGGGCAGGCCCGGCGACGACGGTCCCGTCGGCGACTGGTGGATCTACGAGGACCTGCACCGCCCTCTCACCCGCCTGGACACCGCCGTCGGCTACTCCCGCGACGAGATCAAGCTCGAAGTGATCACGTACGAGCAGATGCGGGCGGGGTCCTACGACGTGCCGCAGCGGCTCGCCGACATGGACGTCAACCACGTCCAGTCCGCGCTCTGCTTCCCGACCTTCCCGCGCTTCTGCGGGCAGACCTTCACCGAGGCCAAGGACCGCGAGCTGGCCCTGCTCTGCGTCCAGGCCTACAACGACTGGATGGTGGAGGAGTGGTGCGGCCCGCTGGCCCAGGGCCGTCAGATACCCCTCGCCCTGATCCCCCTCTGGGACGCCGAACTGGCCGCCGCCGAGGTCCGCCGCAACGCGGCCCGCGGGGTCCGCGCCGTCGCCTTCTCCGAGATACCCCCGCACCTCGGGCTGCCCTCCGTCCACACCGACGACTGGGACCCCTTCCTCGCCGCCTGCGACGAGACCGGCACGGTCGTCGCCATGCACATCGGCTCCAGCAGCAGGATGCCCTCCACGTCCGCCGACGCACCGCCCGCCGTCGGCTCCACCATCACCTTCGCCAACTGCTGCTTCTCGATGGTCGACTGGCTGATGAGCGGCAAGTTCGAGCGCTTCCCCAACCTGAAGGTGATGTACGCGGAGGGCCAGATCGGCTGGATCCCCTACATCCTGGAGCGCGCCGACGTCGTCTGGGAGGAGAACCGCGCCTGGGGCGGCGTCGCCGACAAGGTCACCCGCCCGCCCTCCGAGCTCTTCGCCGAGCACGTCTACGGCTGCTTCTTCGACGACGCCTTCGGCCTGAAGAACCTCGACGCCATCGGAGTCGGCAACGTCCTCTACGAGACCGACTACCCGCACTCCGACTCCACCTGGCCGAAGTCGAGGGAGGTCGGCGAGGCCCAGATGGCTCACCTGGCCCCGGACGTGGTGGAGCGGATCGTCCGAGGGAACGCGATCGCACTGCTGGGGCTGACGGCGGACGGGCTGTGGGGCGGTCCCCGGTGAGCCTCGACCACGGCATCCAGCTCCCGGTCCAGTCCCAGTCCACGATCTACGCCGAGGGCTGGGAGGCCGGGGCGGGCGCCGCCGACCTGGTGGAGATCGCGCGGGCCGTCGAGCGGGCCGGCTTCGCCTACCTCGCCGTCTGCGACCACGTGGCGATCCCGCACCGGCTGGCCGGGGCCATGAGCACGGTCTGGTACGACCCGGTGGCCACCCTCGCCCACCTGGCCGCCGTGACCGAACGGATACGGCTGCTCAGCCATGTCGCCGTCGTCGGGCTGCGGCACCCGCTCCTGTCCGCCAAGCAGTACGCGACCCTCGACCATCTCTCCGGCGGCCGCCTGATCCTCGGCGTCGGCGCCGGGCACGTGCGGGAGGAGTTCGAGGTGCTGGGGGTGGACTTCGAGCAGCGCGGGGCGGTCCTTGACGAGGCGATCGACGCGCTGCGCGCCGCGCTCGGGCCGGACGAGTTCCCCTCCCACCACGGCAAGTTCTACGACTTCGAGGGACTCGGGCAGCGGCCCCGGCCCGCCCAGGAGCGGGTGCCGGTGTGGGTCGGCGGATCGTCGCCGGCCGCGGTGCGGCGGGCCGCGCTCAAGGGCGACGGCTGGCTGCCGCAGGGCGACCCACGGGACCGGCTCCCGGCGCAGATCGGGCGGTTGCGGCGGCTGCGCGAGGAGGCGGGCATCGAGGCGCCGGTCACCGTCGGCGCGATCACCGAACCGCTGTACGTCGGCACGCCCGACTGGGCGGTGGGCCGCCGCACGCTCAGCGGGGCCCCCGAGGCCCTCGCCGAGTCGCTGCGGGCGTACGGGGAGATGGGCGTGCACCAGATCCAGGTGCGGTTCCGCAGCCGGAGCCGGGCCGAACTCATCGACCAGATCGAGGCGTTCGGGGCGGACGTCGCGCCCCTTCTGACCTGAGGGAGTGGCATGGGCAAGCTGGACGGGCGGGTCGTCATCGTCACCGGGGCGGCGCGCGGGCAGGGCGAGCAGGAGGCGCGGCTCTTCGTCGCGGAGGGCGCGAGTGTGGTCGTGGCGGATGTGCTGGACGACCTGGGGGAGGCCCTCGCCAAGGAGATCGGGGCGGCCTACGTCCACCTGGACGTGGGGGTGGAGGAGGAGTGGCAGGCCGCCGTCGCCGCCGCCAAGCGGAGGTACGGCCGCCTCGACGGGCTGGTGAACAACGCCGGCATCCTGCGGTTCAACGCGCTCGTGGACACGCCCCTCGACGAGTTCATGCAGGTCGTGCAGGTCAACCAGGTCGGCTGCTTCCTGGGCATGAAGACGGTCGCGCCCGAACTGGACGACGGGGGGACCATCGTCAACACGGCCTCCTACACAGCGCTGACGGGGATGGCCGCGGTCGGCACCTACGCGGCCACCAAGCACGCCGTGCTCGGCCTCACCCGGGTCGCCGCGCTGGAACTCGCCGGCCGGCGCATCCGCGTCAACGCGATCTGTCCCGGCGCCATCGACACCGCGATGTCCAATCCGGCCCGGCTGGACCCGGCCGCCGACCCGGCCGAGATGAGCCGGGCGCTGGACGAGCTGTACCGCAAGCTCGTGCCGCTGGGCCGGATCGGGCGGGCGGAGGAGGTGGCCAGGCTGGCGCTCTTCCTGACCTCGGACGACTCGTCGTACATCACCGGGCAGCCGTTCGTGATCGACGGGGGGTGGCTGGCGGGGGTCAGTGTCATCTGACGGCACGTCAGCTATTGACGCTGGAAGCGGCCGGTGCGACAGTCGGCCAACGAACGGTATCTGACGGAGCGTCAGGAAATATAGGACGGTGAACCGCCTTGGAATTCGGGCTCTTTGTACAGGGATACGTGGGCAAGCGGGCCGAGACGGACCCGCTGGCCGAGCACAAGGCACTGATGGAGGAGACCGAGTACGTCATCCAGGCGGACCAGTCCGGCTTCAAGTACGCCTGGGCCTCCGAGCACCACTTCCTCGACGAGTACTCCCACCTGTCCGCCAACGACGTGTACCTGGGCTACCTGGCCCACGCCACCGAGCGGATCCACCTCGGCTCCGGGATCTTCAACCCCCTCGCCCAGGTCAACCACCCCGTGAAGGTGGCCGAGAAGGTCGCCATGCTCGACCATCTCACCGGCAACCGCTTCGAGTTCGGCAGCGGACGCGGCGCCGGCTCCCACGAGATCCTCGGGTTCATCCCCGGTGTGACCGACATGAACTACACCAAGGAGATCTGGGAGGAGACCATCGCCGAGTTCCCCAAGATGTGGCTCCAGGACGAGTACGTCGGCTTCCAGGGCAAGCACTGGCAGCTGCCGCCGCGCAAGGTGCTGCCGAAGCCCTACGGGAAGTCGCACCCCGCGATGTGGTACGCGGCCGGGTCGCCGCCGTCGTACGCCATGGCGGCAAAGAAGGGGCTCGGGGTGCTCGGGTTCAGCATCCAGAAGGTCTCCGACATGGAGTGGGTCCTCGAGCAGTACAAGACCGCGATCGTGAACGCCGAGCCGGTCGGGGACTTCGTCAACGACAACGTGATGGTGACGACGACGGCGATCTGCGCGCCGACCCACGACGAGGCGATCCGCATCGCGGCGTCCGGCGGGCTGCACTATCTGCCGTCCCTGGTGTTCCGGTACCACGACACCTTCCCGCGGCCCGAGGGGTTCCCGGTGTGGCCGGAGACGCTGCCCGAGTACACCCCCGAGTTCGTCGAACTCCTCGTGGAGGAAGAGCTGTTGATCTGCGGCGACCCCGACGAGGTGCTGCGGCAGTGCAAGCGGTGGGAGCAGGCGGGCGCCGACCAGCTGAGCTTCGGGCTGCCGGTGGGGGTGCCGAAGGAGGAGACGCTGCAGACGATCCGGTTGATCGGGGAGCACGTGATTCCGAAGATCGACACGGATCCGGTGCACCGGACTACGCGGTTCCGTCAGGGGGCGTGAGCGTGCGTTGGCGGGTGCGGGTGCGTTGTGGCTGGTCGCGCAGTTCCCCGCGCCCCTAGGTAGGCAGTCCTGCCGCATACCAGGAGGTGAGCCCATGCTTGATCACGTCATCAAAGGGGCGACGGTTGTCGACGGCACCGGCGCGCCCGCTTTCGTCGCCGACGTCGGTATCCGTGACGGTCGTATCGCCGTCATCGGGTCTGTCACCCAGGAGTCCCGTACGGCCGAGGACGGCAGCGGGCTCGTCCTCACCCCCGGCTTCGTCGATCCGCACACCCACTACGACGCCCAGCTCTTCTGGGACCCGTACGCGACGCCCTCCCTGAACCACGGGGTGACCACGGTCGCCGCCGGGAACTGCGGGTTCACGCTCGCTCCCCTCAACCCGGGACGCCCCGCCGACGCCGACTACACCCGCCGCATGATGTCCAAGGTCGAGGGCATGTCGCTGGTCGCGCTGGAGCAGGGGGCGCCCTGGAGCTGGAACTCCTTCGGGGAGTACCTGGACGCGCTCGAAGGGCGGATCGCCGTCAACGCCGGGTTCATGGTGGGGCACTGCGCGCTGCGCCGGTACGTGATGGGGCCGGACGCGGTGGGCGGGCAGCCGAGTGAGGAGCAACTGGAAGAGATCGTAAGGCTGTTGCACGAGGCCATGGACGCCGGAGCGTGGGGTTTCTCCACCACCCAGTCCAGCACCCACTCCGACGGGGACGGGCAGCCGGTCGCCTCGCGGCACGCGCTCCCCGCCGAGCTGCTGGCCCTCTCGAAGGCCGTCGGAGAGCACGAGGGGACGCAGATCGAGGCGATCGTCGCGGGCTGCCTAGACCAGTTCAGCGACGCCGAGATCGAGCTGTTCGCCGAGATGAGCGCGGTGGCCGGGCGGCCCCTGAACTGGAACGTGCTGACGGTCGACGCCGCCGTGCCCGAGCGGGTGCCCCGGCAGCTCCAGGCAAGCGAGCGGGCCCGGAAGGCGGGCGGCAGGGTCGTGGCGCTGACGATGCCGATCCTCACGCCGATGAACATGTCGCTCGGCACCTTCTGCGCGCTGAACCTCATCCCCGGGTGGGGGCCGATCCTCGGGCTGCCGGTTCCGGAGCGGATCGAGAAGCTGCGCGACGCGGACGTACGGGCCCAGATGCTGGCGCACGCGAACAGCAAGGAAGCCGGGGTCTTCCGGCGGCTGGCCAACTTCGGGCGGTACGTCATCGGGGACACGTACAGCGAGGCGAACGCCGGGCTGTCGGGGCGGGTGGTACGTGACATAGCACAGGAGCGCGGCCAGGACCCCTTCCACACCCTGGTCGAGATCTGCGCCGCCGACGACCTCCGTACCGTCCTGTGGCCCATGCCCACCGACAACGACCCGGCCTCCTGGGCGCTGCGCGCCGAGACCTGGCAGCACGAGGACGTCATGCTCGGCGGGTCGGACGCCGGGGCCCATCTGGACCGCATGTGCGGGGCCCCGTACACCACCCGCTTCATCGGCGACTGCCTGCGCGGGCGCAGGCTGCTCGGCCTGGAGCAGGCCGTGAAGATGCTGACCGACGACCCCGCCCGGCTCTTCGGGCTGCGGGAGCGCGGGCGGATCGCGGAGGGCTGGCATGCGGACCTCGTGCTCTTCGACCCGGAGCGGATCGCCGCCGGCCAGGCCACCTTGGTGCACGACCTGCCGGGAGACAGCCCGCGCCTGGACTCGAAGGCGATCGGGGTACGGGCGGTCTGGGTCAACGGCGTCGAGGCCATCCGGGACGACGTGGTGAGCGGCTCCGTACCGGGGAAGGTACTGCGCTCCGGGCGGGACACCAGGACGGTGAGCACCCGGTGAGCGCGGCGGGCGAGGCGGCGGACGGGCAGCGGCTGTTCGTCGGCGGCCGATGGGTGGTGCCCGACGACGGGTACTACGAGGTCGTCGACCCGGCGACCGAGGAGACCGTGGGCTGGGCGCCGGAGGCCTCCCGGGAGCAGGTGCTGGCGGCCTGTGCGGCCGCCCGGGAGGCCTTCGACGGCTGGTCGCGGACGCCGGCGGGGGAGCGGGCGGCCGTGCTCGGGCGGGCCGCCGCCCTCATCCGCGGGCAACTGGGCCCGTACGCGGACCTCGCCCGCGCCGAGACGGGCGCCACCACCGGGACCGCCCGCGCGATGCAAGTGGGGGTGGCGGTGGCCCGGTTCCGCCGGTACGCGACCGTCGAACCGGCCGAGTGGGCGATCCCGCCGCAGATCAACGAGGCCGGGCCGATGGGGAAGGCGGGCGTGATGGGCGCGCTCGCCGTGCGCCAGCCGGTCGGGGTGGTCAGCTGCATCACGTCGTACAACAACCCGTGGGCCAACCCGGCGGGCAAGATCGCGCCGGCGCTCGCGATGGGCAACACGGTGGTGGTGAAACCGGCCCCCCAGGACCCGCTCTCCGTCTACCGGATGGCGGAGGCGCTGGAGGCGGCGGGCACCCCGCCGGGCGTGGTGAACGTCGTCTCCGGCCGGTCCACCGGTGTCGGCGAGGCCGCCGTGGCGTCCCCCGACGTCGACATGGTGAGCTTCACCGGCTCCACCGCCGTCGGACAGCGCATCGCCGAGGCGTGCGGGCGGGACATGAAACGCCAGCTGATGGAGCTGGGGGGCAAGGGCGCGGCGGTCGTCTTCGACGACGCGGACGTCGGCTCGGCGGTGGCCGGGATCGGCACCACCTTCTCCTTCTACAGCGGGCAGATCTGTACGGCGCCCACCCGGGTGCTGGTGCAGCGCGGGCTTTACGAGCGGCTCGTGGACCAACTGGGCGTCTATGCCAAGCGGTTGAAGGTGGGCGACCCGGCCGCGCCGGACACGGTGGTCGGGCCGCTGATCACCGCCGAGCACCGGGCGCGCGTCGAGTCGTACGTCGAACTCGGCCGGAAGGAGGGCGCCGTGCTGGTGGCCGGTGGCGAACGCCCGTCGCTGGAGCGGGGTTTCTACGTCTCTCCCACCCTCCTCGCCGACTGCACGAACGACATGCGGGTGGCCCGCGAGGAGATCTTCGGCCCGGTCGTCTCCGTCGTCCCCTTCGACGACGAGGAGGAGGGCATCGCCCTCGCCAACGACTCCGACTACGGCCTCGTCGACTACGTCTGGTCCGGGGACGTGGCCCGTGCCTTCCGGGTGGCGCGGCGGCTGCGGGCGGGCGGCGTCGGGATCAACACCGTGGGGCGGAACATGGAGGCGCCGTTCGGGGGGTTCAAGAAGAGCGGGGTCGGCCGGGACGTGGGCTCCTACGCCCTGCACGCCTACAGTGAGGTGCAGGCGGTCGTCTGGCCGGGGTGAGGCGTCAACTCGGGCTGTTCTCCTTGCCCTTTGGGGCGGCGAAACCTTACGGGGGGACAAAGAACGGGCAACCCGCTTCGCGGCGGGGCAGCGCGTCCGTAGCGTCCGGGGGACAAGGGGGACGGCCCGTTTCCGGTTCGACGCGGTCCGCTCCCTTCCCTGAGCACGCACGGATCCCGTTCGGAGACCCCCCTCATGCAGCACGTCAAGAGCATCGCCCTGACCACCACGGCCGTCGCCGCCGCGGCCGCCGCGACCCTGCTGGGCACGACCGCCGTCCAGGCCTACTCCGCACGGCCCGCGCGTCTCCCGGCCGTGCACGCGCCCGCCGCGCTCGCCGTGCCCGACGGCAACAAGCTGACCGGCGTCTACTCCGCGCACGGCGTGCAGACCTACACCTGCACCGACGGCGCCTGGAAGCTCCTGGAGCCCGCCGCCACCCTCTCCGACAAGCGGGACCGCGCCCACCGCCCGGTCGCCCTGCACTCCCGTGGCCCGGTCTGGGTCTCCACGGTCGACGGCAGCGCCGTCAACGCCGCCGCGGTCGCCACCTCCGCGAAGGACGGCGCCGTCCCCGAGCTGCTCCTGAAGGCCACCGCCACCCGCGGCGCCGGCACGTTCGAGGGCGTCACCTACGTGCAGCGGCTGGACACCGAGGGCGGCGTGGCGCCGGCGGCGGCCTGCACCGGCACGGACCAGATCTCGGTGCCGTACTCGGCCACGTACGCGTTCTACAAGGCGAGCTGACCGCTCCGCGGGAATGCCGCGGTCTGCCGTCTGCCGACCGCGGCGCCGTCGTGGCTGGCCGCGCAGTTCCTCGCGCCCCTTCCGGGCGCTCAGTCGGTCAGGTCGACCCTGATCGTCAGGAGCTGTGTGCCCAGGGCCTTCACGGCCATGCTGTTGCCCCTCGGCAGGGTGCGCAGCCGGGCGACCGGGTCGTCGTCGGGGAGCAGGTGGGCGGTGCCGGAGTGCCACCGCCCGCCGATCCGTACCCGGACCCGCGGGTCGGCCTGGATGTTCCGCACGTACTGGGACTTCGTCCCGAACTCCGACACCAGCCAGAAACTGTTCCCGACCCGACGCCCGCCCAGCGGCGTCCGCCGCGGCCGGCCGGAGACCCGGCCGGTGGTCTCCAGCAGGGTCTGGAAGGGCATCAGGCGGGTCAGCGGGTTGGCGACGTGCCGCTGGAACGCGGTGGTGGCACGGAATCTGCGGTCGGACATGATTCCTCGGCTCTCTCTTTCGCCGTCATGCGGCGCCGGTGTCCTCTTCAATGTCCCTCACGCATACCCGACGAGAGACGGTGGGTCCCGTGCGGATCATGACCTGGAACCTGTGGTGGCGGTTCGGACCCTGGGCCGAGCGGCAGAAGGCGATCCTCGCCGTGCTGCGTTCGCTGCGGCCGGACGTGGTCGGCCTGCAGGAGGTGTGGGCGGCGGGCGGCGAGAACCTCGCCGGGTGGCTCGCCGGCGAACTCGGCCTGCACTGGGCCTGGGCCGCCTCCCCGGCCTCCGAGCGCTGGCAGCGGCGGATCGGGGAGCCCGGCGTCGAGATCGGCAACGCGGTGCTGAGCCGGTGGCCGGTGCTGGAGAGCGAGGCGCTGCGCCTGCCGGCGCCACCGGATCTCGATGACGGACGCCTCGCGCTCTACGCCCGCCTCGCCGCCCCCGCCCACCCCGTCCCCTTCTTCACCGTCCACCTCACCTCGCAGCTGCACCTGTCGGCCGTGCGCGGCCGGCAGGTCACCGCGCTGGCCGAGTTCGTGGCCGCCCACCGTGCGGGAACCGACTTCCCGCCCGTCGTCACCGGGGACTTCAACGCCTGGCCGGACTCCGACGAGGTCCGCAGGTTCGGCGGGGTCCGCACCGCGCCCGTCGTACCCGGCCAGGTCTTCCTCGACGCCTGGGAGTACGCCGACCCGGCCGCCCCCTCCGCCACCTGGGACCACGCCAACCCGTACGTCCACCCGGGCCTCGGCCCCGGCGTCCGCGTCGACTACGTCCACGTCGGCGCCCCGGCCGGCCCCGGCGGCATCGGCACCGTACTGGCCGCCAGCCGGGCCGGGGACGGTCCGGTCGACGGGGTGTGGCCGTCGGACCACGCGGCGGTCGTCGCGGACCTGGCGGACGGATCACCGTCCGGCGGATGACTTCACGCGGTCGAGAGAAGCGGCGAAGGCCTCACGGTATCCGCCCCTACGACTGACCCACCATGGCAGCCGGTCGGACGATGCGGTCGAAGTCCTCGGCGCTGATGTAGCCGGAGGCCAGGGCCGCTGCGCGCAGGGTGGTGTCCTCGTCGTCGGCCTTGTGGGCGATCGCGGAGGCCTTGTCGTAGCCGATCACCGGCGAGAGGGCCGTGACCAGCATGAGGGACCGGTCGACGTAGCTGTCGATCTGGTCCTGGTTGAGCCGGGTGCCCTCGATGCAGTACTCGCGCAGCTTGGTGCAGGCGTCGGCGAGGATGCCGGCCGCGTGCAGGAAGTTGTTGATGATGACCGGGCGCATGGCGTTGAGTTCGAAGTTTCCCTGGGTGCCGGCGAAGCCGATGGCCTGGTCTTCGGAGAGCACCTGGATGCAGACCATGACCATGGCCTCGCACTGGGTCGGGTTGACCTTGCCCGGCATGATGGAGGAGCCGGGCTCGTTCGCGGGGAGCAGGAGTTCGTCGAGGCCGCAGCGGGGTCCTGAGGCCAGCCAGCGGATGTCGTTGGCGATCTTCATCAGTGGGACGGCCAGGGCCCGCAGGCCGGCGGAGGCGCCGACCATGGCGTCCAGGCCGCCCTGCGCGGCGAACTTGTTGCGCGCGGTGGTGAACGGGTAGCCGGTCGCATCGGCGATGTCGGCTGCGACCTGCTCGCCGAACCCGGGTGGGGCGTTGAGCCCCGTGCCCACCGCGGTACCCCCCATCGCCAGTTCGAGCAGCCCCTCGGCGGACCTGGTGCACCTCTCGATCGCCTGCTCCAACTGGTGGGCATAGCCGGACCATTCCTGCCCCACGGTGAGCGGAACGGCGTCCTCCAGATGAGTGCGGCCGATCTTCACCACGTCGTGCCACTGCTGCGCCTTGGTCTCGATGGCGTGCCGCAGCGCCCGCACGGCGGGCAGCAGGTGCTCGTGGATCTCCTTGACCGCGGCGATGTGCATGGCGGTGGGGAAGGTGTCGTTGGAGGACTGCCCCATGTTGACGTGGTCGTTCGGATGGATCGGGGACTTGCTGCCCAGCTCGCCGCCGACCAGCTGGATCGCTCGGTTGCTGATCACCTCGTTGGTGTTCATGTTGGACTGCGTGCCGGACCCTGTCTGCCACACGTACAGCGGGAAGTGATCGTCCAGTTCGCCGGCGATGACTTCGTCGGCCACTCGCCGGATCAGTTCGGACTTCCAGGAAGGGAGCCGGCCGGCGCGCCCGTTGACGGCGGCGGCGGCCCTCTTGACGTAGCCGTAGGCGTGGTAGACCGCTTTGGGCATCCGGTCGTCCCCGATCGAGAAGTGGATGAGGGAGCGTTGTGTCTGGGCGCCCCAGTAGCGGTCCGCGGGGACGTCGACGGCTCCCATGGAGTCGGTCTCCCGCCGGGTCCCCGTCGCGTGCAGGCCGACGGGGATGTCGAGGATCTTCGGGGCTGCGCCCTGACCGGCCGACCCGGTCCCGCCTGCGGCGGGGTGGGGGGTGTGGGTGTTCACGCTGCGGCTCCGTCCGTGTAGACCGGCTGCCACATGGCATCCCGGACGGCCTGTGCGGTGTCGACCGGCTTGGAGGTCGCCACGCCGTCTTCGAGGGCCGCCTTGACCACCGCCGTCGCGGTGATCGCGGACGACTCCCGGAGGTCGTCCACGGGCGGCAGCAGCGAGGCGCCCGGCCCCGACGGGTCGACCTGGTCCGCCACGGCCTGCGCGGCCGCCAGCAGCATGCCCGCGGTCACCTGGGAAGCGCCGGAGACGATCGTGCCCAGGCCCAGACCCGGGTAGAGGAGCGCGTTGTTGGCCTGCCCGATCTGGTAGGTGACGCCGTCGTACTCCACGGGCGCGACGGGGATGCCCGTCGCGACGAGCGCCTTCCCCCTGGACCAGGCGATGACGTCTGCGGGCATGGCCTCGATCCGCGAGGTGGGATTGGAGATCGGGAGGATGATCGGCCGCTCGACGCCCTCGGACATGGCCTCGACGATCTCGCGGGTGAACGCGCCGTGCGCGGTGGAAGTGCCCAGCAGGATCGTCGGCTTGACCCGGCGCACCGTTTCCAGCAGGGAGATCGCGCCGCCGTCCCTCGTCCAGCCCGCGACCTCGGCGGGATCGCGTGCGTAGGTCTGCTGGAAGTCGCGCAGGTCGGTCATGTCCCGGGTGAGCAGCCCCTGCTTGTCGACGAGCCACACCTGGGCGACGGCCTGCTGCGGATCCGCGCCGTCGCGGACCATCGCGTCGCGCAGCTGATCGGCGATGCCCACCCCGGCGGTCCCGGCACCGAAGACGACCAGCTTCTGGTCACGCATCCGCACGCCGCTGACCTTGACGGCGGACAGGGCTGCCGCCAGCGTGATGGCTCCGGTGCCCTGCATGTCGTCGTTGAAGATCCGGTAGCGGCCGCCGTACTGCTCCAGGATCCGCCGCGCGTTGCTGGGACCGAAGTCCTCGAAGTGCAGGAGAGCGTCGGGGAACGCGGACGACGCCGTCTCCAGATACTTCTCGATGAAGGCGTCGTAGGCGGCGCCGCGGACGCGGGGGTGCCGGTTGCCCAGGTACAGCGGGTCCTGCTGCAGCGCTGGGCGGTCCGTTCCCACGTCCAGCGACACGGGAACGACGCGGCGGGGGTCGATGCCCGCGGCCGCCGTGTACACCGCGAGCTTGCCGACCGAGATCTGGATCCCTCCCACGCCCCAGTCGCCGATGCCCAGGATCTCCTCCGCGTCCGTACACACGATCAGGTCGACGTCCTCGGGCCCGAGTTCAAGCGTGGCAAAGGCCTTCTCCATGTCGTCGGGCCGGTCGATGGACAGGAAGATGCCGCGCGGACGCCGGTACTCCAGGGAGTACTTCTCGATCGCCTCGCCCACGGTGGGGTCGTAGACGATCGGCAGCAACTCGGCGAGGTGGTCGGTGAGAACCCTGAAATACAGGGTTTCGTTGCGGTCGTGCAGCTGTTCCAGATACACGTTCTTGGCGAGGTCGCCGCTCTGGACCTGCATCTGCTGATAGGCCCGCTGGGCCTGCCGTTCGAGCGTGAGCACTCCCGAAGGCAGGCGTCCGGTGAGACCGAGGGCCTCCCGTTCCTCAGGGGTGAAGGCCACGCCGCGATTGCGCAACGGGTCGACGAGAATGCTGGGAGTGGCCGGGGTCCGCGCGTGATTCTCGGTCATGGGATTCTCTCCCTCTGTGCGAATGCCGAGTCGGCTCTGACCGGGGTGACTACGCGGACCATCGCGGCAGAGATCGCCGAGGGCGCGGCTTGATCGGAACCTGTGAAGGCCGGAGCGGCCCCGGGTGTCCGGCGGAATATGGAGGTGTGAGGCCGGCCGCCGGTGTGGGCGGTTCCTCGCCGGACACCGTCCGGCGGGCCCGCCTCGCACACCGCGGTGAGCGCCTCATCGGTGCCACGGTACGAATTCAGGCTAACCACCGGGCGATGGGCTGCGCGACCTCACTCGCCGGGGGCCCGGACCCGCGCGGAGGGCGCATGGTGCGTCAGTTCGTCACGATGCCGTGCAGGAGCAGGTCGATCAGTCTGGTGGCCAGGGCGCGCTGCTCCTCGCTGGCAGCGATGAGGCTGATCCCGCCCAGGGCCATCAGCACGTCCTGAGCGGCGACCCCTGGCCGTGCCACTGACTGCCCCTCCGCCGCGGTCAGCAGGTGGGTGATGGCGTCAGCGAGCAGGGTGCGGGTGTGCAGCTTCTCGCTGTCGTCGGTCAGCACCACGGCCAGCGCCTCTGCCATGCCCTGCTTGGCGGCCATGAAGTCGATGAAGCGCTCCATCCATGTCCGCAGTGCCTCCGCCGGTGGCTGTACGGCCGTGAGGTCCGGCGCCGCCTCGCACAGGCGTTGCACCTCCTGTCGGTAGATCGCCTCGATGAGGAGTTCCTTGGACGGGAAGCGACGGTAGAGGGTGCCGACGCCCACCCCGGCCGCGCGGGCGATGTCCTTGACCGAGGCACCCGCTCCCTGACGGGCGAAGGCGTCCGCAGCCGCCTCCAGCAGTCGGTCCTCATTGCGTTGCGCATCCGCGCGCAGCGGCCTGCGCGGCCGCGCCGTCTCCCCCTCGTGGCCGGTCACGCCGACCCCCCTTCCTGTCCCACTCTTCCTGTCCCACTTGCAAAGCGGAACTGGTTCCGCTTACTCTCGAACGCGAACCGGAACTGGTTCCGGATATGAGGGTACGACGACCCCTGCCCCTGCGCCACCGGCCTGTCCGCCGGCGCGGTCACCGGCCTGGACGTACCCCGATCCGAAGCAGCTCGATCTGAGCAACCCGAACTGAACCATCCTGATCTGGATCAAGGAGACAGTCATGTCCGCACGTCTGCAGAACACCGTTGCCCTCGTGACCGGCGCCAGCAGCGGCATCGGCGAGGCGACCGCCCTGGGCCTCGCCGCCGAGGGCGCCACCGTCGCTGTCGTCGCCCGGCGCCGCGACCGGCTCGAGGAGCTGGCCGGAAAGATCCGCGCCGAGGGCGGGGCGGCGCTCGTGGTGGAGGCCGACATCACGGAGCAGGGACAGGCGACTGCCGTCGTGGAGCGTGTGGTGGCCGAACTCGGCCGCTTGGACATTCTGGTCAACAACGCCGGTGTGGGAATGGCCGGACCGGTCCTCGACGCGCCTGCTGAGGAGTGGGAGCGCATGCTGGCGGTGAACGTGCAGGGCCTCCTGTACGTCACCCGCGCGGCGCTGCCGCATCTGCTGCGCGCGGCGGAGGACTCGCCCCGCCGGGTGGCGGACCTGGTCAACATCAGCTCCACCGCCGGGCGGGTGGCCCGGCCGGGCACGGCGGTGTACAGCATGACGAAGTTCGGCGTGAACGCGTTCACCGAGGCCCTGCGGCAGGAGGTCATGCGGCAGCGACTGCGCGTGAGCGTGATCGAACCGGGGACGGTGGACACCGAGTTCGTGACCCACTCGCGGGACGAGGTCAAGGCGTCACTGGATCAGCAGCTGGCCGGGATGGAGATGCTGCGTCCCGAGGACATCGCGGACGCGGTCTCGTTCGTCGTCACTCGCGACCGGCGGGTCTCCGTCAACGAGGTCCTCGTCCGCGCTTCCGAGCAGACCTGGTAGGTCCCGTGCGGTACGCCTCCTGGTGCTTCCGCTTCAGGGGCGGTCAGAACCCGTTGGCCGCTACGACAGCCGCCGCGAAGCCTCTCGGGTCTTCCTGCGGAACGTTGTGACCCACGTCCAGGGTCCGGTGCTCGTATGTGCCTCCGAACCTGTCGCGATAAGCAGATCCGTTTCCGGGAGGCGTGAACGGATCATGCTTTCCGTCAATGGTGATCGTCGGCACCTTGATGACCGGTGCCGCGGCGAGGCGCTTCTCGAGGTCGTCGTAGCGGCGCTCACCCTTTGCGAGACCAAGTCGCCAGCGGTAATTGTCGATCACGATGCCGACGTAATCCACGTTGTTGAAAGCCGCTGCCGTGCGATCGAATGTCGCGTGGTCGAAACGCCATGTGGGAGAGTTGAACTTCCAGACGAGTTCGGCCAGATCGCGACGGTACCTGTCGAGGCCGCGCACCCCCCTTTCGGTGGCGAAGTAGTACTGATACCACCATGCCCATTCACTCTTCGGAGGTGAAGGCATCTTGTTGGCCTCGACGTTCGCTATCAGATATCCGGTCACCGAGACCAGCGCTTTGCATCGTTCCGGCCAGAGTGCCGCGATGATGTCGCCCGTCCGCGATCCCCAGTCGTATCCGGCGAGGACCGGTCTCTCTATCCTGAGGGCGTCCAGCAGGGCGATGATGTCGACGGCGAACGCCGACTGCTGTGCGTTCCTGGGTGTTCGATCCGAAAGGAACCGCGTCGTGCCATGGCCGCGCAGATAAGGGACGACCACCCTGTAGCCCTTCGCCGCGAGCAGCGGTGTGACCACTTCGTAGCTGTGTATGTCATAGGGCCAGCCGTGCATGAGTACGACCGCCTGCCCGTTCGCAGGTCCGGCCTCGACGTACCCCACGTTCAGATCCCCGGCATTGATCTGCCGCACCGGACCGAAGGAGGCCGGGGGCGCGGACTGCTGTCCCGGTTCGGGCGGCACCCGGGTACCACCGCTCATACCGAACCGGCCCGCCGCAGCGGCCGCGGCTGTGGCAGCAAGGAATTGACGACGGCTGTGCATGGGTCCGTGCATGTCCATCGGTTGAATCTCCCTGTTCGAGGCGACACCGGCGGACCACGGATTGCGATACATGGATTCGGGGCGAGCGGCAACCACATGCGCCGGGTTCACGGCCGGGGACGCTCATGGGCGGCCCTCGCGCCGGGGCCTCTCCACTGCCATGCAACACCCGTCGGCGGAACGCCGCAACGGTGGCACCCACCGCCCCCATCAGGCCAGGTAGGCGATCCCGGCGCCCGAACAGACCCCGGACTTTTGAACCCGGCGGGGACTCCCGACCGTAGTCACACGGTCGCGGTCTTCCCGATGCGGCCCACGTGTCGCCTCAGTTCCCCAGGAAGATCGGGTTCGTCAGTGCCGCGAGGGCGCCGGGGACCGTGCCCGCCGCCGTCTCGTGGCGGAGTTCGGCGCGGACGTAGGCCGCGTACTGCGGGGTCGTCTGCCACTCCACCACGCCCGAGCCGGTCACCGGGAGCGGGTCGCTGGTCAGCAGGACGCCCTCGTCGGTGATGAGGCGGACCGTGCAGCGGGGGACGCCGGAGGCCTCCAGCCGGACGGTCACCGGGGTGTCGGGGGCGACGGCGAGGCGTTCGCCGATGCCCGCCCGCTCACCGCGGCCGCCCGTCGCCGTGAAGCTCAGCGTCACGTTCTTCGACTCGGCGATGTAGGAGCGGCCCGCCCGCAGCCCCTCCTGGATCGCCTCGCGGCTCAGGTCATCGGCGAGAACGACGGTCTGGGGTGAGCCGACGGCGTCCGGGTCGCGGTGGGCGTCGCTGTTGCCCATCGCCGGGAGCCACTCCCGGTTGTCGCGGACCGAGGCGACCAGGGTGGCGTCCCAGGCGTTGAGGGCCACCTCGTCGTCGGGGGTGTAGGGACCGTTCCACACCTCGACCGCGTCCGCGTCCCCGAAGCCGAACTTCCAGGCGCAGCCCACGCACGTGGCGTGCGGGTGCGCGGGTACGACGAGACCGCCGGCCTTGTGGATCTGGTGGGCGAAGCGGCCGAACCGGTTGTCGCGGGCCCGGTAGCGCCAGTCGACGAAGGTTCCGGGGTCGGTGCCGAGGGCGACGACGTGGCCGTTCCTCGTGGTGATCTCCTCACCGAGCATGATCAGCAGGTCGTCGCCGGCCTGGTCCGCCCAGTGCGGGTGCGAGGAGTGCGTGTTGTGGTCCGAGGAGTTGATGAAGTCGAGGCCGGCGGCGCGGGCGAGGGCGGCGATCTCGGCCGGGGTGCGGCGGCCGTCGGAGTACCAGGAGTGCAGGTGGCAGTCGCCGCGGTACCAGTCGCGGCCGCGGCCCTTGGCCCGGGCGGGCGGGTAGACGGGGCGGACGGGGGTGCCGGGCTCGCCGTACGTCAGGGTGATGGTCAGCTCGTACGACAGGCCCTGCGGGGCCACCGTGTACGGGCCGAGGGCGATGTACCAGGTGCCGGCGTGGACCGGGCCCGGGATGTAGCCGGGGGTCGCGTCGTCGGCGCGGACGAAGAACTCCGTGCGGGCGCCGCCCGACCAGCCCCGGAAGCCCTTGCCGCCCAGCTCGGTGCCGTGCTGGTCGAAGAGGCCGATGTCGAGCGCGTTGCCCGTGGTGCCGGCCGGGACGCCCGGCCTGTCGTAGGTGTAGGAGACCTTGAGCTCCCGTACGCCGGTGGGTACTTCGACCGGTACGTACACGAAGTCCGGGCAGCCCGGCGGCAGGGTGCCGCTCACGGTCGCCGTCCTCTGGTTCCCCTGGTCCTGGCCGTCCGCCGCCGCGAAGCTCACGCTTCCCAACGTAAGGGCTGTGGCCGCGCCCGTCACGATCAGCGCGCGTCTGCCGATGCCGTGCGTGTCCTCACACATGCCGCTCACTCTCCCCTGTGGACGTGAACTCCCCCGGAAGGACAGGGAATCCACAGACGTCCGTCTGTCATGTGCATAGCCCTGTGAAAGGTGGGGCACGTGATGCCGACCAGTCGGTATGGACATATCGAGCCACCCCCGGTACAGATGGGGCATGCGCATAGCCGTCACGATCTTCCTCACCGACGAGACCGTCGCCCCCGTCCGGCTCGCCCGTGAGCTGGAGGCACGCGGGTTCGCCGGGCTGTACCTGCCCGAGCACACGCACATCCCGGTCGAGCGGACCACCCCGTACCCGGCGGGCGGCGACCTGCCCCGCGAGTACGGCCGCACCCTCGACCCCTTCGTCGCCCTCGGCCAGGCCGCCGCCGTCACCGAGGGCCTCGGCCTCGGCACCGGCATCACCCTGGTCGCCCAGCACGACCCGATCGACCTCGCCAAGCAGATCGCCACCCTCGACCACCTGTCCGGCGGCCGCCTCACGCTCGGCGTCGGCTTCGGCTGGAACGTCGAGGAGGCCGCGGACCACGGGGTGCGCTGGCGGTCGAGGCGGGAGCTGACCCGGGACCGGATGGCCCTGATGCGGGCCCTGTGGGCGGACGAACCCACCGCCTACGAAGGGGAGTTCGGAAGCGTGCGGGCGTCCTCCGCCTACCCCAAGCCCGTCCAGAAGCCGCGCGGGCCGGTGGCCGGGCCGCGCACGCTGGTCGGCGGGGCCGCCGGTCCGAAGCTCTTCGCGCACATCGCGGAGTACGCCGACGGGTGGATGCCGATCGGGGGACGCGGGCTGACCGAGTCGCTGCCGGTCCTGCGGGGCGTGTGGGCCGACGCGGGGCGTGACCCGGCCGCGCTCCAGGTGGTGCCGTACGCCGTCTTCCCGAGCCCCGGGAAGCTCGCGCACTATGCAGAGCTGGGCATCGAGGAGGTCGTGGTGCAGTTGCCTCCGGCGGGGGAGGCCGAAGTGCTGGGGGTGCTGGACGCTTACGGGGAGTACCTGTGAGGGGGCTGCGGTTGTGCGGTCGGGTGCGGGTGCGTGGGGGTTGCTCGCGCAGTTCCCCGCGCCCCTGAGGGGGCGCACTGCGGCGCCCCCTTCTTTCAGGGGCGCGGGGAACTGCGCGGCCGGCCACAGCGCACCGGCACAACCCACCCCCCCGCCACCCCCACGGACCCCACCGAACCCGAACGTATGCTCAGGGAATGACGACTTCCGCGACCCCCGGAACCGGCCCCACCGAGAACTCCATGCGTCGCGCCCTCAAACGCGCCCGGGACGGCGTCGCCCTCGACGTCTCCGAGGCCGCCGTCCTGCTCCAGGCGCGCGGTGCGGCCCTGGAGGACCTCGCCGCGTCCGCCGCCCGGGTCCGGGACGCCGGACTCGAGGAGGCCGGCCGGCCCGGTGTCATCACGTACTCGAAGAGCGTCTTCATCCCCCTCACCCGCCTGTGCCGCGACAAGTGCCACTACTGCACGTTCGTCACCGTCCCGGGCAAGCTCCGCCGGGCCGGGCACGGGATGTTCATGTCGCCGGACGAGGTCCTCGACGTCGCCCGCAAGGGCGCGGCCCTCGGCTGCAAGGAAGCCCTGATCACCCTCGGCGACAAGCCCGAGGACCGCTGGCCCGAGGCGCGCGAGTGGCTCGACGCGCACGGTTACGACGACACGATCGCCTACGTCCGCGCCATCTCCGTCCGCATCCTGGAGGAGACCGGCCTGCTGCCGCACCTCAACCCCGGCGTGATGTCCTGGACGGACTTCCAGCGCCTCAAGCCGGTCGCCCCGTCGATGGGCATGATGCTGGAGACGACCGCCACCCGGCTGTGGTCCGAGCCCGGCGGCCCCCACTACGGCTCCCCGGACAAGGAACCCGCCGTCCGGCTGCGGGTCCTGGAGGACGCGGGCCGCTCCTCCGTCCCCTTCACCTCCGGGATCCTGATCGGCATCGGTGAGACGTACGAGGAACGCGCCGAGTCCGTCTTCGCGCTCCGGCGGGTGGCCCGGTCGTACCACGGCGTGCAGGAACTGATCATCCAGAACTTCCGCGCCAAGCCGGACACGGCGATGCGCGGCATGCCGGACGCCGAACTGGACGAGCTGGTGGCCGCGGTGGCGGTGGCGCGGCTGGTGATGGGGCCGGCCGGCAACATCCAGGCGCCGCCGAACCTCGTCGACAGAGAGTACGAACGGCTGATCGCGGCCGGTATCGACGACTGGGGCGGGGTGTCGCCGCTCACCATCGACCACGTCAACCCCGAGCGGCCCTGGCCGCAGATCGAGGAGCTGGCCGAGAAGTCGGCCGCCGCCGGCTTCGAGCTGCGGGAACGGCTGTGCGTGTACCCGGAGTTCGTCCGCCGCGGCGAGCCCTGGCTCGACCCGCGGCTGCGCCCGCACGTGGCCGCGCTGGCCGACCCGGAGACGGGCCTCGCGGTGCCGGACGCGGCCGTCGTGGGGCACCCCTGGCAGGAGCCGGAGGAGGTCTTCGTCGCCTCCGGCCGTACCGATCTGCACACCGCCATCGACTCCGAGGGCCGTACGTCCGACCGGCGCGACGACTTCGACGAGGTGTACGGCGACTGGGGCGCGCTGCGGGAGGCGGCCGCCCCCGGGATGGCACCGGAGCGCATCGACACGGATGTCCGGGCGGCGCTCAGGACGGCGGCCGACGACCCCACCAGGCTCACCGACGCCGAGGCCCTCGCCCTTTTCCACGCGGACGGCCCGGCCCTCGACGCGCTGACGGGGATCGCCGACGACGTGCGCAAGGCGGCCGTCGGCGACGACGTCACCTACATCGTCACCCGCAACATCAACTTCACCAACGTCTGCTACACCGGCTGCCGTTTCTGCGCCTTCGCGCAGCGCCGCACCGACGCCGACGCCTACACCCTCTCCCTGGACCAGGTCGCCGACCGCGCCCAGCAGGCCTGGGACGTCGGCGCGGTCGAGGTCTGCATGCAGGGCGGCATCCACCCCGACCTGCCCGGTACCGCGTACTTCGACATCGCGAAGGCGGTCAAGGAACGCGTCCCCGGCATGCACGTGCACGCCTTCTCGCCGATGGAGGTCGTGAACGGCGCGACGCGCACCGGCATGTCGATCCGGGAGTGGCTGACCGCGGCGAAGGAGGCGGGCCTGGACACCGTCCCCGGGACGGCCGCGGAGATCCTCGACGACGAGGTGCGCTGGATCCTCACCAAGGGCAAACTCCCCGCCGCCACGTGGATCGAGGTGATTACCACCGCCCACGAGCTGGGCATCCGCTCCTCCTCCACCATGATGTACGGCCACGTCGACCAGCCCCGCCACTGGCTGGGCCACCTGCGCACCCTGGCCGGCATCCAGCAGCGCACCGGCGGCTTCACGGAGTTCGTGACGCTGCCGTTCATCCACACCAACGCGCCCGTCTACCTGGCGGGCATCTCCCGGCCGGGCCCGACGATGCGCGACAACCGGGCGGTGACGGCGATGGCCCGGCTGCTCCTGCACCCCTACATCCCGAACATCCAGACAAGCTGGGTGAAACTGGGCACGGAGGGCGCGGCGGAGATGCTCCGCTCGGGAGCCAACGACCTCGGTGGCACGTTGATGGAGGAGACGATCTCGCGGATGGCGGGGTCGTCGTACGGCTCATACAAGTCGGTCCGCGACCTGGTCGCCGTGGCCGAGGCCGCCGGGCGCCCGGCGAAGCCGCGGACCACGCTGTACGGGCCGGTCTCCGAGGAGCGGCAGCGGGCGGCCGAGGCCTCCGACGGCCACCTGCCGGAGCTGCTGCCGGTGCTGGACTGAGCCGTCGGGCGGGCGGGCGGCGCACAGTACGATGATCCGACCCCTGTGCGAACAGGCAGGGGGCCTCATAGCTCCCACAGCGGAGGAGATGCGTACCCGTGGCTGCCCGACTGCTGCCCTCCTGGGTCTGGGTGTCCGGCCTGACGGCCGGGGCGACGGTCGCCGTCGTCGTCCTCGCCCTCCAGGCCGACAAGGGGCCGCACCCCACGGCCGCGGCGGTCCGCCCGTCAGCGAGTGCGTCGGCGGGCGCCCACCCCTCCGCGTCACCGGCCCCGGCGAAGGCCCCCGCCGTACCGGCGGCCTCCGGCACCGGCCGCCGTATCGTCTACTCGCTCGGCGCCAAGCGGGTGTGGACGGTCGACGCGAGCGACAAGGCCACCCGCACGTTCACGGTGTGGCCGGGGACGGTGAGCCCCGACCCCGGCACCTACACGATCTCCAAGACCCTGGCGGCCACGACCGGCTCGGACGGCGTCCAGATCGAGCACATCCTCTACTTCGCGTCCAAGTCGGGGCTGTCGGTCGCCTTCTCCAACGCGGTCGACGGCTCCTCGCCGCCGCCCGCCGCCGGCAAGCAGACCAGCGGCATCCGGATGCCCAAGGCGGACGGCGCGGCCCTGTGGACCTTCGGCACGGAACCGAACACCAAGGTGACGGTGGTCAAGTAACCGTCAGGCCGTCGTGAGGCGGTCGTGAGGCCTTGTCCGGGCGTCGTCAGGAGAGGGCGCGGAGTTTCCGGGGCCCGCGGAGTCGGCAGGACGGCCGCCCCCTGGACCCCCAGGTCGCCGGACACGCCAAGGCCCTTCTCGACCAGCCGGGCTGGTGGACGGCCGCCCTCCGCGCGGGCCGCGAGGCGGCTGCCTATCCCTCCTGATCGGAGGGGCTCAACTGGACGACGATCAGGGCGAGGCCGGTGAGGACCAGCACCCGGGTCGCCGCGTCCAGGCCGTTCCAGGTCTTGGACTGCCACATGGAGAACCACTCACCGCCGATGCCGATGAACCCGGCGCCGAAGAGCAGGACGAGCATCAGCAGACCGTAGGTGGAGACGCGCCGCGCGCGAACGTTGTCACGGCGGGCCCAGAGCCAGGTGCCGGCGATCAGCACGAGCGCGGCCAGCGTCTCCCACACGATGATGAGGACGTAGGCGGTGTTCTCGAGCCCCTTGTTCGTGATGGCCCGCCACATCAGGTCGTCGTCCCTGAACGTCGTGTCCATGGCCAGCACATGCTGGACGAACGCCTGGTTGGTGCCGAAGTCGGTGATGTTCCCGAAAGCGACGAGGGCGATGTAGAGCGCGACCGTTCCGGTCAGGACGGCAGCGGCGAGCGAAAGCGCACGAGGCGCGTGGGAGGTGGACATGTCACCGTCCTTCCCCGCCGCCGTCGTTCCTCAACCCGGCTGCTCACACGCTCTGTTCGGCAGCGACCGGGCGCCCTGGCGTCGTGCCGCGGCGGCGAACGGATCGTACGCGGATACCTTGGTCGAAGGTTCATGCGAGGGGGGTCCACATGGATACGGCTGACGCCACCGGACGCGGGCACGGCGGGATCGCGGAAGGTCCGGACGGCTTCGCGGAGTTGCGGGCGCGCGAGTTCGGCTACCTCGACGAGGGCGGACACACCTACCTCGACCACACCGGCGCCGGGCTTCCGCCGCGCTCCCTCGTCATGGGCAGTGCCCGGCGGATCACCGGCGGGCTGTTCGGCAACCCGCACTCCGAGAGCCCGGCCTCCCGCGCCTCCGGACTCCTGCTGGCCGAGGCCCGGCGGGCGGTGCTCCGCCACTTCAACGCCGACCCCGACGAATACGCCGTGATCTTCACCCCCAACGCGACCGGCGCCCTGCGCCTGGTCGGCGAGGCGTACCCCTTCGCCCGCGGCGGCAGGCTCGTGATGTCGCTCGACAACCACAACTCGGTCAACGGACTGCGGGAGTACGCGCGGGCGCGGGGAGCCGCGACCGTGTACGTGCCCGGCCTGCGCATCGACGAGAGGCGGCTGCTCGCCGCCCTGTCCGCACCCGGCCCGCGGGACGGCTCCGCCGGCCTGTTCGCCTTTCCCGCGCAGAGCAACTTCACCGGCGTGCAGCACTCGCTGGACTGGATCGCCGCCGCCCAGGCGCACGGCCACGACGTCCTGCTCGACGCGGCCGCCTTCGCCCCGACCAACGTCCTGGACCTGAGCCGCCACCACCCGGACTTCACCGCCGTCAGCTGGTACAAGGTCTTCGGCCACCCCACCGGCATCGGCAGTCTGATCGCCCGCCGTGAGGCCCTCGCCAAGCTGCGCCGTCCCTGGTTCTCGGGCGGCACCATCTACGCCGTCAGCGCCCAGGCCCAGTGGCACGTCCTCGCCGCCGACGAGGCGGCCTTCGAGGACGGCACGGTCAACTTCCTCTCCCTGCCGGACGTGACCGCCGGACTGGCCTGGATCGACGCCATCGGCATGGACCGCATACACGCCCACGTCACCGCCCTCACCCGCCAACTGCTCACCGGCCTGGGCGGGTTGAGGCACAGCGACGGCTCTCCGCTGGTGCGGGTGTACGGCACCGAGCGCGCGGACGCGGACCGCGGCGGCACGGTCGCGCTGAACGTGCTCGGCGCGGACGGCAGGATCGTCGACGAACGCGTCGTCGGCCGGGACAGCGCCGCCCACGGCATATCCCTGCGCACGGGCTGCTTCTGCAATCCGGGCGCCGGAGAGGAGGCGTTCGACCTGCCGCTGACCCGGCTGCTCTCGGCGGCCGACACCCAGGTCGCCTCGCTGGACGAGTACCTGGAGCTGCTGGGGCTGCCGTCGGCGGGCGCCGTCCGGGTCTCCCTTGGCGTCTCGTCCCAGCCCGGGGACATCGAGACGTTCCTGACCTTCGTGGCACAGACCTACCGGGACCGGGTACCGACGGCGACCGGGCTGGCCGCGCGCGAGAGCTGCTGAGGAGCCGGTGCCGCCGAGCCGCCCCGGATCGGGGCCACCGCGCCGGGGATCACCGCCCCGCCCGGCTCCGTGCCGCCCCGTCCCGGCACTTGCGCACCAGGATCACCCACGTCCCGGCCAGGAACACCAGCGCGAAGCCCGCCAGGATCACCCACCCGCGGCTCGCCGGATGCCCGAACGAGTCCCCGTACGACGCCAGCAGCGGCGGGCCGAGCGGCGAGCGGCCCGCCCGCCACAACGGCTCCAGCCCCACCCCGCTGCCCAGCGCCTCGAACGCCCAGCGGTTGGTCATCGCCCAGCTGATCGCCTTCCCGGCCACCGTCATCCGGGGCACCGGCACGAAGGCGCCCGAGAACAGCACCTGGGGGAAGCAGAGCAGCGGCAGCATCAGCGTCGCCTGCCCCGGCTCCGACACCGCCGCCGACGCGAGCAGTCCCAGCGCGAGGGCGGCGGCCGAGGCCAGCACACTCGACGCGAACAGCGAACCGTAGGTGTCCCAGCCCGCCGCGGGCAGCCGGTCCAGAGCGCGCAGCACGACCAGCAACAGCGCGTCCGCGACCGCGAGCACCGGCAGCATGGTGGTCAGCTTCGAGGCGACGTACGGGCCGATCCGCAGCCCGGCGAGCCACTCACGGCGCAGGACCGGCAGCTCGGTGCAGATCTGGAGCAGGCCGTAGGTCAGCCCGAAGAAGAACGCGCCGAACGCGATCCAGAACATGATCATCGCCGAGGAGCCCGGATCCGGTGCCGCCGGATCGAACGCGCCCGCCCGGAACAGCACCGCGAACATCGCCACGATCATCACCGGCGAGCCCGCCAGCACGGCGGCCGAGAGCCGGTTGTGCAGTATCAGCGCGGTACCGCGCCGGGTCAGCAGCGCCCACTGCCCGAGGGCCCCGACACGGTGCGGCCGCGCCGACGGTGACGGGGCCTCGGCAGGCACGTCGTCCTCGGGTACGGACCGTTCGACACGCGCGCCGCCCGCCACCGCCTCGTACACCTCCTCCACGGTGCCGACCCCGAACGCCTCGAACAGGGCGGCCGGTTCACCCGCGTACGCGACCTCGCCGCCGGCGGAGAGGAACACCACCTGGTCGGCGCGGAGCAGATCGGCGAGGACGTGCGTGGTCAGTACGACGGTGGTGCCGTCCTCGGCGAGCGTGCGCAGGGTGCGCAGCAGGGCCGCGCCCGTGACCGGGTCGAGCCCGGACGTCGGCTCGTCGAGGAAGAGCACCCGGGGGCGGGTG
This sequence comes from Streptomyces sp. NPDC104761, assembly GCF_055583445.1. Lineage (NCBI taxonomy): Bacteria > Bacillati > Actinomycetota > Actinomycetes > Kitasatosporales > Streptomycetaceae > Streptomyces > Streptomyces sp. NPDC104761. The sequence goes on along the minus strand of NZ_JBVJNZ010000002.1, from coordinate 360,445 downwards.
AGCAACTCGACGGCGATACTGGCCCGTTTGCGTTCGCCGCCGCTCAGCGCGCGCACCGGGGTCTCCGCCCGCTCCGCGAGGCCGAGCGTCTCCAGCACCCGGTCGACGGTGTCGAGCACGGTTCTGGCCGCCGTGCCCGGAGCCATCCGCAGCCCCGCCGCGTACACCAGGGTGCGGCGCAGCGGCAGTTCGCGGTGGATGATGTCCTCCTGCGGGACGAACCCGAAGTCCGGCCCGGGCGGCCCGGGAGGCGCCCCGTCGTGCAGCACGTCGCCGCCGCTCGGCGCGCTCAGCCCCGCCAGCGTCTGCAACAGCACGGTCTTGCCCGCACCGCTGCTCCCGGCGATCACCGTGAGCTGCCCGGGATCGACATCGACGGATACGCCGTTCAGTATCCGCCCACCCCCGCGGACCTCCCGGCTCACCCGACGCGCCCGGAGGCGCAGGCCGTTGACGCAGGGGGCGGGGGCCTCGACGGAGGGGTGCGGGCGCGGGTGCGGTGTCGACATGAGGGCAGCATGTCAGGCGGGCCCGGAATAGGATCCCCAACTTGGCCGAGTGCGGGCCGACTTCGACGGACGCGCGGGGCGTCGCCCACGAGGTCGCCTGCCGGGTGACCTTCTCGCAGGGCGGGCCCTTCGCCGTCGAACTGTGGGTCGCCCCGCTCGCCGTCCGGTACCTCGGCTCCACGGTCCTGCAGGCGTCGGGCCGGCACCGAGGCCGGCGGTGCTGGACGGTGACGGCCGGCCGGGCGTGTGCCTCGCGTGAGCGGGACCTTCCCGATCGGTCACCGGCCTGGTTCGGCCCGCATCGCCTGTGTGCCCACGACGGCCAGCAGCGCGAGCTTCTCGGCGGTGCCCGTCCCGGCGCGGGGGGTGAACCAGAGCAACCGCTGACGGCGGTCCTCGCTGAAGAGGCTGAGGCAGTTGAGGTCGAGCAGGCCGACGCTGGGGTGGACGATGCGCTTGCGCTCGTCTCTGCGGACCTCGACGTCCTGGTCGGCCCAGAGCGCCTGGAACTCCGGCGACCGCCGCAGCAGCTCGTCCACCAGTTCGGTCGCCTCGGCGTCGCCTGCGCTGCGTCGCCCGACCGCCGCGCGCAGGTCGGCGACGAACGAGCGTGACTGCGGGGCGAGGTCCTCCTGGGGGTAGATCTGCCGCGAGGCCGGGTCGGTGAACCATCGGTGGATGAAGCTCGCCGCGCGGCCCCGGTGCGCGGACAGGTCGCCGAGCATCGCGATCGCGAGCGGGTTCTGGACCAGAACGGTGTGCAGGTCGGTGCTCACCATCGCCGGGGTCCCGTCGATGCGTCCCAGCAGGTCGAGCATCGCCGGGTGGACGTGTGACGCCGTCCCGTCCTGGTGCGGGACCGGGCGGTTCGCCAAGCGGTACAGATGGTCGCGTTCGTCGCGGCTGAGGCGCAGGGCGCGGGCGAGCGCGGCGAGCATCTGGTCGGAGGGCTGCGAGCCGGCACCGCGCTCGAGCTCGGTGTAGTACTCCACCGAGGCGCCGGCCAGCACGGCGACCTCGTCGCGACGCAGACCGGGGACGCGGCGCCGCGGGCCGGGTGCGAGCCCGACCTCCTCGGGGCGGATCCGCTCGCGTCGCGAGCGCAGGAAGCCACCGAGTTCGGAGTACCTCGTGTTCGGCATGGGCACAGCCTCCCTGGGCGGCGCCGTTGATGCCAGGGGATGCCGTCCCCACCTTGGGAAGCAACTGCCGCGGACCCGCGCCGCGGCACAGAGTCGAGGCCATGAACACCTCACTCACCGACACACTCACCGGCTCCGGCTCTCCGTCGGCCGCTGGAAAGACGGTCCTGATCACCGGAGGCACGAGCGGGATCGGCGCCGCGACCGCCCGGCTCCTGCTCGGGCGTGGCCACCGGGTCGCCGTCACCGGGCGCGACCCCGGTCGGCTCAAGGCCTTCCTCGACGAGGCCGGCCACGCGGACCGCCTCCTGGGCCTGGTGGCAGATGCCTCCGACTGGGACGCCACGAACACGGCGGTCACCAGCGCGGTGGAGCGCTTCGGGTCGCTCGACGCGGCCGTCGCGAACGCGGGCGGCGCGTCTGCGGACCACTTCGGGGCGGGCGGTGCCGACGTCATGGACGGCGGCGATCCTCAGCTGTGGGCACCGATGGTGCTCGCCAACGTGCTCGGCCCGGCTCTGCTGGCCAAGGCGGCCCTGCCCCACCTCGAGCGGTCCCGCGGCCGGCTGGTGCTCATCGGCAGCGTGGCCGGGATCAAGAACAGCCCGGGCAACCTCTACTCCGCCACGAAGTGGGCAGTGGTCGGCTTCGCCGAGAACCTCCGCCTGCACGCCACGGCCCGGGGCATCGGGGTCACGGTCGTGAACCCGGGCCTGATCGACACCGCGTTCTGGCACGGTCAGGTTCCGCCCATCGCGATGAGCCCGGATTCGGTGGCCGAGGCGATCGGCTTCGCGCTCGACCAGCCGGCCGGCGTCGACCTCAACACGATGACGGTCCGTCCGGTCGGCCAGCCCGTCTGACCCCAGGTCCACGAGCACGGCCCCGGCAGGTCCCCGGCCGATCTGCGCCGTCTGGAGCCCCGGGCGTCGGTATCGGCGGACCGGGGGTGCGGCCTACCGGGAGGGGCTTGGCGCGGAGCTGTCCACCGGCCGGGCTCGGATCCTGAGGAGCAGCGCCGGGCCGGCGCCGAGGGCGAGCAGTCCGGCGGCCAGCAGGAGCCACGGGTTGAGCAGGCCCTCGGTGCAACTGCTGCCGCCGGCCGAGGTGGTGCAGTAGGTGCCGGGGCCGTGCCGGTTGAGGTAGGCGAGCAGGAACAGCGGCAGGCTCGCCCCCGACAGCAGGCCGGGCAGGCCCAGGCGGGTGTCCCGGCGCGTGGCCAGCGCGAGGGTGCCGGCGACGGGGATCGGCAGGATGAAGATCCCGATCGACAGCACGGTGACGAGGGCCAGCAAGTAGCAGGCTCCCGTCAGAAACCATCCGGTGAAGAGCAGCCAGGCGCGTCTGGTGCCGGTCATGCCGTCTTCTCTCGTTCGAAGATGTCCGGGAGGGAGGCGCTTTTCCCAGTGTTTGAGCGGTCGCTCAAAAAATAGGAGTCACCGCCGGCCCCGGGCAAGAGACCAAAACCAGCCAGTGATCGACACCCGTCGAGCCGTCGCGCCGTCGAGCTGTCGAGCCATCGCGCCGGCGATCCGTCGAGCCGTCGATCCGGCGGCTCCGTCCGGGCGCAGGGGTGTCTCTGCCAGACTCGTCGTGGGCCGACTGCGGGGGAGGCGTGGATGGGGTCGACACGGCCGTCGATGCAGGAGCTGATCGGGCGGCGCCGGAGGGCCGGGTTCGTCGGGCGGGCCGAGGAGCGGGCCGCGTTCCGGCGCAACCTCTCGCTGCCGCCCGAGGACGAGCGGCACCGGTTCCTGTTCCACGTGCACGGCGACGCGGGCGTCGGGAAGACCCGGCTGGTACGGGAGCTGGAGCAGATCGCCCGGGAGGCCGGGGCGCTGACCGCGTACGTCGACGAGGGGGTGGCCGGCGTGGCCGAGGCGCTTGCGGTGATGGCCCGGCAGTTCGCGGCCCAGGGGCGGCGGTTCAAGGAGCTGGAGCGGCTGCTCGCCGCGCACCGGGAGCGCCTGCACGAGGCGGAGACCGCCCTGGCGACGGTCGGGCCGGAGGAGCGGGAGGGACCGTCGGCGGGGAGCCTCGCGGTGGCGCGGGCGGCCCAGGTGGGACTGGGGATGGTGCCGGTGGCCGGTGCCTTCGCCGCCGCCCTGGACACCGACCGTCTGGCCCAGGGTGCCGACCGGCTCCGGGCCCGCTTCCGCAGCCAGGAGGACGCCCAGCTGGTGCTGTCACCCGAGCGGGTCCTCACCCCCGTCCTGCTGACGGAACTGGCCGCCGCGGCCGACGGCGTGCCCTGGATCGTCCTGCTCCTCGACACCTATGAGCGCACCGGCCCGTTCCTCGACCCCTGGCTGCACGACGTGATGACCACCGACCGCCATGGCGCGCTGCCCGCCAACGTCGTCGTGGTCACCTCCGGCCAGCACCCGTTCGACACGGCCCGCTGGGGCAGCTTCGCGGACTTCAGGACGGACCTGCCGCTCGGGCCGTTCACGGAGGAGGAGGCCCGCGGGCTGCTCGCCGACAAGGGGGTGCGGGACGAACCGGTGGTCGCCGAGGTGCTGCGGCTGACCGGCGGCCTTCCGGTGCTGGTCTCCACCCTGGCCGAGTCCGGGCCCGTCGGCACCGGGAACGTCGGCGACCCGAGCGCCACGGCCGTCGACCGGTTCCTGAAGTGGGAGCGGGACCCGGTGCGCAGGGCGGCGGCGCTGGCGGGCGCGCTGCCCCGGCGGCTCGACGAGGACGTCTTCCGCTCCGCCGTGGACTGCCCGGAGGAGCAGGCGGACGCGCTCTTCGCCTGGCTGCGGGGCATGCCGTTCGTCAGCGAGCGCGGCGGGCTGCTGCAGTACCACGACGTCGTACGGGCGCCGATGCTCCGGCTCCAGCGACTGCGCTCGCCCCAGGGCTGGACCGAGCGGCACACCCGGCTCGCCGAGGCGTACGGCAGGCGGCGCAGCGAGGCCGGGACCGGCCTGCGGCCCGACGAACTGTGGGCGGACGCCGGGTGGCGGGACCTGCGGCTCGGCGAGTCGTACCACCTGCTGTGCGCGCGGCCCCGCGCCGCGCTCGCCGGGGCCCTGGCCGATGTGGTCACCGCCTGCGGCTACGGCGACGACGCCGTACGGCCCTGGGTGCGGCTGCTGGCCGAGGCGGGCGAGGACTCGGCCGCCGCGGCCGTACGGGCCTGGGGCGACGATCTCTCCGGGGCGCTCGCCGGCGGCGGGCTCGCCGGACTGCTCGGGCTGCTGCTCGGCCGCGCCCGGGGCGACGAGCCGTGGCGGGCCACGGCCTGGGCGCTGCGGGCCGACGCGCTCGCCCGCGACGGCGAGCCCGAGCGGGCCCTTGAGGAGTACGAGCACGCGCTCGCCCTGGACCCCGCCCTGGTCCGGGCCCACCGCGGCCGGGCCGTCACCCGGGGCGGGACCGGCGACTACGAGGGCGCGCTCGCCGACCTCGACCGGGTGCTCGAACTGGAGCCGGACAACCCGTGGAACGTCATCCTGCGCGGCGAGCACCACCGGCTGGCCCGCCACCACGACGAAGCGGTCGCCGACCTGACCGAGGGCATCCGGCGCGACCCCACCAGCGAGTTCGCCTGGGCCTCCCGCGGTGCCGCCCACGAACGTCACGGCGACCTCGACACGGCCCTCGCCGACTTCGAGCACGCGCTGGGACTCAAGCCGGACTACGCCTGGGCCCTCGCCCGCCGCTCCCGCGTCTGGCGCGGCCTGGGCGACCCGGCCCGCCGCCTCGCCGACCTGGACCGCGCCCTCGCCCTGCAGCCCGACTGGGCGTGGGGCCGCTGCGAACGCGGCGACGCGCTGCGCGTCGCCGGCCGCGACGAGGAGGCCGTGGCCGACTACGACCGCGCCCTCGAACTCGACCCCGGGTACGCGTACGCCTACGCCAGCCGAGGCGTCTCCCTGTCCAACCTGGGCCGCCACGAAGAGGGCCTCGCCGACCTGGACCGGGCCCTCGCCCTGCAACCCGACTACCCCTGGGCCCTGGAACACCGGGCCGCGATCCGGCAGCGCATCACCCTGTGAACGCGGTCAAGCGCGCCGCCGTCCCGGTCATCGGCCGATGCCGTGTGCAAGGAGACTCTCGGCGGTCTCGGCGATGGTGTCCTCGATCGGACGGGCCCGCCATCCCAGGAGCCGCTCGGCCTTGGCGCTCGTGGCGTCGAGATCGCGGCCGAGCTGGTGCCTGAGCAGTCGCAGTTCCGGGTTCACGACACTCAGCGCGCGGGTGAGCCGGACGGGCAGTTCGCGGGTCGGGGCCTTCGCTGCGCGCTCACCCAGGCGGTCACGCAGGATGCGGGCTATCTCGACGACGCGCAGGCTGTGCCCGGCGACGGCGAGGAAGCGCTCGCCGGCGGCCGCCGGATCGGTCATCGCGCGCACGTGCAGGTCGGCGACGTCGCGCACATCCACGTAGCCCATTCCGAAGGGCGGGCACGCCGGCATCCGTCCTTCGAGCATTCTGCGCACCAGACGCAGGGACGGCGGGTCGTCCGGGCCGAGCAGGGGGCCGAAGACGCCCACGGGATGCACCGCCGTCATCTCCAGACCGTCACCTTCCTCTTCGACGAACTGCCAGGCGGCACGCTCGGCCAGCGTCTTGGAGCGCTGGTAGGGCGGGATGTCGCTGTCGAGGTCGGTCCAGTCCTCCTCGGTGAACGGGGTCGAGCGAGGAGGGTGCCCGATCCCGATGGCGCCGAAGGCACTGGTGAGGACGACCCGGCGGACTTTGGCGTCACGGGCGGCGCGCAGCACTCGTACGACGCCCTCCCGTGCCGGGACGACCAGGTCGTCGTCGTTCGCCGGGGTGTGACGCAGGGTCGGGGAGGCGACGTGCAGGACGTAGTCGCAGCCGGCGACGGCGTCGTCCCAGTCCTCGGGGTGTTCGAGGTCGGCGCGTACGACCGTGAGGCGGTCGTCGTCGAACGGACCGGCCGCGTGGAGCCAGGAGCGCAGTGCCGGTTCACGCCGCAGGTCGCGGACCGTGGTGCGTACGGTGTGCCCGGCTTCGAGCAGGGTCAGGACGCACCAGCTGCCGATGAATCCTGTTCCTCCGGTGACCAGTACCTGTGACATCTGGGTCTCCTCAGCGCGCGATGTGCGCATCGAAAGGGGGCAGCTGGCGCGTCGCGTGGCGACGTGGGGCGGAAGCGGCCAGGCCGCTTCCGAGGAGGGCGTGGCCGATCATGATCGGGTAGATCACGGCACGTTCGAACATGCCGACGTTCCACATCCAGCCGGTGAGGACGTCGGCCATGAAGAGCGGGAACGCGATCAGTCCGAAGGTGCCGAGTACGACGCTCGCGACCGACCGGCCCCTGCCGAGACCTGCGCGGGCTCCGTTGGCTCCGACGACGATCGCCATGGTGTTGCCGGCGAGCATGACGGTCTGCGCGCCGAGGGTGTGGAACGCGATGAGGCCGTTGTGGACGTTGGCGTTGGAGCCCTGGACGGTGCCGACGAGTGCGACTCCGATGCCGGCGAGGACGGCGAGGGCCAGGACGACGACCGGGCGGGTGCCCCTGCGCGGGTCGAACACGAGGAACGAGCCGACGATCAGGAGGACGCCGTAGAGGACCCAGCCGGTGTCCATGACGGCTCCGAGGGGGGAGTTCGCGACCTGCCCGAACGCGGTCTGGGCCGGACCGGTCAGGCCGAGGTGGCTGACCCAGTTGTAGAGGGGTGAGTACGGCGGGTCCTGCCAGGCGGCGGCGGTGACGAACTCGGCGAGCCAGGACACGAGCGGGCCGAGCAGGATGAGGAGGCCTCCGGCGTGGGCGGCGGCGCCGGATCGGACGATGGGCGTCGTGGCCTTCGTGGCCTTCGTGCCCTTCGTAGCCTTCAAGCGTTTCGTGGCCTTCATGGCCTTCATGACAGGGCCATTCCGGGGACGCGCCGGCGGATGGCCTCCATCTCGGCTTCGTCCGAGACACCCTGCCAGTCGTACCGCGGCGTGTACGGAGCCTCCAGGGCGCGCACCTCGTCGTCGGTGAGCCCGACGTCCAGGGAGGCCACGGCCTCGTCGATCTGCCGGATCGAGCCGGCGCCGACCAGCGGTGCGGTGACGACCGGCTGACGTCGCAGCCAGGCGAGTGCGACCTGCGCACGGGTGACGCCGCGCGCGTCCGCGACCTGCCCGACCGCGTCGACGATCGCCTTGTTGGACGCCTCCTGCTCGGGCGAGTAGAGGAGGTCCGCGTACGCTCCGTCCGTCTCCGCGCGCGCTGTGGCGCGGGCGTCGTCCCACCCGCGGGCCAGGCGTCCGCGCGCCAGGGGCGACCAGATGACCGTGCCGACACCCTCGTCCAGGCACAGCGGGATCATTTCGCGCTCCTCCTCGCGGGCGAGGAGGTTGTAGTGGTTCTGCATCGACACGAAGCGCGCCCAGCCGTTCTGCTTCTGCAGGTGCAGGGCCTTGGCGAACTCCCATGCGTGCATGGACGAGGCGCCGAGGTAGCGGACCTTGCCGGCCTTCACGAGGTCGTTGAGCGCTTCGAGCGTCTCCTCCCAGGGGGTGGAGCGGTCGTTGCGGTGGATCTGGTAGAGGTCGATGTAGTCGGTTCCCAGGCGGCGCAGGGAGTGGTCGACCTCCGTCATGATCGCCTTGCGGGACAGTCCCCGCCCGTTCGGCCCGAGGCGCATCGGGTGGCGCAGCTTCGTGGCGATGACCACGGCGTCGCGGTCGGCGTAGTCCTTCAGCGCGCGGCCGAGGATCTCCTCGCTGGAACCGTTGGAGTACATGTTCGCGGTGTCGAAGAAGTTGATCCCCGCCTCCACCGCGTGCCGGACGAGCGGCCTGGCCTCCTGCTCGCCCTTCGACCAGACGGGGTGTCCGCGGTCGGGCTCGCCGTAGGTCATCGCGCCGATCGCGATCGGTGACACGTCCAGGCCTGTGGTGCCGAGCTTGATGTAGTGCATGACGCCCCTCTAAAGTAAGTGGAGAGCTCTCCGAATAACGTAGTGGAGAGTTCTCCACTTAGCAAGGTGAGGTCCCGTGGTCCGTTCAGACGCTCGCGAGAACCGGGCACGCATCCTCGCGGCCGCCCGCGAGGCGTTCGGCGAGGACGGCAACGCCTCGATGAACCAGGTGGCCCAGCGCGCCGGGGTCGGGGCGGGCACGCTGTACCGCAACTTCCCCACCCGCGAGGCCCTGGTGCTGGCCGTCTACCAGGACGAGGTGGCACGCATCACCGGCACCGTGCCGGACCTGCTGGCCGAGATGCCGCCCCTGGAAGCACTGCGCCACTGGACGACCGACCTGGTCGAGGCCATGCGCAAGAAGCACGGCCTGGGTGACGCCCTCAGCGCCGGGGCGCACCAGGCGATCGCCGAGGAGAGCTACGGCCCCGTCATCGCCGCCCTCACCCAGCTCCTGGACGCCGGCAAGAAGGACGGCACCGTCCGCCAGGACGCCGACCCCGGCGATTTCCTCCAACTCACCGGAGCGCTCTGGCGCGCCGCGTCCACCCCTGAAGACCGGGCCCCCCGCATGCTCGGGCTCATCCTCGACGGCCTGAGCACGCACCGGTAGACACGTGAGCGCGCTGACGCGGCGCGACGGACCGCCGTTTTGCCGGACCGGCAACAGAAGTGGCAGACCGGGACCCCGCCGGGCGACGGTGGGCCCGTGGCCGACAACGACATCGCAGCAGAATCACCCGCGTCCGGCATCCCCGGGCCTGCCGACGGATACCTCGGGGACCCCGCGGTGCGGGCGGAATGGGACAACCGGTACTCCGAACGACAGCAGTTGTGGAGCGGCCGGCCCAACGGTGCGCTCGTGACCGAGGTCGCCGGACTCACCCCCGGCCGGGTCCTCGACGTGGGCTGCGGCGAGGGCGCGGACGCCATCTGGCTCGCGCGGCACGGCTGGGACGTGACCGCGCTGGAGGTCTCCGGGGTGGCACTGGAGCGGGCGGCAGGACACGCGCGGGACGCCGGCCTCGCCATCGACTGGGTGCACGCCACGCTGGCCGACGCGATGCTCCCGCCGGCCTCCTACGACCTGGTGTCAGCGCAGTACCCGGCCCTGCTGCGCACCCCCGACGCTGCGGCGGAGCGAGCGCTGCTCGCCGCCGTCGCGCCCGGCGGCGTCCTGCTGGTCGTGCACCACGCCGGGATGGAGACCCGGCAGGCGCACGACAGCGACTTCGACCCGGCGGACTACGTGTGGCCCTCGACGGTCGTCGGCCTCCTCGACGACGACTGGGAGGTGCAGGTGCACGAACAGCGCCCCCGCGAGGCCCCCGACGGCGGCGCCGGCGCCCACCACACGGACGACCTGGTCCTGCGCGTACGCCGACTGCGCTGAGGGAGGGCCGGCTCACCACGGCCGGTCCGTGAGCCGCGAGAGGTCGCGACAGGCAGCGGTCACGGTGTCACCTCCGGCTCGGGCCGCGGCGATGCGGTCATGCCGCTCCCGCACCGCGGGCTCGTGGCTGCACCGGCAGGTGAACACCGCCTGCCCGGCGAACCCGCCCCTGAACGGCTCAGGAGGCGGACCCGATCTCCCCGGCGAAGACGATGACCTGGTCGATGAGGCTCCGGCGCAGGTGCACGACGTCCGTTCCGGCCAGGTGGGGGCCGCCGTCCGGGGTGGTGAAGACCCACCGGTACCGGGCCCACTCGTCGGGCATGTCCACCGCCGAGCAGCGCACCATCGTCCCGGTCCCCGCCGGATGGCGCCGGATGTCCAGCACGAACCGCTCGACCGCCTCGATCCCCTCACTGCGGCCGAGCGGCCCCCAGAAGACCACGTCCGAGGTCAGGGCCTGGGAGAGCAGGGCGGTCACATAACTGTCGTCCGAGGCGTTGAAGGCGGAGATGAACGTGTCGATCGCGGACTGTGCGGTCTCTTCCTGCATGCACCAGTCATACCAGCCGCTCCGCGGACGGCGCTCAACGCCGGGCGAACGCCAGGAAGTCGACCCACGAGGCGTCGGTGAAGGTGAGCCGTGCGCCGTCCTTGTCCTTGGAATCGCGGACGTGGACGGTGGTGGCGGTTGCGGGGGATATGGCGACCTCGACGCACTCGGGGCCGTCGTTGCTGCTGTAGCTGCTCTTGAACCACTCAAGGGCGGTCATGCCTTTTCTCCCAGCGCTTTGTCGATGAAGGCCAGCGACTCCCGAGGCGTGAGAGCCTGCGCTCGGATCATTCCATAGCGCATTTCCAGGATCTGTACCTCTCTGGGATCGCTGATCATGCGGCTGTGCAACTGGGCCTCCGAGTGACCGAGTGTCTTGCCGTCTCGGAGCTTCACCAGCTGGAGCGAGCCGCCCATACCCGCGTGGTCCTCGCGGTCCGTGGGCATCACCTGAATGGTCACGTGCCTCAACTTGCCGACCTCCAATAGGTGATCGAGCTGTTGCCGCAGCACCAGTCTCCCCCCGATGGGCCGTCGCAGCGTCACCTCTTCAAGGACGAAGGTGAGTTCCGGCAGGGGTGCACGTTCGAAGACGCTCTGCCGTGCCATGCGAGCGGCGACCTGGCGCTCGATCTCGTCCTCCGGGTAAGCAGGCCGACGCATGGCGAACAACGACCGCGCGTACTCCGGTGTCTGGAGCAGGCCGTGCATGTTGTGGTTGGCGTAGGCCCCCAGTTCGACCGCCTCACCCTCCAACTTCGCCAGATCCCGAACCTTCTTCGGATACCGAGCCCGCTCCACGTCCTCCTTCATGAACGCGAGCTTCCCGCCCGCCCCCAGCACCTCGTCGGCCTTCTCCAGGAAGTCCGGCTTGGGGATGCGCCGGCCCCGCTCCACGGCCGACACCATCTCCTCGCTGTAGCCGATGGCGGCGCCGAGTTCGGCCTGCCGCAGCCCGGCGGCCTCCCGCCACGCCTTGATCTGCCGCCCGACCGCCCTGAGTACGGCCTCGGCCTCCTCGTCCTCCACACCCGCCCCTTCCGACGTACGACCCGTACGACCCCGCTCGGCACCCGGACAGTGACGCTCTGTGCCGGGAACATTGCTGTTCAGGGTAGGGACGGGCGACCACGCTGGGTGACATGACCCAGAAATCCGTCCCGCAAATCACCGTTCCGGCGCGCCACTTCGCGGTTCAGTTGTCCGCTACCCGAAGAGGTGCTCGACTCGCGAGACTGTTCACGGAACGCCAACTCGACGAGTGGGGACTGCCGTTCGCGGAGTCGGCCACGCAGGTCGTGGCCGAGCTGGCGTCGAACGCGGTGCTGCACGGGCGCGTGGCGGGACGGGACTTCCGGCTGGGGCTACGGCTGTACGCCGACCGCACGCTCCGTATCGAGGTGACCGACGCCCGGGGCGACCGCATCCCGCGCTTCCGCGATCCGGGGACCGGGGATGCCGAATCGGGGCGCGGCCTGCTGATCGTGACGGCGTACGCCGACCGTTGGGGTGTGGACGAGGCCCCGGCCGGTTGCAAGGTCGTGTGGGCGGAGCTGGGGGCACCGGGTCGTGGCGGCCCGTGACCCAGGCGTTCCCGACGCCAAAGACAGGGCGGTCATTCAGACCTGCGACGGCTGCGAGCGCGCGTTCCGCGCTCCGGAGCCGGGGCCGTGCCGCGACTGCCGCGCGGTCGGCGCGGTCGCCTGGAAAGGACGAGGCGCGAGCCGTGAGCTCGATGACGGGCGTCGCCAAGGCGCCACCCCGTCGGGTGTCCGGGTACCGTACGAGGACCGCGCCACCCGCACCGGAGGCCACCGTGAGTGCCCAGACCGACGGCCCGATCGAACCGCTGATCCCCATGCCCGAACTCACTCCGGATGCTCTGCGGGCCGCCGTCGCGCGGATCGCCCCGAGCCGGATCCCGGCCCTCACCCAGCACCTCTTCGAGGCCACGACGAACGCGCAGCAGACCCAGAGCCTTGCGCCGCTGCGAGCCTTCGTGCACTCGTGGGCGGTGTTCGTGGCGATCCAACGCCATCCGGAACGTGCCGCCCGCCTGCGTGAGCTGGAGCGGATCGTGGACGCGGGCGAGCAGGACCCGGCGGCCGCCATCAGGGAGATCCAGGCCATCCGGGAGACGGCTGAGGCGGAGGCCGGGCTGTGACGGACTGGGCCTGGGACTACAACCCGAGTGCCGAGTACGTCACGGATGGCCTGCCACCCGGAGTGCTGGCTGAGGTGGAGCGCCTTGCAGCCGAGCTGGCTGCGCTGGGACAGGACGCCGTGAAGGTCGGCAGGCCCCTCGACCGAGAGGGAGGGCTGCGTGAATTCGACATCCTGGGTGGTCGGGGGTTCATCAGTTTCCTGCCCGTGCCCCGCCACGAGTGCGTCTACGTCTGCAACGTCACCTGGTACGGCTGACCCCTCTCTCCCCGTCCGACCTGGCCGAAAGCCGACCACTCGGGACCACACAACCCACACTTCGCATGGCTAACTGCCCCCTGAACGGACCGTTCCCGGTCGATTACAGTGCTGAGCGCTCGTATGTACGGACGGTGCCCGTGAGGAGGTCATGGTGGTGAGTGCGACGTCGGGTGCCGTCTGGGGGCGTGCTGAGCAGCAGGACTTCCGGAGCCGGGTGCGGGGGACGCTGCTCGGCACCGCCGTGGGGGACGCGCTCGGCGGGCCGGTGGACGGGCTGACGCTGGAGGAGATACGGGCGGCCTACGGGCCCGAAGGGCTGGTCGATCTCGCGTTCGGGTACGGGCGGCGCGGGACCGTGACCCATCACACGCAGCTCACCCTCTTCACCGTGGACGGGTTGATAAGAGCCCAGGTGAGGAGGGACACCGGGGCCTGGCATCCGCCCACCGACCTGCACCGGGCCTACCTGCGGTGGGCGGCCACCCAGCGGGACTGGGGGCCGGACGAGCGGCGGAAGGAGGACGGGTGGCTCGCCAGGGAGGAGTGGCTGTACGCGCGCAGGGAGCCGACCCGGTCCCTGCTGCTCGGGCTCGGCGACGAGCGGATGGGGACGCTGGAGTCGCCGAAGAACCCCGATGACATGGGACCGGAGGCCGTCGCGCGGTCGGCGCCGTTCGGGCTGCTGGCCGGCTGGGAGCCGCAGCTCGTCGTACAGCTGGCCGTGGAGTGCTCGGCGCAGACGCACGGGCATCCGACCGCCTGCCTGTCGGCCGGCGCGTACGCGGTGATCGTGCACGGACTGGCGCGCGGCCAGTCCCTCGACGGGTCGGTCCAGCAGGCCCTCGCCCTGCTCGCCGCCCGGCCGGGACACCAGCCCGTCTCGGACGCGTTGCAGCACGCGCTCGGTGCCGTACGGCAGGGGATGCCCTCCCCGGGCCGGGTCGAGGAGCTGACCGGGGACGGGGCGGCGGACGGGATGCTCGCCGCGGCCGTGTACTGCGCGCTGGTGGGGGAGGACGTACGGCACGGGCTGAGCCTCGCCGTCAACCAGGCCGGGCCCTCCGCCGTCGCCGGCGCCCTCACCGGAGGCCTGCTCGGCGCCCTGCACGGCGAGACGGCCCTCCCGCCGGCCTGGGTGGCCGAACTGGAGGGCCGCCAGACCATCCTCGAACTCGCCGACGACTTCGCGATGGAGATGACTCAGGGCCCGGCGCTGCACAGCCCGGTCGGCGCGTCACCGGGGTGGCTCGCGCGGTATCCGCGCTAGGCCGGACCATCTCCCCGGGCACCGGAGTCACCGGCCCGCACCAGCCCTGTCTCGTAGGCGACGACGACGGCCTGGGCGCGGTCCCGGAGCCCCAGCTTGGCGAAGATCCGGGCCACGTGGGACTTCACCGTGGCCTCGCTCAGGGTGAGTTCGGCGGCCAGGTCCGTGTTGGACAGGCCACGGCCCAGCAGGGTCAGGACCTCCAGCTCACGGGGGGTCAGCGCGGCCAGGTCGGCGTGCACGGCGGGGGCACGGCCGGGCTCGGCGGCGAAGCGCTCCACCAGGCGCCTGGTGATCGACGGGGCGAGCAGGGCGTCGCCCGTGCCGACGAGCCGTACGGCCGCCGCCAGGTGTTCCGGTGTGACGTCCTTGAGGAGGAACCCGCTGGCCCCGGCCGCGAGGGCCGTGTACACGTAGCGGTCCAGGTCGAACGTGGTCAGGATCAGGACCCGGCACCGCGGGAGCTGCTCCAGGACGAGGCGGGTGGCCTCCAGGCCGTCCAGGTTCGGCATCCGGATGTCCATGAGGACGACGTCCGGCCTGAGCCTGCGGGCCGCCGCCACCGCCTCCGCGCCGTCCGCCGCCTCTCCCACGACCTCGATGCCGCGGGCGGTGAGGATCAGCCGGAAACCGGTGCGGATCAGGGTCTGGTCGTCGGCGATGAGGACCCGGGGGGACGGTCCGGAGCCGTCGGCCGCCGTCACGGGCGGTCCAGGGGGATGCGGGCCCGGACCCGGTAGCCGCCGCCGAGGCGCCGCCTGGCGTCCAGGTCCCCGCCGTACACCGCCACCCGCTCCCGCAGGCCGAGCAGTCCGCGGCCCGTGCCGGTGCCGGGGCCGCGCCGCGCCACCGTCCCCGCGGAGCCAGCCGGACCTGCGCCGGTCAGTACGCTCGGGCCGGTGTTCAGGACCTCCACGCGCAGCGCGTGGTCCGCGTAGCGCACGGTCACCTGGGCCGTGCCGCCGTCCTCGCCGTGCCGGAGCGCGTTGGTCAGCGCCTCCTGGACGATGCGGTAGGCGGTCACGTCGATGCCCTGGGGCAGCGGGCGCGGCTCGCCGGAGATCCGTACCTCCACGGGCAGCCCGGCGAACGAGATCCGGTCCACCAGCGGGCCGAGCCGGTCGAGGCCGGGCTGCGGCGCCGGTCCGGTGCCCTCGCTCCCCGGGAGTCCGACCAGGTTCTCGTAGTCCGCGTCCTCGCCGGCCTGGGACGGCGCCAGCAGCCCCAGCAGGTGCCGTAGATCGGTCATCGCCCCGCGTCCCGCGTCCTCCACGGCCCGCAGGGCCGCCGCGGCCTCGTCCGGCATCGTGCCGAGCACCTCCCGGGCGGCGCCCGCCTGCACCACCATGAGGCTCACGTTGTGGCTGACGATGTCGTGCAACTCCCGTGCGATGCGGTCGCGTTCGGCAGCCACGGCGGCGTCCGCGGCGCTCTGGCGCTCCCGTTCCAGCAGCCAGCCGCGCTCTCCCACGACGGCCTGCCACCGGCGCCGGGCACGCACCAGGGCCACGGTCAGCGGGCCGACGGCCGCGACCGCCACCGCCAGCGCCGTCACCAGCGCGCAAGTTCCCTGCTCGGACACGGGGTTCACTCTCGCAGACCGCCGCCGCGGCCGCATCGCCCGGTGGGACGGGCGCCCTGCATCTCCAGGATGAGAGGGCGGCCGGGTGCAACCCGGGGGCGGATGACCGCGCCTGCCCCTTCGGCCTAGCGTCCGGTGCATGGTCACTGATGACAGCGGGGACGAGGCCGTCGTACGACTCGACGGCGTGCGCAAGGAGTACGGCGGGACGACGGCCCTGGACGGGGTGTCGCTGCGGATCAGGGCGGGCGAGGCGGTCGCCGTGATGGGACCCTCGGGGTGCGGCAAGTCCACGCTGCTCAACATGGTTTCCGGCCTCGACCGGCCGACGGACGGCACGGTCGTCGTGCACGGTGAGGACGTGGGGAGGCTCAGCGAGAAGGGCCTTGCGCTGTACCGGCGGCGGCGTATCGGCATGATCTTCCAGTTCTTCAACCTGGTCGACGACCTGACCGCCCTGGACAACGTGGCGCTGGCCGCGCAGCTGACCGGGTCCCCGGCCCGGCAGGCCCGCCGCCGCGCACTCGAACTCCTCGAGGAACTGGGCATCGCCGACCGCCGCAACGCCTACCCCGCCGTGCTCAGCGGTGGGGAGCGGCAACGCGTCGCCGTGGCACGCGCGTTGATGAACCGCCCCGCCCTGCTGCTGGCCGACGAGCCGACCGGCGCCCTGGACAGCCGGGCCGGCGAGCAGGTGATGGACCTGCTGCTCGACCTCAACCAGATCGGCCAGACCCTGATCCTGGTGACCCACGACGAGCACCTCGCGCGGCGCTGCGCGAGCCGGCTGATCCTGCTCGCCGACGGCAGGGTGGCAGGCGAGCACACCCTGGAGCCGTCGGCATGAGGGCGGTGTGGGCGGCCGCCCGCGCGGCCGTACGCCGGCGCCGGCTGCAGACCCTCGTCATCTGGCTGGTGACGCTGACCTCGACCGGAGCGATCGTGGTCGCGCTGGGGCTGGTCGACTCGGCGTCCGCGCCGTTCGACCGGGCCTTCGCCAAGGAGCACGGCCCGCACGTCGTCGCCGCGTTCGACCCGGCGAAGGTGTCGGACGCGCAGGTGCGGCAGGCCGCCCGCGGGTCCGGGGTCGAGGCCGCCGCCGGGCCGTTCGCCCAGGCCTCCGTGGACCTGCCGCAGGACGCCAACCGGGAACTCACGGGCGCGGTCACCGTCGTGGGGCGGTCAGGCCCCGGGGGGCCGGTGGACCGGGTGGACCTGTGGGCGGGCCGGTGGGCCGCGCGGCCGGGTGAGGTGGTCCTGAACCGGCAGCCGGACTGGCGGACCGCGCTCGGCCAGCGGATCCGGCTGCCCTCGGGCACGGTCCTCACCGTCGTCGGCTACGGCTACGAGATGAGCCGGACCGCGGACGCCTGGGTCGCCCCGGCCCAGATGCCGGCGCTGCGGCCGACGGCCACCCAGATGCTGTTCCGCTTCACGGACGCGTCCTCGCAGAACCGGCTGCGCGCCGCGCTGTCGAAGGTCACCGCGGCCCTGCCCGAGGACGCGCTCACGGCCTCCCAGACGTACCTCACCCTCAAGCAGCAGGTCGGCGCCACGGCCCGGGCCTACGCCCAGTACCTGATGGCCTTCGGCGTCCTCGGCGTCGTCGTGGCCGTGCTCATCGTGGCCAACGTGGTGAGCGGTGCGGTGATCTCCGGCTTCCGGCACATCGGGATCCTGAAGGCCCTGGGGTTCACCCCCGGCCAGGTGGTCGCCGTCTACCTCACCATGGTCTCCGTGCCCGCGGTCGTCGGCTGTGCCCTCGGCACCCTGGCCGGGAACGTCCTCGCGCGGCCCCTCCTCCGGTTCGTGTTCACGGGACCCGACGCCGGGATGCTCCACCGCAGCGCCGGCATCGCGCCCTGGGTGAACGCGGTCGCCCTGCTCGGGATGCCGGCCGTCTGCGTGGCCGCCGCGCTCGTCCCCGCGGCGCGCGCCCACCGGCTGTCCGCGGCGCGGGCGATCAGTGCGGGCACCGCCCCGCGCGCCGGGCGGGCGCTGCGTCTCCAGCGCGCGCTGGCCGGCACCAGGCTGCCCCGGTCGGTGAGCCTCGGGACGGGCCTGCCGTTCGCTCGGCCGGGGCGCAGCGGTCTGACCCTGGCCGCCGTGGTCCTGGGGGTGGCCACCGTGACCTTCGCGACCGGCCTGGCCACGACGATGACCAGGTTCGGGGAGAGCGGCAGCGACTACGACGTGACGGTGTACGCGAGCCGGGTCAGTCACGGCAGGATCGTGGCGGCCGAGCACGGGGACCGCCGGCTCGACGCGATGCTGCGCGCGTTGCCGGGCGCGGGTCAGGTCACGGCGCGGGCGGACGCCGAGGCGCACATCGCCGGATCCGTGCAGCCGGTGATGTTCGAGGGCCGTCGCGGCGACCGGCCGCGGCTCGGCGACGTGCTCACCGCGGGGCGGTGGAACCACGGCCGTGGCGAGGCGGTGGCCTCCTCGGCGTTCCTGCGCCGGCACGGCCTGCGCGTCGGCGACCGGCTCGTGGTGATGAAGGGGGAGCGCCGGGAACGGGTGACCGTCGTCGGCGAGACCATGGAGACCGACGGCCGGCTGCTCGTCGGCGACTGGCCGACGTTCACGGCGCTCGCCCCGGGGGAGAGGCCCATCGCCTACCACGTGAAGCTCCGCGACGGCGCCGACCCGGCCGCCTACGCACGGGCGGCCCGCGCCCTGGACCCCGGCCTCGATCCGGAGGTGAGCGGCTCCAACAGCAGCGCCGAGACCGTCATCGGCTCCGCGACGCTCCTCACCGCCATGCTCGCCGTGGTCGCCGCGCTGGGCGTGTTCAACACGGTCGTCCTCGACACCCGGGACCGCCGCCGCGTCCTGGGCATGCTCAAGTCCATCGGCATGACGCCACGCCAGGTCACGGTGATGACGGTGACCTCGATGGGGATCCTGGGGGTGATCGGCTCCCTGGTCGGCGTCCCGCTGGGCATCGCGGGCTACGACCTGGTGGTGCCGCGCATGGCGAACGCCGTGGACATCGTCCTGCCTCCCTCCATGACGGACGTGTGGCGGGCCGGCGTCCTGGCTCTGACGGCCCTGTCCGGCCTCGCGATCGCGGTGCTGGGCGCGTACCTCCCGGCCCGGGGCGCGGCACGGCTCACGGTGGCGGAGGCGCTGCACAACGAGTGAGGCGGCCGGGGGAGCAGGGCCGCACACATGGCTGACTCGGCCCGCCACGGGGGGCGGGCCGAGTCGCGTGCTCGACGTGCCGGTGGCCGTCGGTCAGTCCGTGACCGGCGACTCCAGGGTGTCGCCGCCGCCGGCCGGGGCCTGTGCCGGGACCGGGACCGCCGCGGCCGTGCTGTCCCCGTCCGTGTTCACGCTCTCGATGATCGCGAGGCGTTCCGGGGTGTCCTCCGGCTTCAGGTAGCCGACGAGGACGTAGAGGACAAGGGAGACGGCCAGCGGCACCGAGACCTGGTACTGGAGCGGGACGCCGCCGTCGACGTTCCAGTTGATCGGGTAGTTGACCAGCCAGAAGGCGAACAGGCCCGCCGCCCAGCTGGTGAGCGCGGCCGTCGGTCCTGAGCGGCGGAAGGGGCGGAGCAGGCCCAGCATCATCGGGATCGCGATCGGGCCCATCAGACCGGCCACCCACTTGATGACCACGGTGATGATGTCCTTGAAGGTGGGGGAGTTGATCTGGGTGGCCACCGTCATGGACAGGCCGAGGAAGACGACCGTGGTGACGCGGGCCGCGATCAGGCCCGAGCGTTCGTTCCACGCCCGCGCCCGCTGCGAGACGACCGGGGCCACGTCACGGGTGAAGACGGCCGCGATCGCGTTGGCGTCGGAGGAGCACATCGCCATCGTGTGGGAGAAGAAGCCGACGATCACCAGGCCCAGCAGGCCGTGCGGGAGGAGCTGTTCGGTCATCAGGCCGTAGGAGTCGGAACCGTCCGGCTTCTGGGCGTGCACCAGGAGCGGCGACATCCACATCGGGAAGAACAGGACGACCGGCCAGACCAGCCAGAGGGCGGCGGACAGGCGGGCGCCGCGCTCGGCCTCCCTCGGGCCGGCCGTCGCCATGTAGCGCTGGGCCTGGTTGAGCATGCCGCCGTTGTACTCGAAGAGCTTGATGAAGAGGAAGGCGAGCAGGAAGACCGTGCCGTAGGGGCCGACCAGCGGCTTGCCGTGGCCGTGCAGGGCCGGCTGGTTCCAGGCGTCGAAGAAGCCGATGCCCTTGTCGTTCAGCTTCAGGACGACGGCGACGAACATCGAGACCCCGGCCAGGAGCTGGATGACGAACTGGCCGAGTTCGGTGAGCGCGTCCGCCCACAGGCCGCCGATCGTGCAGTAGACGGCGGTGATCGCGCCGGTGATCAGAATGCCCTGGTTCAGGGTCACCCCGGTGAACACGGACAGCAGGGTGGCGATCGCCGCCCACTTCGCCGCCACGTCCACGATCTTCAGCAGCATGCCGGACCAGGCCAGCGCCTGCTGGGTGGAGAGGTTGTACCGGTTCTTCAGGTACTCCAGCGGGGACGCCACGTGCAGGCGGGAGCGGAGGCGGTTGACGCGCGGGGCGAAGAGTTTCGAGCCGATCGCGATGCCGAGCGCGATCGGGAAGGACCAGGTGACGAAGGACGTCACGCCGTAGGTGTAGGCGATGCCCGCGTACCCGGTGAACATCACCGCGCTGTAGCCCGACATGTGGTGCGAGATGCCGGACAGCCACCAGGGCATCTTGCCGCCCGCGGTGAAGAAGTCGCTGACGTTGTCCACGCGTTTGTGCGACCAGACGCCGATCGCGACCATCACACCGAAGTAGCCGATGAGCACGGCCCAGTCGAGCCCGTTCATGCGCCCCCCTTCCAGGGTCCGCCTACTGAACTCCGCTCAGCTGGCTGGCACTTCGCATAAGCGGAGCGGGGACGGGGCAGGCCGCGAAGTGCCCGCTCATCGTGGGTTCCGTTGCGCGGGCACGACAAGCGGGCGTAGGGTCAAGGGGCAGTAAAATCGTTCGCCTTCCTGACCTTGGTTCATGAGTATGAACGACGGGATGACTCGTGGATCGCCCCTCAGTGCATCAGCTCCCCCGCGTTGACCAGCAGTGACTGGCCCGTGATGGCCCGCGCCCGGTCCGAGGCCAGGAACACCGCCGCGTCCGCCACGTCCCCGTCCGTCGCCAGCTCCGGCAGCGCCATCCGGGCGGTCAGCCGGCCCAGCACCTCGTCCTCCGGCACCCCCTCCGTGTGCGCGGTGAACTGGACGTACGCCTGCACCGGCGGACCCCACATCCAGCCCGGCAGCACGGTGTTGACCCGGATCCGGTGCGGCCCCAGCTCCCGGGCCAGCGAGTACATCGCGCTGGTCAGCGCGCCCTTGGAGGCGGCGTACGCGGCCTGCCTCACCTGGGAGGGCGCGGCGACGGCGGACTGGGTGCCGATGAAGACGACCGAGCCGCCCCCCGCGGCCTTCAGCGCCGGCAGGCACGCCCGGGTCATCCGCAGCGTCCCCAGCAGGTTGACGTCGATCACCGAGGCCCAGGTCGCGAAGTCGGCGTCCTCCACCCCGCCGAAGTAGGAGTCCCAGGCGGCGACATGGACCACCGCGTCGATCCCGCCGAACCGCTCCCGGGCCAGCGCGGCCAGCGCCTCGCACCGGCTCTCGTCGGTGATGTCGGTGGGCAGGTACGCGGTCCGGGTGCCCTCCGGATCGATCCCGGCCGCGCTCTTCGCGAGGTTCGCCTCGGTCCGCGCACCCAGCACCGCGTTCCCGCCGTCCCGTACGACGGCCGCGGCGATCTGGTGCCCGAGTCCGGCGCCGACTCCCGAGACGACGACGGTCTTGCCCGTGAGCAGCGACATCGATGACCTCCGTTCACTGACCTGTACCTGACGGACCGTCAGAGTAGGACCGGGCACGGGAGGGTGGAAGGGGGCCGGGGCGGCGGGGCCGTAACGGGCGACGGCCCCGCCCTGGAGGGGCGGAGCCGTCGGATGTCCGGGTGGCCTCGGGAGAGGCTCAGGACCTGCGGGTCCGGCGGGTGGCGAAGAGCGTGCCGGCGCCGAGCGCGATCACCAGGGCGGCGCCGCCGGCGATCAGGGGCGTCGAGGAACTGGCGCCGGTCTCGGCCAGCGGCGGGGTGCTGGTGCTGGGGGAGGGCGCCGGGGTGGTGGGCGGCGGCGTCTTCATCGGGGGCACGTGGGACGTGGTGGGCGGCGTGGAGGAGGTGGCCGGCGGGGTGGAGGACGCGGGGGTGGAGGGCGTCGGGGTGGCCGGTGCGGAGGTCTCCGGGGCGGGCGGCTGGCTCGCCGGTGTCGACGCGGAGGGCGTGGGGGAATCCGGCTGGTCGGGGGTGCACGGCTTGTCGCCGCCGTTCCAGGCGGCTATCAGGTGGTACGGGGTGACGACGTTGCCGGGCTCGTAGGGTGCGGGGCCGTGCCCGTCCCCCGACTTGCCGTCGTAGACGACGTCGTCGCCGTACAGGTCGATCTGCCCGTAGCAGTCGGGGCTCTTCACGGCCAGCTTCTGCCAGGTCCGCTTGGCGTCGTCGCCGCCCGCGACGTCGGCGGCGGTGAGGTACACCGTGGCGTGGTCGACGAGCGTCTGGTGGCCGGAGGTGTACCAGTTGGAGCCCTCGGTGGTGTACTCGGCCAGCGACACCGGGTACGTGCAGCCGGCGCCGACGTTCTGCCCGGGGGCGAGACGCACCTCGACCGTGCCGGGGGCGGAGTCCCACTGGTGGAAGCCGCCCTGGGAGGTCCAGTCGGCGCCGACCGGGTTTCCGTCGGCGTCGACGATGCGGTACTGCACGGTGGCCGTCTGGCAGTCACTCGCGGTGGTGGCGCTCGCGGTCGTGGCCCCGGCGAGGGGCGCGGCGGCGAGGAAGGCCGTCGCGGCGAGGGTGGCCGACGTTCTGGAGCGTGAGAAGCGCGTCACGGTGTGCCCTTGCGGAAACTAGGTGTGGGAGGTGGTCGTACGTGAGGGAGGTGCACAGGCCGACGGAAGACGGCGTGGCCCACCCCCGCGTCACTGCACTCGCTCTGGTCACAGCGAGGCGATCCGCATTCTCGCCAGCGCCGACAACGCGCGTCAATTTCTTGCCAGTTAAACAACATCTTCACACCGTCGACCGGCCCGGCCCCCGAGAGCTCATCGCAACTCCTCCACGTAACGGTCCGTCCCCGGCACCGTGGGGACGAACGGTGCGACGAACTGCACCTCGCCCAGGCCCGACGCCGTCACCGCCGTGTCCAGGTGCGCGAAGTGCGCGCGCCAGCCGTCTCGGGGGTCGCGGTCGAGGAACCACAGCAGGGTCAGCCGGGTTCCGACCCCCTCCACCTGCTTGACGTAGGTCATGCGGTCCAGGGGCAGGGGCGTCGGCGTGAAGAGGGTCACCATGGCCGCAGGGGAGCCCGCCAGCCGCTTCGGGAGGTGGTCGTCGCGCAGCCACGCGAGCAGTTCCCCGCGCTGCTCGGGGGAGCCGGCGTCGACGACCTGGACGACGAGACCGGCGTAGGGGTGGTCGAGGGCGTGGATGTCCCGAGGGCCCCGGTCGCCGTCGCGGTAGACCGTCGCCGCGTGGTCCTGGAAGGCGGTGAAGACATGCGTACGGTCCTGGAAGACGCGGTGGTCGCGGTTGAGGCGTCTGTTGATGCCGACGGTCCATCGCATGTGGTCGGCGTAGCGGCCGGCGGTCATCCAGTAGACGGATATGTAGCAGCCGGCCGTCACCGGCTGTGCCACGGCGGACTTCTCGGGGTAGCGCAGCAGTTGCAGGTCCCGCGTGGCGACCCAGCGGCGTCCCGCGTACATCCACGGCATGGCCATCGCGCCGGCGATGAAGTGGTCGTCCTCGTACCAGCGGTTGTACGCGCGCTCCCGACCGGGGTGCGGCTCGACCATGGTGATGAGCGCGTGCCCGAGGTCGGCTCCGTAGGGGCCGACGGCGGCCAGTTCGGCGTACAGGTCGCTGCGGGTCTCGTCTGCTTGCGTCGTGTCGTCTGCCATGGGTCCGGTTTAGCTGACGATGTGTCAGGTACGGAAGAGGAGGGACACGAACCGGCCGCCTCGCCGGCCGGGTCCGGGCCGCCGAGGTGGTAAAAGACCGAGGGTGGATCGACTCCGTGAGTCGATCCACCCTCGGTCATCCGTCATCCGCCGCTGATCACTTCAGCTCGTCGGGGCAGGGCGTGCCCCGTGGCAGCTGGTACGGCGACGCCAGCCGGTACGTCCCGGCCCGCGGGGCCAGCAGCATCGTCCACTTGTCCCCCTTGGCGTCCTCGGGCGTCTCCATCAGGCAGCCGTTGACGTTGGTGTACGTCTTCGGCTCGCCGTCGGCCCGGTGCTTGGAGGCCTCGGTCTCCTGCGGAGCCTTCAGGCTCTTGCCGTCCGCGTCGACGATGCTCAGCCACGGCGAGTAGGGGATCCGGATCAGGATCCGCCCGGCCTTGCGCACCTCGATGGTCAGCTCGCCCTGCTCCGCGCTGTCCACCGACGCGTTCGGCTCGGCGAGCGGCACCGGGTCGGTCACCCGGAACAGCTGCCAGTTGGCGTCGCCCCAGATCTGCTTCAGGTACGGCATCCCGCGCCGCACCAGCGCCAGCTCCCGCTCGCCGCCGTCCCCGTCCGGCTCGTCCTTCGGCACCACGACGAAGTGCACGGCCCAGCGCTGCAGCCACTCGTGGTAGCTCGCGGAGTTGAGGGTGTCGTCGTAGAAGAGCGGGTTGCGCTCCATGTCGGCCTGGCGGTTCCAGCCGCGGGCCAGGTTGACGTACGGCGCGAGCGCGGACGCCTCGCGGTGCGAGCGGGCCGGGATCACCTCGACACGGCCCTTCTCGGCGCCGACCTGCTGGAGCTGGTGGACGAGCGGGGCGAGCTCACGGGCCCAGGACGCGGCCGGGGTCGTGTGGAGGATGTCGTCGACCGACTTGAACCCGATCCAGCCGCAGAAGCCGAGGAAGGCGAGGACGACCGTGTAGTACTTGCGCGAGCGCGGGACGGTGTACGGCAGGGCCGCGATCAGCGTCGCGCCCGCGAACAGCATCGGCAGCCGCGAGATGTTCGAGCCGATCTGCGAGCTGACCAGCCACACCAGCACCACGCTGACGCTGTACACGGCCGCCGTCAGCCGGACCGTCCTCCACTCCTTCGGCACCAGGAAGAGGCAGAGCAGGCCGTACGCCAGCGGCATGATCACCGATCCGAAGCCCATCGGCTGGGTGCCGGAGAACGGGAACAGCCAGGCGGAGACCGCCACCACGGCCGCGGGCGCCAGGCCCAGCGCCCACGCGCCCGGCCGCCGCTTCTGCAGGAACAGCGCGACCGCGACCAGACCGACGAAGAGCCCGGCCACGGGCGAGGCCATGGTGGCGAGCGCGGCGAGCGGTGCGGCGACGAGCGCCTTCGCCCAGCGTTTGTACCGCCAGCGGTAGGGCCAGCAGAACACCGCGCCGACCGAGGCCAGCGCGAACATCGTGCCGAGCCCGAAGGTGACCCGCCCGGAGAGCGCGTTGCAGATCAGCGCGAACACCCCGGCGAGCGCGGCCCACAGGGGGTTCTTCACCGCACGGCTGCGGATGAGCAGGAGGGTCAGCAGACCGGCCGAGACGGTGCCGGCGAGCATCAGCGTCGTGCGGACGCCGATCAGCGACATCAGGTACGGCGAGACCACGCTGTACGACACCGGGTGCATGCCGCCGTACCAGGCGAGGTTGTACGCCGAGTCGGGGTGGCGGCCGACGAACTCGGCCCAGGCGTCCTGGGCCGCGAGGTCCCCGCCACTGTTCGCGAACGTGAAGAGCCAGATGACGTGCAGGATGCCGGCGAGGGCGGTGACCGACAGCACCGGGTGGCTCAGCAGCCGTCTGCGCAGCGGCTCGGCGGCCCGCAGCAGCCGGCCGACGGGCTTACGCTCCGTGTCGTCCGTGTCGTCCGCGGCTGCCGGCGGCACGGCTATTCGCGGGCCGGCTACCGGGCCCGGTTCGGCGTCGTCGGCACGTGTCGGCTCCGCTGTGGCCACCTGAAGGCACTCCCCGTGTCCCGTCTTCTGTTCTCGGCCGTGTTCCACGGTGTTGGCGGCCGCTTTCCGTCCAGTTCGCGGCCGTGTCCCGGCGACCGGCGACCTGCCCCGTTTCGTGACGCTAGCACGCACCCCGCCGCGGGGCCCTGGGGTGGGCCGCCATCAGCGGGGTGCGGTGACGGAATGCCGGTTATGGGTCAGCCGAGGTGCGTCAGCCTGCTCGTGAACCCGGGCTCGGCCAGATCCTTCTCCAGGGCGACCGGCACCTGGACGGCGGAGCCGGAGCCGTCACCCACGGTGAGAGTGCCCACCTTGGTGCCGGCCTTCGCGGTGTGCGGCACGTCGTCGGCGGCGAACGACAGCTTCACCTTCAGCCCCGACCAGCCGACGGCGGTGACGTCCTTCGTCGCCACGACCGGGGTACGGCCGCCGAGGCCGTCGTCCACGGAGCCGACGACGTCGCCCTTCTTGTAGATCGTCGCCGACTTCAGCGCGGCCTGGGCCGCCCGGATCAGCTTGTCGCCGGCGTTGAGGGCGGCGGTCAGGATGCTCTTGTCCGGGGCCGCGCTGGCCGGCTGCCGGATGACCGCGCCGATGATGGTGCGGGTCTCGCCGTTCACGTCCTTCTTCGCGGCGAAGACCAGGTTGCCGAGGGCGGAGGTGGTGGTGCCGGTCTTGATGCCGACGACGTTGTCCTGGCCGACCAGCTGGTTCCAGTTGCCGTGGTTGACGCCCTTGTAGTCGTCGTACGACATCATGGCGGCGACCTCGCGGAAGGACGGCTCGCTCGCCATCGCGGCCTTCGCCAGCTTCACCTGGTCCACGGCCGTGGACACCGTGGAGTTCGTGAGCCCCGACGGGTCCGTGTACGTCGTGTTGGTCATGCCGAGCTGCTTCGCGGTGGCGTTCATCTTCGCCACGAACGACTTCTCGGAGCCGGCGTCCCAGCGGGCCAGCAGGCGGGCCACGTTGTTGGCGGAGGCGATCAGGATGGACTCCAGGGCCTCGCGCTGCGTGATCGAGTCGCCGGCCGTCACGTCGACGGTCGACTCCTGGCCGGCGTTCGCCTGGTCCTGGGCCGCCTGGTCGATCTTTATCTTGGGGCCCGCGGCACCGCTCTTGAGGGGGTGGTCGCGCAGCACGATGTACGCGGTCATCACCTTGGCGACGCTCGCGATCGGCACCGGCTTCTGGTCGCCCGAGGAGCCGAACGTGCCGATGCCCTGGACGTCGAGGGCGGCCTGGCCGTCGGCCGGCCAGGGCATGTCGGTCCCGCTGCCGTCGAAGGTGTACGTGTCCTTCGCGGTGAGGTCGAGGGTGGGCTGCGGGAGCGGACGCAGAGTCTGTACGACCGCAAAGACGATCAGCAGGACGATGACGAGCGGCGTCCAGATCTTGACCCGGCGGAAGAGCGTGCGGACCGGGGTCTCCGGCGGCGGCGGGGTGTTGGTCAGCTCGGCGAGCAGGTCCAGCGGGGGCTTCGGGGGAAGCGGCTGCTGGGTGGTGCGCTCCGGGCCGACCTGGGGGAGGACGGTGGTGCGGGTGGTGGAGGCCGGCTCGGGCTTGGCGTCCGGCCTGGCGTCCGGCTTGGCGTCCGGCTTGGCCGCGGGCTTCGGGCCCTGCTTTATGTCCGACTTGAGGGCGACGAACTTGCTGGTGCGCTCGGCGTCGGTCGTGCCGCCGCCCAGCTTGAGGGTGGTGGTGGGCTGGTCGACCTGCGGGGGGCGGGGGGCCTTGAGCATGGTGGTGGGCTGGTCGACGGCGGGCTCGGCTTCGCCGTCGCCGCCGCCGGTCTTCCCACCCGCACCACCCGTGCGGCCATCGTCGCCGGGTGCGGGTGGCCCCTGCGGTCCGTCCTCGCCGTCGGCGTCCGCGGGTTCGGCGTCCGCCCCGGACCGCCCGGCGGGCGCGCCGTCTTCGGGTTCGGCGTCTTCGGGTTCGGCGTCCGCCTCCGGCTTGGCGGCGGGCGCGGCGTCTTCGGGTTCGGCGTCTGCCTCCGGCTTGCTGGCGGGTGCGGCGTCTTCGGGTTCGGTGGTCGCCTTGGGCTTGTCTTCCGCTGCGGCGTCCTCGGCGTCCTCGGCGTCCTCGGCGTCCTCGGCGTCCTCGGGGTCCGCGGCGGTCGCTGACTTGTCCTGGGGCTTGGCGTCCTCGGGCTCGTACGCCGCCTCCGGCTTGTCCTCGGGGGCGGAGTTCTCGGCGTCACCGGCAGTCGCCGACTCGCCCTGAGGCTTGGCGTCTTGGGGTTCCTCGGGGGTCGCCGACTCGCCCCGGAGGGCGGCGTCCTCGGCCTCGGTGGCCGTCGTCGGCTTGTCGGCGGGCTTGGTGGCCCCGGGCCTGGCCTCCGGGGCCTCGGCCGTTGCCGGCTTGCCCGCGGGGGTCGACTCGTGCCCGGGCGTGGCGTCTTGGGGCTCGGCGGCGTTCTCCGGGACGGCCGGGGTGTCCTCGGTCGTTGCCTCGGGCGCCGTAGTGGTCCTGGCGGCGCTCTCCGGGGGCTCCTGCGCCCTCTGCGCCCGTCCGGTGCCCGCGGGGGCCTCGGGGCCGTCCCCGGCCTCCGTGGCCGCCTCAGGGGCCGTCGCGTCCGCCGCGTCCTCCGCCGGCTCGCCCGTGCGGACCCATGCCGCCACCGCGTCGCGGAGCTTCGCGTCGTCCTTGCCGGTCTCGCCCGGTTCGCCGGTCTCGCCGGTCTCCTCGGCCGTCTTCAGGTCCCGCACCGAGAAGATCCGGGTCGCGGTGTCCACGCCGCCGGCGGTCTCCTTCCCGGCGGCCACCGCCAGTCGGGGGTCGCGTGCTTCGGGAACCGACTCCGCGCTCCCCGGCGTCGGTTCTGCCGACGACTCGCGCTGCTTCGACCTGTCGGGGGACTCGCCCGCCACCGATGCCTCCTCCACGCTCCGCACGTCGCCGTGCGCTGTCCGAACCATGTACCAGTGTCCTGTGTGCGGGCTTAGCCCCTGCGGTAGACGAGAACGACATACCTGCCGGTTCCCTTACGAACCGGTCACGCACCCTCGACAGACCAATGTGAGAGGGGTCACCCTGTCATTCATCCACGCGGGGAGGCATGGATGGGCAGGAGCCGCAGAACACTTCCGGAGGAGCTTCTGCTGCTGGCACTGGACCCGGCCACGGGTACCACTGCACAGCCGCAGTCGCTCGACCTCGGTCTGGCCGGAGCACAGCTAGTAGAGCTGGCGCTGGCCGGACGGATAGCCCCAGACGGGGATCGTATCGCCGTGGTGCAGCCACGGCCGACTGGAGATCCGACTTTGGACTGTGCGTTGGAGTTGCTGCGAAGGCGCGGTGCTCCCGTACGGGCTGTTCACTGGATCGGCGGGCCACGTCTCGGCCTTCGCCAGGTCTATCTCGCGCATCTGGAACGGTGCGGCATGGTCGCCGCCGTGGCGGGTCAGATGTGCGGGGTGCTGCCGACCACTCGCTACCAGGCGACGGACAACGCCGTCACCCGGGAGATCCGTGGCCGGCTGGATTCGGCGATCCGCACCGGCGTACCGCCGGACCCGCGGACCGCCGCGCTCGCCGCCCTGGCCCACGCGGTCGGTCTCGGCAAGCACCTGTATCCGGGCAACGAGGGACGGTCCTCTCGTTCCAGGCTGCGTGACCTGATCCGGCACGACCCGATGGGCGGGCTCGTGGCCCACGCCGTCATGGACGTGCAGAACGGCGCGGCCGCCCAGCCGCGCCGCGCCCCGGCCCAGGCCGGACCGGGCGTCAGGCCCGCCGCACCGGAACCCGCACGCGGTGTTCCGATGCAACCGCGCCGAGGTGCGGGCGCGATGGCGCGCGCCGTGGTGCACTGAGCCGCAGTTCCACGGCAGCAACAGCCGGCGACCGCCGGCGACACAGCACCCCTGAGACCCGGTTCGGGAGCCGCTGGTCCGAGCGGGGCGGCGGAGGCGTACGCAGTACGCGCCTCCGCCGCCCCCTCGGCATTTCCGTCCGGAGGTCCGGAGAATCCGGAACGTGCCCGAACTGACGCGTACGCGCCGCATATCCGCTGTTTCCCAGCGGTAGGAAGCACCTTGGTGGCAGTCTGCTCAACAGCAGATACGCAAAGTGGTAGTTACAGGCAGGCAGCCGGAGGTGCACGTCCCGTGGCGTCCAATGTCAATCCCACCGTCAGGCGGCGCCGGCTGGGCCAGGAGCTGCGCAGGCTCCGCGAGCTCAAGGGCATGACGGCGGAGGAAGTGGCGGAGCGGTTGCTCGTTTCGCAGTCGAAGATCAGCCGCCTGGAGAACGGGCGCCGGAGCATCAGCCAGCGCGATGTCCGCGACCTGTGCGGGGTGTACGAGGTCGAGGACCAGCGGGTCGTCGAGTCCCTGATGGAGATGGCCAGGGATTCGCGGCAGCAGGGCTGGTGGCACGCGTTCGGGGACATCCCGTACAGCGTCTACATCGGTCTGGAGACCGACGCCGAGTCGCTGCGGGTGTACGAACCCCAGCTGGTCACCGGGCTGTTGCAGACCCGGGCGTACGCCGAGGCCCTGGTGCAGGGCGCGTTGCCGGAGACCTCCGCCGCCGACATCGAGAAGCGGGTCCAGGTCCGGATGCGGCGACAGGAACGTATCACCGCGGAGCACAACCCGCTGCGCCTGTGGGTGGTGCTCGACGAGGCCGCGCTGCGCCGGCTCGTCGGCAGCAGGCTGGTGATGCGCGAGCAGCTGGAGTACCTGATCGAGATGTCCCAGCAGCCGCACATCACCGTCCAGGTGCTGCCCTTCGAGTGCGGCGCCCACCCGGGCCTCAACGGCCAGTACGCGATCCTGGAGTTCGCCGACGCGGCCGACTCCAGCGTCGTCTACCTGGAGGGCGTGACCAGCGACCTCTACCTGGAGAAGGCCCACGACGTGCAGAAGTACGCCGTGATGTACGAGCACCTGCGCGCCCAGTCGCTGAACGTCGAGCAGTCCCGGCAGTTCATCGCCGACGCGGCCAAGGAGTACGCCCGCTGAGGCAGTGGCGGACTGTACACCGGCGCCACGCTCCAGCGGAAGTCTCCAACGGAATATGCCACCCGGTCGAGTGAACGGGTACTCCAGGCGAGGAAGTTGGCTAGTAGCGTCGATCACGCCAGCCAGTCGGAAAGGTTGGCGTGAATCGCACTACAGCAAGCACCACAGCAACTCGCAACAGGAGTGGACATGGCACTGCTTCAGGGCGCCACGGAGACGTGGACGAAGTCCTCCTATTCCGCAGGGAACGGGGCGTGCGTCGAGGTCAAGTCGCCGACGACCGCGGGACTCGCCGTACGCGACTCCAAGGTCGAGGAGGGCCCGGTCCTCGCCTTCCCGGCCGGCGCGTGGAACGCCTTCGTGACCTCGGTCAAGGCGTAGGGGGCATTCGCTGACCCAGCGCTTCACGTTCCCGACAAACACAACTGCACGGCCACAACAGCACAAGCGTCACCCGGAGCCCTCTCGACCAGCCCGCCGTCCTTGCCGAGGGGGCTCGGCTTGTGCCCGCCCCGCCGGGCCGAGTCTCACCGCACGGGGAACGCGACGTCACACACCGGGTCCTGCGGTCCGGCCGCGTCCCAGTCCGCGAAGTAGACCTCCCGGCACGGGCCGTCGAACGCCAGGCCCGGCCGCCCGGCGATCCACCGCTCCACCGCCTCGAAGGCCGCCAGGATCTGCGGATGCGCCACCTGCGCCTTGCTGATCCGCGTGTACGCCAGCGTGCGCGCCGGCTCGACCCGCACCGCCGTCTCCCAGGTCCGCCCGTGCCGCTCGGCCCAGGCCCGGGCCGCCGCCTCGTCCGCCACCGGGACACAGGCTTCGGCCGGTCCGTCGCTCTCCATGGACACCTCGGCGTGGTAGACGACGAACGGCGCCCCGGTCACACCCCCGCACTCCCGGGCCGCCGCCTCCAGCCGGCCCAGCGAGGCGCCGATCCAGGCGGGCAGCTCGTCCGCCAGCGTGTGCCGCGTCTCGGTGATCACCACCTGGGCCGGCACCTCGCCCGTCTCCACCGTGAACGTCCCGTACATCTCCGTACTCCCTCCGGACAGCCGTCCACGGAGGTATGCGGCGAGCGTCCGCTGCCCGGCGACCCGCGCCTCGACGTCCGCCCAGTAGCCGGTCAGCAGCCGGGCGGCCGTGTCACCGTCCGCCGCCTGCGCCGCCTCGACCACCTCGGCGATCCGCACCAGCGGCATGTCCAGCTGGCGCAGCAGCGCCACCAGCCGCGCGCGCTCCACCTGGCCGGCGCGGTAGTACCGGTACCCGGTCGCCTCGTCGACGTGCGCCGGGGCCAGCAGCCCGAGCCGGTCGTAGAGGCGCAGGGCCTTCGCCGAGAGCCGGGAACGCGCGGCGAACGCGCCGATCGTGAGCAGCTCCTCGTCCACGACGTCCACCCTGTCCTCCACGGCCGCATCCTCCGTCACCGGGCGGATCCGTTCCGCCCGGCGATCAGGAGGCTCGCCCCTGCCCCAGGGACAAGGTCAACCCGTACTCAGCCGATGGCGCGCTCCACCGCCGCCACGACCTCCGCCGACTCCGGCTCGGTCTGCGGCGCGAACCGGGCGACGACCTGCCCGTCCCGGCCGACCAGGAACTTCTCGAAGTTCCAGCGGATGTCCCCGGTGTGCCCCTCGCCGTCCGCGAACCCGACCAGACGCTGGTAGAGCGGGTGCCGGCCCTCCCCGTTCACCTCGACCTTCTCGGTCATCGGGAAGGTCACCCCGTACGTCGCCGAGCAGAACTCGGCGATCTCCTCGGCGCTGCCGGGCTCCTGGCCCATGAACTGGTTGCAGGGCACCCCGAGCACGGTGAAGCCCTGCGCCGCGTACCGCTCCTGGAGCTTCTCCAGGCCGTTGTACTGCGGGGTCAGGCCGCACTTGGAGGCCACGTTGACAATGAGCACGGCCTTGCCGCCGTAGCCCGGCAGACCGGCCGAGCCGCCCTGCAGCGCACCGATCTCCACGTCGAGCACGGACCCGTTGTTCTCAGAAGTCGTCATACGCGGATGCTAACTCCGCCGGGTGACCGTCCGGGTTCCGGCCTCGACCAGCACGTCCCCGGCCGCCGTCCGCCCGTACAGCACCGTCCGCCCGCCCCGACGCCGCTCCACCGGCCCCGCATCGAGCAGCACCCGCAGATGCCGCCCGCCGGAACCGAGGCCCTGAGCTGCCCGCACACGGGTAGACAAGAGCGCAGCGGTCCGGCCCCTCGTAGGAGACCCAGCCGCTCGTCGGCATGACCGGGACGAGGAGGAGATCGGCGCCGCCCGCCCGCCCGGGCAGGGCGTCGCCCCCACGCCGGCGGGCTCGGTGGCCCAACTCACCTCGCCCGCCGCCGCGATGACGCTCACAGCGCTCGCGTCACTGACCGTGACGTCGGCGCCGGCTACGGCCGCTCGACGGGAGCGGACGGCTCCGCTGCCGGTTCCGTCGGCGCGGTGAGCTCGCCGGCCGGTCCGAACTTGTCGGCGACGGACGCGATCTGCTCGATCCCGGCCTTGAGCGCGGCCGCCCCGTCCGGCCCGTCCAGTTCGCGTTCGTTCTTCTCGACCTCCTGGTCGAGCCGCTTGGTCGCCCGCTCGAAGTAGCGCAGCAGCTCCACCGGGAACGGCATCACGAGCGTGGAGTTCTTCTCGGCGGCGACCTCGACGACGGTCTGCAGGAGGCGCAGCTGCATCGCCTCCGGGGTCTCCGACATGATCCGGGAGGCGTTGGCGAGCTGCTGCGCGGCCTGGAACTCGCCGTCGGCCGTGATGACCCGGGCCCGCCGCTCCCGCTCCGCCTCGGCCTGCCGGGACATGGACCGCTTCAGCGACTCCGGCAGCTGTACGTCCTTGATCTCGACGCGGTCGATGTGGATGCCCCACTCGGCGGCCGGGCTGTCGATCATCAGGGCGAGCCCCTCGTGCAGCCGCTCCCGGTCGGTCAGCAGGTCGTCCAGGTCGCTCTTGCCGATGATGGAGCGGAGCGAGGACTGGGCGACCTGGCCGACGGCGAACACGTAGTCCTGCACCTCGATGGCCGCGCGGACCGGGTCGGTGACCCGGAAGTAGACGACGGCGTCGACCTTCACCGAGACGTTGTCCTTGGTGATGCCCTCCTGCGTGGGCACCGGCATGGTGACCACCTGCACGTTCACCTTGCGCATCCGGTCGGCGAAGGGGATGAGGAAGGTGATCCCCGGCCGCCGGAAGTCCGGCAGCGCCTTGCCCCAGCGGAACACGACCCCACGTTCGACCTGGTTGACCACCCGCATCCCGCTGCGCAGCACGAGCAGGGCCGCCACGACCACCAGTACGACCCCTACAACGGCGCCGTCCATGGGCACACACTCCATTCTCGACGTGATCCGGACAGGAATCCGGACAAGGAAGAGGACACGTCCGGGTCCTGCCGGGATGCGGGTGCCGGCGTCAGGAGTGCGTAAAGAAAAACGGTCCGACGAGGGGAGCGTCGCGCTGTGGCAGGCCCAGGCCGGAGCCCACGCGCCGGACGGCGACGACCCGGCCCACGCGGCGGACGCCCCGGCGTACCGACTTCGTGGCCACCGCCGTGGCCATCGGCTACGACCTGCACCCGGACCTCGAAATCCCCGGTACCGGGCCCGCACTTCGCGGAACACCTGGAGATCATCGTCGCCGCGACCGCCCCGCCCTCCGCCACCGGCTCCACCGCCCCCGCACGTGCCGCCCGCGGGCCGCGGCCCGAACCCGGCACGACCCTCCCCAACCGGCCCGTACCGGAGACCACCGCCGAGCAGGTCCAGGAGCCCGAGCGGCTCCTGGTCGAGGTCACCGCCGCCGACCACGAACCCGAGTCCGCCTCCGCGTTCTTCAGGGCGGCGGTCGCGGTCTGCTGGCGGACCGTCACCGCCGCCCGGCCCGCGGCCGGCCCGGACGGGCGGCCGGGCACCCGCCGCGCCTACTACCTGGACCGCTTCGGCGCCCGTCCTCACCCACATGGGCTATGATCAATCCAGAGCTGGTCGGCCCGGTACGGTCCGTCCGGTACTGCGTTGGTGGTCCAAGGAAAGACGCCCCGCTTCCTGCGGGGAAATGCAGGTGCAAGGCCTGCCCGGCGCTCCATCCCGAGGCCCGTCCACACCGGACGGGCCTCGTGCGTTGCCCGGTACCGTCACGTCTCCGGCCCCCACCACTCCGGCCCGCCGCCCCGCCAGTCGATCCACGGCGCCCGCGCCACATCCGCCGGGTCCACCTCCAGTCCGGCCCGGCGGAGGAACTCGGCGACGTCGGTCAGGTTGTGCGCCAGCCCGAGGATCTCGCCGTCCACGCGCACGCGCCGGCCACCCGTCGGCGACGGTGGATGCACGATCACCCGTATCGGTCCGGACATGCCTTCAGGATCATCCGGGACGTACGGTCCCGCACTCCAGCCCGCCATCCGAGCCCCCTCAGCTTCCCAGGTCCCGCAACTCCCGCCATGCGGCGGGGCTCGGCCGCCGCTGCCGCCAGTAGGGATGGAAGTACACCTCCGCCGACAGCCGGTACAGCCGCCGCCGCAACTCGGTACGCCCGGGCCGCGCGGCGAGCTGCCGGTAGGTGGCGCTCCATTCCTGCTGCGCCCGGGCCAGGTCCACGGGAAACGATCGCATGACCGAATTCAAGCACGTGTTCGATTTTTGAGTCCATCGCGGTCTCGGCGGCTCCGCGGAAGCCGCTCACCGGATGCCCAGCCGCTCAGTCACCCGGGCCGGCTCCGTGTCGGTGGGCCTCGGCAGGCCGGCGGTGCTGTCGGTGATCCGTAGGCGATCTGTCGGGGGCCGCTGGAACCGTGGGTGGCGAGCCGCCCGGCCGGGTGGCCGCAGCCGCCTGTGACAGCGAGGGAGCCCCGCCGCCATGTCGTCCACGCTTTCCACCCCGCCCTGGGACGTCCGACGGCTCCCGCGTGCCGACGGCAGCGTCTTCCTGGTCACCGGCGGCAACGCCGGCATCGGGTACTTCGTCGCGGAGCAGTTGTCCACGACCGGGGCCACCGTCGTCCTGGGCAGCCGGAACCCCGCGAAGGCCGAAGCCGCCACCGCCTCGATCCGCTCGCGGGTCCCCGGCGCGCGGGTACGGGCGGTACGGCTGGACCTCGCCGACCTCCCGTCGCTCGGCACGGTCGCGGAAGCACTGGGGGTGGGACACCTCGACGCGGTGGTCCACAACGCCGGCGTCGCGCTCGACGACCCGCCGCGACTGGAGACCGGGGACGGTCACGAGGTCATGTTCGGCACCAACCACCTGGGGCACTTCGCACTGACCCACTGGCTGATGCCCCTGCTGTCGGCCGCACCGGCGGCCCGCGTGGTGACCATGGGCAGCTTCGCCGCCAGGTCCGAGCGGCTCGACCTCGCCGACCTGCAGTCCCGCAGGGACTACCGGCCCAAGCGCACCTACGGACGTTCCAAGCTGGCGCAGATGTACTTCGGCCTCGAACTCGACCGGCGCCTGCGCGCGGCCGGCAGCCCGGTGGCCGGCGTGGTGGTCCATCCCGGGGGCGCGCTGGACTCCCTGACCCCGGCACGACCGCCGGTCCAGGTGCGCACCGCCGCCGCGCGCCTGCGCGGCGCACCGGCCGCCCTCCTCGTCCAGGGCAAGCACGCCGGCGCCTGGCCCGCGGTCCGGGCCGTGCTCGACCCCGGCGTGCGCGGCGGACAGGTGTGGGGACCCCGTGTCCTCGGCCTGCGGGGCCGCCCGCGAAACGAACGGGTGTGGCCCCACCTCACCGACGCCTCCGTCGCGGCACGGCTGTGGGACATCAGCCGCGACCTGACGGGCGTCGACCCCAGCACCCCATAAAAGACGCGAGGACCTTCGCACCCAGCCACGACGGCTGCAAGGGGCGCGGGGAACTGCGCGCCCAGCCACGACGGCGCCGCAGCCGACCGCCGGCCTGCTGCGGCTGTGGACCCCAGCCGCGACCTGACCGACGTCGATCCCAGCCCCGCAAAGGGGCGCGGGGAACTGCGCGCCCAGCCACGACGGCGCCGCAGCCGACCGCCGGCCTGTTGCGGCTGTGGACCCCAGCCGCGACCTGACCGACGTCGATCCCAGCCCCGCAAAGGGGCGCGGGGAACTGCGCGCCCAGCCACGACGGCGCCGCAGCCGGCCGGTGGCCCACTGCGGCGCTTCCGCGGAGCGGTCAGCGCTCAGTCGACGTCCACCGGACCGTCGTCAGACTTCCGTCCCTTCCCGGTCGGCAGCTGAAGCAGGCTGCTGCTGTTGCCCTCGCCCTCCCCGGAGCGGCGGCCCTCGGCCCGCTGACCGTCAGGCCGCTGTCCGTCGGAGTCCTGGCCGCCCAGGTTCTGCCGGACCGAGTCGAGGATGGTCAGGCCCTGGGACACCAGGCCGGCCGCGATCTCGCCGAGGCCGTCCGCGCCGTTGAGGACGTTGACGTTGGCACCGGCGAGGCCGCCCGCGGCCTCCTTGACGATCTGCGGGAGCTGGTCGATCAGCATCCGGTCCAGGGCCACCCGGTCGTACGACGCGGCCGCCTCCGCCTGGATCTTCATCCGCTGCGCCTCGGCGGCCGCCAGGATCCTGACCCGCTCCGCCTCCGCCTCGGCGGGCCTGACGACCTCGGCGACCAGCTGTTCCTGCCGCAGCTTGGCCTGGCGCTGGGCCAGCTCCGTCTGGGCGGCCAGCACCTCCTGCTGGGCGTGCGCCTGCGCCAGCGGCCCGGCCTGGCCGGCCTGCGCCTGGGCGCGGTCCACCTCGGCCGAGTACTCGGCCTTGACGATGGCGGTCTGCCGGGCGTACTCGGCCTGCTTGCGGGCCGCCGCCT
The DNA here is from genome assembly GCF_055583445.1 of Streptomyces sp. NPDC104761. NCBI lineage: Bacteria > Bacillati > Actinomycetota > Actinomycetes > Kitasatosporales > Streptomycetaceae > Streptomyces > Streptomyces sp. NPDC104761. Next base: position 322,933 of record NZ_JBVJNZ010000002.1, on the reverse strand, counting down.
GCTCCGCCTCGACGGCGGCCTGGGTGGCCTGTGCCTGCGCGATCTGCGCCTGCCGCTGGATGGCGGCCTTGTGCGGCGCGGACATCGCGTCGATGTACCCGGTGTCGCCGTCGTCGATGGACTGGATCTGCAGCGAGTCGACGATCAGACCGATCTTCGCCATCTCCGTCTTCGAGGTGTCCAGCACCTCCGCGGCGAGCTTCTGCCGCTCGGTGACGATCTCCTCGACCGTCATCGAGCCGATGATGGCCCGCAGGTGACCGGCGAAGATCCGGCCGGTCAGCACCGACATCTGCTCCTGGTCGGAGAGGAACCGCTGGCCCGCGTTGATGATGCTCTCGTGGTCGTTGCCGACCTTGAAGGCGATGACCGCGCGGACATGCAGCGAGATGCCCTGCCTGGTCACACAGGTCTCGGTGACCTCGGACTCACACATGGACAGGGTGAGGAAACGGACCTTCCGTACGACCGGCAGCACGAACTTGCCGTGCCCCGTGACCACTCGGAACGGCGCGCCCCCCAGTCCCCGCCTGCCCCCCGAGATCAACATCGCCTCGTCGGGAGCGGGTACGCGGTATCCGAACATTCCTGTCTCTCCTCAGCCGGCCTCGGCGCTGTCGCCGAGCGCGTCCAATGGATCCACCCACTCGATGACGCACACCTCGCGGCATCCCCGTGATTCGATCACGAGCACCGTCGCGCCGACCGGGAGGGGATCCTCCGACCAGGCGAGAAAGGTCTCCGAGCCGCCCCTGACCTGTACCAGGACCTCGCCTGGCCCGGTGGCACCGCGGGTTCCGATGAGCACCTTCCCCGTGCAGCCGATCACGGCCTCGTCCTGCGGCATCACCGGCCGTCCTCCTCCTCCTGGCCCCATGATTCCGACGATAGACCCGATCGGTGCGGGACCCAACGGTCGGAAGGGACCGTCCTGCTCGGAACCGGATCGGAAGCGGTTGGAGGGTGCCGGCGGAAGCGGCCGGGGTGGTGTCGTTAACGGCGGTGAGGCCGGGCGCACCGGTGCGAGGCGCGGACGGCGGACGATGCCGCGAAGGGGGAACGGACAGATGCGGAGCAGCCCGCCGGCCCGGGGGACACGTCCGGGCCGGCGCCCGGTCTCACCTTCGGCGTCAGTCGGCCGCCCGCAGGCCGAGCACCAGGTCCTCGAAGCGCCGCTCCACCGGGGCCAGATCGGTGCGGGCCAGCTCCTGGGGCAGGATGACGATCCGGAGTTCGGGGGTGAGGGCCGGGTAGCGGCGGCAGGCCTCGATGAACGAGTCCACGATCAGCGCGGCCAGCTGGCCCCGGTCCAGATCGGTGACCCGGGCCAGGCCGGAGCCGATCAGCGGGACGGCGACCGGCTTGAACAGGCCGTTGATAGCGACCGAGGCCCACAGGTTCGCCAGACTCAGCCGCAGGTCGGCGTGGTTGGACCTGGCCACCAGGTCGTTGCCGAGCCGCGAGTAGGCCGTGGCGAACACCCGGCGGCCCTCGACCGGCACCACCACGGTCGTGCCCACCGGATAACGGACCCTGCGGCCCAGCGGCTTGGCCCGTACGGTCTCGGTGCCCACCGGCTTCACCGAGCGCAGCCCCGCCCGCAGCCGGTCGTCCAGCAGGCGCCGCTTCCCGGCGAACAGCCGGTCGACGAGCTGGCTCTGCAGGCTCTCCCGGCTGATCACGAGGTCCTCGGCGGTCTCCGTGTCGAAGGTGTCGGAGAACCCGATCACCAGGTTGCAGTCCGTCTGGTCGAACAGGTCGCCGCGCACCAGCACCACGTCGGCACGCTGGCCCTCCAACGGCACCCGGTGCCGCAGCAGTTCGGCCCCGTGCCGGGCGCGCAGCTCCGCGCGCAGGGCGTCCACGGTGCGCGCGGCCTCGACGTCGTCGGGATGCTCGTGGGTGATCAGTTCGGCCACCGGCAGGGCGAGTTCGGGCCGCCCCAGGTCGGTCTGCACGCGGACCAGCTCCCGGCGGGCCGCGTCCTGAAGGGCGGTCAGGCGGCGGACGAAGGGCACCGCGAACCCCTCGCCGTTCACCTCGGCCAGCGGCCGGCCGCGCACCAGGGACAGCGCCTCGGACAGCCGGTGCGCGGCGGTGGCCGGGGGCGCGAGCAGGGCGTCGTTCACGATCGCGGTGAACCGCGCGCTGTCGAGTTCCTCGGGCCGCAGCACCAGGCGGTAGGCGGTCTCCGGGCCCTGCACGGTGACCTGCTGCTCGGTGCGCAGGACCGCCGTACCCGCGCTGTCCTGGCCCAGGGCGCCGGGGGCCAGCGCCCGCCGCAGCTCCAGGACCCTCTTCTGCACCTCGTTGCGGTTGCGCTGGTCCAGGTGGCGCGGCTCGTCCGCGAGTCCCCACACGTCGCGCCGCAGTTGCCGTACCGGCACCGCCTCGCCGCCGGCCGCCACCAGGCGCACCAGCAGCCGTACGGTCAGCGGTGTCAGCCGAACCGGAACCCGGTCGACCTCAAGCTGGACCGGGCCCAGTACCTTCACCCGGATATGTGCTCGCGCACCGGCCATCCGCGTCGCCCCCCGGCGGTTCAGCGTCACTCTGCGTCAGCCATAGTGACTGAAAGATTATCATGATGCCTTGGGGAAACCATGAGTTCGGGTGATTCCGCCGGACTGGCCCCGATGGACCCGATACGACCCCGGAACCCCTTCCGGCGTGGTACAAGGCGCGCCCGGCAGGTCTTCCTGCGCGACACGATGGTGGCGTTCGGCGGGCTGTCCGCCGTGTCCCAGGTCGTCGGCCCGTTCGTGCCGCACGGCGCGCCCGGCGCGGTCGTCGGGCTGTCGGTGGGAGCCTGCCTGGGCTGGGGGCTGCTGCGGTCCCGCCCGGCGGCCCGGGTGCGGCAGGTGTTCCGGCGGCCCGACATGACGGTAATCGTCGAGACGGGCGACCTGTTCGACCAGCCGGCCCACCTGGTCGTCGGCTTCTGCGACACCTTCGACACCCTGTCGGCCGGCGGCCGCCTCATCAACGGCGACAGCGTGCAGGCCCAGCTCCTCGACCGCCGCTACGGCGGCGCCGCGGACCGCCTGGACGCGGAGCTGGACGCGGCGCTCGCCGCGGCCGCGCCGGTCGCGCGGGAGGAGCGGGCGGACAAGCCGCTCGGCAAGCTCGACCGCTACCCGGTCGGCACGGTGGCGGTGCTGGGCACCCGCCCGCGGCTGGTGTTCGGCGTGGCCTACAGCAGGATCGGCAACGACTACGTGGCCGCCTCCGGCGTCGAGGACCTGTGGCGGGGCCTGGCCGGGCTGTGGGACGCACTGCGCGCGCACGCCCAACTGGAGCGGGTGGCCATGCCGTTGACCGGGTCCGGGCTGGCCCGCCTCGGCCACCTCGATCGGGACAGCCTGCTCCGGCTGATCCTGATGTCCTTCGTGGCCCGCTCCCGGGAGGCCCCGATCTGCCGCGAACTGCGCGTCGTCGTGCGCCCCGAGGAACTGGCGGGCATCGACATGCGCGAGCTGGCCGCGTTCCTGGCCGCCCTGGCGTCGGGTCCGGAGCGGTAGCGCACGGGAAGGGGGGCGGGAAGGCCCACGGCCCCCCGCCCCCCGCCACGCGCCCGTCAGGCCAGCCGGCGATAGGCCGCCAGGTTCTCGAAGTACGAGGTGTCACGCCAGTCCGGCCGGGTGTCGTCGAGGTCGCACCCGGCGCCCTTGAGCCGTTGGACGATCTTCGAGACGGCGGTCTCGGAGCCGTCGAAGCGGATCACGTTGCGGCCCCCGAGATCCGCGGCGGGCCGTACCTGGCCGACCTCCACGATGATCGTCCGCTCCGGGTACGCCATCAGCGCCATGCCGAGCTCGATCAGCACGTTCTGGCGGGCCTGGCCGGTCAACCGGGTCTCGTAGGAAGGCTCGTTGTCGCCCAGCAGGTGCGGGTGGAGCTTGGCGACGTCGTCCGGGGTGAGCAGCACCAGCGCCGCCTGCGCCTGGGAGAGCGCCTTCTCGATGACCTCGCCGAGGAACGGCGCGGTGCCCCCGGTGCTCCGCACCAGCCGCTCCCACTCCAGCGGGCGCAGGTCCAGCCGGCGCAGCAGCCCGAACATGGCCGTACGCACCTCCTCGTCGCGGCCGTGCACGACGAAGACGCTGCGGCTGCGGCCGTGGTCCGCGCGGGCCTGGGCCGCGCGCGCCGCCTCCTGCTCGGCCGACGCCCGGTCCTCCTGCGGCGTGTTGTACACGTTGTACCCGAAGCCGCTCTGCCGGCCGCCGAAGAAGTTCTGGCTGCTGTCGCCGCCGGTGTTTCCCTGGCTCATGGTCACGACCCCGCTTTTCCTGACGAACCGCCGCTCGACGGCTGGTAGTTGTACCCGAAGTTGTCCTGCCGGCCGCCGAAGAAGTTCTGGCTGTTGTCGCCCAGCAGGATGTTGGTCTGCGCCCGGTCGTGCTCGGCGAGGTCCACGTCGTGCTCGTCGAGGAAGGCGCGGATGTTCTCCAGCAGCCGGCGTTCGACGATCTGCATGTACTTCACCGCGTCGGACTGCTGGAAGAAGTGGTGGTACGTCTCGCTGGTGGCCAGCTCCCGGACGCTCGCCAGGGCACCGCAGTTGAGCCAGCGGTTGACGTACCGGCCCAGCCGGAACTCGCTGCTGTCCTCCACCCGGTCCGACAGCAGCAGCGCGGCCGCGGCCCGCCTGGCCCGCCTGACCCGCCAGGGCCGGGTCCAGTGGGCCAGCCACGCCGGCAGGAACCCCTCCGGGACCAGCAGCAGCGGCCACATCCACAGCGTCACCCACCAGCGCACCAGGGCCGTGAACATGTCCCACGCGACCCGCACCGCAAGCCGCCCGTCGACGGCGGCGGGCAGCTGGTCCACCAGGTGGTAGTCCTCCACGAGCGGTCCGAGGACGTAGGTGTAGAACTCGGTGTGCAGCGTGTTGCCCTTGAGGTCGAACCCGACGAAGACCGAGGTCACCAGCTCCTCGTTCCAGGACCCGACGCGCACGCACAGGTACTCGCGGGCCGCGTCGTAGTCCTCCCGCCAGTGGATGTCGGGCAGGTCCTCCACCCCGCTGGGCAGCTTGGACCAGCCGGCGCCCCTGGAGCGGTCGTTGGTGCGGATCGCGGTGGTGAAGCGGCGCTGCTCGACGGTCAGCCCGTCGATCCGCTCCTCGGGGCGGGTCTCGTCCCGCAGGTCGGCGGCGAGCCGGGCGGCGACCTGGCTGGTGATCTCGTGCACGTCGAACGGCACGACCTGCCTGCGTTCGACGGTGTCGAGGTCGGGCGGTGCACCGTCCGCGGTCTTGCGCGCCGTGATCCGGGTCCTCGGGGCGCCGAGCAGCAACTGCGCGTTGGACCAGTCGCGCAGCGGCAGACCCGCGCCGACGAAGGGCCGGTAGCCGCCGTAGAAGACCAGTCCGCTGCGGCCGGCCTGCTCGTGGTCGATCTTGCGGGCGAGGGCGTCGGTCAGCCTGGCGTGCGACGGGCAGGCGCCGTCGAAGCCGCCGTCCGGGCCGTTCTCCCGCACCCGGGTCATCAGGACGTGCAGGGTGACGATCCGGCGCAGGTAGGCCGCCGCCCACGGCACCCAGCACAGCAGGACCACGCCGAGGAACGCGTTGAGCACCCCGTTGGCGAGCAGCAGGAACACCGCGAAGTCCACGCCGGCCGCGACTCCCCACTGGATGCGGCGCAGCCGGCGCGCGGCCAGGGCGTGGGCGAGGACCGAGACGGCGTCGTAGCCGTAGGAGGGCGCGACGACCCGGAAACGTCTGTGCAGCAGCTCCCGGATGACGGCGCGCCGGTAGCCGGGATCGAGGTAGGTACCCGCGGACAGCAGCCGGGTGGCCCTGGTGCGCGCGTAGGCGCGGTGCTGCGACGGCTCCTGTGGTGCAGGGCCGGGCGGACGGGGGTCGAGTGTCTGTGTGGCCATGGTGGTTCAGCGCTCCGCTCGTGCGGGCGCACCGCTGCGGGCACGCCCCGGGTGGGTGTCAGCCGGTCTGGGTGGCCGTGCCGCTGGTGATCACGCCGTCCCGGACGGTGTAGGTGGCGTCGTACGACTTCGTCGTGCCGTCCGTCTGCAGCGCCTCGATGGTCACCTGCACCTGGTCGCCCGCCACGGACTCGACGGTGACGGTGTCCTGCTCGGTGGTGGCGTAGCCCGAGACGAAGCTGTCGTAGCTCGGGTCGAGGTTCTTGCCGCCGAGGGCCCAGGCGGTTTCGTAGTCGTGGGAGCTGATCGCCGCGAAGTAGGCGGTGACGACGTCGCCGGGCGCGGTCGGGCTCGCGCTCGGGGCGGCGGTGGCGGTGTCCGTCGGGTCGCCGTAGGAGCCGTCGGTCGCGGTCGCCCCGGAGGTGGTGGTGTCGCCGTACGGCCATGCGGACGCCGTCGTCGGGTCGGTGTAGGCCGGCTGGTCGTCCGTCCCCGCCGTACCGCCGCCGTCCGAGCCTGACGTGTCCGAGCCCGAGGTGCCCGAGCCCGAGGTGTCCGAACCTGAGGTGCCCGACCCGAAGAGGCCCGAGTCGTAGCCGGTGCCGGACGTTCCGGACGAGGACCCGGACGACCCCCCGGCCAGGCCGCCGATCAGGGCCAGGAGCAGGGCGAGCAGCAGGGGCGTGGCGATGACCGCGAGCCCCCAGGTGCGGGCGGGCCCGCCGGGCGGTATCAGCCCCGGGGCCTGGTAGGAGGGCGGCGCGCGATGGGCGGAGAGCGGGTCGGGACGCCCGGCGGGCGGCGTCGGCTCAGCTTGGGTCATGGGGTTCTCCAGCGGTGACGGCAGTGCACCGCGCCCCGCCCCGGCCGCCCCCCGGAGCGGGCGGTGAACAGTGGGGCGCGACAAGGCGGTTGACGCCTACGAGGTGACCAGCGCCGCCGCTTCCGTGGCCAGAACCGAGCCGCTTCCGATCCGCTTCCGGCCCGCTCCCGAGCCCTTCGGGTCACCGACGCCGTCCCGGTGACACCCCCGTGCCCCGCCCGCCGCGCGGCAGGCGCGGGATCCGGCCACCGGCTCCCGTGCGGTGTCGCACGGTGACGCGGCAGAGCCGGGCGCCGCGGGTGCCGTACCCGTGCCGCCCGGCTCTGCCGGCGAGGTTTTGCCGGTGGGTGTCAGCCCAGCGGTCCGGACTGCCGGGTGCCCTCCTGACCGGTCTCCTCGTGGGCGAGGTAGAGGTCGAAGCCGTCCTGCCCGGTGCTGTTCAGCCGGACCGGGGCGGCCACCGGCGGGTAGCCGGAGGCGACCACCGTGTACTCGGTGCCGGGCAGGTCCGCGAACGCGTACTCGCCGTCCTCGCCGGTGGTGCGGGAGGCGACCACGTTGCCGGCGGAGTCCAGCAGGGCGACCCGGGCGTCGGTCAGGGGCGAGCCGTTCCTGCCCCGGACGGTGCCGCGGACCGCGGCGGCCGGAGCGAGGAGGATGTCCTGGGCGGCCCCGGCGTCCCCGACGGTCACCGCGACGGCGGTGGGCCGGTGACCCTCGGCGCTCACGGTCAGGACGTACTCCCCGGCGACCAGTTCGCCGAGCCGGTAGCCGCCGTCGGCGCCGGTGACCGTGGAGTCGGCCACCTCGCCGAACAGGTCGGTCGCGACCACCAGGGCTCCGGTCACCGCAAGGCCCTCCGAGCGGACGCTGCCGGTCAGACCGGTGGTGCCGGTCAGCACCAGGTTGTACTCGACCGGGGAGCCGCCCACCGTGAGGGTGGCCACCTGCGGCTGGCGTCCGGCGGCCGAGCCGACCAGGACGTAGGAGCCCGCGGCCGGGACGGCGACCGCGTAGCGGCCCGCGGGGTCGGCGACGGCGTGGCCGAGCTGACGCCCCGTCGGGTCGATCAGCGTGACCACGGCGCCCGGTGCCGGCACACCGTCGCCGGCCGCGAGGACCCGGCCGCTCACCGTCAGGGCGGCCGGATCCGGCAGAACCGCGGTGGCCTCGGTCCGGGGCTGGACCAGGGTCACGGGCTCCGCCGGGCCGGTCTCCTCGAGGGCGGCGCGGGGGGCGGTCTCCACGGCCTGGGCCTGGGCCGTCGGGCTGCCCTTGCGGTAGAGCACCGCCGCGAGGACGGCCGCCACGACGAAGAAGCCGGCCGCCCACCAGTAGGCAGTGGCGTAGCTGTGCAGCGCGGCGTTGGCCTTCACCAGCGGGGTCACCGGGTGGTGGTCCTTGACGTAGTCGGTGGCCGAGGTCGCCGCCAGGGTGGAGAACAGCGCGGTGCCGATGGAGCCGCCGACCTGCTGCATGGTGTTGGTGGTCGCCGAGGCGACGCCCTGGTCCTGCGGCGCGACGCCGAGGGTGGCCAGGCTCATCGCGGGCGGCATCACCATGCCGATACCGGCGCCCATGATCAGCAGCGGTGCCAGCACGTCCGAGGTGTAGGCCGAGTGCAGGTCGAGCCTGGTGAGCCAGACCATGCCGGCGGCCGCGAGCAGCGCGCCGACCGGGACGATCGGCTTGGCGCCCACCCGGGGCACCACGACGATGGTGGCCAGCTGCGCGAACACCATCAGCGCCCCGATCATCGGGAGGAAGGCCAGACCGGTCTTGACCGGCGAGTAGTGCAGCGTCTCCTGCAGGTAGTAGGTCAGGAACAGGAAGATCCCGAACATGCCCGCGCCGGTGACGAACACCGAGAGGTAGGCGGCCGCGCGGTTGCGGTCGGCCAGCACCCGCAGCGGGAGCAGCGGATGGCTGGTCCGGGTCTCCCAGAACGTGAAGAGAGCCAGCAGTACGCCACCGGCGGCCAGGAAGGCCCAGACCATCCAGTTGCCCCACGGGTGGGTCTCGGCGTTGGCGAAGCCGTACACCAGCGAGAACATGCCGCCCGCGGCGAGGATCGTGCCCAGCGTGTCCAGCCGGGGACGCGGGGCCTTCGCGGGCCGGCGGACGAACACCACGGTGCCGATCACCGCGACGACCGCGATCGGCAGGTTGACGTAGAGGGTGTACCGCCAGTTCAGGTGCTCCGTCAGCAGGCCGCCCAGCAGCAGGCCGATGGCGCCGCCGCTGCCGGCGATCGCACCGTAGACGCCGAACGCCTTGGCGCGTTCCTTGGCGTCGGTGAAGGTCGTGGTCAGCAGGGACAGCGCGGCGGGCGCGAGCAGCGCGCCGAACACGCCCTGGACCGCCCGGCCGACGATCAGCATCGTCAGGTTCTGCGAGGCGCCGGCCATCGCGGAGGCGCCGGCGAACCCGATCAGGCCGATCAGCAGGGTGGTCTTGCGGCCGAAGAAGTCCGCGAGCCGGCCGCCGAGCAGCAGCAGCGAACCGAACGCCAGCGAGTAGGCGGTGACCACCCACTGCCGGCCGTCGTTGGAGAAGCCCAGGTCGCGCTGGGCGGACGGCAGGGCGATGTTCACGATCGTCGAGTCGAGCACCACCATCAGCTGGGCGAGGCCGATCACGGCCAGCACCATCCACCGGTGCGGTGCCTGGTGTCTGGCGCCGCGGACCGACGAGGACTGGGCCGGTGCGACGCCGGCGTGCGCGTCGACGGAGTCGACAGAAGTGGATGACATGAGGGGGGCTCTCCGGAAGCGAGGGGATCAGGTACTGGTGAGCACCGGAAGAATCACGGTGTCCAGGAAGTGCGTGAGGTAGTCCGCGTCGGCCTCGCGCCGTTCCACGAGGGGCCGGGCGAGGGCCGCGCCGATCAGCAGGTGCGGGAGGCGGGCGGCGGTGGGGGAGTCCGGTGGGATCTCGCCACGGGCCACGGCCCGCTCGACGATCTCCCGCAGCGTTCTCAGCTCCGGTTCGACGACGGCCTCGTGCATCGCCTCGGCCAGGTCGGGGTTCCTGTGCAGCGCGGGGGAGATGATCCGGGCGAGTTCGACGTCCCTGCGTGCCCCGGTGAAGCGCCGGGCCAGTTCGTGGAGGTCGCCCGTCAGCGAACCGGTGTCCGGCCCGCCGGGGTCGAAGGGCCGGCAGTGCCGGAGGGCCGCGGCGACCAGTCGCGGCTTGCCCTGCCACTGCCGGTAGAGCGTCGCCTTGCTGCAGTGCGAGCGGGCGGCGACATTGTTCATGGTCAGGGCGTCGTAGCCGGACTCGCGCAGCCCGTCCAGGACGGCGTCGTAGAACTCGCCCTCGCGTTCGGGAGTGAGCCTGCGCCGGCGGGGCGCCGCCCCGGTTTCCGCGGCTGCCTGCGGAGCCCCCATCCGACGACACCTCGTTCCTGGGACTCGGGGCCGTCGGCCCACTAACTGATCGAAACCGTTTCGTACACTTTGAGGCTAGGCATTCCGCGAGCGAAATGCAAAGCATTTGGCGGACGTCACATTCGAGGCTGATCAGCGCGGTGACGCACCGGGGCGGCACTTTGCTATGGCTTTGCTCTCCGCTTGCTGCTCGGGGAGGAAGGGGTCCGCCAGCCGGTTGCGGACGGACGGGCCCACCGCGGTCAGCACACGGTGGGCCCGTCCAGGTCGTATCCGGCGCCGAACTGCACCCCCGCCCGGACGCCGAGGGCGCCTTCGGCGACCTCGGCGTGCGACGCGTCGACGCCGGCTTCCTCGGTCAGGACGGCGGCTCGAGGACCGCGTCGATGACGTAGATGGTGGCGTTCGCCGCCTTGATGTTGCCGCAGACGATGTTCGCCTCGCCGTTGACCTTGAAGTCGGTGCCCGAGCCGGACGTGGTCAGCTTGCTGCCCTCCACCGTCCTGAAGGAGCCGTGCGAGAGTTCGTCCGGGGTGATCTGCCGGTCCACGACGTGGTAGGTCAGCAGCTTCTTCAACTGCCCCTGGTCGGCCAGGATCGAGGCGAACTGCGCCACGGTCGCCGCCTGGAAGGCCTGGTCGTTCGGTGCGAAGACGGTGATGCCGGGCTTCTCGTCGAGGGCGCCGTTCAGATGCGCCCTGACCGCGGCGGAGACCAGATGGCTGAGTTGCGGATACGCGGCCGCGGCCTCCACGACCTTGTCCCTGGCCGTGCCGACCTTCTGCGCGAGCCCCGCGCAGCCGGAACCGAACGTGCCCGACGGGCTGGGGGACGCGTCCTGCGCGTGACCCTGCGGCGCCGTACCTGCCAGCGCCAGCGGGACGGCCATCACGACCGCCGCCGTGGCGTTTGCCGTGCGCATGCGCTTGCGAGTGCACCTCATCGCAACCTTCCTCCCGTGGAGGCGTGAACACTGCAGAGGTCTGGACTACTGCGGAATTCGTCGGTTCCGGGGCGGGACGGAGCGGCTGCCACACCATGGCCTCGGGGCAGCGTCACCCGGCCGCCCAGCGAGCGTATCCAGCAGCGGCCGACGACCGCATCTCGAGAGTTGCCATCGCATGATGCCGGGGGCACTGTGGATACTGCCTGCGACGAGAGAGCAGAGACCACCATGCACACCTGGGGCAGGCGCAGTACTCGCCGATTCACCAGTGCCCGCCTGGACGCGTCCGCCGCGGTGGGCGTGCTGGACCGGGACGGCTGCGTCACCCACTGGAGCAGTGGTGCGCAGGAACTGCTCGGATACGCGCCCGCCGACATCGTCGGCAGGCCGGTGGAGAACCTGCTGACGGCCGAGGGAGCGCCGCGGCACCGCGACGGCCTCCCCCTGCGCGCGCGGCTGTACCTGTGTCCGCTGCAGGACACCGATCGGGACTGCGGCTTCCTGCTGCTGCTGACGGCCGTGCCCGAGGCCGCGACGGGCCCACCCCGGGACGCCCTGCTCCCGCAGTGGACGTTCGAGCAGCAGCCGCTCGCCATGGCGATCTGCGACCTCGACGCGTGCCTGTTGCGCGGGAACCGGCCGATGCTGGGTGCGGGGGGCTTCACCGAGGAGGAGGCCCGCGGCCGGCGCCTGACCGAGATCCTCCAGGGCAACGCGATCGAGGAGGTGGAGCGGCGGGTCCTCCGCGTGGCCCGGACCGGCAGAGCGGAAGCGGCGGAGCCCATCGTCAGGCTCCCCGGGGAGGCCAAGGCACACGCCTGGGCCATGGACGTCTTCCCGCTCAGGGACGCGGACGGCTCGGTGCGCGCGGTGGGCGTCGCGGCGTCCGACTACTCCCAGCAGTACGACTCAAGGGAGCGCATCGCCCTGATCAGCGAGGCCAGGACCCGCGTGGGTACGAGCCTGGACATCGTGGGTACCGCACGGGAATTCGCGGAACTCGCTGTCCCCCGCTTCGCCGACTTCGTCAGCGTGGACCTTCTGGAGCCCGTCTTCCAGGGCGAGCTGCCCGCGCCCCTCCTGTCCCGGGGCGCCACCGTCCTGCGCAGGGCGGCCCACCGGTGGGCCGCCGGGCACGGACCCGACGCGGCGACCGGCGCCGCGGAAGTGCACACCCACCCGCGATCGTCGCCGGTCGCGCGGTGTCTGGCCGAGGGCCGAGCCGTTCGCCGGAGCACCGGCGATGCCGAGATCAGCGGCTGGCTGGCCGAGGACCCCGTCCAGGCGTCGCTCGCGGAGACGTTCGGCCCCCACTCGCTCATCGCCGTGCCGATCCGTGCTCAGGGCGTCTCCCTCGGGGCAGTCCTGTTCGTCAGGTACGCGGCCTCGCACGAGGAGGCCTTCGGGCCGGACTGCACGGCGATCAGCGAGGACCTCGTCGACCGGCTCGCGATCTGTCTGGACAACGCTCGCCGGTTCACACGGGAGCGCGGCATCGCGCTCGCGCTGCAGCGCGCCCTGCTTCCCCGGGAGTCCGCCGTGCACCCCGGGGTGGAGACGGCCGCCCGCTACCTGCCCGCGGGTGGCGGCGCCCAGGTGGGCGGTGACTGGTTCGACGTGGTTCCGCTGCCGGGGGCACGAGTCGGCCTGGTGGTGGGCGACGTCGTGGGCCACGGCATCAACGCCTCGGCGACCATGGGCCGCCTGCGGACCGCTGTGCGCACCCTCGCCGACATCGACCTGCCGCCCGAGGAACTCCTCACCCACCTCGACGACATCATCACCCACACCGCGGGTGAGCAGGGTGGCGAGCCCACCGAGGAGATCCCCGGCGACATCGGCGCCACCTGTCTGTACGCCGTCTACGACCCGGTCTCCGGCACCTGCTCCCTGGCCCGCGCAGGACACCCGGCCCCCGTGCTGATCCACCCGGACGGCACCAGCAGTGTCGTCGACATGCCCTGTGGCCCCCCGCTGGGTCTCGGCAGTCTGCCGTTCGAGGCGGCGGACGTCATCGTGCCCGCGGGGAGCCTGCTGGCACTGTTCACGGACGGTCTCCTCACCGCCCGGAACCGCGACCTCGACGAAGGGCTCGCCGACCTGTGCGGCGCCCTCGCCGCCCCGGCCACCACGCTGGACGCTCTGTGCGACACCGTCCTGGACACCCTGTGCTGCGAACCGCAGGCCGACGACGTCACCCTGCTCCTGGCCCGCCCCCGCGTCTTCGACGAGGACCGCCTCGCCAGCTGGGACCTGCCCGGCAATCCCTCGGTCGTCGCCGACGCCCGTCGCCTCGTGGCGGAACAGCTCGCCCTGTGGGGAATGGCGGAGGCCGCGTTCGTCACGCAGCTGGTGGTGAGCGAGCTGGTCACCAACGCGATGCGGCACGCGGGAGGGCCGATCCGGCTGCGGCTCATCAAGGGCGAGACGCTGATCTGCGAGGTCAGCGACGGAAGCAGTGTCAGTCCCCATCTGCGCCGGGCCCGGGTCTTCGACGAAGGCGGCCGCGGCCTGTTCATGGTCGCCCAGTTCACGCAGCGCTGGGGCACCCGCTACACCCGCACCGGCAAGACCATCTGGGGCGAGCAGGCGGTGCCCATGCCGTAGCCCACCGAGCGATGAGTTCCGGGCCGGAGAGAGGTCATCTCGGGCGGACGTGCTCGTGAGGCGCCGGCACAGGCGCCGGGCCGGCTGACCGGTGAGGAGGATCCAGGGTGAGCGACGTGGTGGTCCAGAAGATCGTCCGGCCTGAGCGCGCGGTATCGGGCCCGTGGCTGGAGGTGATCGCCTCGAATCTCGACTACCACCGAGCGACCTTCCTGTGGAAGTGCGAGGGCCTCTCGGACGAACAACTGCGGCTACGTCCCCTCCGGTCGTCGGCCTTGACCCTCCTGGGGCTCATGCGCCATCTGCAGGGGGTCGAGCGCGCCTGGTTCCAGCGGACGCTGGCCGGCACGACGCCTCGCTTCTTCCCCTACCGGACCTACGTCACGGCTGACGGTGGCGAGTGGTACGACGAGTCGGACGCCACGCCGGCCAGGGACGTCCACGACGACTACCTCAAGGCGTGCGAGGAGTCACGGCAGGTGTTCGCGGAGGTGACGGTCGACCTCGCGCGCATCGTGCCGAACCCGGAATTCGGTGACACCGACGTGCGGTTCGTCCTCGAGCACGTGATCGAGGAGTACGCCCGCCATGTCGGCCACGCGGATCTCCTCCGCGAGGCCATCGACGGTGCCACCGGCGAATAGCCGCCCGCTGCACCCCTCGAAGCCCGCCGGCCCCCTCGCACCGGTCCTGTCCGGCTACGGAGTCAGCCCTGCCTTCGCGCAAGCGGCCCGCAGCCGCGGTGTGCAGATCTGGGCGACGGTGTACACACCGTCCTCGACGAGGGTCTGCTTGATGGTGGCGGTCGTCACGGCTACCGGGGGGAGCAGCACGGACGGGATGTGGCGGGTGGTGGGGCTGTCGGTCGTCGTCGTGGCGATGGTGTTCAGCCTCTCCCCGCGGCCCAGGGCGAGGGCCATGGCGACGGCTGCTCCGGCCTCCGCGCGGAAGGACTTGTACACCGTCATGGACTGCTCGCCGTCGACGATGCGCTGCACCGCTTCGAGGTCGGCGTCCTGGCCGGTGACCGGTGGGAGGCGCCTGACATGGGCGCTCCTGAGCGCCGAGATGACGCCTGCGGCTATGGCGTCGTTGGCGGCCAGGACGCCGTCGATCCGCCCCGGGCCCAGGGCCGAGACGGCGGCGGACATGTTGGCATGCGCGTTGTCCGTGCTCCAGCCCGGGGTGTCGTAGGAACGGCCGATCCGCACCTTGCCCCGCAGGACGGACAGCGCACCCCTCTTGTACGACGCGGCGTTGGCGCTGGTCGGGTCGCCGTTCATCATGACGATGGTGGTCCCGCCCCCGGCCGGGGCGTGCATGGCCTTGAGGAGAGACCGGCCCTGCAGCGCGCCGACCTGGACGCCGTCGAAGCTGACGTAGCCCGAGACGGGGCCGTCGGCGAGCCTGTCGTAGGCGACGACGGGGACGCCCGCGTTGTGCGCCTCCTGGACGGTGGAGCGCAGCGCCCGGTTGTCGGTGGCGCCGAGGATGAGGACCCTGACGCCCTTGGTGATCATGGCGATCGTCTGCTGCCGCTGGGCCATCGGGTCGTCGTCGGCGTTGGCGTAGGCGACGGTGCAGTGCGGGCAGAGCTGTTTCACCCGTTGCTCGATCAGCGGCTTGTCGGCGTTCTCCCAGCGGGGCACCACCCGGCTCGGCAGCAGCAGGCCGACGGTGAAGCTGTCCGTGGTGGCCGCTCCGTCTCCGGTACAGGCGGCCGAGGACATGGTCAGCAGGCCCGCGACGAGCGCGCTCACGACATACCGCGTACGAGACGATGCGCACGGCCTCCGGCACGTCATGATCGGTCACCGTCCTCGGCGCCCGGTCCTGCGCCCACGGAAGCCGGTTCACGACCCGGTACCGCTATCTCGCTGCACACCTGCTTGCCGCCGGCCACCGGCACCGTGCCGAAGGACTCCGACACCGCCTCGACCAGGAGCAGCCCCCGGCCGCCGGTCGACTCCCAGTCCACGATGACGGGCTTGGCGGGCGCCCGCGGAGAGGAGTCGTTCACGCAGACACGCACCCGGTCCCCGCGGAGCACCAGTTCGAGACGGACCGGGCCCTGGGTGTGCACCAGCGCGTTGGTGACGAGTTCGGACACCACCAGCAGCACCGCATCGGTGGCTTCTTCGACCTTCCAGCGGCGCAGCGTGCGTGCGGTGAAGCGGCGGGCGTGCATGACGGCGTCGGGCAGCCGCCACACCACCCAGCCCGACCGGACCGGCCGGGTCCTCATGCCGTCGTAGCGCAGCAGCAACAGCGCCACGTCGTCCTCGCGACGGCCGTGGTCGCCCAGCAGGTCGTCGGCCACCCGCCCGGGATCCGCCGGGTCGGCCGTGGCGAGAATGGCGCGTGCGCGGCGCATGCCCTCGTCCAGGGAGAGATCGGCGGCCTCGACCAGCCCGTCGGTGACCAGGGCGAGCATCATTCCGGGCGCCAGTGCGACGGCGGTCATCGGGAAGTCCGCGTCCATGGAGATGCCCAGCGGAAGGCCGCCCTCGACCTGGACCTCCTCGGCGCTGCCGTCGGGATGGCGCAGCAGCGGTGCGACGTGCCCGGCCCGGACGAACAGGACGTCGCCCTCGTCCATGTCCAGTTCGGCGTAGCAGCAGGTGGCGAACAGATCCGTCTCCATGCCGACGAGGAGGCGGTTGGCGTGCGAGACGACCACGTCGGGGGGATGGCCCTCCACCGCGTACGCCCTGACCGCGGTACGCATCTGTCCCATGATCGTCGCGGCTGCGGCGCTGTGGCCCTGCACGTCGCCGATGACCAGCGCCACCCGGTCCTCGGAGAGGGCGATCACGTCGTACCAGTCGCCGCCCACCTGCAGTCCTCGCCGTGCGGGCAGGTAGCGGGCGACGACGGTTCCGCCGGGAAGCCCGGGCAGGCGGCGCGGCAGCAGGCTGCGCTGCAGCATCGTGGCGAGTTCCTGTTCGGCGTCATGGGCGTGGGCGCGGGTGAGGGCCTGACCGGCCAGTGCGGCGGTGGCGGTCAGCAGCGCACGTTCCCTGGGGGCGAACTCGTGCGGCCGGTCCCAGCCGATCAGGCATGCACCGGCGGCCTCGCCCTTGGCGGGCAGCGGCAGGACGGCAAGGCCTCCGGGGCCGATGCCGTCGAGCCCCGGTTCGAAGGCGGTGCCGGCCGGCCACAGGCCCATCCGGCCGTCTCGCAGAGCTCTCCGCAGGGTGGGCAGGGCGCTGAGGGGTGCGTCGGGCCACTCCGAACGCCACTGCGGACGCCATGTCCGCGGCCAGGCAGCGCGCTGCGGCGGGTCGAGCAGGGTGACCTGGAGCCGTTCGTGCTGCAACTCGGCGACCGCCACCCGGTCGGCCGCCAGAAATTCGTGCAGGGCGGTGACCATCACCTGGCTGACGTCGCGCACGGTGGCGGCCTCGTCGAGCATGGCGGTCAGCCACTGGATCCGGGAGACGTCGTCGTCGCCCCGCTGCAGGGCCGTCACCACGCCCAGCACCTGCTCCGGCCGGTCGCCGGCACCCGCCGCCACGCGGCAGTTCAGGCTCAGCCAGCGCATCTCACCGGTGGGGCACCGGACGCGGAAGTCCAGTCTCCGTCGGCCGGACGCGCCGGAGGACGGCTCCAGCACCGACATCAGTGCGGGCAGGTCCTCCGGCAGGGCGCGCGCGAGCACGGAGTCCGCCGTGCCGTCGAAGTCGTCCGGCTCCATGCCGAACAGTTCGCGCAGTGTCTCGTCCGCGTCGAGCATGCCGGTCTCCGGCACCAGGACGAAGGAGCCGACGCGCATGCGGCGCAGCGCCGAACTCAGGTGGGCCGGCCGTGGCCCTCCTCCGGTTCCGGCCTCGCCCGCCAGCACGTCGGCGACCGTGTCCGCGTAGCGCTCCAGGAAGTGCTGCTGCTCGGCTTCGAAGCCGTTCTCGCCGGCGCCCACGACGAGGCAGCCGAGCCGTCTGCCCTCGGTGCCCAGGGGCAACGCACCGAGCGAGGTCCGGGCTCGCGGCGGCGCCGGAGATCCCTCGGGGCAGCAGCCGAGTGCCGCGGGGGTCAGCCACAGCGGGCGGCAGGCGCGGAAGGCGCGGGCCGCGGGCGAGCCGCCGGACAGGGCCACGCGCTCCAGCAGCCCGTACTCGGCGGGGGCGCGTCCGGCCGTGTCCACCGACCGAAGGTCGTCAGAATCCGCGTCGGGCACGTAGAGCACTGCCGACGCCGCTCCGGCGAACGTCAGGGCGCGGACATTCACGGGGGTCTCCGGCTCCGGTGGTGCGCCGGTGTCCGAGACGCCGGCCCCGGCCGCCTCCGGCTGCGGGAGTCCGGCCCCGGCACTGCCGTCGTGAGGCATGTCCGCATCTACCTCCCGTCCGTGCCGGGGTGCCGACACGGCTACCGCTGGTGACTCCCCTTACCAGAGTGGCATAGCAGGACGAACCGGACAGGCTGACGTCCTGTCGGCCCCCCCGGCAGCGGGTTCGCGGGTCACCGTGGCCGGTGCCACACTGGCGAGGTGGTCGTTGTGCGGCTTTCGCCTGCTCCGGGCGTGTGCCGGCCGGAACCTCGCCCCGCCCCGGCCGGCCACGCCGCCGCGGGGGGGGGGGGGGCGGGGGGGTTCGGGGGGGGGGGGGGGGGTGTGGCCGGGAGAACGCGTTTTGGAACACAACCCCGCCTTGTTCGGGGTGCGGGGAGACGCGTCCTCCCC